>JAHDBC010000058.1 GCA_020630595.1 Planktomarina sp.
GGGTTTCACCCACCCTACAGTTTGGCCCCCGCTGAGAAATCAGCGGGGGCTTTTCGGTTTAGATTGCGGTGATCCGGATATCAAAATCCGCAGGGACCAAGAACGGGGTTTGTTCCATGGTCGGAAAGTGTGGGGCGACCGCTGCAAGTTGGTGCCCGGCCAACAGACCCGCCACAGATGCCATCAGCTGCTGCGTGGCCATACCCTGTGCCACGCAATTGCGGGGGCCGTGGCCAAACGGGGCATAGTTTGGCATCCGGGTCAGTCCTTGATCCATGAAACGACGTGGGTCGAAGCTGTCTGGTTCAGGCCACGCCGCCGCGTCGTGATGCATGTTGTAGATGGAATTCAGCACAAACGTGCCTTTGGGCAAATCATGCCCCGCAAGGGTGACCGGTGCACACAGCTGGCGGGGTTGGTTCGCCTGCGCGGGTGGACGCATGCGCAAAACCTCTGCCACTGTGGACCGAAGCAGGGCACAGCGGTTCAGGTGATCCGCATCCATCGGGCCGTCGCCGATTTCGCCCCGCAATTCAGCCTGAAGCGCAGGATCATGGGCGAGAAACGCCAAAACCCACCCAAGGGCAGAGGCGATGTTATCCTGCGCCCCCATCAACAGACCCACCATGATGGTCAGCATTTCCGTATCGTTCGAGGTGACAAAGGTTCCGTTCACGTAGTGGTTCATCAACCCGTCATTCGGGGCGTCTGCGGTCCGCAGTTCATCGATTGCGGCTTGAACAATCGGAAACACGCGGTCTTTTTGCCTTGTCAAATCGCGCCGCCACGGGGCCAGCATCCAATCGGGACGGGCAAACATATGGGCGGATTCAGCGTTAAACCGATCCCGTGCGGCATTGCTGAACGCGATTTGCGTGTCGGCTTCGGCCATGGTGATGGTTCGTCCCAAAATCCCCCGGCTGGACGTCAGGGCGGCCAGCCGTTTGGCCAATCCCATCGCATCCATCGGGGCATCCATCGTGGCATCCGGCAGGGTGGCGACATGGTCGCGCACGACGTGCACTTGCCCGGCGCAGGGCGCTTCGACCATTTTGCGGGCAAACAGGGCGTTCGCTTCCTTGCGTTTGGTGCGCCAATCATCCCCGTGTGCGGTCGCCACGCTGTTTCCGGCGGCGTACAAAAATGTCTGAATTTGTGACGGTGATTTGCCCAGCGCATCCGTGTGACGCACGAACAATTCCCGGTTCACGGTGGCGTCGCTGACAAACGCCATGTTCATCAGACCGCCGAAGAGTTTCAGATGCACCAACGGGCCATGGTGGGCCTGAACGTCGGCCATCGTTCCAACATAGTCTTTGGGCAGTTCTTTCAAAAATCGCAGAAGCGGTTTGTAAAATGAGGTGCCCGTGACAACTGAAAAATCGTCTTGTTTTTTGGGTTGGGCGTTCACGACATGTCCTCCATCTTTGGGTGTGACATTTTGTCGTTCTTTCCCGTACGCCGATTTCTTGGGCAGCACAAGTATTTTTGCTGCGTTGCAGCATTTTCACGCAGTTGACGCTATGTCGTGAAGGGCCGTGGGTTTGACCTGTTCAAAGGCGATATTATCTTTTTGTTCATGCTGAACATCCTGCGCCATATCATCCTGTTTCCGATCTATGCCGTGCAAGCGGCGATCTGTTATGCGACGATCCCGCGATTGCCGGAACCCATCGGCGACCGGATGATGCGGATGGGGCAGGGCAAACCGCTGCGTCTTTTGGTGATTGGTGACAGTTCTGCCGCGGGTGTTGGCGCGCAATCCCAGGACGAGGTTTTGCTGGGCCATCTGACCCGTGATCTTAGCCGCGATTGGGATGTCACATGTACGCTTTGGGCCAAGTCCGGCGCGACCTTGGCCACGACACTGGCGATGTTGGATGACATGCCGCCCGAAGAATTCGATATCGCCTTTGTCACGCTGGGCCTGAATGACGTCAAAAACGGGGTCCGGTTTCAGGCGTGGGTCGCGGATTACACGCGTCTGCTGAAACGCTTACGCCGTCGTCACAAGGTGCCGCGCGTGATCGTGTCTGGTCTGGCCCCCATCCGCTTGTTTCCGGCGTTGCCGACGCCGTTGAAACACATGTTAGGGGACCGGGCCGAATGGTTCGATACGGCGCTGGAAAGTCTTGTGGCCGCGACACCGCATGCGGAATACCTGCCGCTGGATTTGGAAATGGACGTCACGAAGATGTCGGTCGATGGCTTTCACCCGGGGCCAGAAATTTATGCCGAATGGGCCCGCCGTGTGATCCGCGCCATACGGTCTGACGCCGCACCGAAAAAGGAACCTGCCCCATCGCAGGATGATCACGGCGGTTTGGGCGCAACCTAGCACGGGCCAGCGGCCGGCTTTTCACCCCCAGGCGTAGTTGAAGCTGATGCTGATCCGGTGGTCTTCGGCCATGTTCATGGGCACTTCGTGGCGCAGATAGCTTTCCCATAACAGCACATCACCGACCGATGGTTTCACATAGATGAACGATTGATGATCTTCGCCCGCGTCTTTCAGGCGGGGTGGGGCGGCCATCATCATCTGGTGGCGGGGGTCTTCGAATTTGATGGCTGATGTGCCGGGGGGCATCGCCACATAGGTCGTGCCGCTGATCACAGAATGGGGGTGAATGTGGGCCGTGTGAATGCCGCCTTCGGGCAGAATGTTGATCCAGATATCTTCCAACCGCAGGGGCTTATCGCCCAAATCGAACTGCAGTGCCGTGGCAAACTGTGCGACGTGCCCGTCCAGCGCGGTCACCACATCCTGAAAGATCGGAAATCGCCACGGCAGATCTGTCAGGGATGCATAGGATGTGTAGCCCGGAAAATCATTGTCGTCGCACCACTGCTGGCCCGCTTCATCATCTTCGGCGATACCAAGGCAGTTGGCTTCCAGTTCGGTCGGGTCAATGTCGCCCAGCTTGGCGTGGTACAGATGGGTCGGGAACAGGGTGCGAATGTTGGTCATGCGGTCGCATAGCGGATCATGGGAATTGTGAAAAGTGTGATTGCGTGTAGGCTTGCCCCATGACCGATTTGAATTTTGACGACACCCTGTCCCGGATCATCGCAATGCGCGGGCAATCTGTTCCGACGGGGGGCACTTGGGGCACGGTGCGCACGTTGCATCATCTGGCCCAATCCATCGAATTTTCCATGGTGGGCTTTCCGCAAACCAAGCCGATGCTGTTTCAGATGACCGTTGGTAAACTGGCGTATCGCGTGTTTCGCGCGCGGGGGCGCATGTCCCATGGTTTGGACGACGCCATTCCCGGCGAGGTGATCGTGGAAACCGGTGACACTGCGCTGGCATTCGACCGGCTGACCACCGCCATGACCACGTTTCGCGACCATCAGGCGGACCTGAAACCGCACTTCGCCTATGGGCGGTTGACGAAAAACGATTACATGGCCGCCCACGTCATGCACATCAACGATCATCTGGGCTAAGCCATGCGTGCGTTGATCCGGGATTATGGTCAGCATTCATCGGAATTTGTTGATGTGCTGAATGCGGATGGGACGCGCCGGTTTATCGTCCGGCCGTTCGGATCCTTGTCGGTGCGACACGCGCTGTTGCACGAAGGCAAATTGTTTTGCGTGTCTCACTCACAGAATTCTTACCAAAAGCCTGTTTTGACAAAGGTGGCGGTCTTTGACGTTGAAACGGGCGCATTGACCGCGGAAACCCAATTTGACTTTATCGTCCATCGTGCGTCGATCCTGCAGTACCACAGATGTTTGTGCCTTTGGTTTTCTCGTCACGTGCACTTCGTTAATCTGGATGACCTGCGCCTGCGGTGGTCCGTGACCCCGACCTTTGTTCCTGACATCGTGAAGCGGGGGGTGTTGCGCCCCCGGTTCAAAGCTGTGGCATGGGCAGCCCAAGATGCCATGCAGGCACCGTTTCCACCCGGAACGGCCAAACCGGAAGGTTCCGTTTTCGAAGCGATGGACGGCACGATCGTGGCACTGGGGTCAGGGTGGTATGATTCCAATGACATACCGTTTGATATGGCCGCCAATCGGGGGCTGTTCCGGTTTGATCTTCAACACCAAAAGGTGGAATTCCAATTGTTGGAATTCAATGCGTCCGCCAAAACCATCATAGGGTTTGATGATTCTGACATCAGCCCCAATGGTGAATTTATCGTCAGGCCGTCACCCGAAATTCGGTTCTTGGAATTTATTGACCCGCTTGAACCTGAATTTGTGCATTGGCGGCATCAGCAACGGTTTGACACATGGTCCCTGACAAGCGGACAGATGATCCACCGCAGCGACCCGATCACGCTGACATGCGAAAAATATGTGGGCGACGACGATCACGCCTATTTCAAAAAGTGGGTTCCAAAATTGGCCCGTTGGACCCAAACGACCGAAACACCGGGCCTGTTTCCCCAAACACTTCCCCCTGCGCAAAAACGCAAGGGGTTCAAAAGCATCCTCTATTTGCGCGATATCTATCCGCGGCTGCAGGCGGTGCAGTGGTCTGAAGACAGTCGCAGCTATGGCGTCAAACTGTCCGCACCCTGCGGATTTCAGGCCCCAGCGGTTCAACGCCACCACATCAGCACGGATCTGGCGCCGGCCAAGCGCAAGACAAAAGGCACGGTTCGTCCACACCCGGATTCGGACTATGCATTTGAACAAGACCTGCCCAAAATCACCGCCCACGACATTGCCGCGATGATCCCCGGATTGACCAAAATCAAATCCTGGAAACCGGCGGATGTGATCGCGGGGTTGGATAGGTTCAGCGAACGGTTGCGCACCGATTTCGAAGGGTTGGGGGGGCGCAGCGGACGATTGACGTTCGTGTTTCAGGTGGGGCCAACCATTTTGGATGAACGCCAGTTTGCAGAAAAGCTGGCCGCAAAAAAGATTGATGTTATTGCGGCCATCAAATCGCTTCTTGATGTTTGGGCTGATACGCTGCGCCGCGAAAAAGTTGCCTTTGGCGCGGGACCGGGTGGGTTTGCACCGCTGGGCGCGATCTTGGCTTATCTGGCGGAACACGATGACCATTGCAGCGCGCAACTGCGCAACTACGTTGTGTTGCGCGATGGCGAACATGAATCGTTTTCGCGTGATGCTGTGGTTTGGGGATATCTGGACAGGCTTGGGTTTGCCCGCCCGGACCTGTGGCGATTGGCTGTCATCCATGCGTTGTTGTTTGATCGTGATGGCGCAATTCGGTTGTCAGATGGCAAACGGGTGTCGCCGTGGATGTTTACTGAAGTGCTGCCAAAGGCGCGCAAGGTCATGCAGCCTGCGGACTTTGTGGAAATGGTTCAATCGGAACTGTCCACCTTCGCATCAGAACCGAATGTTTTTGCCGCATTTGGCACGCAGCCGGATGCCGCGGCAAATGCACGTGATGATTTGCTGGATCAGTTGGGCGATACGCCGTGGGATGTGGCGGTGGCGCAAGGGCTGCGCGCGGGTTAGCCCATGGCCTGTTGATCAAAGAACGATGTGCTGGTCGGCTTTTCCGGGATGTCCATCTGATAGTCCGAACACCGCACCCGGCCCGTGGCAACACCGGCAACCAGTTCGTGGGTGTGTTTGCTGGGCAAATGGTTTGGCGACAGTTCGATCGCGTCTTCGGCATAGTATGTGGTGATGTACAGCGTGCGCGGCTGATCGGACAGATTGGGCGCGGATCCATGCAGCAGGCTGGAATGCATCAAACAGACCGACCCAGCGGCCCCGGTGCATTTGACCACGCCATTCCAATGCGCCTCCATCACGGTGTCAGCAACGGCCCCGGTGAACACCCCGTCGTGCCAATGGGAATACAGCGGGCCTTTGTGGGTGCCGGGGGCGACCTCTAGCGGGCCATTTTCCAGTGTCACATCATCCATGAACAACAGGCAGGTGATGATGTCGTCATTGGTCATGGGCTGAAAACAGAAATCCTGATGCCATTTGACCTTGGTCGCGGCACCGGGCTGTTTGGAATTCACCTTGCCATGATGGAACTTCAGGTTTGGCCCAATCAGATCCGCCACGATATCCACGGTCCGCCCGTGGCGCATGACCTGCAGAAAGGCATCGGAAACTTCTTCCGGGGATTGAACGCGGCGCAGGGCAGGGGTCTGGGCTGTGTGGCTGCCCGGTTCCACATCGAACCGGCCCCGCTTGTCCAGCGTTTCGCCAAATGGCCCGGTGTGCTGCCGGCTGTCATCGACCCATGTGGCGAATTGGGCGCGGATCCCATCCAGTTCGTCAGCCGTGACCGCATGTTCCACCACGATAAACCCATCGCGCCAGAACGCATCGATCTGATCTTGTGTCAGTGTGGCCATATCTGTTCCCCCTGTTCTGACAGGATCGTGTCCGTGACGGGGGGCTGCGTCTTGTCGACAAACGGCATGGTCCGTGCAAACCTGCCAAGATGCGACATTTCCTTTTGCCCCTTGCCCTGTCTGTGGTCCCGACATTTGCCCATCCAAACTGCGCGCAGGATGCGATGGTTGTGCTGGATATGTCGTGGTCCATGGCCGAAAGCGGGTTTCAGGAATTTGGCCGCCCCAAGATCGGCATTGCCCGCGATGCGCTGGCCACCGTGATGGAAGAGGCACAGGATTTCCGCCGCATCGGGTTTGCCACCTATGGCCCGGGTGGCACGGATGAATGCAACGGCGTGAAGGTGCATTTCGCACCGATCGATCAGGCCGCCGATCTGACCATGTCCACCGCGATGGGGATGAACCCGCTGGGATCCACGCCCCTGACCGCGGCGGTGGAATTGGCGGCGGTCACTTTGGGGGAACAGGGAACGGTGGTGCTGATCACCGACGGGGCTGAAACCTGCCAAGGCAACCCCTGCGCCCTTGCCGCTGATCTGGCCGCCCAAGGCGGTGTGACGGTGCATGTGATCGGGTTCCAAGTCAAAGGCGCATTCCGCGAATGGCAAAGCGTGGACCCGAATGATTTCTTTGTCGACGAAGCCCCCGTTATGCGGTGTTTGGCCGATGAAACGGGCGGGGAATACGCCGGGGCGACAGATTTGGATGAACTGATCGCCGCGCTAAGGGTGACGCTGGGGTGTCCGTTGTTCAGCTAGGGTGTGCAAAGTAAATTCATGACCCACGCATCCCCACCTTAGCACTTTGAATATTCATATCCTGCAAAGGGGCTTGCTTTGACACAGTATCCAGTTGTGCTTGCGTCTTTGCTGACGACAACCAAACAGATGGCTGCAATGGCGCAATAGATCCACAAGTTGCGAACCAATGACACAAAAATGGGCTTTATATTTTCCAAGTTTCCACTCCATCGCCACAAAAGGGCACGCTGCATTCCCGCAACCGGGGTAATCTTAAAATGTTACTGAATACGTTAATCTATCGATCTGTATCCCGGTGGTTTGGGAACAGTATACGCAATCAATTGGGCGCGCGCTAAAAGTCCCTTGCCACCCACACCCACACCCCGTATACGCGCCCAATCTGAACCCTCCACAGG
>JAHDBC010000059.1 GCA_020630595.1 Planktomarina sp.
ATCGGTATCGGTATCGGTATCGGTATCGGTATCGGTGGAAGCGGGTGTTTCACCGTCATCCGTTGTTGCATCCGTTTCAGGCGTGTCGTCTGTTTCCGCATCCGCATCCGCATCCGCATCCGCATCCGCATCCGCATCCGCATCCGCATCCGCCTGCACACCAGCGGGGCCGTCGATCATGTCCAACAGATCGCCATCGCCAAGGGCTTCGGAGCCTTCGGAATTCAGTGCCTCTTCTTCATTGTCGTCGGAAGTGGTGTCCATATCAAAGACCATTGGCAGGCCCATGAATATCAGGATCAGCATTTCAACCATTGGGATCACCCCTTAACCATCTGTTTACACAACGGGGCATATCTAGCTGTTTCGGCCTCAATTTGAAAGAAATGGGGCCGAAACAGTGTTTTTTCAAAGCAGCGCCCCGTCAGATTTGGGCATCCAGAAATGCTTTCAGGGCCCGGTTTATCTCAAACGGGGCTTCTGTGATGTTCATGTGACCAGCGTCCGGCAGTTCGACCAATTCGCCGCCCAACGCTGCATGCAGGCCCCGCCCGGCCTTGATTGGGGTCATTTTGTCCTGTCCGGACAGAATGCAAAGCGTGGGGCATTTGATCGCGTCTGCTGCCGCCGGGCCACCATCATAGGCCGCACAGGCTGACAGGTCCGCGTGCAAGGCCCCCGTCACATTTGATTCCATCAATCTTGCACCAAACAGCATATGCGATGTGCCCGGCATCGTATGATCATGGCGGTGCCCGGTCGGCCCGTGGCCCCAATCCATCATGGATGCAATCGCCTTGGCCTCTTTGGTTTCTGCCAATCCCAACAAATAGTCGTTCACGGGAATCGACAGCGCGGTCGCCATGAATGCGGCCGATGACACGCGGTCGGGATAGCGCGATGCCAGTTCCAGCAGAACCAGCCCCCCTTGCGAATGGCCTGCCATATGGGCCTTTTCGATCCCGGCGGCGTCCATGAACGCGATCATCCAGTCTGCCATGGCCGGTATGCTGGTCAGCGGGTCACCCCCCGATTGCCCATGCCCGGGGAAATCCGGCGTGATGGCTTGCCACCCACGGTTCGCAAAGAACCGATGCTGCAGCATATAGCCCAGATGGTTCTGGCCAGACCCATGAATGAACACGATCACGTTGCCGGATGGATCAAAGTCGCGCCCACCGGTCGACGCAAAGGTTGCGGTGCCGTTTACATCCAGTCTCATTATTCTGCTGCCATGGCTTTTTTGGCGACACGGCCCGCAGCCTTGAGCGCCTGATTGAAATCTGCGGCCAGATCGTCGAAATCTTCCAACCCCACCGAAATGCGGATCAGATCATCTGTCAGGCCCGCGGCCTCCATCGCGTCTTTGGTCAAGTGGCTGTGGGTTGTGGATCCGGGGTGAATGACCAACGTCTTGGCATCGCCCACATTGGCCAGATGGCTGGCCAATTCCACGCTTTCAATGAACGCACGGCCTGCATCGCGCCCGCCTTTGACACCTGCCGCAATAATGGACCCTTGCCCTTTGGGCATCAGGCGGGTGGCGGTATCGTGGTCGGGATGATCGGGCAGGGACGGGTGTTTCACCCATGCGATCTGATCATGGCCTTGCAGGAAGTCCAGCATCTTGGCCGTGTTTGACATGTGCCGTTCCATACGCAGCGGCAGCGTTTCGATACCTTGCAAGATATAGAATGCATTTTGCGGTGACATGCAGGGGCCAAGGTTCATCATGCCTTCGGTCCGGACGCGCATGGAAAATGCGGCGGGGCCGAATTCTTCCCACAGGTTCACACCCTGATAGCCAAAATGTGGCCCGTTCATCATCGGGAACTTATCGGATTGGCCCCAATCAAAATTGCCGCCGTCAACAACCATGCCGCCCAAGGCGACGCCGTGACCGCCCATCCATTTGGTCAGCGAATGGATCACGATGTTTGCGCCATGCTTGATGGGCTGGATCATCCAAGGTGTGTTGAACGTTGCGTCGATCACCAGTGGCACGCCCGCGTCTTTTGCAATCTTCGACACCTCTGGCACGTCCATGATATCCATGCCGGGGTTCCCGATAACCTCTCCAAAGATCATTTTGGTGTTGGGGCGAATGGCATCCCGAATGGCCAATGGATTGTTCGGTGGCACAAAGGTCGTTTCGATCCCATAGCGTTTCAGCGTGTGTTCAAACAGGTTGATGTTCGCACCATACATCTGCGACGACGACACGATGTGATCCCCCGCTGAACACAGCGCCAGAACGGTCACAAACAATGCCGCCATGCCGGACGATGTGGCGACCGCTGCCACGCCACCGTCCATCGCTGCCACGCGCTGTTCCAAAACGGCAACCGTCGGATTTGTCAGCCGCGAATAGATATGGCCGCCCACTTCGGCATTGAACAGGGCTGCGGCATGTTCGGTGCTGTCAAACACATAACTGGTGGTTTGGTGAATAGGTACAGCGCGTGATCCGAACCGTGCGTCCGGGCTTTGGCCGGCGTGTAGGGACAGTGTGTCGAACTTATAGTCTGGCATGGGGCCCTCCTTCAGTTGGGGCAGTCCTAAGCGCAGGCGTGCCATGGGGCAAGCTGTGTACCATGGGAATCTGGATGCCACAGCCGTGCGAAGGAACTGTTGACGGAACGTTAGTCAAAATGGTTCAACTTAAGGTAGGGACAGGACAGGGGCGTCAGGGTGATCTTACTTGCGGCCTTTTTTGCGGGATGCGCTGGCTTAATTGCGGTGATGCTGGTTCAGCAAAGGTCCCAACTGCGCGCAATTCAGAAAGAACGGGATGCGCTGTCAAAACGATCTGCAGAACTGGACCGCTTCATTTCGTTGGATGATCTGACACCGGCGCAATCGCGGCGATATCTGGCTGACCACATTGACCGCCAGCCCCGCACAGAACCACACGCCCTTTTGTATGTGGATCTTGATGACTTCAAAACGGTCAACGATGGGTATGGGCATGATGTGGGCGACAGCCTGTTGATCAAGATCACGCAGGCGTTGGTTGATACCTGCCGCAGCAACGATTTTGTCGCCCGGTTGGGTGGCGATGAATTTTGCGTTTTTCTGGACCGCTGCGATATGGAAGAAGCCCGGGTCGTGGCCGAACGGTTTCGATCCGCAGTCGCGGCAGCCGGGGTCGATGTAAAGGGCAATTTGGTTCAACGCACAGCCAGCATCGGTGTTGCGGTGCTGGAACCGGAACAGGCCATGGTTGATGCGTTGATCATCGCGGACGCGGCCCTGTATCAGGCCAAGGCAACGGGCAGAAACCGGGTGCGGATTGCGGACCGCGCGGTGTTGGATCAATTGGAAGAACGCAAAAACAGACCCACCCGGGAAGAGGTCGCGAAGGCCTTGGAAAACGATGAAATCACTTATTTCGTCCAACCGGTTTTTGACCTGAACACAGATCAACCCGTTGGCGTTGAGGCGTTGTTGCGGTGGGTTGCGCCAGATGGCCAGGTGCGCCTGCCAGAGGCGTTTCTGGACATCATGACCGCAAACTACAAAAAAGACATGCGCCCGCCGATTAATGCGGCCAATCGGTTGGCAAACACATTCACGGCGCTGGACCCGCCCCTGTTTTGCGCATGGAACATTTCGTCATCATTCCTGCGCCGCAGTGTTTCAGACAACACGGGTTGGCTGGATGAACTGCTGATGGATGTTGATCCAAAGCTGATGGTGTTCGAAATTGTGGAAAGCGCGGTGATTGATAATCCCGAAAAGACGAAGCTGTTGCTGACCAAACTGCGTGACGCTGGCGTTCGGGTTGCGCTGGATGATTTCGGAACCGGGCTGTCCAATCTGGAACGCCTGATGGAATATCCCGTCGATATCGTGAAAATTGATCGCAGTTTCGTGCAAAGACTGGACAGTGGCGCAAAGCCGGGAATTCTTAAGGGACTGGTCGCAATGTCCCAACAATTGGGCTTTGATATCATCGCAGAAGGCGTGGAAACCCAGTGGCAGCTGGATGTTTTGCGGCAGATTGGCATCCCTAAGGCGCAGGGGCATTTTCTGGGGCGGCCCAACAGCGTAAGTTATTGGCACGATAGATTCCAGTCTGGCTATAAATCGGGGTTGTAACTGGCCCTAATGCACGGCAAAGACTCTCTGTAATCTGCTTTCATCTTGTGATAATTGAGACTAAACGTCTCAAAAATTGCTGCTTTTTGGAGAATAGCCATGAAAATGACCACTGAAGAGGCCTTTGTTAAGGTCCTGCAAAAGCACGGGATTCGTCACGCGTTTGGAATCATCGGTTCCGCGATGATGCCGATCTCTGACATTTTCCCTGCTGCGGGGATTAAATTCTGGGATTGTGCCCACGAAGGGTCCGCCGGTTTCATGTCCGATGGCTACACCCGTGCGACGGGCGAAATGTCCATGATGATCGCGCAAAACGGCCCCGGGATCACAAACTTTGTGACCGCCGTTAAAACAGCCTATTGGAACCACACGCCGGTTCTGCTGGTTACGCCACAAGCGGCCAACAAAACCATTGGTCAGGGCGGTTTCCAGGAAATGCCCCAGATGAACCTGTTTGCCGACTGTGTCGCCTATCAGGAAGAAGTCAAAGACCCATCCCGCGTCGCCGAAGTGCTGACCCGCGTGATTTCACAGGCGCACCGTCTGTCTGGCCCAGCCCAGCTGAACATCCCACGCGATTTCTGGACACAGGTCGTGGACATTGAAATCCCTGATCCGATCAACTTCGAAGTTTCCCCCGGCGGTGAAAACTCCGTGGCATCCGCAGCGGCGATGCTGTCCGAAGCCAAGAACCCAGTGATCCTGAACGGCGCTGGTGCGGTTCTGTCCGAAGGCGGGATCGAAGCCTCCAAAGCATTGGCCGAACGTTTGGACGCGCCTGTATGTGTTGGCTATCAGCACAACGATGCGTTCCCCGGCAACCACCCGCTGTTTGCTGGCCCGCTGGGCTACAACGGATCCAAAGCTGGCATGGAACTGATTTCCGAAGCGGACGTGGTTCTGTGTCTTGGCACGCGTCTGAACCCGTTTTCGACCCTGCCGGGTTACGGCATTGATTACTGGCCGACAGATGCGAAAATCATTCAGGTGGACATCAACCCAGATCGCATCGGTCTGACGAAGAAAGTGTCTGTCGGTATCGTGGGCGATGCGGCAAAAGTGGCCAAGGGCATCCTGAACCAACTGTCTGACACCGCAGGCGACGCAGGCCGCGAAGACCGCAAGGCGAAAATCGCGACAACGAAATCCAAATGGGCGCAGCAACTGGCTGAAATGACCCACGAAGATGACGATCCAGGCACAACCTGGAACCAGCGCGCCCGTGACGCAAAGCCAGATTGGATGTCCCCACGGATGGCATGGCGTGCGATCACCGCAGCCCTGCCGCGCGAAGCCATCATTTCGTCCGACATCGGCAACAACTGTGCGATCGGCAACGCGTACCCAGACTTTGACCAAGGCCGCAAATATCTGGCCCCCGGTCTGTTCGGCCCTTGCGGTTACGGCCTGCCAGCGATCGTTGGTGCGAAAATCGGTCAACCAGACGTGCCTGTTGTTGGGTTCGCAGGTGACGGTGCATTCGGCATTGCGGTCAACGAACTGACAGCGATCGGTCGTGGCGATTGGCCACCGGTCACACAAATCGTGTTCCGCAACTACCAGTGGGGCGCTGAAAAGCGGAATTCGACCCTGTGGTTCGAAGACAACTTTGTGGGCACCGAACTGGACACCCAAGTGTCTTACGCCGGTATCGCCAACGCATGTGGCCTGAAAGGTGTGGTTGCCCGCACGATGGAAGAAACCACCGAACTGCTGAACACGGCGATCAAGGAACAGATGAATGATGGCGTGACCACATTGATCGAAGTCATGATCAACCAGGAACTGGGTGAACCGTTCCGCCGTGACGCGATGAAGAAACCGGTGCGTGTTGCCGGTATCGATCAGGCCGATATGGCCGCTGAATAAAACCAAGACGGGCCGCAAGATCATCTTGCGGCCCTTTTGCGTCTTTCGTTTCTTGGACGGGGGGCGCCTTTCCCTTTTTGGGACCAGTTTTTTTGAATCGCAAGAGGCCCCGGTGACATCATCCCTGTCTGACATTTTGTCCGTGACCCCCGATGGGTCAAAAACCATTGTCTTGTCAGAAGGGGCCGACCCGCGTGTTGCCAAAGCGGCCGTAACGGCCAGTCGCGCAAATATGGCGCAAATCATTTGCGTCGGCGCACAGGCACAGGTCCGTGCGGCCTTGGATGCGGCAGGGGATACGGGGGCTGTCCGGATCGAAGACCCGGCATCGTCGGATCGTCTGCAAATATACGCAGCCGCTTATGCGGAAAAACGTGCCGCCAAAGGCATGACGCTTGAAAAAGCCTTGGTTGAATTGGCCGAACCATCATTTTTCGCCGCTGCCATGGTTGCGAATGGCGATGCGGACGGAACGATTGGCGGCGCCGTCTACGCGACCCCCGATATTATTCGCGCGGCCCTCAAGGTGATTGGCACGGCCCCGGACACCAAACTTTTGTCGTCCTTTTTCTTTATTGTGTTCGATGGGCGCGATGATCTGCCATCGAATGTGAATATCTTTTCCGACGCGGGTTTGGTCATCGATCCAAACGCAAAGGAATTGGCGGATATTGCCATCGCATCCGCCGGATCGATGAAAACGCTGACCGGAATTGACCCAAAGATTGCAATGCTGTCGTTTTCCACAAAGGGATCGGCGAAACATCCAAACGTGGACAAGGTGGCCCGGGCCACTGGAATCGTTCAGGAAAAACGCCCGGATCTGGATGTGGACGGTGAATTGCAATTTGATGCCGCATTGGTGCCTGCAATTGGGGAACGCAAGGCCCCGGGGTCACCCGTGGCAGGGCAGGCCAACACGTTCATTTTTCCAAATCTGGACGCGGGCAACATTGGATATAAAATCGCCCAACGCTTTGGGGGGGCAAAGGCCATTGGCCCGATACTTCAGGGGCTGGCGAAACCCGCGAACGATTTGTCACGGGGGTGTTCAGCCCAAGACATCGTAGACATGATCGCAGTGACACTGGCGCAAGCCGAAGGGAGCGCATAATGGGACAACCCAAAATCGATCTTTCACCGAAAGTGAGCGACGAGGTCCGCAAGACCACCTGTTACATGTGCGCCTGCCGCTGCGGGATCAACGTGCATATGAAGGACG
>JAHDBC010000003.1:0-57422 GCA_020630595.1 Planktomarina sp.
TCCTTCACAGGCAAATGCACCAGTGCGCTGAACAGGCCGACGCCGACGCCCACCCACCAAACCAACGTGTAATCGCCATAGATGTCGTACATCGTGCCGCCCAGCCACACGCCCAGGAACGATCCCAATTGGTGGGAAAAGAACACGATACCGTAAAGCGTGCCCATGTAGCGCAGCCCGTAGATATGCGCGACAAGTCCGGATGTCAGCGGGACGGTCGCCAACCACAATGACCCCATGGCGACGCTGAACAAGATCACGGATGCAGGGGTAATTGGGAACATGATGAACAGGGCGGCAACGATGGTGCGCCCAAAATAGATGCCCGCCAGCAGGTTCTTTTTCGAATACCGTTTCCCGGCCCATCCCGCCAACAATGTGCCAGCGATATTGGCCAACCCGATCAGCGCAATTGAAAATGCCCCAAGCGCCGAGGTCGTGGTGATGCCGATATTGTAAAGCGCCCCACCGGGCATGATCGGCCCGCACAGTTCAGTGACAAACGCGGGAAAGTGGGCTGTAACGAATGCCAATTGATACCCACAGGAAAAGAACCCCAGAAAGATCAGTGTATAGCTTGGGTCGCGGAACGCCCGGGTGATGACCTGGCCGATGGATTCTTCCAATTCGGCCTTGGAAACAGGTTCGGCCTTCATCATCGGCAGCACCAAAAGCGACGCCATGACAATGCCCGCGAACACCAAGAACACCGATTGCCAGGGCATCAATGACAGCATGTATTCCGCAAACGGGGCACCAACGACCTGACCGGCCGATCCCGCCGCAGTTGCGATGGCAAGGGCCATAGATCTGTTTTCATCCGACGCAGCGCGGCCCACCACGGCCAGGATGACACCGAACCCGGTGCCTGCAATGCCAAAGCCCACGAAGACTTCCAGCCCTTGCATCCAGCCGGGGCCAAGTGTGCCGCCGGGCGGATACAGGATCGACGTCGCAACCAACCCCAAAGCATAGGTGACCGCCCCCAAAACAATCGCCTTTCGGTCCGACATGCGTTCCGCAATCGCCCCGAAAATCGGCTGACCAATGCCCCAAGCCAGATTTTGGATGGCAATCGCCATGGAAAAATCAGCACGCAGCCAGCCGAAATCTTCGGCGACCGGAATCTGAAAGACGCCGAATGATGCGCGGATCGCAAATGACAGCAGCATGATGATGCAGCCTGCGACAAGAACCGGGGTGATCAGGGGGGCTTTGGTCATGGGGCGACGTTAACGCCTGTGCACGGACCGTCAATCGTGATGGTCCGTGCGTTTGGTATCAGGTGCGGTTTACAGCGGCCGCGCAAACATCAAAACCCATGTTTTGTTGCGGCCCGTGCCAGCAGACCCGAAGCCAAAATTGGTGACATTGGGGCTGATGTTGTTCGCCTGATGTCCCGGTGAATTGACCCAGCTTTGAAGCGCTTCTTCTTTCGTGGCATAATCAGCGGCAATGTTTTCAGCGACAGTCGACCAACGATACCCCGCAGCCGTGGCACGTTGACCGGCCGTGGATCCGTTTGATCCGGTGTGACTGAAAAAGCCATTGTTCAGCATATCTTCGGCGTGGCGTTGGGCGGCGCGGTCCAGCTTGGATGACCGGGTGACGGGGGCAACCCCGTTTTCCGCACGCACAGCATTGATCATCGATGCAAACGACGCGGTGTTTGCTGGCTGTGCTGCCGTACTGGCCGCACCGGAAGAATTTGAAGATGTGGTGGCGCCGCCGCAGGCCGCAAGGGCAAGCGTGGCAGCAAGAATAAATGCGCTTTTCATATGGTGTTCCTTCTTCGTGATACATGGCTAGCGTTTCAGGATGCACATAGGCAAGCGAATGATGCCCTTGTGGGGCCTTGGGTCCTACACTTTCTGTTTGTCTGCAATTAGGACAGCATCATGATGGTATTGGCAGAATATGAAACAAGGCTGGCGCACGGCGTGCTTGACCCCGACCCGGCGCAGCGTCTGGCGATCGAACAGCTGGACCGGGTCGCGGTGGATATTGCCCAGCCCGTGAAACGCCGCTGGTTTTCAAAGCCGGCCCCTGCGCCAAAGGGTCTGTATCTTTGGGGTGGGGTCGGACGTGGAAAATCCATGCTGATGGATATGTTTGCCGCCCATGTCCCCGGCACCCGCCGCGTCCATTTTCACGCTTTTATGCAGGATGTCCACGCAGGCATGGCGCATGCACGCAAGCAAGGTGTGGATGATGCGATTGTCCCGGTGGCCGATGATCTGGCACAGGGTCTGGCGTGCCTTGCATTCGATGAAATGCAGATCACGGACATAACGGATGCGATGATTGTCGGGCGGTTGTTCGAACAACTGTTCGCGCGGGGGGTGGTGATCGTTGCGACGTCGAACCGACATCCGGATGATCTGTACAAAGACGGGCTGAACCGGGCGCTGTTTCTGCCGTTCATTGCCCTGTTGAAAGATCGCATGGTGGTGCATGAATTGGCATCTGATCGCGATTACCGACAGGATCGATTGGGCGGCGGTCAGGTCTATTTCACCCCGATCACACCGGCCCACGACGCACAGGTGGATGCGTTATGGCTGGATTTGGCAGGGGGTGAGGGCGAACCCCTTGATTTGCACATCAAGGGTCGGACGGTGATCGTTCCTGCGTTTCGCAATGCGGTAGGCATGGCCACATTTGAAGATCTGTGTGGTGCGCCGCTGGGGGCTGCGGATTATCTGGCGCTGGCGGATGCGGTTCGGGTGCTGATTTTGCGGGATGTGCCCATCATGGGGCCGGCAAACAACAATGAAGCGAAGCGTTTCGTGACCCTGATCGACACACTTTACGAAGCACATGTGCGGTTGATCATGACCGCCGCCGCGCCACCCGAAGCATTATATCCCAACGGACGCGGCAGTTTTGAATTTGAACGCACGGCGTCCCGTTTGCGCGAAATGCAATCGGCTGCGTGGGCCGGGACCTGATCAGCCTTATTGCGGTAATGCAGGAATGCGCAGGGTCTGGCCGGGGCTGATCTGTTCAGGCTGGGCCAACAAATCCTTGTTGGCTTCGTAGATGTAAATGAATGCATCCCGATCACCATAATACTGGATTGCAAGGCGGGCCAAAGTATCGCCAGCCCGCACGGTGTGGTTTGCCAGCAGTGGAAGTGCGGATACCTGTTCCGTCGTGACAGGGGCCGCGGGCTGCGGTGCATCCAGAATGCCGGGTGTGACCCGAATTGGCGCGCGCACGCGCGGTGCAGCAGGTGCCGCCGCCGGTTGCGCCTGTGGTTGGGGCGCGGCGGTTGGTTGTGGTGTGGCCGTCGTATTCACAATGCCAGACAGCGATCCAACGGCCGACGGTCGCAGCACGCCATCTGCCCCCATTGCCGTCGCAGTCAGCAACAATGACCCCTGTCCCCCGGCAGGCGCGAAAATCGCAACTTCGGTTGGGGCATCTTGGGTGGCTTGGGGCAGCGGTGCGGCGGATGTATCAATCGATACAGACGCCACGGCAGGCTGATCCAGCCCAACAATCGTGGGCGCACGGGACCGGGTTGGTGTTGCGTCAAACGTGGGGGATTGATCCAGCACCAGCGAAGTGGTCGGGGCCACAAAATTGCTGATGTCAGCAGATACTTGTGGCGCCAGTGATGCCACTTCGATCGTCACATCATCCAGCGGCGCAACCAATTCGGGTGCGACAGTCGCCGTTTCGGCAACGGGTTCGGCGGTGACCGTTGGCTGGGCCGGTTCGGCCACCTCAGCCAATGCGGTTTCGGTTGTATCTGCCGGTTCGGTTTGCACAGGGTTCAAATCAGCCGCCCCAAGGCGCAGCGGGGCTGCGGGAACCGGGGTCTGTGGTGCGTCGACTTCGACTTCGGCGATTGTGGTGTCTGTCACGGGGGATGGCGTTTGCACACCGTCAGTCGATGCGATTGCATCCGTGGTTTCATCTGTTGCCTGAACACTTTGCGCGGCGGCTGCCAGCGCAGCTTCGGCGGCGGCAATCAGGGCGTTTGTTTCTTCGTTCGCGGCAGTCAGGTCGGGTGTTGCAATCTCAAAACCTGCGGTGACATCCGTGGTTTCGGATTGCGGCAATTCGAACGATTGTTGCGGGGCAAGGGCGGCAACGGAATCGAACCCTTCGGAGGGCATCAAGGGTGTTTCAACTTCGACTTCGGCAAAGGTCGGCGTCGCCGGTTCGGTTGGGGTGACAGGTTCAACCGGCAAACTTTCTGGTGCTGCAACCGCGACGTCGGGCGTTGCTGGATCCGGGGTGTCCATTGCGGCTGTTTCCGTGGCAGGCAGCGCAGTTTCAGCGGCGTCCGGTTCTGTGGCGGTCACATCAGCCACATCGACCGCAGGCGTTTGCGGTTCTGCCGGGGTGTCTTGCGCAGGGGTTTCTGCGATGACGGATTCGCGGGGCGCGCCAGCGGTGGCAGGGGCAGTGGGCCGGGCGTTGGTCGTTTCCACTGTTTCCACACCGCCCAGAATAAAGAATGACCCAATTCCAAGAACCAAAAGGCCAATCACGATGATCAGTGGGCGATGCACGATATGTTTCCCCATGTGTTGGACAGAAGCAAAGGCCGATGCAGCAGGCGCACGCAATCCGTCCGGTGTTGCGCAGACCCGTTCACTAACCCAAAAACGCAGGCAAAAGTCAATCTGACTGGGACGAACAGACTGTCACAGTTTCGGAAATTATGCGCCGTTTTCCCGCAAAATATGCCCGGCAAGATACAGCGAGCCACAAATCACGATCCGGGCGTTGGGCTGCAGTGCTGCAGACGCGGCAAGCGCGGCATGCACATCGTCACATTCCGTGGCGGTCAATCCCACCTGCGTGGCCGCCACCGCAATGTCCGCAGCCGGAACGGCGTTGGGTTCGCCGGGAATGCCAATGGCGAACAGGTGATCGCCCTGCGTTGCCATGGGGGCCAGAAAACCCGCCACATCTTTGGTGTTGATCATGCCGCAAATCAGGTGCGTTGGTGCATCTGGCAAATCTGCCAACGTGGCCGCCAGTGCAGCCCCTGCTGCCGGGTTGTGCCCACCATCCAGCCACACTTCTGGCGCTGACAGTCGATCGATCAATGGGCCATCTGTCAGCCGCTGCATCCGTGCAGGCCAGCTTGCCGCTGTCATTGCGGCCTCGTATGCCGCGTCATCCAATCCCAGTTGGCGCAAAACCGTCAGCGCGGTGCCTGCGTTCTGAATCTGGTGTGGTCCGCGCAAGACAGGCAGGGGCAGATCCAACAGGCCATGGTCATCCTGATAGACCAACCGCCCCCGTTCAGTGGTGACATGCCAGTGCTGACCGTGGGCCAGAAGCGGGGCAGCCAGCCCCATCGCCCTGCGTTCGATCACGTCAAGGGCTGCGTCTTGCTGCGGGGCAACGACACAGGGCGCGCCTTTTTTGATGATCCCTGCTTTTTCACCGGCGATGGCTTCGATGGTGTCGCCCAGAAACTGCTGGTGATCCAGATCAACCGGGGTAATCACCGTCACAGCCGGATGGGCCACGACATTTGTGGCATCCAGCCGACCGCCCAACCCCACTTCCAGCAGCAGATAGTCGGCCGGCGTTTCGGCGAAGGCAAGAATGGCCGCACAGGTGGTGATTTCGAAATAGGTGATCGCTTCGCCACCATTGGCGTCATAGCAACGATCCAGCAAATCTGTCAGCGCATCTTCGGTGATCAATGTGCCGGCCAACCGGATGCGTTCGTGGAACCGCGCCAAATGGGGCGAGGTATAGGCGTGCACAGTTTTCCCGGCCCCTTCCAACCCTGCGCGGATCATGGCCTGCGTTGACCCCTTGCCGTTGGTGCCTGCGATATGGATCACAGGGGGCAGGCGATCCTGCGGATTGCCAAGCGCATCCAACAGCCGCCAGACCCGGTCCAGGGTCAGGTCGATCACCTTTGGGTGCAAGGCCATCATACGGTCAAGAACAGCGTCGGATGTTTGGGTCATGTGGGGGCGGCCTAAAGGGGATTGGGGGCGCAGGGTGGGCAGAACCCACCCGAAATCATGTCTTTGGATCGGGCGTTTCTGCCGGGGCGTCTGGTTCGACTGCTGCGCTTGGTTCGGGCAGATCGCCCATGACCGGCGGCGTTTCCCCCATCAGCATACGCACGATTGAAATCAGTTCATCGCGCATTTGACCCCGGTGGGTGACGCGGTCCAACATCCCATGGTCCAACAGATATTCGGCGCGCTGGAACCCTTCGGGCAGTTTTTCCCGGATGGTCTGTTCGATCACCCGTGGCCCGGCAAAGCAGATCAGCGCATTGGGTTCAGAAATATGCACGTCCCCCAGCATCGCATAAGACGCCGTGACCCCGCCCGTGGTGGGGTGCGTCAGAACGACGATATAAGGCAACCCGGCTTCTTTCAGCATTTGAACGGCAACGGTCGTGCGCGGCATTTGCATCAGGGACAGGATCCCTTCTTGCATGCGCGCACCGCCTGCGGCTGAAAACAGGATCAAGGGGCGTTTCAGGTGCACCGCCCGTTCGGCGGCTGCGATGATCGCATTGCCCACATACATGCCCATGGACCCGGCCATGAAGCTGAAGTCCTGGCAGGCCGCAACAACAGGCGTGCGCCCGATTTCGCCTTCGCCGACCAGCATGGCTTCGGCTTCTTCGGTGGCTTTTTGCGCGGCCTTCAGCCGGTCAGGGTATTTCTTTTGATCTTTGAAGTGCAGCGGGTCTGAAATGGGTGCAGGCACCGGCACATCGACATAAATCCCGCCATCAAACAGGGCAGCAAACCGGGCCCGTGGCGAAATCGCCATGTGGTGATCACAGTGGGTACAGACATTCAGGTTTTCGGACAGTTCGCGGTGAAACAGCATGGTTCCGCATTCGTCGCATTTCGTCCACAAATTTTCCGGCACTTCGCGGCGGGAAAACAGTGAATTGATGGTCGGGCGAACGTAGTTGCTGATCCAGTTCACGGCGGCGGGTCCTTTGGTTGTTCCGACGTGACGTAATCTGCCCCGATGGGGATTGCAACTTAGACCTTCAAACGCAGGCGTATCCCCAGATACAACAACCCCATGCTGACGGCGTCCAAGGGCAGGCGGGCCATGATGGCTTCGGTGTCTGTGATCGAAAAACTGTAATGAAACAGCGACAGCCCTGACAGATAGTCAGGCGCCCCAATCAAGACCATTGCTGTAAAATTATTCGCAAAATGCAGCGCGATGGCAGGGCCCAATGTGCCCGTCCGCGCTGTCAGATCGGCTGTCAGAATTCCGAACAGAATGGCCCATGCCACGATCCATGGGGCAGCGTCGCCCATCGTGGCAACATCGTAATGCGCCAAACCAAACAGGATCGATGGAATCAAGATCCACAAAAAGGGCGGCAAATCCATCGCGGCCAGCTGGCTTTGCAGATAACCACGAAAGACCAGTTCTTCGGCGCTGACCTGGATCAGCAACAGGACCACGGACAGGGGCAGCAAAACGGCCCAAACCACCGGTGGAAGGCTGAGTGCGACATCTTCGGTGGCAAACAGGAACACCAAAAGAACCACCATAATGGGCGCCAGCCCCAGCAGCGCATTTAGAAAGCCGCCCAACGTGCGCCGATATCCCCCCAAAAGATCACGCAAGCCCCGGCGATGTATGGATCCCGCGGCCAGTGCACCGCCCAGCATCCCGACAAAACTGCCCAGCAAAAGATAGACCTGTGATGGTTTGTCGGCATCGAATGCGTCTGCCACCCAATCTGAACCAAAAAGCTGTGCTGCACCGCCAAAATAGGCCAGCGTAAAGGCCATATAGACCGCAAGCCCCAGCCCGCCCCCCGCCGCCAAGCGCCAGACTTCGGGGTAAACGCGCCCGGGGGTGACCAGATGTTCGTGGGGTTCGTAGCTCATGCCAGTGGACATAGGGCGTGCGGGACACCCCAACAAGCATCAGTTGACCCTTGTCGCGCTGCATAGGCCCGTCTAAACCACCCCAAAGCCGGAGGGAGAGACCAACCATGACCAAACAGCGCCAGTTCGACAAATCAAATTTGCCCAGCCGCCATGTATCGGTTGGCCCGGCCCGCGCCCCGCACCGGTCATACTATTACGCCATGGGGATGAGCGCTGAAGAAATCGCCCAGCCGTTCATTGGTGTTGCCACTTGCTGGAACGAAGCGGCGCCCTGCAATATCTCCCTTAACCGTCAGGCACAGGCCGTTAAATTGGGTGTGAAAGCGGGCGCTGGAACGCCGCGCGAATTCACAACGATCACTGTGACCGATGGCATTGCCATGGGCCACGAAGGGATGCGGTCGTCGTTGGCATCCCGCGAAGCGATTGCGGACACAGTTGAACTGACCATGCGTGGGCATTGTTATGACGCGATTGTGGGTCTGGCCGGGTGCGACAAATCATTGCCGGGGATGATGATGGCCATGGTGCGGCTGAACACGCCATCGGTCTTTATCTATGGTGGTTCGATCCTTCCGGGCCGTGCCCCTGTGGGGGCCAAAGTGCCCGAAGACTTCGCCAACCGCGACCTGACCGTGCAAGACATGTTCGAAGCTGTGGGTCGCCAACAAAACGGATCCATGACCGAAGCGGAACTGGAAATTCTGGAACGTGTGGCGTGCCCATCGGCCGGGGCCTGCGGGGGGCAATTCACGGCCAACACGATGGCCTGCGTATCCGAAGCCATTGGTCTTGCCTTGCCCAATTCATCGGGCGCACCGGCCCCGTTTGAAAGCCGGGACCAATACGCCAAAGCATCCGGCGAAGCGGTGATGAACCTGTTGGAAAAAGGCATTCGTGCCCGCGACATCGTCACGCGCAAATCGCTGGAAAACGCGGCGCGGGTTGTGGCCTGTACCGGGGGGTCCACGAATGCTGGCCTGCACATGCCAGCCATCGCCCATGAAGCCGGGATTGAATTCTTTCTCGATGATGTTTGCGAAATTTTCCGCGACACCCCCTATTTCGTCGACCTGAAACCGGGTGGTCAGTATGTGGCCAAAGACCTGTACGAAGCGGGTGGTGTGCCGGTGGTCATGAAAGAACTGCGCAAAGCTGGTTTGATCCACGAAGATTGTATCACCGCCACAGGGCGCGAAATGGGCGAAGAACTGGACCGTATCGAACGCGAAGCCGATGGCCGCGTGATTTACCCAATCGAAAACCCATTGACCAAAACCGGCGGCGTCGTGGGGCTGAAGGGCAATCTGGCCCCAGAAGGCGCCATTGTGAAGGTGGCCGGGATCGACAGCCAACACCAGATCTTTACCGGCCCTGCCCGTGTCTTTGAATGCGAAGAAGACGCATTCGAAGCGGTGAAGCAACGCGAATACGAAGAAGGCGAAGTGATCGTCATTCGTAACGAAGGACCAGCCGGTGGTCCGGGGATGCGTGAAATGCTGGCGACCACCGCTGCGTTGTCTGGCCAAGGCATGGGGAAAAAAGTTGCGCTGATAACGGATGGGCGTTTTTCGGGCGCAACCCGTGGGTTCTGTGTGGGCCATGTCGGCCCGGAATCGTACCACGGCGGGCCCATTGCGTTGCTGAAAAATGGCGATGTGATCACCATCAACGCGATCGAAGGGTCGTTGTCGGTTGCACTGTCTGATGACGAATTGGCAGAACGCAAGGCAAACTGGGCCGGACCAAAAGAAACGATCTATGCTTCGGGTGCGCTGTGGAAATATGCCCAGCTGGTGGGTGAAACCTACAAAGGTGCAGTGACCCACCCCGGCGGGGCGGCGGAAAAGCACGTATATGTCGATCTTTAAGATCAGATATCTGGCCTTTGCCGTGGCATTGGGCGGTTGCGAAGCCGCCCTTGTTCCATCTGAAACAGGCCCCGGTTTTTCGGGTGCCGTGTTGGTGGGGGATGTGACAGTGCAGGGGCCGCAAGGGTACTGCGTTGATCCAACCACAGTTCAGCAGAACCTGCGCACGACAGCCGTCACGTTTTTCAGCTGTGACCGGCTGAACGACCCGGATGGTGCAGATGCCACAGAAGGGCGGATGTTCACGGCAACCGCTTTGCCCGGTCAGATCACGGACCGGGGTGATTTTGCCGACTATTTGAAAAGCGATGCGGGACGGCAGCTTTTGTCGACGGGTGGAACGGCTGACACGGTGACCGTTCATCGCACCCGGCAATCGCAATCGGCGGTTTATGTGGAATTTAGCGACACAGGGGTTCCGGAACATCTGGGTCAGCGTCAGTGGCGGGGATTTGTGCCTGTCAAAAACCAGATTGTTGTGATCGCCCTGTATCAAGGGGCGAACGATCCGATCAGCGGGTCAAAAGGCGAACGCGCCCTGCGCGACTTTGCCGAAAAAGTTGTGCAAGCCAACGCATCAGCCAGCTGATTGTCCCCAAGGGGGAAACAAAATTGGAAAAACCACCTAGTCAGAAACGATTGGTTAACGATACTATGGCTTTCGTGGGCATTCATTGACGAACCGGATTACGGCACAAATGGCAGACAAGGCAGGCTTTTTTGAACGACTGACGCACAAGCGCAGTTTGCAGCACTGGGCGGGCCGTGCAGAAGCCGCGCGCAAGGTGGATTTTCAAACCCTGCGCGGGTTCCAGAAGAAAGCATGGAATCTGCGCAATCTTTTGGATGAAGTGTTGTTCGTGGCGGAAGATCGGCTGGCTTTGCCGCGCCCCGGGTCTGAAGAATTTAAAAAACCGGCCGATACGGAATGGGCGTGGCGTCCAGCCTTGTGGCGTGGCCCCGCATGGACCAAAGGCATCGCTGGCATCAATTCCGGTGAAACCATCGCCGAAGGGGCAACCCTGTTCCATGATTGCCAATTCAGTGATCTGACCTATCGCCAGATGCGCAACACACGCCAGTCCGACCTTGCGCCCTATGGGGCGCGGTTGGATGTGTTTACGTTCGACGGGTCGTTCCTGTCGTTGGTGCTGGATCTGCCGGATGAAAGCCGACAGGGCCTGCAACGCACCAACCTGTTCCGGCTGAATACAGTTGTTGAATCAGAACGGCCGCTGGAAATCTTTGCGCGTCTGAATGTGAAGCACGGCCCCAACGTTGAACAGATTGTTCGGGAACTTCCGCTGCATCAGGATGATGTCTGGGTCGAATTTGATCTGGGCTATACAAAGATCAACGAAAAGCGCGTTGAAAAAATATGGGTCGATCTGATTTTCGAAGGCCCACAAATGAACCAGATCACCTTGCGGGATATCACGATGTCCCGTGGGCGCAGGTCAGAATTGTAAGGCATTTTTTATGGCACGATTGATCCGCAGTCATCTTTTGGAAGGCGTCTGGACCGGGGAGGTCGATGGCCTGTCGACGATGCCGGATATCGAAGTGACGCTGCATGACCGTATCGTCAATGGTGTGGGCGTCGGCCCGGGCGAAGACGGAACGTGGTTGATCCATGTTCCTGTCCCGCCAGAGGCGGTCACCGATGGCAGCCACAGTTTTCTGGTGACCATGGGCAACGGGGATCTGCTGGCGACGTTTACCATAATCGCCGGTGAAACCGTCGCCGAAGACCTGCGTGCCGAAATCGGCCTGTTGCGGGATGAACTGGACATGCTGAAAAAGGCATTCCGTAAGCACGTTTTGGAAACGATGGGGTGACCCATGGCGGCATTGTGTCCGCTGACTGCCCCAATTGATTCTATCTGTGTTGCGCAAAATCGTTATTTTTCAGCATCTTGTGGATTTTTGACGCTGCCACAATTACCTGTTTCCCAAATCGCGACAGTTCTAAATTAAACCCTGTTATTGTCCGCGCCCCGTCCATCTGGGACCAGAATCACCCTGCAATTTCATCCTCAGAACGAATTGGATGAAAGGGACAGTCATGGACCGTCTGACAGAGATGGAGGCGTTTGCGACAGTTGTCGATCAGGGCGGCTTCACCGACGCTGCGAAGAAGATGGGAATCTCTAAATCCGCAGTGTCAAAGCATGTATCATCGTTAGAGGCACGCTTGGGCGCACGCCTGTTGAACCGCACCACCCGCCGGGTGTCGCCGACAGAAATTGGGCTGGCTTATTATGATCGTGCGCGGCGTGTGTTAAATGACGCTGGCGAAGCGGACGCATTGGTCACATCCATGCAGTCTGCACCGTCTGGTCTGTTGCGGATCAGTGTGGCGACGGATTTTGGCGTGAACCACCTGTCCCCGGTGTTGGGTGAATTCTTGCAGGAATTTCCGGAAATCACTGTGAACATGGTTCTGAACAACCGCTATGTGGAACTGATTTCCGAAGGGTTTGATATGGCCATTCGCATCGGCGAACTGGAAGACAGCACCCTCAGGGCCCGCAAGCTGACAGAAACCACACGTCGGATGATTGCATCGCCCGAATATTTCGAAAAGCATGGCCGCCCCGAAAAGATCGACGATCTGAACGAACACAAGCTGCTGCATTATTCGAACCAATCAAACGGGTCCTTGTGGAAAATCACGGCACCGTCTGGGGAAAAGCGTCAGGTGCGCACGGCAGGTTGGCTGACGGTCAATGACGGTCAATCCCTGTTAAACGCCGCGATTTCCGGCCTGGGCATCGCTTATCTGCCATCGTTTTTGTACGCAGATGCGCTGGAACAGGGGCTGGTCATGGATGCGATCCCTGAATTGCCGCAGGAAACCCAGGGCATTTATGCCGTGTACCCGCCGGGCCGCTTCACACAGCCCAAGGTCCGCGCATTCATCGATTTCCTTGTCCACGCATTCGCAGAGAAAGGACCAGAACAATGGTAAGCGTAACGAGTACTTGTGTTTCCGTATCAGTGACTGGCCTAGTCGGTCGAGGTTACGATTACTTCGACCCGACGATTCAAGCTCCGGCCAACTTCGGTCGTGTTGGGGCCCACGGGGGCAAGGTATCCCATTCCCTCGGCCGCGACCCGTTCGGGGGCGATGCCATAGGTTTGCAAAAGTTCGGCACGTACCGCCCCCGCGCGGCGTTTGGACAGGGCGATATTGCCGTCAAGCGACCCAACCGCATCGGTATGCCCCACCAAAGCTATCGTGCGCTTTGGGTTGGCTGATAGATAATCAGCCAACGCCGCAAGGCTTGGAAAATCTGATCCATCCAGATCAGACGATCCGGTTTCAAAGACAAGATCCGACAGGATAAACCGCCCGGTCGTTTCCAGCGCATCTGTCATATCAACCGGGGTATCGTTCTGAACGATGGCCGGGTTTTCAACGGGCGCAGTTGACCCCACCACCTGTGTTTGGGTGCCCCCATCGGGGGTGACGGTTGTCAGATGCAGATGCACCGCGTCCTGTGTGCGGCTGGTCACCAGCATGATCGCGCGACCATCGTCGTGTCGGGCGGACAGAAAACCAAAATGCCCCAGATCAATGAACATCGCGGGCGGTTCGATGATGTTCAACGCAAAGCGGAAATCAAACCCACCGCAGTCAAAATCCCGGCATCGAAAAGCGACATGAAACCCCTGATCGATCAATTGTTGTTCGATTCCATCCAGCACCCGGAATGCACCAACATCCCTGCGCAGATGATAGACCTGATGGGCGGTTGTTCCTGCAATCCGGCGCGTTGGCACAGCCTGATCCCACGGGCCGACTGGCAGCTGATAAAACATGCCTTCTTCGACCAACCGGTCAACAGAACGCGGCTGCCCCGGGAATTCCAGCGATTGGGCCATAACCAGACCCGGAACAAACAACAGGGGAAACAGTGTGCGGATCATCTGGCCTGCGCGTGGTAATCATCGTTGGGGCGCATGTCTGTGGCACTGGCCATGCGGTTTGTCATGTTGAAAAATCCGGCAACGGCGGCAATGTCCCATATATCGCGGTCCGAAAATCCGACCGTGCGCAAGGCTTGACGGTCGGCTTCTTCGATCGTGTGGCTGGCTTCGGTCATTTTGACTGCGAAATCCAGCATTGCACGTTGTCGGGCATCCAACGGTGCGGTCCGGTAATTCATCACCAGTTGTTCGCCCAAAATGGGATCGCCCGACAATTCACGGACGGCTGCGCCATGGGCTGTCAGGCAATAAAAACAGCGGTTTACGGCTGAAACGGCCACGGCAATCATTTCGCGTTCCAGCTTGGTCAGCCCGCTGTTTGCCAGCATCACATCGTTATAAAGGCCCGCAAAAGCGTTCAGTTTTTCGATATCAAACGCATAGGCGCGCAAAACATTCGGTATCAGGCCCAGCTTTTCCTGACAGATATCGAAATACTTCTGTGTCGCATCCGGCAACGGATCAACAGGGGGCAGGTTCAGGGCAGTGGGCAAATCAGACATCAGGCACCTTTCGCACGGTAATGGTAGCTTTCCACAACCTGCATCCCGATGGAAGAATAGAGCGTGTTGGCCGCCGCGTTTGCACGGGTCACCGCCAGTGTCATCGTCTGTGCGCCGTGGTGATGCGCCCAATGGGCCGCCTGCGCAATCATGCGTTGGGCAACACCCTGACGGCGATGGTCTTCCAAAACCTCTAACGCGTGGATCATTGCGATGTTTTGGTGAATAGCCACGAACCCTGCGCCAACGACCGAATCTTTGTTACGGCCCAGAATACCCATCTTTGGCCCTTGCGCCCTGTCCATGACCGCCAGCCGGGTTGCGCCGATGCCGCCTTTCTTCCAAACCTCTTTCATTGTGAAAAGGGGTTCCCAGACGGGGTAAACCTTGGCCTGTGGCAGGGGGTCTGTGATCAGATCAGCGACCGGGATCGAATAGATCACGGTTGGATCCACAATCGCATAACCCGCTGTTTCCAGCGCCTGATCCAGATCCGTTTCCCCGTTTCGGACCATGAACAGGGGCGCATCCATCGCTGTTTCTGCCACATCAATGTCGGCCTTTGGGTCCACACGGGTCGCAGCCGACACGCGTTTTCCACCGCCAGCGCCATCGCGCAGGATCCAACCGCCATGCTTGCGTTTATGGGCTGCTGGCCATGTGGCATCCAGTACATCAAACACGGTCATGCAAACGCGGCCTTTGTTGCGGCAACGGCATCTGCAACGCGGGCGGCATTGGTGCCCCGGATCACGATATTTGCGCCGTATTTGCCATCTTTCTGGAACGGGTAGCTGCCAATCGAAAGATCGGCGTAGGCTTGCGCGATATCGGCAAGGGGCCCGGCAATGTCGCCTTCGCCGCGATCAATGCGAACGCTGTCTGACACCAGCGGGTCACCCCCTGTGAGTGTTGGCAATACGCTTTCCACCATCGCCCGAAACACCGATGGTACCCCGGCCATCACATGAACATTCTGAATGGTGAAGCCCGGTGCGACGCTGACCGGGTTGTCGATCAGTGTTGCTGTATCGGGGATACGGGCCATGCGTTTGCGGGCATCGTTGAATTCCAGCCCCTGCCGATCATAATGCGCCTGCAACAGCGCCGCCGCATCGGCACGGATATCGATATGGTCTTCAAATGCCAGTGCCATGCAGTCGGCGGTGATATCGTCATGGGTCGGACCGATGCCCCCGCTTGTAAACACATGGTCATAGGCCCCGGTCAGGGCCTGCACCGCTGTGACGATTGCGCCCTGATCATCGGAAACAATCCGAACCTCTTTCAAGTCGATCCCATGTTCGGTCAGCTTTCCGGCCAGATGGTGCATGTTTGCATCGCGTGTGCGGCCAGACAGGATTTCATCACCGATGACCAGCATGGCGGCAGTGGGGTTGGGCATGGGGGCTCTCCTTGTCCGGGCATGATTTGCGGTATAGGTCGCGGCTATGCGCTTTCAAACCCCCCTTGTCCCCGGCACACTGATCCGCCGCTACAATCGGTTCCTGGCAGATGTGACATTGGACGATGGGACAGTGGTCAAGGCACATTGCCCCAATCCGGGGTCAATGATGGGGCTGAAAGACCCGGGGCTGCGTGTCTGGTTGGAACCCAATGACGATCCAAAGAAAAAGTTGAAGTATGGCTGGCGTGTTGCGGACCTGAATGGCACATGGGTCGGAATTGATACCGCCACACCAAACCGCGTGGTGAAAGAGGCACTTGCCGCACGTCAGATCACCGAACTGGCCGACTACACCACGATCATTCCAGAACAGAAATACGGCACCAATTCCCGGATCGATTTTCTGCTGCGACAAGACGGGCTGCCAGATGCATATGTAGAGGTGAAGAACGTTCACCTGCTGCGTGAAGATGACTGGGCCGAATTTCCCGACAGCGTGACAACCCGGGGGGCCAAACATCTGGATGAATTGGCAAGGGTCGCCGATGCGGGCGGTCGGGCGGTCATGCTTTATCTGGTTCAACACATGGGGTGCCACAGGTTCAAACTGGCCGAAGATCTGGACCCGGCCTATGCGGCGGCGTTCCGGGATGCGCGGGCACATGGGGTCGAAATGATCTGCTATGGATGCACGGTCAGTGTTGATGAAATAACCTTGGCTGATCCGATTCCGATCTATGTCGAATGATCACTCAACCCGGGCCAAACCCGGCCCCCTTTCACCTGACTTGAACTTGCCTTATATTCTGCCAATCATCACAAAAGGCATTGCCCCATGGACCATCGTGGACATCTGACAAAAGACGGCATTCGGATTTACGATCCGGCTGATTTTGCGGGCATGGCAGAAGCCGGGCGTGTCGCGGCGCAAATTCTGGATGATATCATCCCCCATGTGAAATCGGGAAATTCCACGGGCGAAATCGACCGTGTGATCACGGATATGGTCAATGCCCACGGCGCACGGTCTGCGACGATTGGGTACAAGGGCTATCAGCATGCAAGCTGCATCAGCGTGAACCACGTTGTGTGCCATGGCATCCCCGGTGCCCCCGTGCCGAAATCCGGGTCTGAAACCGTGTCGCGTGATTTGGAAAAACGCCGCAAAGATGATGTGCTGGTGGATGGGGACATCGTGAACATCGATGTGACCGTCATCGTTGACGGATGGTTTGGCGACACAAGCCGGATGTATGTGGCCGGCACGCCATCCAAAAAAGCGGAAAAGCTGATTCAGGTGACCCATGATGCCCTGTTCAAGGGGATCGAAGCGGTCAAACCCGGCAACACCTTTGGTGATATTGGGCACGCCATCCAAAGTTATGTGGAAGACCGCCGCATGTCCGTCGTGCGTGATTTTTGCGGTCACGGATTGGGTGCGGTGTTCCATGCGCCGCCCAACGTTTTGCATTATGGGCGTGCCGGAACTGGCCCGATTTTGGAACCCGGCATGTTCTTTACCATCGAACCCATGGTGAATCTGGGCCGCAAAGAAACATTCGTTTTGAAAGATGAATGGACAGCCGTCACCCGTGACAAATCCCTGTCTGCGCAGTTTGAACATTCGGTCGGTGTGACAGAAGACGGTGTCGAAATCTTCACCCTGTCGCCGGGCGGTGTGTACCACCCAACCTATTTAGCCTGATCGCAACAACACGCTGACCGTTGTGCCCCCGAACGTGCGCTGGGTCAGGGTGTCATACCCTGTGCGGGATTGGGCTGTGTTGTCTTCCCAGATGACCAGCGCGTCTGGGGCGATCCAACCCTGTGTCTCTCCTGCGTCAAGTGCCGCTGACCCCAAGCCCTGCCCGTAGGGTGGGTCCAAAAAGATGACATCGTGGGCATCACCCAATGGCAGTTTGCGGGCATCTGTGCGGATCAACCGGGTGGTTGGCTGGCTGTTGGTCAGGCGGATGTTATCGGCCAGAATTTTTTGGGCGGCCCGTCCGTTTTCCACAAATGTGACATGGGATGCGCCGCGCGACAGCGCCTCTAACCCCAATGCGCCGGTGCCCGCGAACAGATCCAAGACGCGCATCCCTGCGAAGTCCACGTGATTGGCGAGGATATTGAACAGGCTTTCGCGAACGCGGTCGGTGGTGGGGCGCAGGTGGGCGGCAGGATCACCTTTGCCCACCGATGCAAGCCGCATGCCCTTGAACCGTCCTGCGATGATCCTCACCGCATGAACGCTTTCAGGTCGGTGTTCGGGTTCGCAGCCGCATCTGCGGGAATGGATTTGCCGGCTTCGATGATGCGTTTGGCGATCATGTATCCGCGCGGATCATTCATCGCATCCACCGCAATCAGCTGATCTGCCCGATAATACCAATGGGACCGGGCGGCGCCACCATCACGCACGACCACATGGTCGTATCCAGTGTTCAACCCTGCAATCTGCAGTTTCACGTCATACTGATCTGACCAAAACCATGGCTTTGCGACATAATCTTTTCCGGCACCCAGCATGTTTTCCGCAACGATTTCAGCCTGATCAATGGCGTTTGGCACGGATTCCAACCGGATGCGTCCGCCATCATGGGGAAAGCTGGCACAATCGCCCGCTGCCCAGATGTTTGGAATTGATGTTCGGCCCTGTGCATCGGTTTCGATCCCGTTGTTCAGGGTCAGACCCGCTGTTTCAGCCAGTTTGGTTTCTGGCGTGATGCCAACGCCAACAATGGCAAAATCGATGTCCAGGGTTGTACCATCCGACAGCACTGCGCCACTGACCGCCCCATCACCGGTCAACCGATCCAGACCAACGCCTTCGCGGATTTGGACACCATTGGCTGTGTGCAGATCGCGGAAATAGTCTGACGTTTCTGCACTGGCGACCCGTTGCAAAATCCGGTCTGCCATTTCAACCAACGTCACCTTTAGCCCCCGCGACGCCGCAACGGCCGCCGCTTCCAGCCCGATGTAGCCACCGCCGATGATCAGCACATGCCCGCCCTTTTCAAACGCGGGTGACATGGCATCCACATCCGCCAGTGTGCGAACCGCGAACACCCCGTCCAAGGCGCCACCAATGGCCGCCGGCAACAGACGCGGCGCAGACCCCGTGGTCAGCGCCAGATGGTCAAAGTGCACCGTTTCACCGCCAACAGATATCGTCTGGGCTGCAGCGTTTATCCCGTCCACTTCGGCCCCCAGCCGCAAGTCGATGCCCAATTCGGCATAGCTTTCGGGGGGCCGCAGATACAAACGATCCAACGGCATTTCGCCCAGCAGGTACTTTTTCGACAGAGGCGGGCGTTGATACGGGGCGACGGGTTCCGCACCAATCAGTGTGATATTTCCATCAAACCCAAGATTGCGCAGCTTGAACACAAGTGACGATCCTGCCTGACCTGCCCCCACGACGACAATCTGTGACATTTGCTTTCCTCTGGTCCCTGACTGTTCCACTGCTATATCGTGGGACAACGATCATTCAACCAAGGAAACGACTATGGCACTTTCAAAAGGCGACGCCCTTCCATCCGGCACTTTGCAGCGCATGGGTGCAGATGGGCCTGAACAGGTTTCTCTTTCAGATCTGACAAAGGGCCGAAAGATCGCCTTGTTCGCGGTTCCGGGTGCATTCACCCCGACCTGCCATTCCGCCCATGTGCCGTCCTTCATGCGCACCAAAGACCAATTTATGGCCAAAGGCGTGGACGAAATCATCTGCGTGTCTGTCAACGATGTGTTCGTGATGGCGGAATGGGGCAAGGCAACGGGGGCCACGGACGCAGGCATCACCATGCTGGCCGATGGTGACAGCAGCTTTACCAAAGCAATGGGGATGGATTTCACGGCCGAACCCGTTGGCCTGATGGCGCGGTCCAAACGCTATGCGATGATCGTGGACGACGGCGTGATCACATCCATGAACGAAGAAGCATCCCCCGGCGAATGCGAAGTTTCAGCTGGTGAGGCGCTGTTGGAAACGCTGTAAGCCATTGATTTATATTGCGCTATTTTAAGTTGGATGGCGCAACGACTTGTTCTGGGGGCCATCGGCCCCCATATTTTTGGGTATGAACAGACGTGAATTTGGAAAATCACTTGCGGTGACAGCAGCCGTTCCGCTGCTGCCGTTGCCTGCCGCCGCCGCGCCTGTTGCGGTGAAACCTATCGATTTGATGTGGGCCAAAGCCATCGCGCGGGCGCAAAACGGTGTCACACCGGGCTATCTGGCAAAGGCCTTGAATGTTTCGGCTGACGTGGCCCATGTTTTGCAGCGCCAACTGATCAAGGACAACGTGATCCGCGCGGGGGCCACACGGGGGGCGACGATTGCCACCAAACCGCTGTTTCCCAAAGGCGGGTATCAAAAGGTCGGCCCAACACTGTTGGACAAAATGCAACAGGTGGCGCGCGATCAGGCCCAAAGCATGGTGAACCCTACGCCGCCGCGTCCATCCGACCGGCCAGTTTCACATCAAGATCAGACAGACCATCACAATCATGCGTCGTCAGAACCACATCCACCCGATTGTACACATTGAACCATTCTGGATGGTGGTTCAGTTTTTCAGCCTGAATGGCCATTTGTGTCATCCAGCCCCAGGCTTGCGTAAAAGTCTTGAACCGGAATGACTTTTGAATGGCATCCCGCCCTTGCACCAGCGTCCAGCCATTCGCCAAAAGCGGGTCAAGGGCGCTGCGGTCCGACAGGGCTTGGGTCATTGCTGTTCCTCCACATTGGGTTTTTTGAACGGGCCATACCCGGTCATGATTTCGATTTCATCGTTTATCGCATCCCGTTCCGCGTCCAGATAGCGGGCAACGGCATCCTGAAAACCGCCATCGGGAAAGTAGTGCAGCGAATGCGTGGTCACAGGCATGTACCCGCGGGCCAACTTATGTGATCCCTGCGCCCCGGCTTCAACGCGCGACAGGCCATGTGCAATCGCGTAATCCAGTGCCTGATAATAGCACAGTTCGAAATGCAGGCATGGGTGATCTTCGACGCACCCCCAATACCGCCCGTACAGCACATCGCGCCCGATAAAGTTCAAGGCCCCGGCCACATACTGCCCGTCGGCTTCCGCCAGCACCAACAGCATGTCGTCGCGCAAACTGTCTTGTGCGATGTCAAAAAAGCGGCGCGTCAGGTAAGGCGTGCCCCATTTGCGGGCGCCAGTGTCTTGATAAAATGTCCAGAATGCATCCCAGTGTTCGGGTTTCAGATCGTCGCCTGTCAGCGCATGAATGGTGCCGCCAAACGATTGCGCCGTTGACCGTTCCTTGCGGATGTTCTTGCGTTTGCGGCTGGACAGGGAATTCAGAAAATCATCAAAATTTGCATAGCCGTCGTTGGTCCAGTGAAATTGCTGCGACGCGCGCGGCAGCAAGCCCATGCGCCCCCCGATGTCACGTTCCTGTTCGGTACAAAACGTGATGTGCAAAGATGATAGTTGATTGTCGGCCGCAATCTGCACCGCGCCCTGGGTCAGTGCGGATATTGCTGTGTCGTGCCAATCTGGTTTGACCAGAAAACGCCGCCCCGTTGCAGGGGTGTGGGGCACGGCAATCTGCAATTTTGGATAATATCGCCCCCCCGCATTTTCGTACGCGTGGGCAAAGTTGTGGTCGAAGATATATTCGCCCTGACTGTGGGATTTGACGTACAGGGGTGCCACGCCAATCAGTTGCCCATCGGCCCGTGCGGCAAGGTATCTGGGATCCCATCCGGTGCCCGCCCCGACAGAGCCGGACAGTTCCAGCGCCAAAAGAAACCTGTGCGTTGTGAATGGGTCGATCGGGCGCCCATCTGCCGCTTCCGGGCAAGCACAGGCATCCCATTCCGCTGCCGGCATATCGCGCAGGCTGGCAAAGGTTTCTATTTCAATGCGGTGGTCGTCAGGCACAGGGCAATTCCAGGCAAAGTCCGGTTATCCAGAACTGGGGCCAGTCTTTGGCAATTCAAGCCAGATACCCTTCAAAGGTGATATTGTCCGCGACCTGGCGGGCCTGTGCTTCCATCGCTTGGGACCGAACTGTCCAGCACAGAATGTTGCGCCCGCTGGCCTTGACCTGTGCCACTGTATCAGATGGCAAATCGGCCTGATTGTGGCTGATAAAGCTGCACTCCAAACGATCCAAATCGCCAATCCGCGCCAATTCTGCGCGGCGGTCTGCCGGGGTTGTTGGCCAGTCATCTGCCGCAAATGGATCCGTCACAAGTCCCACGGGAACTGATTGATTGTGGTCGCGAAACGCTGCAATTGCGTGGGGATTGAACGACATCACCGCCACATCCCCAGAATAATCTTTCAGATCAAGCGCGACGGCACGTTCAAGCACGCCAACATTCCGGCCCATCGCCCCGTCCTGATCCTTGATTTCGATCAACAGCGGCACTTGCCCGTCGATCATATCCAATACCATCCGAAGCGTTGGAACCGTGTCTGTGCTGCCTACCAGTTTGGTCGTGCCCAATTCGGCCGACTGCGTGGCCTGAACAACGCCGATGTTTCCCGTCAACCGCTGCAGGGAATAATCGTGAAACACCATCGCGACATCATCTGCTGACCGCTGCACGTCAATTTCGATCCCATACCCGGCGTCGATTGCGGCCTGAATCGCGCTGGGGCTGTTTTCAATGCGCCCCTGCGCAGCATCGTGCAGCCCGCGATGGGTGATCGGGCGTTCCAGAAACCGGTCAGACAGTCTGATCATTTGATTTGAAAGATGCCTTCGATTTCCACGGCCACATTCAAGGGCAGGGCCCCCGCAGATACCGCAGACCGGGCGTGCCGACCCGCATCACCCAAGGCTTCGACCAGAAAATCGGATGCGCCGTTGATGACTTTAGGTTGATCGGTGTAATCGCCGTTCGAATTCACAAAACCAGTCAGTTTGATAACCCGAACCAGCCGGTCCAGATCACCGCCACAGGCGGCTTTGACCTGTGCCAACAGCGCAATCGCGCAGGTTTTGGCGGCGGCGGCACCGTCTTCGGTTGTCATGTCTGCGCCCACTTTGCCGGTGATCAGGCCATCCGCGTTTTGGCTGATTTGACCCGAAACATAGACAATGTCCCCGACCGTCACAAAGGGCACATAGTTCGCCGCCGGGGCGGGGGCGTCGGCCAGCGTAATGCCAAGTTCATTAAGTCGCGCTTCAAATGTTCCGGCCATGGTGTTCTCCCTCTTGATCGTGACGTTTGGATAGGCGGAAACGGCACAAAGGGGAAGGGTCAACCATCAATAAACGCGGTTCGGAAATAGCCCCAAAGCGGGTCAACCAGCATCGCCAACAACGTGCGATCCGCCGCCAGAAAGATCGCGTCAGCGGACATGCCCGGCTGCAACCGAACGGTGTCGTCGATCACCGCCAGATCCTGTTCGGTCAGTTCAATATCCACGCGAAACACACGCTGGCCACTGGTTTGATCCACGACCGCATCCGACGCGATATGGGATACATGGCCGGTCAATTCCATTGCCAATTGCGGGTCGAAATCTGAAAGAACCAGCCGGACGGGTTGCTGCAAATCAATCAAATCAATCTGGTTTGGGCGCACGTCCGCAACAGCGCGCAATGTTCCGTCGTCCGGCAAAAGTTCGAAAATCGGACTGCCCGCACCTATGACCGATCCCCTTGTGATGGCGTTCATCCCATGCACACGGCCCTTCACCGGGGCGCGTAAGGTCAGACGATCAAGCCGCGCGGCCGTTGCAGAAAGTTCCTTTTCAGCCTGGATCAATTGTAGTTCAACATCGCGCAATTCCGCTGCAGCCTTTTGATGGCGATCCGCTTCAATCCGAATTCTGTTCAGGTTCAGCTGCGTTTCCTGTGCCCCCGTTTGGGCGATTTGCGTTTGCAATTGCGCCATGTCCCGCGCGTGGCTGGCAAGCTGTTGGTCCAGTGCAGAAACCCGGCTGGCCTGTGTCAGGCCCTTTGCCAAAAGATCGCGCTGATCCTGCAAATCATCGGTCACCAGACTGACGATCCGGGCGACGGCCGTTTCCTGTGATCGAAGCCCAATGGTTTGGGCCGCCAGCAGCTGATGTTGTGTTTCAATCTGCGCAAGCGTTTGGCGATGCAATGCCGCCTGCGCGTCGAACAAGATCCGTTCATTTTCCAGATTTTGCGGGCCCGACGGGTGCGTTTGCGCCAGCCTGATCACGTCAGCATCATAGATCAGGTCTGTGTTGTTTTGTTCGGCCAACAGCCGCGCTTTGCGGGCCGTCAACGCGATCACCCGGCCAAGCTGCACGTCGTGCTGTGACAGCCAATCCGGCTGGGTCAATTCCAATATCAAGTCACCCGGTTGAACGATATCCCCGTCGCGTGCGTAAAGATGGGCCACTGTCCCACCTTGGGCGTGCTGAACAATGTGACGCTGCTGGCCCGTATCAATCACAGCCTGCACAGCGACGGACCCCGAAAGGGTGGATGTTGCAGCCCAAAAGCCAAAGCCCGCAAAAAGGACAAACAGCCCCGCAAATCCGATGCGCAGCACGTGTTTCGTGGGATAAGCCGATGTCATGAAATGCCCCCGTTGATCCGGGCCGTTTTGATTTTGGCGTGATTTTTGACGACCTTTTTCAACACATCTTCTTTGGGGCCAAAGGCTTTGCGGCTGCCATTTTCAATCATCAAAAGAAGATTGCATTCCTGAATCGCCGACGGACGGTGGGCGATCACCACAATCATGCGGTCATTTGATCGCAGATCCCGGATTGTCGTGTTCAGTGCATCAGCGCCATCGTTGTCAAGATTGGCGTTCGGTTCATCCAGGATCAGCAGCATCGGGTCGCCGTACAGGGCACGGGCCAGCCCAATGCGTTGCACTTCGCCGCCCGAAAACGGCAGACGATCCGGGTGAATTGCGGTGTCGTACCCATCCGGAAGGGCTTCGATGATGTTTGCCACCCCAGCCTGTTGGGCCGCGCGTTCCACGGCGGTGAAATCTGGGTCAGGTGAAAGGCGGGCGATGTTTTCGGCAATGGTGCCTTCAAACAGGGTGACGGACTGGGGCACATACCCAATCAACTGGCTGCGTCTTTGCCGGCCCAATTTGTCCAGTTGGACCCCGCCCAATGTGGCGGTCCCCGCAGCGGGTTGCCACAGGCCGGTCATCGTGCGCGCCAATGATGTTTTGCCTGCGCCAGATGGCCCAATGATCCCACAGGCATCGCCGCCCTTCAGTTCGAATGACACCATGCGCAGCACCGCTTTGCGTTCTGCGGGTGGAATGACAGTCACTTGATCCAGCGTCAGGCTGACATCCCGGGGGGCAATCCCCGGACTGTCATCAGCGGGGATTGCCGTGCCCAACAATTCTGCAAGCGATGTCCAAGCCTGTTTTCCGCGCGTCAGCAGCGCACCTTGGCCGATCAGGGATTCAATCGGCGCAAGCGCCCGGCCCAAAAGGACAGACGCGGCGATCATTGCGCCAGCGCTTAACGCGCCATTGATGACAAGGAACGCGCCCAATCCCAACATGGCCGACTGCAGGATCAGCCGGAATGTACGTGACAGGCTGGTCAGACTGCCGCCCCGGTCCGCAGTAACCAAATGTGCGGCGACGGCCTGTTCACGGTCTTTGCGCCATCTTTGAAAACAGGCGTCTTCCATGCCGCTTGCGTGGACCACATCGCTGCTGCCCAACACACGGTTCAATTGCCGGTCAGATTTTTGCAGGCTTTGCATCCCGATGGCAGCCGGTTGTTTGACCAATTTCTGGTTCACAAGCGATATGGCAACCAACAGGATTCCCCCGGCCACAGCCAGTGCGAACATGCTGGGATGGAACGCCCACAATGCGATCAGAAACACGGGCACCCATGGCACATCGAACAGGGCATGCACGGCGGGCGAAGACATCACGCGATGCAGTGTTTCCACATCGTTCAGCCCGGTGTGGGGCGCGGATTTGGGGTTTGCACGGTTGTGGTCCAGCACCGCGAAAAATACGATCTTGTCCAGACGGTCCTGCACACGCGCGGCCACGCGGGCCAAGATTGCACCGCGCACCACATCAAACAGCCCCATCATCGCAAACAGGAACACCGCAATCAGGGACAAAGCGACAAGTGTTGATTCCGACTGGGCGGAAAGCACGCGGTCATAGACCTGCATCATGTAAATCGGGCCCGTCAACATCAGCAAATTGATCGCAAAGCTGAAGATGGCCACTGCGCCAAATAGCCCCCGCTGTTCTGCACGAATGTCGCGCAGCACACTTACGCCGTTGGTCTGCATCGATAGGTCCTTTTGGCAACCAAAGGGGGGGCATTCATGTCACCCGATTGCCACAGTGAATATCGTATAAAGGCTTACTATTTGCCGAACGGTGCAGCGCGACATAGATGAAAACTGCCTATAGCTGGGGACGGTCATGCCCAAATTTGTTTCAAATTCACCTTTTATCGCTTTGATTTTCGCGGGTCTGGTTGCGGGGTGCAGCGTCGCGCCGCCGGGCACAGACGTGCATGATCCGGCAGAGGTCACGAACCGGCAGGTGCACGCGTTCAACAAATCCTTGGACACTGCGATCGTGCGCCCTGTTGCCAATGCATACGATGCTGTTCTGCCCGATCCGGTCGAAGACAGCGTGACCGCCTTTGCCTCCAATCTGGGTCTGCCGGGAAAGATCATCAATAATACCTTGCAGGGCGATCTGAAGGGCGCGGGGCAGAACCTGTTGCGGTTTGCCATCAACACGACGGCGGGCATCGGGGGTATTTTCGATCCATCCACGATCATGGGTCTGCCAGAAGTCGACACGGATTTTGGCGAAACGCTTCATGTTTGGGGCGTTCCCGAAGGCGCGTATCTTGAACTGCCTGTGCTGGGCCCGTCGACGGAACGTGCGGCCTTTGGGACGGTCGTGGATATGGTTCTGGATCCAATGTCGTTTGTGATTGGAACCCCGGAATCCACCTATCGCACAGGGGCGCGCGTGGGCGAAATTCTGCAAACCCGCCATGCGCTTGGTGGTCAAATAGACGGTGTTCTGTACGATAGTGCAGATAGCTATGCGCAGGCGCGTTTGATTTATCTGCAGAATCGGCGGTTTAAATTGGGGGTCGAAGCGGATGACACCTTTGAAGACCTGTATGCTGATCCCTATATCGGACCCAACGAATAACGGAGTTCTGTCATGTTGAACCGTCGCACCTTTCTGATTGCAACATCAGCCACGGCAATGCTGGCTGCGGCGCCTGCTTTGGCCCTGACGCCCAATCAGGCCAGCCGATTGGTTACGCAGGTTGCGTCTGAAATCACATCGGTCATGAATGCAGGTGGCTCTGTCAGCCGCAAGATTGGTCAATTCGAAGATGTATTCAAACGGCACGCAGATGTCGCCACGATCAGCCGGTCTGTTTTGGGCCCTGTCGCACGATCAACATCGAACGCGGACCTGAACCGTTTTTCAAATGCCTTGACCGGGTATCTGGCGCGCAAATACGGCAAAAGCTTCTTGGAAGAAGGCGGTGGGTCCGTAACCGTGAAAAACAGCCGTGACCGTGGGCGTTTTGTTGAAGTCAGCGCAGACGCCCGCACGCCAAGCGGTCGGCGGTTCGATGTGACCTTCCGCGTGTGGGATAAATCCGGCGCACCGAAATTTATCGACATGCTTTTGGAAGGGGTCAGTCTTGTGACCACCGAACGGGCTGAAATCGGCGCGCTTTTGGATCAACGCGGTGGCAGTGTCAGCCGCCTGACCCGTGACCTGCCGAATTTGGGCTGACCGATTTAGTTCCCGGTCAATACCCCCAGCAATGTATCCAGAATAAACCCTTCAATATCGTTTGAAGGGGTGCGTTGTGGCGTTGGTGCCGGTTGTGGCGCTGGCGCAGGTTGTTGTGCCGGGCGGGTGGCAACCGGCCGCGCTGGTTCCGCCCCCAGGTTCAACGGGGCAGGTGGATTTTGGGCTGTGATCCGGGTGATCACTTCGCGCCAGATGTCGGCAGGCAGGGAACCGCCCGTGACCTTGCGCAGGGGGGTGTTGTCATCATTGCCCATCCAAACACCGACGACATGATCCGATGTGAAGCCAATGAACCATGCGTCCCGTGCGGCTTGGGTCGTTCCTGTCTTTCCCGCGGCTTGCACCCCGTCGACGCGCGCGCGTTGACCCGTGCCTTGTTCCATGACCGCAACCATCATGCGGGTCAGCGCCTGTGCGGAAACAGTGCTGATCACACGTTCACCGATGCCAGTGGTTTGTTCCACCATCGGTTCCGCGTCCCCCTGAAACCCAAGTGAGACCAGACCGTATGGCGTCACAGATGACCCACCATTCAAGATCCCTGCATAGGCGCCCGTCATTTCCAACAACGTGCTTTCCGACACGCCAAGGGCCAGCGCAGGGCCGGGCGCGATATCGCTTTGGATGCCAAAATCCTGTGCCACTTGGCGTACCAGATCGCGGTTCACAGATTCTGATAGTTTGACGGCAGGGATGTTGATCGATTCCGCAAGGGCCCGGGTCAATGTCACATTGCCCTTGAAATCATCTGTGTAATTGGTGGGCGTCCATGGCCCTGATCCCGGCACCTGCAAGGTGATGGGCTCATCCCGGATCATGTCCATTGGGCCGTAACCCAGTTCAAGCGCCGTGGCGTACACGAATGGTTTGAACACAGACCCGGTCTGGCGCTTGGCCTGAATGGCGCGATTGAACGCCCCGGCCACCTGTGATGTGCGCCCCCCGACCATTGCCCGAACGGCGCCATCTGCCGACATCACCACGACAGCCGCCTGCGCCTTGGACGACGGGCTGACCTTTTCCGCAAAGACAGTGGTCACCGCCTGTTCTGCCATTCGTTGAATTGCGGGATCCAGCGTCGTGCGGATAATCACATCTTCGGTCGTGTTTCGGGTGAAGTATTCCGGGCCGGATGCCATCACCCAATCTGCAAAATACCCGCCTGCCTTGGCAGCGGCGGCAGGCGACAGTTCCGCCGGTTTCACTTTTGCAAATTCCGCTTCGCCTGTTGAAATGTAACCCTGTTCGGCCATCAAGGTCAGCACCACATCGGCGCGATCCTGTGCGCCGGACAGGTTGCTGGTGGGGGCCAATCGGCTGGGGGCTTTCAACAATCCGGCCAGCATGGCGGATTGTGCCGCATCCACTTCAGTTGCCGACAGGCCAAAATACCGCTGCGATGCAGCTTCAAAGCCGCGCGCACCCGCACCCAGGAATGCGCGGTTCAGATAGATCGTCAGGATTTCCTGTTTGGAATACCGCGCTTCCATCGCCATGGCATAGGTGGCTTCTTTAATCTTGCGCCAAAGCGTTGTGCGGCGGCAGTCGCGTTCATAGGCCGCTTCGCTTTCATGAATGTCCGGATCAAACGGTTGCCCGAAACACAGCAGTTTCGCGGTCTGTTGGGTAATGGATGATCCGCCCGCCCCGGACAGCGGATTGCCGCCCCTGCGATAGTTGCGCACCATTGCGGCACCGGTTGCGTAGAAATCAATTCCGATGTGATACGGGGCGTAGAACCGTTTGTCTTCGGTTGCGATGATGGCGTCATGCAGATACGGGCTGACGCTTTGGGCGGTGACAATCCCACCGAACTGATCTCCGCGCCACGCAAAGACCTGCCCGTCTTTGTCCAACAAGGTGACTGATCCCTTGGCCCGACCATCCACCAAATCCACAGCCGGTGGCAAAGTGGCGGCAAAATACAACACCGCGCCCACAATCAGCAGGGCAATCACAACGCTGACCCGCCAGGCAAAGGCCCAGACCAGCCAGAATGGAAACAGGATCATCCGCAACAGGGCGGACCGAATGCGGCCGTTCCCTGCGCCGTTTGACGGTTTCGCAGGTTTCGTGCGCTTCGCCCTTTTGGGGGCGCGAAGGGATTTGGATTTCTGTGTCATCTGCCCGAGGCTCTTCGTCCTTTGGGGGAAAGTAGCGTAGTTTCGTGCCTCTGTCAGGCGGTGAGTCGCCGATCGGCGGATTCTTACACTGCACAAAAATTAGGACATGATCAAAAATTGTGCAAAAAATATCAGATTTGCGCCTGCGCGCCGTGCGAAATTCACGTCGAAAGCCTGATCAACCCCATCCCACACGGTAGGTGTCCTGCATGCCCAGATCCCGGGCACACCCAAACCAATCAGGAAGGGGACAAACGTGAAACTGATTATTGCTGCGATCAAGCCGTTCAAACTGGAAGAAGTGCGCGAAGCACTGACCGGCATCGGCGTATCAGGCATGATGGTGACGGAAATCAAGGGCTTTGGCTCGCAATCCGGTCATACTGAAATTTACCGCGGCGCGGAATACGCCGTGAACTTCGTGCCAAAGGTCAAACTGGAAATCGTCGTGTCGGACGATGCCGCTGACCAAGTGGTCGAAACCATCGCTTCAACCGCCAAGACCGACAAGATCGGCGACGGCAAGATTTTCGTTCTGGACGTGCAGTCCGCAGTCCGTGTGCGGACAGGCGAAACCAACGAAGACGCGCTGTAAAGCGTAGAAAAGTGGGAAAATACTCAATGATTAAGAAAATCCTTCTGACAACGCTTGCGGCTGCGGCTCTGCCGTCTGTCGCTTTGGCACAAGACGCGCCTGCCGCTGTCGGTGCTGATGAATTTGTTTGGATCATGAACTCTTTGCTGTTCTTGATCGGTGGCTTTTTGGTCTTCTTTATGGCCGCTGGCTTTGCCATGCTGGAAGGCGGCCTGGTGCGGTCCAAGAACGCATCCACCCAAATGGTCAAGAACGTCGGCCTATTTTCTATCGCGGCGATCATGTATTGGCTGATCGGCTATAACCTGATGTACCCGTTGGGCGACTGGGCGATCGAAGGCTATTTCTCTGGCCTGTTCCCGTCCGTTGGCGTGCTGGAAGCCGTTGGTGTCGACTTGGCAGGTGCGGATGACGCGGCCTACGCATCAACTGGGTCAGACTTTATCTTCCAATTGATGTTCTGTGCGGCAACAGCCTCGATCGTTTCTGGTGCTTTGGCCGAACGGATCAAACTGTGGCCGTTCCTGATCTTTGCGGCAATCCTGACCGGTTTCATCTATCCATTGACCGCGTCTTGGCAGTGGGGCGGCGGCTGGCTGTCTGAAAACGTTGGGTTCTCTGACTTTGCTGGTTCAACCGTTGTACACGCCTGTGGTGCGGCGGCTGCCTTGGCTGGTGCGTTGGTTCTGGGTCCACGGATTGGAAAATATAAAGATGGTCGTGTTGTGCCGATGCCTGGTTCCAACTTGCCAATGGCAACCTTGGGCATGTTCATCCTGTGGTTGGGTTGGTTCGGCTTTAACGGTGGTTCGCAGTTGGCGATGGGGTCTGTTGGCGATATTGCTGATGTGTCGCGCATCTTCTCAAACACGAACATGGCGGCCTCTGCGGGTGCAGTAACAGCCCTGATCCTGACACAAATCCTGTACAAAAAGCCTGACCTGACCATGATCTTGAACGGCGCGTTGGCTGGCCTGGTGTCGATCACAGCTGAACCTCTGGCCCCAACATTGTTTGGTGCCTTGTGGATTGGTGCCATCGGCGGTGTGATTGTGGTCTTCACAGTCCCATTGTTGGACAAGCTGAAAATTGACGACGTCGTCGGTGCCATCCCAGTGCACGGTTTCGCAGGTATCTGGGGCACATTCGCGGTGATCTTCTACGGTGAAGCCACAATCGGCGGTCAGCTGACGGGTATGGTTGCGATCATTGGTACAACATTCGTACTGTCCTTGATCGTTTGGTACATCCTGAAAGCATTGGTTGGCATCCGCGTCAGCGAAGAAGCAGAGATTGCCGGTCTCGACAACTCAGAACTGGGCATGGAAGCGTACCCAGAATTTTCCAAAGGCTGATTGATCTCCCTTCCTCTCTTCATCAATCAGCAAGCAAACCCGGGCGTCCGCGCCCGGGTTTTTTTGTTGGTTTGTCGAAAGTTAGGAACAGGCTGGCGATTGCAATGTTTCGCACGCGAAACACTTTGCTGTAAGGTATTGATTTCATTCGCAGTACGCTGCGTTAACCTTGGAAAAACAAGCGGTTAACGGGGCGTGCGGGGTTAACCGATGGCCCAATCAGTTACAGAATTTCAGATGGCACACCCTGTACACCCCCCGTACACCCCCTGTCTGTACAGAGGGCTGCATTTGGGTGATTTGCGTCAGGAATTGCCCAGCGGATCCGTAGCAGCGCATGGGCCGGGCCGTCCCGTCACCTTGGACACGGCCGTGCCACCGTCGTAGCGGATATGCGTGTAGCTGACGCCGTTGGGGATATCATAGGCATATCCATCACACACCGGGTCAGACGCAGGGCCCCGCAGCACTTGATCCGGCGTTCCCAATACGGAATGGACATCGCCGCGCGGAACGCCGACCGGTATTTCATCAAACCGCGGGTCCGGTGCGCCAAAACCAAAGATGCGGTGGCTGGCCAGCGGATCGGTGCTGCCGCAGGCCGTCAGGCCAAGGCTTGCCACCATTATCAAAGGCAAAGGGCCCCGCATCCGCTGATCCTTTCCGGGTTAGCCAGACACGGCCGCAATGGCGCGCGCCAAGACTGGAACGGTTTGCGCATTCAGCCCGGCGATGTTCATACGGCTGTCGCCGACCATATAGATGGCGTGATCTTCGCGCAGTTTGACGACTTGTTCGGGCGTCAATTCGGTGCGGGAAAACATGCCACGGTGATCGGCCAGAAACCCGAACCGGTCAGACCCGGTTTCCGCCCGCAGCGCATCGGCCAGCGATTGGCGCAGGCCCAGCATGCCGCTGCGCACCTCTTCCAGTTCTGCTTCCCAGTCGGTGCGCAGGGCATCGTCGGTCAGGATCATGGTGACCAGACGCGCACCATGATCTGGGGGAAAGCTGAAGTTCTGTCGGTTCAGGAACGCCAGGTTCTTTTGCGTCAAATCCGTACCCGTGGCGTCGGCTGAAACCGCCATCAGAATGCCCGTCCGTTCCCGGTAAATGCCGAAATTCTTGGAACAGCTGGCTGCGACGATCACTTCGGGCAGTGCGGCGGCGATTTTGCGGGTCAATGCGGCGTCGGCTTCCAGCCCATCGCCAAATCCCTGGTACGCAATATCGACGAATGGAATTGCGCCGCGTGATTTCAGAACGGCAATCAGATCATCCCACTGGGCGGGGTTCAGGTTTGCGCCGGTTGGGTTGTGACAACAGCCGTGCACCAACACCACATCGCCCGGTTGCACCTGTTCCAGATCGGCCATCATCCCTTCGAAATCCACGCCACGGGTGTCGGCATCGAAATAACGATAGGGTTTCGACGGAATGTTCAAATACTGAATGATCGATGGGTGATTGGGCCATGTGGGGTTCGACAACCAGACCGTTGCATCGGGCGATGCCATCTGGATCAGTTCCAGCCCCTGACGGATGGCGCCGGTCCCCCCCGGTGTGGCGACAGCCGCAACGCGGTCACGGGCCACAGCGTCGCCCAGAACCAAACCGATCATCGCATCAGAAAAGGCCGGATCCCCGGCAAGTGCCACATAGGATTTCGATGTTTCCTGTTCCCACAGCTGTTTTTCCGCCGCTTTCACGGCGCGCATCACAGGGGTGTTGCCATTGGCATCTTTGTAGACCCCAACGCCCAGATCGATCTTTTCCGGGCGTGGATCAGACCGAAACTGTGCCACGAGGGCCAGAATTTTGTCAGCGGGTTTTTCGGCAAGGTTGGTCAGCATCACGCGTCTCCGGTGGCTACGTTAAGGGTTGGAAACTGGCCCCATTCTGTCCAGCTGCCATCGTACATGGAATGGTCTGTTTTGCCGATCCGTTCCAGCGCCAGCGACAAAACGGTCGCTGTGATCCCCGATCCGCAGGATGTGATCGCAGGCTTGGACAGATCGACACCCGCGGCTTCGAAAATGGCGCGAATGTCGTCCGGGGATTTCATGGTTTTGTCGGCGTTCAGCAGCGTGGTAAACGGCACGTTCTTTGATCCGGGAATGTGCCCCGCACGCAGCCCCGGGCGCGGTTCCGGCGCATCCCCGCGAAACCGTTCTGCGCTGCGGGCATCGATGATTTCATAATCGCCCAGCTTGGCGGCATGGGCCACCTGTGTGACGTCTTTGACGTAATCGGGGCGTTCCACGACCGTCATGTGGCGGTCCCGAATAAGGGTGGGTTCGTCCGTCAGTGGGCGCCCTTCGGCTTTCCATTTTGGCAGGCCGCCATCCATGACCGCGATATTGGTCTGGCCCATCAATCGAAACAGCCACCACACACGTGCCGCCGAAAACAGCCCCTTGGTGTCATAGACCACGACCTGATGCCCGTCGCCCACGCCAAGGGCACGCATCCGGGACATGAACTTTTCAACGGGCGGGGCCATATGGGGCATCGCCGAACGGCTGTCAGATACATCTTCGATATCGAAAAAGCGGGCACCGGGAATATGTTCGGCGCTGAATTCTGCCCGGGGATCACGGTCTTCGCTGGCCATGTGCCATGATCCATCAAAAATACGCAGATCAGGGTTTTTCAGATTGTCTGCAACCCATTGCGTCGACACCAGTGTTTTCGGATCGTCATGCGCCATTTCGTGGCCCCCCGTCTTTGCGGTGGCCTAATGCTGGATTGCGCAAAAAACAAGGCCGCACCCAAAGGGCACGGCCTAAATCACATCTGCGATGTCGGCTTATTTGCCGATCATGTTGCGCACAACGCTGACGATGGCCAGAACGGCACCGCCGCCAACGCCGCCACCAGCAACCTGTGCGACGATGGACCCGATGTCCAACCCGCCAGAGCTTGCAGCCGCAGCCACATCGCCTGCGCCAACTGCGGACAGGATCGTGCCGCCCAGACCGCCACCAACGATCCCAGCGATCGAGTTGATCAGGGTCCCCTGATTGATTTTGCCGATCAAACCACCAGCAACGTTACCACCTACTGCACCCGAAATCAGACCAATCAACAGTTCCATTTCGTTCCCTTCCTTCTTTTTCGTGTGGACGCATGCCCACTGCACGAAACGTTAGAGTCAACGGTTGGCTAAATATAGGGGAAACTTCGCTGATTTGGCGCTTATTTGGTATTATCCCTGCCGCAACAGACGCGCTTTTTGGCGATTCCAGTCGCGTTTGGCTTCGGTCTGGCGTTTGTCGACCGTTTTCTTGCCCTTGGCGATGCCGATCTTCAGCTTCACCCGGCCCTTGTGGTTGAAGTACATCACCAATGGGACCAGCGTCATGCCCTGCCGTTGGGTTGCCTGCCACAGCCGGGCCAGTTCGCGTCGGCTGACCAACAGCTTGCGGCGTTGGCGTTCTTCGTGGCCCCAGGTTTTCGCCTGTTCATAGGGGGCGATATAGCTGTTGACCAACCACAGTTCACCGTTTTCCACCGCCGCATAGCTTTCCGCGATATTCGATGTGTTCACGCGCAGCGATTTGACTTCGGACCCTTGCAACACAACGCCGCATTCAATGTCATCTTCGATGGCATAATCGTACCGGGCCCGCCGGTTTTCTGCGATCACTTTGTAGTTTGGGTCTGTTTTTGGTTTTGCCATGGTCGTGCGGATATAAACGCGGAACGGTGCCGCGCCAATGGGCAGCGAAATCTTTTTGTCATCGCTTGCGACGGAACCGGATGGGCCGTTCGTATAACCTGTGTCAGTGTCAAAGGAGCGTGCCAATGCAGATGCGCATTTTAATACCCCTGTTTGCCCTTGCCGGGCTGTGTGTCACGATGGCGGCCTTTGCCTGACATCTTGTTCCCGGGTCTGTTCATGGAACCTTTGCAGGATGCGAACGTTGTTTCCGCAGACCGAAAGGAGACTGCTATGAACCGCGACCAAATCGAAGGCAAATGGACAGAAATCAAGGGCCAGATCCGCGAACACTATGCGGACCTGACCGAAGATGACGTGGAAGAAGCCAAAGGCGACCGCGAACAGATGGAAGGCAAGCTTCAGCAGAAGACCGGCCAGACCAAAGAACAAATCCGCGAAACAATGGACAAGATCCTGAAAAAGATCTGATCCTGACGTTTGTCGCAAAAAAGGCCCGTGGGGGATATCCCGCGGGCCTTTGGTGTATCTGGATCAAGGTGGGTGAACCCCACCGGATCCGCGGTCTAGTTGATCAAACCGGCATGGCGCATGGCATCATCCATCGCGGCCTTTGCGCCATCTGTCAGACCCACCAACGGGTTGCGCACATCTTCGGCGCACAGACCCAGTTTCGACAGGCCATATTTTGCACTGACCAGACCGGGTTCGGCAAAAATCGCCAGATGCAGGGGCATCAGTTTATCTGTGATCGACAGCGCGGTTTCAAAATCACCGGCCAGCGTGGCGTCCTGCATTTGCGCGCACAGCGCCGGGGCCACGTTTGCCGTCACGGAAATGCACCCGACGCCCCCATGGGCGTTGAACCCAAGTGCGGTCGCATCTTCGCCGGACAGCTGAACAAAATCTGGGCCGCAGGACAGCCGCTGTTTTGGCACCCGTGACAGATCGCCCGTTGCATCTTTGACGCCGATGATGCGCGGGTGTTGCGCCAAATCTGCCATGGTGGCCACGGTCATATCAACCACGGACCGGCCCGGAATGTTGTAGATGATGATATCCAGATCATTGTCAGCCGCCGCCAGAAAATGGGCTTTCAGCCCGTCTTGTGTTGGCTTGTTGTAATAGGGCGTGACCACCAGCGCGGCATCGGCCCCGGCCGCCTTGGCCGCTTTGACCAGACGCACCGTTTCGGCCGTGTTGTTCGACCCTGCACCCGCGATGACGGGAACGCGACCGGCCGCTTGTTTGACCACGGTTTCCACGACCAAATCGTGTTCTGCGTGGGTCAGTGTCGGGCTTTCGCCTGTTGTGCCCACGGGCACCAACCCGTGGCTGCCCTGATCCACATGCCAATCAACCAGTTTCTTCAGCCCGTCCAAATCCAGCTGGCCATTCGCGAATGGCGTGACAAGGGCGGGCATAGAGCCTTTGAACATGACGCTTCCTTTATTTTCTGAATCTGGAGGGGCAGGCCCCGGTGAAAGTCGGCGGACCCTAGCCGGGTGTCAGGGATTTGCCAAGTTTGTGCATTGCCTAAATGCCTTTTCCGACACACCTTTCTGCCAACATGCGATTTCTTTTTCTTTTCCTGATGGCCCTTGTGCCTGTCTCTGCCATGGCAGAGATTGTCGATCTTCCTGAAAAACGTCCTATCCTGCGGCCAGACGGGGACGATGCGATTCCCCCCCAGCCGCCGACGCCGGTACGGGCGTTGGATCTGGCAATGGGCGCACGCGGGGATTGGCCGCTTGCCCTGACCCATGCCCAGCATGCCGGACCGTTGGCTGTTGATCTGATGCACTGGCACAGGCTGCGGGCGGGCGCGGGTCAATTTGAAGAAACGCTTGATTTTCTGGACCGTCGGCCGGATTGGCCCGGTTTGCCGCTGATGCGCAAAAACAGCGAAGCGTCGATCCCGCCAAACGCCCGTGTGGCCGATGTTGTCCGGTTTTTCGATGCGCAAGCCCCGCGCACCTTGATCGGATCGCTGCGGATGGCGCAGGCGCACCGCGCGATGGGCAACGAAACAGCCGCCGTCGAAGAAGCGCGGCGGGGCTGGACCAGTTTTGACGCCAGCGCAGAAGACGAAGCGGAAATGTTGCTGCATTTTCAGGTTCAGCTGGCCGGGCACCATGGCGCGCGGCTGGATGAAATGTTGTGGCAGGGCGCAGATGCCGCCGCCACCCGGCGCCTGGCCGATGTGGATGCGGCGACCGCGGCCCTTGCCCTTGCGCGGTTGGGTCTGCAACGCGAAGCGCCGAATGTTGACGTGCTTCTTGAAGCTGTGCCGCCGCATTTGCAGAACAATGCGGGATTGGCCTTTGACCGGTTCATCTGGCGGCGATCAAAAGGGCGATTGGCGGATGCCATTCAACTGATGCTGGCGCGGTCCTATCGCGCTGTTGATCTGGGAAAGCCCGAAAAATGGTCCAATCAGCGGATCCGCCTTGCACGCGATCTGATGTGGGATCGGGAATGGTCGCGGGCCTATAAACTGGCGTCTGGCCACCACATGACAGACGGACAGGATTTTGCAGAACTGGAATGGATTTCAGGGTATATCGCCCTGCGGCATTTGAATGCCCCGGACCGGGCCCTTGCGCATTTTGAACGCCATGGGTCTGCCGTGACCAGCCCGATTTCCCAATCCCGCACCCATTATTGGCAAGGCATGGCGCATCGCGCGCTGGGCAACACCGCGGCCGCACAGGCCAGTTTTGCACAGGGGGCGAAACATCAAACCGCATTCTACGGATTGCTGAGTGCTGAGGAAATCGGTGCATCGCTGGACCCAGCCTTGACCGGGGCGGAAACATTTGTTGCGGACCCCAATCACCCCATCACGCGCAACAGCAACTATGAAATCGCACAGCTTTTGTATGATGCCGGGCATCCGCGTTTGGCCATCCGGTTTCTGACCCATCTTTCTGAAAGTCAGGACCGCGATACCATTGGCGTGATGACCGCCCTGGCCGAACAGCGTGGGCGGCCCAACTATGAACTTTTGTTGGCCAAACGCGCCATTCGCTATGGCCATGTGATGCATCGTGCGTATTTCCCCCTGCATCCGCTTGCCGGGCAGGCGCAGTCGGTTCCGCCGGAACTTGCGCTGTCCATTGCGCGGCGCGAAAGCGAATTTTTCAACGACGCTGCGTCTGGCGTGGGGGCGCAGGGCTTGATGCAACTGATGCCGCCAACAGCGCAGGAAATGGCGGGTAAAATCGGGCTGACCTATGACCGGGCGCGGTTGTCGGACCCGGTGTATAACGCAACGCTTGGCATTGCCTATCTGGATGAACTGCAGCGCGAATTTGGCAACAGCCCGGTTCAGATCGCCGCCGCCTATAATGCGGGGCCATCGCGCCCAAAACGCTGGATGCAGGTGATGGGCGATCCGCGCAACGGGGATATCGACGTGATCGACTGGATCGAACGGGTGCCGTTTACCGAAACGCGCAACTATATCATGCGGGTGACCGAAACCATGCCAGCCTACCGCGCCCGGCTGACAGGCGAAACAGGGCCGGTGCAGTTTCGCGCGTTGCTGAACGGGGTCTATATTCCGCCACCGCCGCCCTTGGCCCCGGCCACCGCTGTGCGGCCTGCGGTGCGGGTGGTTACCCCTGAACCTGTGATCGACGTCGTTCCCGCCACAGAGTGAACAACCCGGCACCGACCACAATCGCGGCCCCGATGGCGACGTTGGTTTCGATGACTTCGTTGAACACCATCACGCCAAGGGCCGCACCAAACACCAATTGCAAATAGGCGAATGGCTGTACCGCGCTGGCCTCTGCCACTTCGTAGCATTTGATCAAAAGGTAGTGCCCAAAGGCCCCGGTCATGCACAGCACGGCCATCCAGGCCCAATCGGTTGGGATCATGGTTTCCCAATGCCAGATCCCCACAACCGTCATGAACACGCAGCCCATGACCCCAGTCCAGAAAAAGCTGGTGGCGGCGCTGTCCTTGCGCGCGGCAAAGCGGGTCAAAAGACCATAAAGCGCAAACAGACTGGCCGAAGCCACGGCGATCAATGCGCCGGGTTGGAACACGCCGATCCCCGGTTTCAGGATAATCAGAACGCCAATAAACCCGATCCCGATGGCCCCCCAGCGCATCCAGCCAACCTTTTCGCCCAAGATCGGGCCCGACAGGGCCGCCACGATCAGCGGATAGACCGTAAACACCGCCAACGCGTTGACCAGCCCGATCACCGTAAAGGCATAGACCATCACGCAAATTTCCACGGCCAACAGCACGCCCCGGAATGACTGCAGCAGGGGTTGATCCGTCTGTGCGGCACGGCGCAGCCCCCCGGCCATTTTTGCCGACACGGTCATCACAAAGGCGGCAAAGAACCAATACCGGATCATCACCACCATCCAGACGTTGTATTCCCCGGCCAGATGGCGGCTGATGCCGTCTTGCATGGCAAAAACGAACGTGGTGGCGATCATCAGCCAAATGCCCAGTTGGGTGTTGTTGCCTGCGCTCATGGGTGGACGCTCATCTTTTGGTACCGATTGTCATGTGTCGTTTGCGGCCAAAGCCGGGAACCCGTGCAATGTTGAACCCTGCCGCGTCCAACGCGCGTCGGATCGACCCGGCCGCGGAATAGGTTGCGCAGGTGCCACCCTGCACGGTGTGCTGACCCACAGCGGCCATAAGATCATCGCCCCACAGTTCGGGATTGTTGGCGGGGGCAAATCCATCCAGAAACCATGCGTCGGCCAAACCACCCCATTGGGGCAGCGTTTCGCGGGCATCGCCGATCACCACAGTCAGAATTGCATCGGGCAGGGTGATATGGTGCTGTGACCAATCGATGTCTGATGACAGATCCCGCAAGGATGGAAATCGGGCATGGGCGGCCTTGATCGTGGCGGCATCCAGCGGGAACGCCTCAAAACTTGTGAAATGCAGGGTGCCCTGAACCTTTGCGGCGCGCCACGCCTGCAGCGCCACAAGAAAATTCAACCCCGTCCCAAAACCCGTTTCGGCGATGTGAAACCCATCGTGAAACCGATCCGGCAGCCCGTTGCCATCCAGAAAGACATGGGTCGTTTCCGCCACCCCATCGTCCAACGAATAATAGGGGTCGTTGAACCGGTCCGACACCGGCACACCGTCTTTCCAGGTCAGGCCATTTCCGTTCATGGGTGTCTGCTCTATGTCCATGGGCGGACACTGGCGAAGGGTGCGTGATTTGGCAACGGCGGATGTAACGGTTTTGGGGGCAGGGGTGTTGGGCCTGTCGTGCGCATTGGCTTGCCTAAGGCGGGGCGCGCGGGTGCAGGTTATCGATCCGCACGGGCCTGCCTCCGGGGCGTCCGGTGGGATCGTGGGTGCGCTTGCCCCGCATATGCCCGAAAACTGGAACCCCAAGAAACAGTTTCAATTCGAAAGCCTGATCATGGGGCGGGACTTCTGGCCATGGGTCGAACAGGTCAGCGGGGCGACGACCGGATATCGCCCGACGGGCCGGATTCAGCCAATCATGACCGAACGCCAAATTCCCCAGGCGCATCGCCGCGCCGGGCAAGCCGCCGATTTGTGGCAGGGGCTGGCCAGTTGGCAGGTGGTCGACCCCACTGGATCTGACTGGGAACCACCGACGGACCAAGGGATTTTAGTGCGTGACACGTTGTCGGCCCATTTGCACCCGCGCAAGGCAACGCAGGCCATGGCGCAAGCGGTGCGCGCATTGGGCGGGGTATTTGCGGCAGATGAACAGGGCATCGTGATCGATGCAACCGGATGGGCCGGGTTGAAAGCATTGTCGCGTGATTTGGGCGCAGAGGTTGGAAATGGCGTCAAAGGGCAGGCCGCCCTGCTGCAATGTGACGGGGCGGGGTGCGAACAAATCTACGCAGACACCCTGCATATCGTGCCCCACACCGATGGAACAGTGGCCGTGGGGTCGACCAGTGAACGGGATTTTGACGATCCCGCGACAACAGATGATCAACTGGACGATATCGTGGCCCGGGCACGCATGATGCTTCCGATTTTGGCAAATGCCCCGGTTGTCGAACGCTGGGCAGGGGTGCGCCCGCGTGCGCTGTCCCGTGCGCCGATGATGGGGGCGCATCCGAACCGGCCAGACCGGTTCATTGTGAACGGCGGGTTCAAGATTGGCTTTGGCATGGCCCCCAAGATGGGGGAGGCTATGGCGGATCTGGTTTTGGACGGCATCGATACGCTGCCCGATGATTTCCGGGTCAGCGCATCGCTTTAGCGCGCCGTGCCAACCAGGCACTGCCTGCGCCCGGGCCCTTCGACCCAGACGGTTTCCCCATCGACGCACAGCGTGGCAGGTTCGAAATGCATCAGGGGGGCGGTCATGCGAAAATCAAATGCCGTTAGGGTCCGCCCATAGATCTGTTCCCAAAACAACATCACCATCTGCGCCAAAAGCGGGCCGTGGGTGACCAGACCCGCGTAACCTTCCACGTGTCGTGCATAGTCCAGATCATAATGAATGCGATGCCCGTTGAACGTCAGCGCGGAATAGCGAAACAAAAGCGTTGGATTGAAATCCACGGTCTGCGCGTGGGCCGCCCTTTGATTGGTGACAGGGGGATCGGGCCATGGGGCATCCGGGTCGCGGTCCGGCAGGTAGACGATATTCTGGCGTTCACGGACACAGGTTTTCCCCTCTTGCGTGATTTCGTGATCTACGGTCACGATCGCAAGCGGGCCACTGCGCCCCTGTTTGCGCTGTGCATCGGTCACTTTCGATGTTTTCACCGCCGGAATTCCGACGCGAAGCGGTGACAGGAATTCCAGACTGTCGCCCGCCCACATGCGACGTGGCAATCCCAGATCGGGGATGAACAGCCCCAATCGGGGGTGACAATCGCGCCCCAAATCCTGTGGTGGGCGCGCATCCCAGAAATAGATGTGATGGGCAAATGACGCCAGCGCGTCGCCCGGTGCGAACGTCTGCTGGACCCCCAGCGTGGCCATCAGCGCCTGCGCGCGCGCAGGGTCCATGACATCGTGCGTTATTTGCGGTATGGTCATTCTGGCATTGGATCAAAGGAGCCGCACCTTGACCACCCCCAAGCTGACCACACTGGACCATCTGGTTCTGACGGTGGCAGATCTTAGAACGACTGTGGATTTCTATACCAAGGTTCTTGGCATGACGGCAGAGGTGTTTCACCCATCCGACGGATCCACCCGTACGGCGCTGAAATTCGGGCATCAAAAAATCAACCTGCATCAGGCCGGCGCTGAATTTGACCCAAAGGCACAGCAGGCCGTGCCCGGTTCGGCGGATCTGTGTTTTCTGACCGACGCGCCGCTGCAGGATTGGCAGACACAATTCGCACTGGCCGGCATTCCGATTGAACAGGGGCCCATTCGCAGAACGGGCGCGACGCATCCCATCAAATCACTTTATGTGCGTGATCCCGATGGAAACCTGATCGAAGTTTCGGTTCCCCTTTAATTGTCCGCCCCCCAAAGCCGGGTGGTGGGGTGGAATTGCGACCATGCAAACCAGAATGCCTGATGGCTTCCCATATCCTGCCCTTGGGGTCCAATGGCCCGCAGCCCGCCTGCAGACAGAACCAATTGCACATCTTCGAATTGCACTGGGTCGCCTGCTTGCAGTGCCAAAAGTGCGGCCCCCCGGGGAAAGGCCACGGGTGTGCCTTTGGGGGTGGTCACGCCGATGATGTCTTCTTGAATAGGCAGCCGGGGATCAACATCCCCAACCGGAAAGATCGGACCGTTCTTGTCGCGCCCGTCGCGGAAATTGAAATCGCGCCCCAAGGCCAGATATTCGGCCAAGACGGTTGTGGTCGGATGTTCCGTTTTCCATGTGCCCCAATCCGTTGTGATGACGGTTGCCTGTTCCAGCTGCACGCCCTTATCGGCCAGCGGGCCGGTTACGGCGTGGCCCAGAAACGTGTCGAACACGGAATAGGTGTTCAGATCATACATCACCTTGTTTGATCGGCTTAACAATCCGGATGTGCGCAGAACCGGGCGTTGGACCCCGGGAATACGGTCGGTGAAATAAGCCTGCGCCGCGCCGCACAGGGTGCAATAGGGGATGCCCAGATCGCGCCCGCCCAAGGTATCGTTTATCATTTCGCGCACCTCCATGATCTGACGGGGATAGGCGCGGGCTTCGCCATTGATTTCGATGCCGAATACGATGTCGTCATCGTCCAGCCATGTGGCCTGTTGCGCCGTGGTGACCTGTGGGTTGTCTGCAGCCGGGATGCAGTTGCAGACGTCATCGGTTGTGCCAAAGGGGCGGTCGTCAATCAGCACGCCGCCCCACGACACATGCCGCCAGTCAATGTCGCCTTCGACAAAGATGCGATCCCACCCCGGAACAAACTGAGTGAATATCGCACGTTTGACGCGCAGGTAATCCGGGGGGGCCGGGATATCCCACGCGATCAGATGATCTGTTATGTGATGCCACCGGCGGTGGTCATCATATTCAAGGTTCAACAGCGTTGCTGCGGCAGCCGCCAACCCATCGTCGAACGATTGCCGCCACGTGAACCGCATCATATCCGCGATAATCCACGCCAGACGCGGATCGCCCGACAAGGCGATGTCGTTCAGCGCGACCTGCTGGTCCGGCCCCCAGACAGACCGTTCCAAGCTGTCGACAAACACCACCTGAACATTGCGTGCCATGTCGCTGGACAAGGGGCCAGTGGGTGTTTCCGGCGCTGCGCTGAATTGGGTGATGCTGTGCGCGGTCTGTTCGGCGCAGGCCGCCATGGGACCACACAGGGCCAACAGGGCCAGAACTGCGCGAAGATGTGATTGCAAACGGATCATGGTGTCACCTTTTGGGATGGTGCAAATGCTGGCCGAATGTGGCGTTTGACGCCAATCAAAACGGATCAGACCCCTGTGAAGGGCTGAAACAACGGATCAATGGTGCACGTGGTTTTGTTCTGATTTCAAACGGCTTTGCGCCACAGCCTGCCAAAGACCCCGTTCATCCGCGAATGTCGCCGTGGACAAGATGATCCCGTCTTTGTCCAACACAAAACGTGCCGGCGATCCCAAACCATTCAATCGGGCCATCACGGTATTTTCTTCATCCCACAGGATCGTCAGGGGCAGGCCGCGCTTTTGGGCCAAACCTTCGGCATAGCGGCGATGGCGCGCATCCAGCGCATAGTCTGACCCCGCGATGATGTGCACTTCGCCGATCAGGTTCGGGCAGGCCGCATGCAGCATTGCCAGCTTTTCCAGATCCAGATTGCCATAATAATTCGACCGATAAGACCCATACGCCAAAACGATCAGGAACTGCCCTTCGTCCAGCGATTGAAGCGCGGTGGTCAAAGACAAGACATGGCCTGCGCCGGGCAATTCGTTCAGGGGATCAGAATTGGGCAGGGCGTAATCAGTGGGAAAACGCGACCCCACCGGCTGGGATGATCTGTCTTTTGGTGCAGTGCCCGTCAGGGTCCAGACCAAACGTTGCAGGGATTGAAAATCAGGATAATAGCTTAGCGCTTTTTGGGCGTGCGCAATGGCGGCATTTTCATCCCCTTGCGCCAGCGCGATATGCGCGCGGCAATAAAGTGCCATGGCGGCCGGATGCATGGAAAAGCTGCGCTGTTCGGATGCGGCCCGGATGTCATCGGCCCGGTCACAGGCCTGACCCGCCAATTCCAGCTTCCCTTGGGCCAGAAACCCCAAGGCCAGAAAATTGAAATATTCATGGTGCCCGTCTTTGGGCAATGCGTCTGATGCAGCTGGCTGTTTCAGGCCCAAACGCACGAACACCGATTGGGGGGCGCCCAGTGCAGCTTGAAAGCAGGGGATAAGATCGGCGAATGGATCCACCGCCCCATCCCGGAAACGATCGATCAGGGCACTTCGATCTTCGTCGGTCATTGCACCTTGGGCGATGCGTTTGCGAAATGCGGCGTCAAACGGCTGTGACAGATCAAGACCAAAGGGAAAGTGTTGGTGGTGCCATGCATGGCATTGGCCCGTTTCGTCTTGAAATTCCAACGGGGTGTTGCCGTTCAGTTGGGCGTTCAAAAGCCTGTCTTGGGTCACGGGTTTTCCGCTGATTTTGGTCAGCCGCCAGCCCGATGAAAGACCAGCAAGTGCTGCGGGGCTGTGCGGGAAAACATGCGTGATGTGCCACGCCTGCGCATCCAGTTGCCGTTGGTCCGTCTTTCGAAGGGCGCGGTCCCACTGCATGCGGTGTCTCCTTGTCGTTGGGGACAGCTTAGTCGGTGCAAACCAAACGGCGCAAGTCAGTTCAAGCCGGGTTCATCCAACAGGTGCCGACCGGCCCGGTCTTCGACTTCGATGATCCACAGATCGGGATCGGTGCGGCGCTGGGCAGACAGCGCGGCGTCAGCGTCTGTTTCGGGGCCGTGGGCAATTTCATCCCAAACACGGTCCCCGGTCATCAGATCGAAACGGCGCTGGAACAGTTGGGCGTTACCATCCAGCGTGTTCAGTTTGACCAGAACCGCCCCTGCGTCTGCGTCCCCTTTTGCGACGACGAACGCCGGAATTTCCACAAGGCGCAGCCGCGTCAGATATGCGCTGACCCAGATGTGCGTTTTCAGCCGGGTCATGTGTTCCCGTCGCGGAAATCCAGACCCATTTCCGAATAGCGTTCTTTTTCTTCCAGCCAGTTCGGACGCACTTTGACCTGCAAAAACAGATGCACCCGGCGGCCCAGAAATTCTTCCAACTCCGCGCGGGCGGCGGTGGACACAGCCTTGATGGTTTCGCCCTTCTTGCCCAGAACGATGCCCTTGTGACCGTCGCGCATGACGTAGATGATCTGATCAATCCGCGCTGATCCGTCTTTGCGTTCTTCCCAATTTTCGGTTTCGACCGTCAGTTGGTAGGGCAGTTCCTGATGCAGGCGCAGGGTCAGTTTTTCGCGCGTCGTTTCTGCCGCCAGCATGCGCAGCGGCAAATCCGCAATCTGATCTTCGGGGTACAACCACGGGCCGTCGGGCAATTGCCCGGCAATCCATTCTTTCAATTGCTGGCAGCCATGCCCCTTTTCAGCAGACACCATAAAGGTTTCGACAAAGGGAAACCGGTCATTCAGGTCCTTGGTCAGTGCCAGCAAATCTTCGGCTTGCACCCGGTCGATCTTGTTGATGGCCAGCGCGATGCGTTTGCCGGCGGGCAGGCTTTGCAATGCGTCCAATATGCCTTCGACACCGGGGGTGACGCCCCTGTGCGCTTCGATCAACAAAACGGTCAGGTCGGCATCCGCGGCCCCGCCCCATGCGGCGGTCACCATGGCGCGGTCCAATCGGCGGCGGGGTCGGAAAATGCCCGGGGTGTCGACGAACACAATCTGGCTTGCGCCTTCGATGACGACGCCCCGAATGCGGGCCCGTGTGGTTTGCACCTTGTGGGTCACGATCGACACCTTGGCCCCGACCATCCAGTTCAACAGGGTCGACTTGCCCGCATTGGGTTCCCCAATCAGGGCGACAAATCCGGCTTTGGTCCCAGCGTCAGTCATGGGTTCAGTTCCTTTAGCAGTGCCTGTGCGGCGGCCTGTTCGGCGATGCGTTTGCTTGGCGCTTTGGCTTGGGCCGTTTGGCCCGTATGCAGCGTTACGCGAATGGTGAATTCCGGCGCATGGTCAGGCCCGGTTCTGTTAACGGTTTCATAGGTGGGTGGGGGCCCTTTGCGCGCCTGCGCCCATTCTTGCAAGGTGGTTTTGGCATCGCGGGCGTCTTCTTCGACATTGGCGACGCGGTCACCCCACAGGCGCAGCACGACATCTTTGGCCGCCTTGAACCCACCGTCGCGGTAAATGGCGGCGATCAGCGCCTCCATCCCGTCGCCCAGAAGCGCGTCTTTCTTGCGCCCGCCTGACATCATTTCAGACCGGCCCAGTTTCAGCGCGTCGCCCAATGCGATCTGGCGGGCAACATCGGCACAGGTTTCTTTGCGCACCAGCGCATTGTAACGGGGGGCCAGTTGGCCTTCGGATGCATCGCGATCTTCTTCGAACAACGCTTCGGCCATCACAAGACCCAGAACCCGGTCACCCAGAAATTCCAACCGTTCATTGTGCCGCCGCTGCCCGGCCATGGATGAATGGGTCAGCGCTGTGATCAGCAAGTCAGGTTGTTTGAACGTATACCCAATGGTGGATTGCAGGGCTTGCGCATCTTTGGACAGTTTCATCACACACCCTTCAGCAAACGGTCGAACGTCAGAAAATTGATCAGGACAAACAGCACACGAAATTCCACATTATCCACCGGCACCATGCCAACACCATACCGACCCGGCACGCGGCTGTCGTTTGAATTGTCGCGATTGTCGCCCATTACGAACACGTGGCCTGCGGGGACTTCGAACCGTTGTGGCCATTGGCTGCGCGCCGCGTCAAAGGCCGTTAGCACCGGATAGGCGTTGCCGTTTGGTTGGGTTTCCGTCCATTGCGATTTGATGCAGTCGGCACCGGGTTGAACCGGCGTGGCGCAAATCGGCAAGGTTCCATTGACCGGGTGATCAAATTCATAGGGTTCGATAAAATCGGGCAGGGGATCGTGCGCCCATGCCACCCCGTTTACGATGGGTTGCTGACCGTCGAATTCGATCACGTCGCCGCCAACGGCAATCAGCCGTTTGACAAAGGCCGTATCGAACCGGGGATGGCGAAACACGATCACATCCCCGGGTTCAACATCTTGGGTTCGTTGGGTGATCACGTAATCGCCCACCCGCAGGTTGGGTTTCATGGATCCCGACGGTATCCAAAATGGTTCGAACCATATGGCGCGCAGCAACAACAGCGCGCTAAGCGCCAACCCCGCGCCATATCCAACCCCCAGCAACCGACCGGGCGGGCGGGGCGCACCCGATGTTTTGATCCCGAACACCACGCTGGCAATCAGGCCAACGACCGGCACAACCGTGATCAGGGCCCATGCCCCATGCCAGCCGATGTCGCGCACCCGGCGGACGGTGTGGCCAATGGCGGCAAAGTTCAAAAACGCAATCAACACAAAACAGGCCACACGCATGGGCGATTGCCAAGGGTGGCTGGCGTACAGGCCTGCGATGATCAGAATGGGGGTCACAAACCACAGGATTGCGGCCCAATAAATGCGCCGGCTGGATGTCGCGCGCCAATCCCATCCTGCAACGAACAGGGCAAAGGGGTTCAGGGGGTGAAGGGTCACTCCACCGCCTTAAAGAACCGATCCCCACGCCATGTCCAGAAAGCGAACATGGATCGACCCGCGGCAGAAAACATGATGCGATCTGCACGGCCCACGATGTCTTTCAGTGGGACAAAACCGACCCCACCGCCCGACCGTTGAACGGCGCGGCTGTCGGCGGAATTGTCACGGTTGTCACCCATGAAGAAAAAATGACCTTCGGGGACGGTGTAGACACGCGTGTCATCCGGGCTTCCGCCGGGAATGGGGCGCGGGTTGTCGGCGTCAAACACCTTTAGGACGGAATGGCTGGTCCCGCCGGGCAGTGTTTCGGTATAGCGCAATTTGGTGCATTCCCCGCCAAGGCCCACCGCGCGTTCCCGGCACAATGGCACATTGCGAAATGGACCCTGTTCTTCGAACGTTTCAACAAAGACCCCATCGGGGACCAGTTCAACAGCCTGATCGTTGATGTGCAAAACACCGGCTGTCATCTGAATCCGGTCGCCCGGCAGACCCACCAGCCGCTTGATAAAATCGGTCCCATCAATCGGGTGGCGGAACACAACCACATCGCCCCGTTCCGGCATCGACCCCATGATCCGTTCTTCGCGATCTTCGATAAACCCGCAGAAATCATCTGCGTCGATGTCGATGCCAAACCGTGGGATCTGGATTTTTGGACAGGATGCATAGGAATACCCATACGCCATTTTGTTCACGAACAAAAAATCGCCAATCAGCAATGTGTCTTTCATCGACCCAGATGGGATCCAGAACGGTTGGAAAAAGATGGTGCGAAAAATGCCCGCAATCAGCAGCGCGTAAACGATGGTTTTGATCGTTTCGACAATGCCGCCAACCAGCGTTTTTTCTTCTTTCTTGGCCATGATGATCCCGCCTTTGGTTTTGCAGCTACATGCGGGGGGCAGGGGGGCAAGTCAAGCGGTGGGCAGGGCTTCGATCACCACAAAGGCCTGCGCCCACGGGTGATCATCGGTCAATGTCACGTGAATTGTGGCCGTATGCCCCGCGGGCGTCATGTCTGCCAGACGGTCTGCGGCCCATCCGGTCACATGCATCACGGGCTGGCCGCTGCGCAAATTTGTGACCGACATGTCTTTCCAGCTGATCCCCATGGCAAGGCCAGTGCCCAACGCTTTGGAACACGCTTCTTTTGCGGCCCAGCGTTTCGCGTAGGTGCCCGCGATGTCTTTGCGCCGTTCGGCTTTGCGCTGTTCGATTTCGGTAAAGACGCGGTTTTTGAACCGATCACCGAACCGATCCAACGTGCCTTGGATGCGGTCAATGTTCGCCAGATCCGTCCCGATGCCAAGGATCATGTGGTGATCCGCGTGGTCAGGATTTTTAGGCTGGCCGCGCCAAAAAAGACGGCAAATGTGCCTTCGAACCAGCGCCGCGCCTTGCGATAGGCGGTGACCATGGGCGGGCTGGAAAACAAGAACGCATAGCCCACAAACACAAGGATCGACCCCGCATACAAATAACCAAAGGTCATCAACAGATCAGCGGTCGTCGCACCGGGCAGGGACACGAGCGCATAAACCGCCCCCCATGACAAAATTGCCTTGGGGTTGGTCAGGTGAATAAGCGTTCCTTTCAAGAACACCGATGTGTGGGTGCCGCTGATGGCCCGTTCGGCCCCCGCGTCGCCTGTTTTCAGTGCCGACCGCATCGCCTTGAAAGCCAGATACAACAGATATGCCGCACCAACATATCGGATGATTTCAAACACCCACGCATGGGCCAGCATCAAGGCACTGACCCCCAGCGCCGCGGCAATGCCCCATGTCGCCGATCCCGCCAATATGCCAAGCGACATCGCCAGACCGTAGCTGCGCCCCCGCGCCATGGCGGTTCCCGCGATGGAAAGGGTCGCCGGGCCGGGGCTGCCGCCAGCAAGGCACCAGCCAATCCAGAACAGAAAGAATTCCCAGCCGATCATTGATTATCTTGCGCCTTCCACTGCGTCTTTGCGCCAAAGCCATGGAAAAACCAAGTGATGACCCAAGCCAGCAATGCGCCAACAGCAAAGGCCCCGATGATATAGTTGATGTATTCTGCCAAAATCTGGCGCACCAACGGCGATCCGACAAGCATGGGAATGGCCACCAGAATACTGATCCCAAGTCCGATCAATGTCATCTGCGCCGCTTGCGTCCACCGATTTGGGATGGGGGCCCGGGTGGCCTGGGCGTGTTTTGTGCCTTCGAAGATTGCGGCACCCATAAACGGGATCAACCCCATAACAGGGTTCCGCATATCTTGTTGCATGACATAGCTGACGCCAAACAACAGAACTTCAATCACAACCAGCGCGGCAAAAAACACCATCGCATAGCGCAGCGGTTTGAATGTCATGATCGTGCATCCTTCATCAATTGGCGCATTTCCTTGATTGCGGCCTCCATGCCCATGAAGACAGACTCCCCAATCAGGAAGTGCCCGATGTTCAGTTCTTTGACCGCCGGAAGGGCGGCGATGGGGGCCACGTTGTCAAAGGTCAGCCCGTGGCCTGCGTGGACCTCCAACCCCAAATCATGGGCAAAGGCGGCCCCCCGGGTCAGCCGTTCCAATTCCGCGTCGCGGGCATCAAAATCGCCGTCTGCGTGGAAATCGCAATAGGCCCCAGTGTGCAGTTCCACAACCGCCGCGCCCACGCGCTTGGACGCTTCCAGCTGCGCTTCATCCGGGGCCACAAACAGCGATACGCGGCAGCCGGCATCGGCCAAGGGGGCGATGAAATCTGCCATCTTGTTTTGGTCCTTGGCCACTTCCAGCCCGCCTTCGGTGGTGCGTTCTTCGCGCCGTTCGGGCACGATGCACACGGCATGGGGTTTGTGGCGCAGGGCAATGGCCTGCATTTCAGCGGTCGCCGCCATTTCGAAATTCAGCGGCGTGGTCAGCGCGTCCATCAAAGCGTCGATATCCGCGTCGCGAATATGACGGCGGTCTTCGCGCAGGTGTGCGGTAATCCCGTCGGCGCCCGCTTTTTCTGCCAGCAGCGCCGCGCGCACAGGGTCGGGATAGGCCCCGCCGCGTGCATTGCGCAGGGTGGCAACGTGGTCGATGTTCACGCCAAGGCGTTGTTCGGTCTTCATAGCGTCACTCCCCCGGTTGGGTGCCGTCCCGTTTTGCTTTGGCGACGGCCTTTTCCTTGATCTGTGCCAGCTTCGCCATCAAACGGCCTTTGCGACGTTTCTGATATGCCCTGATAAATGGGACAGAAATGTAGTAGCAGATTGTGGCAGCGATAATGCCAGGTACGATCCCGCCTACCATATAGGGCAAAAAAACATCGTTCCAGAACTGGATCAGATTGGTCCAATCGGCGGACTTATCCGTGAAGATCGCCTGAACATTGTGCCAAAGATCTGACCATGCATCGACGAACTTTTGGCCCAGCCCGCGCTTTGCGGCTGCATTTGCATCAATTCCAAGAATTGCATAGCCGGTGTACATCGAAGTCAGCGCAATGGGCACATAGGTCAGCGGATTGCCGAAAAACGTGGCCAAGACAGCGGCCAGCATGTTGCCACGCAGCACAAACGCAAGACCTGCGGCGGCCAGCATATGAAGGCCCAAAAACGGTGTGAATGAAACAAAGACCCCCGCCCAGATCCCCCGCGCGATGCGTTCGGGCGTTCCCGGCAGCCGGTTCAGCCGCAGGCGCACGTATTCAAACGCCCGGGCCCATCCGCCCCGGGGGTAGACAAGTTCGACAAATGTCGCTGTCCAGCTGCGCTTATCCCGCCGTTTGAAGACCATTGACCGTGTCCAGTTTTGCCAATGTTTCGGTCGACGTGAATGGGGGGCGATGTCGCCCGACCGATGCCACGTCACTGTCAGCTTCCAACGCCGTCAGGATCGAATGAAGCTGTGTGACATCCCTAAGTTCCAAATCTATCAAAACCATGAAATAGTCCGGCTTGCGGTCCAGAAATTCGATATCCTGAATGTTCGCTTTCAGATCGCCAATTACGGTACAGATGCGCCCCATCACCCCGGCGCCATTGCGCATGGTCAAATCGATCCGCGCCTGATGGGTTGCTGCATGCACCCCGGAATGCCAGCGGACATCAAGCCACCGTTCGGTTTGTTCTTCGTACCGTTCCAGACTGGGGCAATCGATGCCATGGATCACGACGCCAAAGCCGCGAAACGTGATGCCGACGATGCGTTCACCGGGCAATGGCAAACAACACGGCGCCGCCGAATAGCTTTGGCTGGGGTCCAATCCAACAACCGCCTGATCTTCGCTGACTTCATCGGTTGACCGCACCTTCAGGTTGGGAAACAGCTGTGCAACCACATCACGGGCGGAAATTTCAGCGCTGCCCATACGGGCCAGCAAATCTTCTGCCGTGGGCAGACCGTGTTGTTTTGCGGCTGTGGTCAACGCCTTGTCGGTCACCCGTCGATTGACGGTATCAAAGGCAACACGGGCCAATTCACGGCCCAGTTTGATGAACCGTTCGCGGTCCAATTCGCGCAAGCTGCGCCGGATCGCGGCCTTGGCCTTGCCGGTAGAAGCGATGTCGATCCATGACGGTTGCGGGACCTGCCCTTCGGCGGTGACGATCTGAACGGACTGGCCATTGCGCAACCGTGTCCACAGCGGGACGCGAATGCCATCCACCTTGGCCGACACGCAAGAAGATCCGATCCGGGTATGAATGGCGTAGGCAAAATCAATCGGTGTCGCGCCACGGGGCAGTTTGATCACTTCGCCTTTGGGGGTAAAGCAGAACACCTGATCGGTGTACATTTCCAGCTTCACCGCTTCGAGGAATTCGGAATGATCGCCTTCGCCCGACAGATGTTCCGTCAGCGAATTGATCCAGGCCGAAGGTTCCACCGCAAAGGGGTTGTCCCGGCGTTCACCGTTTTTGTAAGACCACGTCGCCGCCGCGCCCTGTTCGGCCACTTCGTGCATGTCACGGGTGCGGATCTGCACTTCGACCCGCCGCGCATTGCGGCCAGAAACAGTCGTGTGCAGGCTGCGATACCCGTTGGATTTCGGTTGGCTGATGTAATCTTTGAACCGGCCCGGAACAGCGCGCCACCGCTGATGGATCAGCCCAAGGGCGCGGTAACAGGCCGCTTCGTCATCGACGATGACACGAAATCCATAAATGTCTGACAGGCGCGAAAACGACAGTTTCTTGGTCTGCATCTTGCGCCAGATGGAATAGGGTTTTTTGGCGCGGCCCTGAACTTCGACATGGATACCGACGGGGTTCATCAGTTCGATCAGATCGGACTTGATCTTGTGAACAACATCCCCGGTTTCCTTTTGCAGCTTCACAAACCGGCGCAAAATGGATTGACGGCCTTCGGGATTCAGCACCTGAAACGAAAGATCTTCCAGTTCTTCGCGGATGTATTGCATGCCCATGCGCCCGGCCAACGGGGCATAGATGTCCATTGTTTCCCGCGCTTTTTGCTGTTGTTTTTCGGGGCGCATCGCACGGATCGTGCGCATGTTGTGCAACCGGTCTGCCAATTTCACCAATGTCACGCGCACATCTTTGGATGTGGCCATGATCAGCTTTCGGAAATTTTCGGCCTGTTTGGTTTCGCTGGACGCAAGTTCAAGGTTGGTCAGTTTTGTAACGCCGTTCACCAGTTCCGCGATTTCAGGCGAAAACTGGGTTGCAACATCGTTATAGCTGGCGCGGGTGTCTTCGATGGTGTCGTGCAGCAGGGCTGTCACAATGGTGGCATCATCCAGTTTTTGATGTGCCAGAATTTCTGCAACCGCGATTGGATGGGTGAAATAGGCTTCGCCAGAATGGCGATACTGCCCCTGATGCATATCCGCGCCAAAGGCAAAGGCGCGTTCAATCAGGTCAGAATCTGTGCTGGGATTATAGGTGCGGATCAGCCCGATCAGATCATCGGCTGTTGTCATGTCCGCACCATCCTTGTTTCCGTTAGCGTTGGCCTTGTGCTTCCATCAATGCGCGAAGCAGTTTTTCGTCGTTCAGATCGTCGTCTTCGGGTTTGTCGACTTCCGCGCCCATCAACAGGGCCATGGAATCTTCTTCGGGTTCGTCGACTTCGATCTGCGTCTGGTTGCTTTCGATCATGCGTTCCCGCAGATCATCGGCCAGCTGCGTTTCGTCAGCGATTTCGCGCAAAGACACAACCGGGTTCTTGTCGTTGTCACGGTCAACCGTGATCGCAGAACCAGAAGAAATTTCGCGCGCGCGGTGTGCGGCCAACATTACCAGTTCAAACCGGTTCGGGACCTTATCAACACAATCTTCAACGGTTACGCGTGCCATGGAATCCTCCGACGTCAGGTAGAAGGCTGTCAAATAGGGGCATCGTCCCGAAAACACAAGGGATTATCGGTGATTAAGCCGCAACGATGGATGCCCTGTCTGCGTCAGATAACCTGTTCCACATCTGCTGCACAGACAAGTTCAAAATGGGGTGTTCCCAATCCGGGGCAATATCGCGCCATGGTCCTAAAACAAATGCCCGATCCTGTATCCGGGGATGCGGCAGGATCAGTTGATCCGGTGCGATTTTGATCTGTTCGTGCGCAGGCAATTCGATCCAGTGCGAAACGGTTTTCACATCCGGCAAAACCGCACCCCCGCAGGCCAGCAAATCCAGATCCAGACTGCGTTGCCCCCAGCGGACCAACCGCCTGCGTCCAAACGCGGCTTCGATGTCATGCAGGCGTGCCAACATTTCGATGATCGATTCGCCAAACGCCGCAATTTCGATCACGGCATTTGCAAAATCCGGCCCTGCCCCGGCGGGAAAACAAGGGGTGCGGTAAATGGGGCTGCGCGCGTGGATCGCCGTATCTGCACCAATTTGGGCAATTGCGTCTTCCAATACTGCGCGGGATTCCGACAGATCATCGGAAATATTGCTGCCCAGCGCCACGTAACAGATGTCTTTCGATTGTTTGTATTCCAAATCCCGCGACCCTCGCTATGTTATGCGCACATGAAAGGGTTGACCGCTTAAGGGGAAAGAGCGCAACCCGGATGAAAGGGAAAAATATGTTTTACCGCGACGAACGGCTTGCGCTGTTCATCGATGGGTCGAACCTGTATGCGGCTGCAAAGGCGCTGGGTTTTGACATCGACTATAAACTACTGCGCCAGGAATTTATGAGCCGTGGAAAATTGCTTCGTGCATTTTATTACACGGCATTGCTGGAAAATGATGAATATTCACCCATTCGGCCCTTGGTTGATTGGTTGAATTACAACGGTTTTACCATGGTCACCAAACCGGCCAAGGAATTCACAGACAGCCAGGGCCGCCGCAAGGTCAAAGGCAACATGGATATCGAACTATCTGTTGATGCCATGGAACTTGCCCCGCATGTGGATCACATCGTTCTGTTTTCAGGCGATGGTGATTTCCGGCCGCTGGTGGAAAGCCTGCAACGGCAAGGGGTTCGGGTTTCGGTCGTTTCGACGATCCGCAGCCAGCCGCCGATGATTGCCGATGAACTGCGTCGGCAGTGCGACAATTTCATTGAATTGGATGCGCTGCGCGATGTCATCGGCCGCCCACCGCGCGAAATGGACGATCACGAAGAAGACTGATTTTGTTGATGTCAGGTCCGGCGACACACTGGACCTGACAGTTTGCATGACTTAATTGTAAACCATGACTGACAAATCACCCTTGACCCTGTATCTGGCGGCCCCGCGCGGTTTTTGCGCTGGGGTGGATCGTGCGATTCAGATTGTTGAAATGGCGCTCGAAAAATGGGGGGCGCCTGTCTATGTGCGCCACGAAATCGTGCACAATAAATTTGTTGTCGATGGTCTGCGCGACAAAGGCGCGGTTTTCGTCAAGGAACTGGACGAATGCCCCGATGATCGCCCGGTGATCTTTTCGGCCCATGGCGTGCCGAAATCGGTGCCGAATGCGGCGCAGGCCCGCAACATGATATACGTCGATGCGACCTGCCCACTGGTGTCCAAGGTTCATATCGAAGCCCAGCGCCATTCGGACAATGGCCTTCAGATGATCATGATCGGCCACGAAGGCCACCCGGAAACAATCGGCACCATGGGCCAACTGCCCGAAGGTGAGGTTTTGCTGGTTGAAACCGTGGATGATGTGGCCACCGTGCAGGTGCGCGACCCAGATCAGATCGCCTATGTGACCCAGACCACCCTTTCGGTTGATGACACCATTGATATCGTGAACGCCCTGAAAGCGCGGTTTCCCAATATCGTTGGCCCGCACAAAGAAGATATCTGTTACGCCACGACCAACCGGCAAGAAGCGGTAAAGGCCATTGCACCGCAATCGGATGCCTTGCTTGTGGTGGGCGCGCCCAATTCATCGAATTCCAAACGTTTGGTGGAAGTTGCGTCGCGCAATGGATGTAATTACGCCCAATTGGTCCAGCGGGGCGCCGATATTGATTGGCGCGCGCTGGACGGGATCAAAACTGTCGGCATCACCGCCGGGGCATCGGCACCCGATGTGCTGATCACCGAAGTCGTCGATGCGTTTAAGGCGCGGTATGACGTGACCGTCGAACAGGTCGAAACCGCACAGGAAAACGTAAGCTTCAAAGTGCCACGCATTCTGCGTGAACCGGTGCCCGCTGCGGAATGACATCTGAATACGTCAGCTTCGAAGGCTGTGTTGTGCCCATGGAATGGGGGGACAAGGTGTTCACCGTTCTACCCATCCCGGCAGATGTGGTTGACGCGTTGGGTAAAACCCGCCGGGTCGAAGGCGAAATCAACGACCACCCTGTCAATCTGGCACTAACGACCGCGCCCGTGATCGATAGCGTTTTTCTGTGGGCCGGAAAGGCATTTTTGAAAGATATCAACGCCGACGTTGGCGAACCGTTAGAGGTTCGGTTACGGGCAGTGTCCGACGATGTGGTGGAAACGCCCAGCGACGTTTTGAATGCATTGCGGTCTGCCGGTGTCAGTGACACATGGGCGGATCTGACCCCGGGCAAACAGCGTGGTTTGTTGCATCAGATCAACACCGCCAAACGGGCGGAAACGCGGATCAAACGGATCGCAAAACTGGTTGCTGATCTGAA
>JAHDBC010000003.1:57522-145204 GCA_020630595.1 Planktomarina sp.
CCCCGTTCTGCGTTGATCCTTGGCCTTGCTGGCACGATCCCATTTTTGTGGGGCGTGGCCAGTTTGTTGGCCCCATCTTGGGGCTTGTGGTTTGCACAAACCATCAATCCGCGTTTGGTTGGGCCCTATGTGCAGCTGTCTTATGGCATGGTGATCCTGTCATTTATGTCGGGCGTTTTGTGGGGATTTGCCACCAAGGCGGACGGGGCACGGGCCACTTTGGGCTATGTCTTGTCGGTGATCCCCGCGCTTTATGCGTTCTTTTTCGTTGGTGGGGGGCCGCAGGCGGCGGCATTGTATCTGGCCGGTGGCTTTGCCGGGCTGATCATTCTGGATTTCCTGTTCACACACTGGGGATTGACGCCGCGATGGTGGATGCACTTGCGTATCCTGCTGACCGGCATCGTTTGTGCCTGCCTGATTGCAACGGTGTATCTGATATGACGGATCGCGAAACGCTTGCTGTCTATGACGCCAAAATCGATGACTACCGCAAGGTGTTCACATCCCATAAATCGCGGCATCTGACCCAATTCATTGACGCGATGCCGCCCGGTGGCCGTGTTCTGGATTTAGGGTGTGGCCCGGGGAATGCGGCGGCTGTCATGGCGCAAGCAGGGTTGCAAACCGATGCGTGGGACGCCAGCGCGGCAATGGCAAAGGCCGCGGCATGTTTTGATGGGGTCAACGCTGCGCAACGGGATTTCGATGCCTTGCCGGATGAACCAACCTATCATGGCATTTACGCCAATTTCAGCCTGCTTCATGCAACGCGGGATGATGGTATGCGCCACATGCGCACGATCCATACGGCCCTGCATCCGGGTGGGGTGTTCCACATCGGGATGAAGGTCGGCACCGGATCCAAACGCGATGCGCTGGGGCGGTTTTACACGTATTACACGGTGCCCGAATTGCGCGGGTTCCTGACGGATCTGGGGTTCGACATCACGTGGGAAAAACAAGGCGAAGAACCGGGGCTGGCGGGGCCTGTGGAACCGTTTGTTCTGATGCAGGGATGTAAGCCCAATGCCTGATCTGGTCGCATACACAGATGGTGCGTGCAGCGGGAACCCCGGCCCGGGCGGATGGGGTGTTTTGTTGCAGGCCAAAGATGGCGACGCCGTCTTGAAGGAACGCGAATTGTGCGGTGGTGAAGGGGAAACCACCAACAACCGGATGGAATTGATGGCCGCCATCACGGCGCTGGAAACGCTGGATCGGGCCAGTGTGATCACCATCGTGACCGACAGCAGCTATGTCAAAGACGGGATCACCCAATGGATCCATGGCTGGAAAAAGCGTGGCTGGAAAACTGCAGGCAAAAAGCCCGTCAAAAACGTGGAACTGTGGCAGCAACTGGATGCGGCAACCCAGCGCCATGATGTGACGTGGGAATGGGTCAAGGGCCACGCAGGTCATCCGGAAAATGAACGGGCCGATGAACTGGCCCGCGCAGGAATGGAACCGTTCAAGGGTTAACCTGTCGCGCCATTATTCCATAGCGGCATCCCACGCCCAGTCGTCTACGCCATCAGACCGACCTGCGAATTCGACCGCCACGCGCCCCGTGGTTGTGTTCATCACCACCAATGATGAAAACCCCATGTCGCCACCGGAATGCCCGACCAGATCATCTGCAAGGATGACCCCCATGCCGTAACCTTCGCCTGTGGGGTCGGTGGTCAAATGGCGCATTCCTGCGGGTGACAACAGATCACCATTCCAAATGGCCGCATAGAATTTTGCCACATCCTGCGCTGACGCCAGAACACCCCCATCCGCAAAGCCGGGACCTGTGTAATAATCCCGAATGTGCCAGATGCCTTCGTGGCCTTTGGGGAAATCTGCGGGCAATGGGGCGTTTCCAAAAACCATCGACTGGCGCAGCCCGGCGGGCCGAAAAATTTCGTCCTGTATGATGTCACGATATGGTTTGCCCGTCGCCCGTTCCATCACGATTTGCAGCAAGACATAATTGGTGTTCGAATAATCGAACCCATCGCCCGGATCGAACAGCGTGGGTTCATCAAACGCGAAGGACACGGCGAATTCGGGCGTCAGATCGGCAACCGGCCGGTCGGATGCGGCATCCAAGAATGCGTCGTCAAAATAATCAGGCAGGCCCGATGTCATCGTTGTCAGATGGGTCAGGGTGACGCCGTCCAACCCGCCAAGGCCGTCAGCAACATCCTGTGGGACCCGGTCTTTGGCCAAGTCATCAGGATGCAACAGGCCCTGATCCACCAACCGAAGAAACGCGACGGATGAAAACAGCTTGCCCACAGATGCGATGGCAAAGGGCGTTTCGACCGAATGATTGCCATCGTGAAACACGACCGCCCCATCCTGAAACACGGCACGCACCTGTGGTGTGGGGTGCGACAGGGCAGGCGCGGCCAGCAGAACCAAAATCAGAATGCGCCACATGATTTGTGCCTTTCGAATGGGGGTTTCGCCCAGACTACCGCATCCCGTCGCAGACCGCTATGAAAGGGAATGCTGATTGCGTTCAACAAACCCTATAACGTTCTGTCCCAATTCACCGACCGATCCATGGAAGGGCGGGACCGCGAAACGCTTTCGGCTTATGTGGATGTGCCGCGTGTCTACCCCGCAGGGCGTCTGGATCGCGACAGCGAAGGGCTGCTTTTGTTGACGGATGACGGCAAACTGCAAGCCCGGATCAGCGACCCCAAACACAAATGGGCAAAGACCTATCTGGTGCAGGTCGAAGGTGTTCCGGATGACGCCGCGCTGGCCGCGCTGCAGGCGGGGGTGGTTTTGAAAGACGGCAAAACGCGCCCGGCCAAGGTGCGCCGCAGTGCACAACCCGATTGGCTTTGGCCGCGCACCCCGCCCATTCGCGTGCGAAAATCAGTGCCGGACACGTGGATCGAGGTGCAGATCACCGAAGGCAAGAACCGGCAGGTGCGCCGCATGACCGCCCATGTCGGCCACCCCACGCTGCGCCTGATCCGCGTCGCGGTTGGGCCCATCGCGCTGAACGGTCTTTTGCCCGGTGCCTGTCGCGACGTGACGGCTGACATTGGTGCGCAGCGGCGCTAGTTTGCGACCCATGGACGATCTTTTGTACGAAGTGGACGGTGGCGTCGCGCATGTGACGCTGAACCGTCCGGAAAAGAAAAATGCACTGTCCCGGGAAATCTTCGACGGTTTGCCGGATCTGGCGGGGCGCATCGCAGCAGACAGAACGATCCGCGCGGTCATTCTGACTGGGGCAGGTGGGGATTTTAGTGCCGGGATCGACTTGGGGCTGTTACAGTCTTTCCTGCCCAAAATGGATGAAACCCGGGCCGAAATGCGCGCAGCCAAAGATGGCCCGAACTGGTTTCAACGGCCCGTGACCTGTTGGTCCGGTCTTTCGGTTCCCGTGATCGCCGTGATTGACGGGGTGTGTTTGGGCGGCGGCATGCAGCTTGCGCTGGGCGCGGATTTCCGCATCGCGTCACCGGCGGCGCGCTTTAGCATCATGGAAGCGAAATGGGGCCTGATCCCGGACATGGGAATTACGCAAAGCTTGCCGAAACTGATGCGGGCCGATCAGGCCAAACGGTTGATGATGACCGCCGATGTGTTTCATGCGGATCAAGCGCAGGCATGGGGTTTGATCACCCAACTTTCAGATGATCCGATGGCGGCCGCCTTGGAACTGGCCCGCAGTTTGGAATCGCGATCCCCGGACGCCGTGGCGGCGGCAAAGGCGCTGGTTGATCAATGCTGGTCGATGCCCCCGGGCGAAGGTCTGGTGCTGGAAGGCGCGTTGCAAGCCGGGCTGATCGGCACCCCCAACCAGATGGAGGCCGTGATGGCCGGCATGGCCAAACGCCCTGCCAACTTCAAATGATGCAAGACCACGTGGAATTCAAAAGCCGCGCTGCGGTTCGGGCATGGCTTGCGGAAAACCATGCGACCTGTGGCACGGTTTGGGCGGTCACCTACAAAAAACACACAGACCACTATCTTGCCTATGGGGATCTGATTTCAGAACTTTTGTGTTGGGGATGGGTGGATTCCGTTTCTGGCAAGGTTGATGAAAACCGATCCAAACTGCGCATTTCCCCCCGCAATCCAAAATCCGCATGGTCGGCTGTCAACAAGGCCAAGGTCGAACAGGCACGGGCCCAGGGCCAGATGACCCCAGCAGGCGAAGCCATGATTGACATTGCAAAGGCCAACGGGATGTGGGGCTTTTTGGATGATGTGGAAAGATTGGACTTGGCGGATGATATGATTGCCGCGCTTGGCCCGTTGCGGTCACAGTGGGATGACTATCCGCGGTCGGTCAAACGCGGGACGCTGGAATGGATCAAAACCGCCAAACGGCCTGCCACCCGTGCGGCCCGCATCGATGATGTGGTTCAATCACTTGCCGCTGGTTTGCGCCCAAGCCCCTATCGCCGGTGATCCCCGCAACGTCGCGGCGACGCTGCTGGCGGGCGTGTCTTACAGAAAAGACCGCTAGCGGGTCAGTTTGGCAACGATCCGGCGCGTAATCGGGGCCACAATCAGAACCGCGGGAAAGGCGATGGCCCATGACGCGATCCAGTTGCTGGCCCAAAGGGCCAATTCAAAGTCTGATCCGGTGGCGCGCCATGTGGATATGCCCGACACCAGACACGACATCAGCCCAGACAAAACAAAACCGAACAGGATTTGCGCATATTTGGCGGGGATCATTCTGCCAACTCCGCCGCCGGGATGATGGGAAAGAATGCGCCTTTTGACCGCACGCCAAACCACGCGGTGCCATCTACAATGTCTTCTTCGCCCAGATCGACAAGCCGGTAAAATGATTTGCGATCGATCAATGCTTCAAGATTTGTGCGGATCAAAATGTAGGGGCTGGGTTCGCCTGTGTCCGGGTCCCGTTCAACACGGATCGGGTGATCCGGCCCGGCGGTTGCCGTATCGCCCACGTGGGTTGTAAAGCGCAAACCATCCCCGACCTGATCGAAATCTTGCGCCACAAAAGGGGCATCTTCGACGGTGATTCCAACCTTTTCGACAGGTGTGACCAGAAAGTATTTCCCATCTTCTTTTTTCAGAATGGATGAAAAAAGTTTCACCAAACCGGGGCGTCCGATGGGCGTTCCTTGATAAAACCAAGTGCCGTCCCGCGCGATGCGCATGTCGATGTCGCCACAAAAAGGGGGGTTCCACAGGTGCACGGGTGGCAAACCTTTGCCTTTTTCGGTTGCATTCACGGATGCAAGCAGACTTTCTGCAGTCGGTGTCACGATATTTTGTCCAGCCATGGATTTTGCCTATCCCAATTGTCGGGTTACCTTACCCCCATCTAAGACGGAGCGCACCGATGACCAAGCCTGAAGACCTGATAGCAGATATTGAAGCGCTGGGCGGTGCGTTGGATCAGGCCCGTGCCAGCATTGGCGCGCGGTTCATTGGCCAGTCCCGGGTTGTGGAATTGGTGCTGTCCACGCTGTTGTGTGGCGGCCATGGCCTTTTGATCGGTCTGCCCGGTTTGGGAAAAACACGCCTTGTGGATGCTTTGTCCACGGTGATGGGGCTGGATGGGTCGCGCGTGCAGTTTACCCCTGATTTGATGCCAGCCGATATTCTGGGGGCAGAGGTTTTGGAAACCGCACAAGACGGCACGCGGTCGTTTCGGTTTATCGAAGGCCCGGTTTTTTGCCAGCTTTTGATGGCCGATGAAATCAACCGCGCCAGCCCCCGCACCCAAGCGGCACTGCTGCAGGCGATGCAGGAAAAATCCGTTACCGTTGCGGGGCAAGACCGCCCATTGGGCCGCCCGTTTCACGTACTGGCCACCCAGAACCCGATTGAACAAGAAGGGACCTATCCCCTGCCAGAAGCGCAGTTGGACCGGTTTTTGCTTGAAATACAGGTTCCTTACCCAAGCCGCGCAACCGAACGTGATATTCTGCTTGCTACGACAGGTGTGGACGATGCGCAGGTCACACAGGTGTTTTCGGCCCAACAGCTGCTGGACGCCCAGACCCTAATCCGGCGCATGCCTGTGGGTGATGCCGTTGTGGATCAGATCCTGGATCTTGTCCGTGCGTTTCGGCCGGACAATCCCGATGCACCCGATATGGTGAAGCGCCACGTGCGCTGGGGCCCGGGGCCGCGGGCGGCGCAGGCGCTGATGCTTTCTGTTCGTGCGCAGGCTTTGATGCGGGGCAGTTTGGCGCCATCCACGGATGATGTTCTGGCGATGGCAACGCCGGTCTTGAACCACCGCATGGGGCTTGGCTTTGCGGCGCGTGCTGAAGGAATCAATCAATCCGATCTGATCGCAGATATCGCGCAATCCCTGTTGGCCGGGAAAGCCGCAGCGTGACGACCGCGCATCTTTCGAATGCAGGGGCTTTGGCTGCGCCATTTCCGCCTTTGTTGGCGGATGCGCAGGCATTGGCTGCGACCGTTGCATTCGGCGATCATGGGCGCAGGCGGCCCGGTTTCGGCGACGCATTCTGGGAATACCGCGCGGCCCAACCCGGCGACAGTCTGCGCAGGATCGATTGGCGACGGTCAGCGCGGTCTGATGATGCCTTCGTGCGCGAAACGGAAGCGCAGATCGCCCAAACAGTATTGTTCTGGTGTGATCCCGCCGCATCGATGGGATTTTCCAGCGGCCATGAAACCAAGGCGCACCGGGCGCAGCTTTTGACGTTGGCACTTGCGCATCTGTTGTTGCGCGGGGGCGAACGGGTTGGGGTCACCGGGTCCGGTCTGCGGGCACGTGCGGGCATGGGCCAGATGGACCGGCTGCATGCGTTTCTGGAACGCACGGATGCAGGAACCGATTACGGGGCACCAGACACAACCGCCATGGCGCAGAATGCCCATGCCGTTTTCCTGTCCGATTTTCTGGGGCCTTTGACCGGGGTGCGCGCGGGTTTGTCGCAAGCCGTGGACCGCGGCGTTGGTGGCACCATTTGCATGGTTCTTGACCCGCAAGAGATTGCGTTTCCGTTTCGGGGCCGATCCGTTTTTGAAAGCATGGGGGGAAGCCTGCGGTACGAAACACAACAGGCCGGGGCATTGAAAGATGCCTATCAGGCCGCGATGACAGATCGGATCGAAACCGTGCGTGATCTTGCGGCGGCGGCGGGCTGGCGGTTCCACCTGCATCGGTTGGATCAATCGGCGCAATCGGCACTGTTGTGGCTGTTCCGCGCGATCGAAGGACCCGGCCGTTGATCAGTTTTGCGGTTCCATTGATATTGTTGGCGCTGATTGCGTTGCCCCTGCTGTGGATTTTGCTGCGCGCTGTGCCCCCCGCCCCTGTCTTGCGTCGCTTTCCCGCCGTGACGCTGTTGTTGGGCCTGCGTGCCGAAGACACCGAGGCGGACACAACCCCCTGGTGGCTGTTGCTTTTACGGCTGTTTGCAATTGCGTCGCTGATCGTGGCGTTCGCTGGTCCGTTTTGGCAAAACAACCCGGCGCCACCAACTGACCGTCCGTTGCTGGTTGTGATGGATGGCGGATGGCCAGACGCGCCGGATTGGCCACTGCGGCAGGACCGCGCGGCAGACGCACTGGACTCTGCGGCCCAGACCGGCAGGCCGGTCGCTTTCGTTCAACTGACTGATTTGACGCAAGCACCGGAATTCGGTCCGGTCGCGCTGGCCCGCGATGCGTTGGGTGGGGTGTCGCCGAAACCGTGGCTGCCGGGCGATGTGGCACCAATTTTGCAGGCGATCGAAGGGCCCTATGACACATATTGGATCGCAGGGCCGATTGCATTCGACGGCGGCGATGACCTTGCCGAAATGTTTGCCGCACAGGGGACCGTGACGGTGTTTGCCCCATCAACGCAGGCGGTCGCAGTGCGCCCTGCCACTTTGACACCAGATGGGGTTGCGCTGACGGTGGTTCGGGCGGACGCGAACGGGCCGCAAACGGTTGTGGTCGATGCAGTGGGCACCGACCCAACTGGGCAACAGCGGTTCCTGGGCAGGACCGATGCCGTGTTCGACAATGGTGATACGGCGGTCGATGTGGTGATGGAACTGCCCGCAGAATTGCGTGACCGCGTGACACGGTATCAACTGCGGGACAGGCGCACTGCGGGTTCCGTCACATTGGCGGATGACAGGCTGCAACGCCGCGAAATCGCACTTGTTTCGTCAAGTTCCGATGCCCAAGAAGGGTTGGCCGTTCTGTCGCAGCTGCATTTTTTAAGGCAGGCGTTGGTCCCATCGTCTGATCTTTTGGCAGGCGCGATGCAGGATATTCTGCAGGCCAATCCCGATACCCTTATTCTGGCCGATGTTCCGCAGGTGCCCGATCCCCAGGCAGTTCTGGATTGGATCGACAAAGGCGGTTTGCTTATCCGGTTTGCGGGCCCGCGGCTTGCCGCACAGACGTTCGCAGCGGTTGAAGAAGATCCGCTGCTGCCGGTACGCTTGCGCGCAGGCGGGCGGACCGTTGGCGGCGCGATGTCATGGGGGGCACCAAAAACACTGCAACCCTTTGCCGCCGACAGCCCGTTTTACGGTCTTGCGGTTCCAAACGATGTCACCGTGTCATCGCAGGTTCTGGCGGAACCCGGGCCGGATCTGGCTGCCCGGGTGATTGCCCGGCTGGATGACGGAACGCCACTGGTCACGCGTGACACGTTTGGCAACGGCGAAATCGTATTGTTTCATGTGACAGCAAATGCGGACTGGTCCAGCCTGCCTTTGTCGGGGCTGTTTATGGATATGCTGGAACGTTTGTCCGTCACAACAGCCACGGCCGTTTCGGACGGGGCCGTCCCCGATGAAACGATCTGGTCGCAATCAGCTGCGATTGATGGATTTGGAAACGTGACCGCGTCAAACGCGGTTGTGGGTGTGGAAAGTGCCGCGTTCGCGGCGCGCCCATCTGCCGATCTTCCCCCGGGGTTGTATGCGGGGGGGGATCGCGTTCTGGCCCATAATGTGGTTGGCCCAGATACGCGCATCGCACCCCCGATTTGGCCCAGCGATGTTGTCTTCGATACGGGCGCAGGCCCTGCGGTCACGGATTTGAAACCGTGGCTGTTAATGGCCGCCCTGTTGGCGTTCCTGATCGACATATTCGCGGCGCTTTGGCTTTCTGGAAAATTGCGGGGTCCGGTCTCTGCCGCCCTGTTCGGGTGTGCTTTGTTGCTGGTTCCGGGTGAAGGGTCGGCGCAGGATCAGATCGATGATCGCGCCCTTCAGGCCGCATCGGAAGTGGTTCTGGCCTATGTGATCACTGGGGACGCGCAGCAGGATGCGGTGTCACGCGCCGGTCTTCTGGGCCTGTCCCAGACGCTGTTTCTGCGCACGGCCATTGAACCCGTGGCGCCCACGGGCATTGATCTGCAGACAGATGATATTGCGCTTTATTCGTTTTTGTACTGGCCCGTGACGTTGAACCAACAACGCCCCACGGCCGAAGTCACCGCAAAGTTAAACCGGTATCTAACAGGTGGCGGGATGATCCTGTTCGATACCCGCGACGGGAATGTCAGCGGATTTGGCAGTCAGTCACCTGAAATGCGCAAACTGCGTGACATTGCAGCGGGATTGCAGATTCCGCGTCTTGAACCCATTCCGCCCGACCATGTGCTGACCCGGTCTTTCTACATTTTGCAGGATTTCCCGGGCCGTTTTTCCGGGGCCCCGATCTGGGTCGAAGCATCGCCAGATGTTGCCGTCGAAGACGGGATGCCCTTTCGCAACCTGAATGACGGTGTGACCCCGGTTGTTGTGGGTGGGAATGATTGGGCTGCGGCATGGGCGGTTGGGTCGGACGGGCGTCCGATGTTGCCGGTTGGTCGTGGGTTTGCGGGCGAACGTCAGCGCGAATTGGCCCGCCGTTTTGGTGTGAACCTGATCATGCATGTGCTGACGGGGAACTATAAATCGGATCAGGTGCACGTGCCTGATCTTTTGGATCGGTTGGGGCAATAGACATGGGCACTGTGCTGTTTGATCCGCTGATCCCTTGGGCAGGCATCTGGGTGTTTGCGGGTGCTGTCGTTCTTGCCACTGCGTTTTCCATCTGGCGCAGGTTGGCGGGATGGCCGCTGCGGCTGATCGCGGCATGTGTTGTGGTGTTGGCATTGGTGAACCCGTCGTTGAAACAGGACCAAACTTCGCCCCTGCCTGACATTGCGGTCATTGTCGTGGATGAAACGTCCAGCCAGACGATCAAGGGGCGGCCAGATCAGACCCGGCAGGCAGTCGAAAATTTACAATCCAATTTGGCTGCGCGTGGCAACATGGATGTGCGGATCGTTTCCGCAGCGGATGCAGAATTGGATGGTGGAACGCGCCTGATCGATGCCTTGGATCAGGAACTGTCCACCGTGCCATCGGACCGGTTGGCCGGTGTGTTCTTTGTGACCGATGGTATCGTGCATGACGCCGCGCGTCCGGTTTCGGTGGCTGCCCCAACCCATGTCTTGCTGACGGGGGAACCCGATGATTGGGACCGCCGGCTGGTCGTGGAAAACGCGCCGGCATTCGGCATTCTGGATGAACCCCTGTCGTTGACCATTCGGGTCGAAGATCAGGGGGCTGCCCCTGACATCGAAACGGCCCGCGTGGAAATCGCCATTGATGGTGGTCCGCCACAGCCGTTCACATTGGCAGTCGGACAGGATGCGCAGGTCACGCTGCAATTGCCCCATGGCGGCATGAATGTTTTGCAGGTGTCCACCCCCACAATGGATGGTGAATTGACCGATCGAAACAACGCGGCGGTCCTGCGGATCAATGGCGTGCGTGATCGGCTTCGGGTGCTTTTGGTCAGTGGGGAACCCCATGCGGGCACCCGAACGTGGCGCAACCTTTTGAAATCGGACGCGTCGGTGGATCTGGTTCATTTCACAATTCTGAAACCCCCCGGCAAACAAGAAGGCGTGCCGATCAACGAATTGTCGTTGATTTCATTTCCCACGCGCGAACTGTTCTTGGACAAGATTGATGAATTCGATCTGATCGTTTTTGACCGTTACAAGCGGTTGGGGCTTTTGCAGTCCGCCTATTTCAGCAACATCGCCCGGTATGTCAGGGATGGCGGTGCCGTGTTGATTGCAGCCGGGCCAGACTATGCGACTGTCGATTCCATCTATCGGTCTGGTTTGGGCGATGTGTTGCCCGGCGTGCCGACGGCGCGCGTGTTTGAACAGCCCATCACACCCACAGTGTCAGACGTGGGGGATCGGCATCCGGTGACGCAAGGGTTGGACCCCGAAGGGCAGGGCTGGGGGCGTTGGATGCGCCAAGTGGATGTTCAGGTTTCATCGGGCGATGTTCTGATGACGGGTTTGGATGATCGGCCACTTTTGATTTTGGACCGTGTGGGCGACGGCCGTGTTGCCCTGTTGGCGTCAGATCACGCATGGCTTTGGGACCGTGGGTTCGAAGGCGGTGGCCCGCAGCGCGAACTGTTGCGGCGCCTGGCCCATTGGATGATGAAAGAACCAGAACTTGAAGAAGAAGCGCTGGTTGCCAATGAAACAGACACGGGCCTGATGTTCACCCGCCGAACGCTTGACGCAGACCCACCCGACCCCCTGACCCTGACCGAACCGGACGGCACCGAACGCACTGTGGATTGGGCAGAAGTCGCGCCCGGACGGTTTGAGGCGGAAATCACAACCGACGTCCTTGGCCTGTATCGTGGCGTGACGGGTGATTATGAAACGGTCACCGCACTTGGCCCGGCAGCCCCACGTGAATACCGCCAAACCATTGCGTCGGGCGATGATCTTGCAGCCCTTGTTGGGCAACGCCAAGGTGGCATCATCAACCTGTCCGATGGGTTTCCGCGGGTGCGCACCGTGCGCGACGGGCGACCTGCGGCAGGGCGGGGCTGGTTGGGTGTATACAGGCGTGATGCGACCGTCACGGAATCCACCACATTGTCCGCACTTTTGCCGGCGTGGGTGTATCTTTTGCTTGCTGCGGGTCTGGTGACACTGGCCTGGGTTCGCGAAGGGCGGCGGGCCTAAGGCAGCCGAAGGCGAAACCCCGTTGGGGTCCAATGCCCTAGATTGTCTTTTGCAAAGATGAACAGGTCAGTCGTGTGTTCCGAAATCTCAACGCCAGACAATGACCGGGTGAACGGCTGTTCGTCAACGTGGGGGTGGGCCAACACCCGGTGGCCCAAAACCGTACCATCGTCTGTTCGGATATCCCAACCATCGGCATAATGGTCCCATCCCGTGTCGCCATGGCGCAGCGTGACCGTAACCTGCCAAGCGCCCCCAATTGGTTTGGCCGTTGCCGCCACAACCTGCGGCGGGTCTGATACGGCTTGGCTGGGCATCAATGCACATAGCGCGATGGCCAACACCGGCCGCATCATGCCTGATCTTCCAACAGTTTTTGGGAAAGCGACGAAAATTCCCGTGACCACAGCGTCCAAACGGTGGCAAGCGTCGCGGCCATTAACGCCCATGGTCCCGCAAGCCACGCCAGTCCCGCGATTGCAAAATACATTGCCCGCAGGCCGCGATTGAAATTCATTGCAGCCCGAATGTTGATTTCTGCCGCCAATCCCGCGCGCGGTTCGGCCACGGCAATTTTTGGGTCGTTTGGAACGGCGGCCATGATCACGGCGCAGTATCCGAACAATCGGTTGGCCCAGACAAATTTCAAAAACGCATTCACGACGAAAAACACGGCAAATGCCAGTTTCATTTGGAAAACAACAGCGGGTGGTGCGTTCTGGTTGAACATCATGGCCAATCCGCTGATCTGATCAGGACTGCCCATAAGCGCCAGCAACCCGCCAATCGCCAGTATCGATGATGATGCAAAAAACGCGGTGCCCTGACGCAGCGATGACAGGATCTGGGCATCAAAAATGCGCACTTCACGTTCGGCAAGGGCCGCCATCCATTTGCGACGGTAATCGGCCATCATCACTGTAACGGACGGTCGTGCCGATCCGGGGTGTTCGATCCACCACCCCATGCCAAGCCACGCAATCAGCATCGCTGCAACACCGCAAAGGTCCCACAGGCCGAACACAAGAAAAATGTCGTTTACGATCATGGGGGTGTTCTAGGTGGAAAACCACACCCTTGCCATCCCTTGAAATTGGTAATATATTTTTACCAATTTTGGAGAATGCCGATGGAAATGCCCCAACCAGATTCGACTGTATTGGCCAAAAAGGACCGCATCGTTTCACATTTGCTGCGCATTCTGCCCGCTGATGCCGTGATTTCAGACCCCGCTGAAACCCGCGCCTATGAATGTGATGCATTGACCGCATATCGCTGTCCGCCGCTTGCGGCTGTTCTGCCGTCTTCCACGCAAGAAGTCAGCGCGATCCTGAAACTGTGCCATGCCGAAGGGGTGCCGGTCGTTCCACGTGGGTCTGGCACGTCGCTTGCCGGTGGGGCCTTGCCAACGGCAGACAGCGTCATTCTGGGTGTCGCCCGCATGAACGGCGTATTGGAAACCGACTATGACAACCGGTTTATCCGGGTGCAGACGGGCCGCACGAACCTAAGCGTGACCGGTGCAGTCGAAGAAGAAGATTTCTTTTACGCACCCGATCCTTCGTCCCAATTGGCCTGTGCCATCGCGGGTAACATCGCGATGAATTCAGGTGGGGCGCATTGTCTGAAATACGGGGTGACGACGAACAATCTGATGGGTGCGACCGTCGTTTTGATGGATGGCACCGTGATTGAACTGGGGGGTGCGCACCTGGACGCGCCCGGGGTGGATTTGCTGGGTGTGATTTGCGGATCCGAAGGGCAGCTGGGCGTGGTGACCGAAGCGACGCTGCGCATTCTTCACAAACCCGAAGGCGCGCTGCCGATGTTGGTGGGATTTGACAGCAACGCCACCGCCGGTGCCTGTGTCGCCGATATCATCAAGGCTGGGGTGTTGCCGGTCGCGATCGAATTCATGGACCGCCCGATTTTGCAAATTGCAGAAAACTTTGCCAAAGCCGGATACCCCGACTGCGAAGCCCTGCTGGTGATCGAAGTCGAAGGTTCCGACGTTGAAATCGCAGATCAGTTGGCGCGGATCACCGCCATTGCCCAAACGCACAATCCGGTTGAAATCCGTCAGGCCGGGTCACCGTCTGAAAGCGCGGCGATCTGGTTGGGGCGCAAATCTGCATTCGGTGCTGTTGGGCAAGTGGCCGATTACATGTGCCTTGATGGCACGATCCCGGTGTCCGAATTGCCAAAGGTTCTGGATGGTATTCAGGCGCTGTCTGAAAAATATGGCCTGAAAGTCGGGAATGTTTTTCATGCAGGGGATGGCAACATGCATCCCCTGATCATGTTTGATGCCAACAAGCCGGGCGATCTGGAACTGTGTGAAGCCATGGGCGCAGATATCTTGCGCCTGTGCGTCGAAGTGGGCGGCTGCCTGACGGGGGAACATGGCGTTGGGATCGAAAAACGCGACTTGATGGTGGATCAATACACCCCAGCTGATCTTGAGGCACAGATGGCCGTAAAGGATGTTTTTGATCCTGCGTGGCTTTTGAACCCTGCCAAGGTGTTCCCGCTTGCGGTGACTGCGTCGCGGCGGGCACTGGCGATTGCCGCGCAATAGCGGTGTTGGCCAATCGCCCTCAAACAGGTCTGATAAAGCAAAGGAATTGACATGGCGTTGGATGGGATGACCCCCCGCGATGAATCCGATCTGGCAGAAGCCATTCGCAGCACCGAAGGCGGGCTTTCGGTTTCGGGCGGCGGTACACGCGGCGGGCGCGGGACGGGCGCAAACCTGTCTGTCCGCGCGATGCGTGGGGTTCGGCTGTACGAACCCGGTGCGATGACCCTTGTTGCCGCGGCGGGCACACCGCTTTCCGAAATTGAAACGGTTCTGGCATCTGAAGGGCAGCGGCTGGCCTTTGAACCCATGGATCACCGTGTCTTGCTTGGGACACAGGGCGATCCGACGTTGGGCGGCGTTTATTCAACCAACACATCTGGCCCGCGCCGCATTCAGGCAGGGGCCATGCGGGATTTTGCCCTTGGTGTGCGTTTTGTGGATGGCATGGGCAATATCGTGCAAAATGGCGGCCGGGTCATGAAGAACGTGACGGGATATGATCTGGTCAAAATGCTTGCGGGATCGCGCGGAACACTGGGTGTCGTCACCGAAGTGGCGCTGAAGGTTCAGCCGGCCCCAGAAACCCTGTGCACCCTTTCGATATCTGTCGCTGATCCGGTCGAAGGCGTGCGTGCATTGTCTGCTGCATTGGGGTCGCCCTTTGATGTGACAGGGGCCGCCTTTGCAAATGGTTTGGCCCATGTGCGCGTCGAAGGCTTTGAAAACTCTGTGGCCTACCGCGCAGGCCAGTTGAAGGATCGACTGTCTGGTTTTGGTGAAATCACCCTTTCGTCGGATCCATCGCTGTGGGCCGACATTCGCGATTTGCGGATGTTTTCCAATGTTGATGGGGATGTCTGGAAAATATCTGTCAAACCCAGCGACGGCCCCGTGGTGATGGCGCGATTGCCCGGCGATGCCGTTCTGGATTGGGGGGGCGGGTTGGTCTGGGCCTGCGTGCCCACGGGAACTGATGTCGCCACCGCGCTGCAGGGATTGGCGGGGCATGCCACCTGCGTTCGGGGAAATGGTGGTGCCATGGGTGAACAGGATTCAGCGGTGCGATCCTTGATTGATGGGTTAAAAGCAAAATTCGACCCGCGCGGCATTTTAAACCCGGGGGTGACCAGCTGATGCAAACGACATTTACACCAGATCAACTGAAAGACCCCGGCACCGCCCGCGCGAACGAAATTCTGCGCACCTGCGTCCATTGCGGGTTTTGCACTGCCACCTGCCCAACCTATCAGGTGCTGGGTGATGAATTGGACAGCCCCCGGGGGCGCATTTACCTGATCAAGGACATGCTTGAAAACGAACGTGTCCCTGATGAAAAAACGGTCAAGCATATTGATCGCTGTCTATCGTGTTTGGCCTGCATGACGACCTGCCCGTCTGGCGTGCACTATATGCATTTGGTCGACCACGCCCGCGAATACATCAATGATCACTACAAACGCCCGTGGCATGATCGACTGTTGCGCTGGGTTCTGGCACGAATTTTGCCCTATCCGGGGCGGTTCCGCTTGGCCCTGATCGGGGCCAAGGCCGCGCGGCCTTTCCGCGCGTTGGTGCCTGACGCACGGCTGCGGGCGATGCTGGACATGGCCCCCAAACACGTGCCTGCTGTCAGCCGGAATGATGACGCACAGGTGTTTGCTGCCCAAGGTGAAAGACGAATGCGTGTGGCGCTGATGACAGGCTGCGCCCAACGGGCCCTGAACACCGATATCAATGATGCCACAATCCGCTTGCTGACCCGCCACGGGGCAGAAGTCGTGATTTTGAAGCAAGGCTGTTGTGGCGCGTTGACCCATCACATGGGCAAAACGGATGAAAGCCACGCGACCGCTGCCGTAAACATCAAGGCCTTTGCCGCAGAACATGCCGCACGGGGGCTGGATGCGGTTGTGATCAACACGTCGGGCTGTGGCACGACCGTCAAAGACTATGGCCACATGTTCAAGGGCGACGCATTGGAAGACAAAGCCACCTTGGTGGCTGGCTTGGCCAAAGATGTGTCGGAGGTGTTGATGGACCTGAACCTGCCCAAGGGCGGCGCCCCCGAAGGCATGCGCGTGGCTTACCACGCAGCGTGTTCCTTGCAGCATGGGCAACAGATTAAGACATTCCCCAAAGATCTTTTGCGCAATGCAGGGTTCAAGGTGTCAGAACCCGAAAACAGCCATTTATGTTGCGGTTCTGCGGGAACGTATAACCTGATGCAGCCAGCGATCTCGGCCCAATTGAAAGCCCGCAAGGTCGAAACCCTGCAGGCCAGAAACCCTGATGTCATTGCCGCGGGCAACATTGGTTGCATGATGCAGATCGGATCGGCCATCGGGGTTCCAGTTGTGCACACAGTTGAATTGCTGGATTGGGCAACCGGTGGGCCCGTGCCACCCGCAATATCTGGGGAAAAAGGACCCGGTCAGGTACCTATTTTGCGGTAGCCTTGCCCTATTTTTGCCCAACGCGATGCTTAGGCAGGGGTATGTTCAGGTTATTCGTCATTCTATTGCTGTGCCTTCCGTACTTTGCAAACGCCCAGTCCCGGTTGGAACGGTTGGAAAGTCTGGATGATGTGCGCCAATGGTCAGCCGTGGGGCGGATCAATGTGACGGACGGGGGGTTTTGCACCGGAACCCTCGTCACTGAACGGCATGTTTTGACGGCGGGTCACTGCCTGTTTGATGCGCAAACCGGGCTGGCCGTAGATGTGAACCGGATCGAATTCAGGGCCGGCTGGACCCATGGCCGGGCAGAGGCGTATCGCCGCGTCCGGTCGGCATCAACACACCCCATGTACCAATTCACGGGCAACGCTGGCATGGACCGCGTGTCATCCGATGTTGCCATTCTGGAACTGGAAATGCCCATCCGCCACCCTTGGGTTCGGCCCATGCCCATTGCACAATTGCCCGCGATCGGATCGGAAGTTGCGGTTGTGTCATATGCCCACAACCGTGCGGAAAGTCCCAGCCTGCAGGAAATCTGCCACCTGGTCGCGGAACAAGAAGATGCGTTGATCCTGAATTGCAACGTGGATTTCGGCAGCTCTGGCGCGCCCATTTTCAGATACGATCGTGGCGTGCCGCAAATCGTTTCTGTTGTTTCTGCAAAGGCTAAGATGGGCGACACCCCTGTTGCCCTTGGAGCCAAGGCACATCCAAAGTTGATGGAATTTCAGGGATTTACCCTGCCGGGATCGGTGCCTGTCACACGAAGTGTCTTTCCGCTTTTGGGGTCCGCATTTTCCCGTAACTGACCCCTTGAAGGGGCGATTTCGCCTTCTTAACTGATGGGTACGGTCGCCCGAATGGGGACCGCCTTAATCCCATGTCCGGCCCAGATGGGCGGACCAACATGTTATCGCTTTGCGAAAGGATGACGACGATGCGTAATTTTGATTTTGCACCCCTGTACCGTGCATCTGTTGGATTTGATCAGATTGCTGATCTGATGGATCGGGTTTTGACCCATGAAGGATCCACAACCAGCTATCCCCCTTACAATATCGAAAAGACAAGCGAAGATGGATACCGAATTTCCGTCGCAGTCGCCGGGTTTGCTGAAAGCGAACTGTCTGTCGAAGTGAAAGAAAACGCCCTGCATATTTCTGCCCGGAAACCAGATGATGCAGATGGCAAAACATACCTGCATCGCGGGATCGCCACGCGTGCGTTTGACCGCCGCTTCCATCTGGCTGACCACGTGCGTGTGTCAGGCGCGTCCCATGAAAATGGTATGTTGCACATCGATTTAGTGCGCGAAGTGCCCGAGGCGTTGAAACCCCGCCGGATTGAAATCCAATCGGGCAACACGCTGCAGGTCGAAGCGTTGGACGCCTGATCCGATCATGCGAACGGCGCGACCTTGCGGTCGCACACGATGTTTGCGGGCCCCATTCGGGGCCCGCTTTTTGTTTCGCCTGACGGCGACGCCTTCAGCGGGAGAGTATTTGGGGCAAAATGAAGCTGCAGGTCTTTAGACGGACATGCAGATGTATTTCATTTCTAGAAATTCTTCGATGCCGTGGTGGCTGCCTTCGCGCCCAAGACCGGACTGTTTGACACCGCCAAAGGGTGCGACTTCGGTCGAGATGATGCCAGTGTTCACCCCGACAATCCCATATTCCAAGGCTTCGGACACTTTGTAGACGCGTGACAGATCCTTGGCGTAGAAATAGGCTGCAAGTCCATAAATCGTGTCGTTGGCCAATTCGATGACTTCGTCTTCGTTTTCGAATTTGTACAACGGCGCCATCGGGCCAAAGGTTTCTTCGGTGTTGAACGCCATGTTGCGCGTGACGTCTGTCAGGATGGTCGGTTTGAAGAATTTTCCGCCCAATTCATGTTTTTCACCACCGGTGAGAACATGCGCGCCTTTGTCTTTTGCATCCGCAATGTGATTTTCGACCTTTTCCACGGCTTTGTCCGTGATCAAGGGGCCAAGGTCGGCGCCTTGCATGCCATCCCCAACCTTCATCGCTTCGACAGCCGCTTTGAATTTATCCGCAAAGGCGTCGTAAACGCCGGCTTGCACATAGATGCGGTTCGCACAGACGCAGGTTTGGCCGTTGTTGCGGAATTTGCAGATCATCAGCCCGGCAACGGCGGCGTCCAGGTCGGCATCATCGAACACAATGAACGGTGCGTTGCCGCCCAGTTCCATGGAACATTTCATCACCTGTTCTGCGGCTTGCCCCAAAAGGATGCGCCCCACTTGGGTCGATCCGGTGAATGTCAGTTTGCGCACGGTTTCGTTTTCGCAGAATTCCTTGCCAGACGCAGATGCATCCGAAGATGTGACGACCTGAAACACACCGGCAGGAATGCCTGCGCGGGTTGCCAGTTCACCAAGGGCCAGCGCAGAGAGGGGCGTCAATTCTGCGGGCCGGGCCACGAAAGCGCACCCGGCGGCAAGGGCAGGGGCCGCCTTGCGGGTGATCATGGCGTTCGGGAAATTCCACGGGGTGATGGATCCGACGACCCCGATGGGCTGTTTGATCACGGTGATGCGCTTATCCGCTTGGTGCCCGGGAATGGTTTCGCCGTAAATGCGCCGCGCTTCTTCAGCAAAGAATTCGCAAAACGATGCGCCATAGGCGATTTCGCCTTTGGCTTCGGCAAGGGGTTTGCCCATTTCTGCAGTCAGGATGGTGGCCAGATCATCTTGATGTTCCATCATCAGTTCATACCATTTGCGCAGGACGTTTGACCGTTCTTTGGCTGTTTTGGCGGCCCATGATTTTTGGGCTGTATCAGCGGCGTCGATCGCTTGCGCGATGTCTGCGCGGTTCATGTCAGCCACTTGCGCGATCACATCGCCGCGGGCGGGGTTCACGACGTCAAACTGCCCATTGGATCCATCGACCCAGCCACCGTTCACATAGGCCTGTGTCCGCAGCAGGTCTGGATCGTTGAGCATGGATTTCAAATCTGTCACGGTGTCCAACATGGGTCGTCCTTTCTGTTTGGGCGATGGTGATCCACATAAGGACCGAACATGCGCCTTGATGATGCTTACGCCAACGCGGCGTATATACCGAATGGTTCCGGTTACCCAGACATTTGGGCGGATCTGGCCCAAGAATTTCGTGAAGTGGAAATCGCCAGCGGTCGTGCGCTGTTGAACCAGCCCTATGGCGATGGGTATTCATTCGATGTGTTCACCCCGTCACCACGCCCAAAGGGATGTGTGATTTTCATCCATGGGGGGTTTTGGCGGGCCTTTGGTCGCAAAGACTGGAGCCATCTGGCCGCAGGTGTCATGGAGCAGGGTTGGGCCTGCGCCATGCCAAGTTACCCTTTGTGCCCAGATGCAACCATCCCACAGATCACCCACGCCGTTCGGGATGCTGTGGTCGCGGTTTCAAAACGGTTTGCGGGTCCATTAGCCTTGGTCGGACATTCCGCCGGGGGGCATTTGGTGGCCCGTATGGCAATGGATGATGTCGATCTGCCCAAGGATGTTCGTAACAGAATTCACCACAGTGTTGCCATGTCGCCGCTGGGTGATTTGCGCGACATGCTGGATACCACGATGAACGACGATTTCGGGCTGGATCTTGAATCCGCCATCGCCGAAAGCCCGACGCTGGGGCAGAAAACATGCGCTACGCCTGTTACGGTTTGGGTTGGTGCAGATGAACGGCCTGCGTTTTTGAAACAGGCCGCTGATCTTGCGCAGGCGTGGGCTGTAGATCATAGAATTGTGCCGAACCGCCATCATTTCGATGTGATCGAAGATCTGTGTGATCCGAACAGTGTTTTGGTGTCACTGTTGACCGGGGGCAATCCGTAGAATGGGGAAGTTTCCCACGAACGCCAGCCGGTCGGTTCCGGTGGATGGAATGTCCAGCCCGGCTGTTGCGAAAACGATGATGCATGTTGTGCGAAGTCCCAGCCCATCTTCGATCTTGCGCGCGTCTGCTTCGCTGAAATAGTGGCGCAATCGTTTTGCAGGATCTGTGTTGCAAATAACTTCCACCCCGTCGGCGATAAAATCAGACTGCGCAACGTCCCAAAGATGGGCAAAAGCCACCGGCTGACTTGGGAAATTGCCTGCAAAGACATCTGCTGTCACGGTTGGCCTTTCTGTGCAGGGGGCGGCTTGATCGGGCAAGGCCTGCGAATGGGTTTGGCAAGTTGTTGGAAACTGATTATCACAACACCATGCTACTTGCCGCGCTTTCATTTCCGATTCCGCTGATCGTCGCAATCCTGTTCGGTTTGCGCGCGGGTGCGTCGAACCCGTCAACGCGGGCGGAATTTTTGCGGTCAGGTGTGTTCTATTTTGCCTGGTGCTTGTCACTTGTTTTTCTTTGGCATTCGTTATGGCTGACCAGCCTGATCCCCGCCCCGTGGCAGGATACGTTGCGGTCTGCGACCAGCTGGACCATCGGAACGGGCGCAATCTGGTTGCCGATTTTTGGCATCACTTACGTTCTGCGTGCGATGAAAGCCCGGCGCGACAGTTGAGCCTGTGGCAAACGTCACTTATGTGACACCCAAAGTGCAGGAGGACGCGCTATGTTTCGTTGGTTGTTTTCGGTCGTCGGGCTGATTTGTTTGATATTTGTGATCCTGTTTTTGCACTACACCCTTCCGCAACGCGACATTGTTCGTGTGACCGGAACCGAAATCATCCGGACCGACTTTTCCGGCTGGAACAGAATGTTCTATGCTCAGGCCGATAGTGCGACCAGTGACAGTGGAAACCGGGATTTGCGGCTGATCAATGCCGTGCGCCCCGACGGCGACGTCATCGTTTATCGCAACGAAGATACAGGGCTGTTCAACTGGCCGCCGTATATCAAGGTCAACAGTGCAGACATCCATGCCGAAGCATCAGATGCGGTCAGCACACGCGATGCGCCTGAATGGTACATCGTGCGCCATTACGGTTGGCGCAGCACATGGTTTTCCATCTATCCCAACGCATTGTCGATCAAACCTGCCACGGGCCCTGACCAACAGTTGATTCCGTGGTTCAATATCGGTTTCTTTATCGTGATGTTTGCGATTTTCTGGGCTATATTCGTGCGTGTCCGTCGGTTCTGGGATCGTCGGGTGGACCCGGTGATTGATCAGGTTGATGCAAGTGTTGATGAAACCCGCGACTGGGTTTCCGGTCTTTGGAAAAAGTAAGAGTGGCGATGGATTTTCAGCTTGGTACCGCAGCGGAAGAAATTCTTCCCAAAACGCAAAAGCTGTTCACCATCACGCGTTATCCGATCCGCTACATGGTCACGCCCAAATGTGGCTGTACCTTTGTCAAGAACCTGATGTGGCGGCTGGAATACGGTGAATTTTACCATTCGCCGATGACAATCCATGATCAGGATGGCGTCTTTCCCCGGGCGGTCGATCTGGGTCTGACCGAAGAACAGGTCAGGGCAGAAGATTACGCCTTTATGGCTGTGCGCAAACCGGTGGATCGCTTTTTCTCGCTTTATGCGGAAAAGGTGATTGGCGAAGGTTGGAAACGATATATCCCGCTGCGCCAGCTGTTGGTCGACCAATATGGGTTGAACCCGGCGGCCAACACGCCCCGGCAACACACCGAAAACTGCCTGATCTTGTCAAAATGGATCAGGGCCAATCTGAAAGACAAGATCGATCTGGAACCCGAGGCGCACTGGACCCCACAGAATTATCGCAGCTTTGTGTTTGTTCCGACCGATTTGAAAGTCCTGCTGGTGTCGCAGATGACCGAACACATGTCTGTGCTTTTGAAACCGATTGTGCCCGATATTGATGACATCATTCCCCAACTGGAACGCAATCGGTCCCCACTTGGGGTGATGAAAAAAGACATCCTGACAGAAGAACTGCGTCAGGATGTAAACGATATCTATCGCCGGGATTGGAAGATTTTCTTTGCCGCGAAACAGGCATGGGCAAAGGGCGTCACGACCAACGCGGATATTCCGCGCATATCTGATATTTCCTAAGCACCATACGGAATCCAGATTGTTTTGATTTCGGTCGCAGCCGCCAACCACGCGCGGGTGTCATCTGCGGCGGCCCCGGTCCACGTGCGCTTCAAATTGCCTGCGGCGCGGGTTTCCACATCTTTTGTCATGGCCGTATCTGATAGGTTCCAGACTGCATCCAGATTCAAATGGTCTGCCATTGTGTGTGCCAGCGGTTCTTGCGGCCCGGTCAAAATATTCACCACGCCACCGGGCACATCAGACGTATCAAGCACCTGATAGAAATCCGTGGCCGCCAATGGGTAAGCGGCGGATGCTGACAAAGTGATCGTGTTGCCCATTGCCAATGCGGCCGCCATGGGGCGGATCAATCCAGCCAGGGGCTGATCATCCGGGCACAGGGCCGCGATCCGGCCAACGGGTTCGTGCATGGCAAGTGCGACGCCCCGAAATGGAACCCCTTTGGCCGCCCCATCCAGCTTGTCAGCCCATGCCGCGAACGTAAACAGGGTTTCAATCGCTTCTGAAACCTCTGCTCCACCTTGCTTTTTGCCCGTCATCGCATCGATGCGCGCAGCAAATTCATCTGCCCGGGCAGACAGGTTTTCAGCCAGATAATACAGGATTTGGGCGCGCAAATGCCCCGTTGTTTTGCGCCAACCTTTTGCGGCTTGCTGTGCTTCGACTGCGTTGCGCACATCTTTGCGATTGGCGATGGGGGCGTGCCCCAGAAGTTCGCCCTTTTTGCCGAAAATGGCCTGCGAATATCCACCGTCGGGCCGTGCTTGTTTGCCACCGATGTAAAGTTTTGCGGTGCGGTCGATCCCTGTTTCAGGCCCATCATGGCCGGGAAATGGGGTCGCTGGTTTGGCCGCAACGGATGGTTTTGCAGGGCGGCAATAGGCCATCAACCCTTCCCACCCACCTTCGCGACCAAAGCCGCTTTCCCGCAGGCCGCCGAACCCTGCGGCAGCGTCGAACATATTTGTTCCGTTCACCCAAACCACACCCGCCGCCAGCTGTGGCGCGATATCAAGTGCGGTGTTGATGTTTTCGGACCAGACACTTGCCGCCAGACCATAGCGGGTGTTGTTCGCGATTTCGATCGCCTCTGCCGGGGTGCGGAACGTTGTGGCAACCAGAACAGGGCCAAAGATTTCTTCCTGCATCAACGTGTCTGCCGGGTGCAGGTCTGTGATCAGGGTCGGCGGGTAAAAGCATCCATCCGGAACAGGGGTTTGTGCCACGTGGGTGTTTCCGGCGGAATTGCTGTCCACCATGCGTTTGATCGTGGCCAACTGCACCGGATCAACGACCGCGCCGACATCAACGGATTTGTCCAGCGGGTCGCCGATGCGCAGCTTATCCATGCGCGCTTTCAGCTTGGCGTAAAAGTTTTCTGCTATGCCTTCTTGCACGATCAGGCGCGACCCCGCGCAGCAAACCTGCCCTTGGTTGAACCATATGGCGTCTACCAGCCCTTCGACGGCGGAATCCACGTCGGCATCTTCGAACACGACATAGGGGGATTTGCCGCCCAATTCCAAAGTCAGCGCCTTGCCCGACCCTGCCGTGGCTTGGCGGATTTTGCGACCGACCGATGTGGACCCTGTGAACGCCACTTTTTGCACATCGGATGTCACGATCATTTCGCCCACGGCGCCGTCGCCGGTCACGATGTTCACCACACCCTTTGGCACACCCGCCTGTTTGCAGATATCCGCAAACAGAAGCGCAGTCAGCGTGGTGTATTCTGCCGGTTTCAGAACAACCGTGTTCCCCGCCGCCATTGCGGGCGCGACCTTCCACGCCAGCATCAGCAGCGGGAAGTTCCAAGGGATGACCTGCCCACACACACCGTGGGCCACATGGCCCGACATTTCGGTGTCGAACAATTGTGCAAGCCCGGCATGGTAATAGAAATGCCGCTGCGCCAACGGGATATCAATATCGCGGGATTCCCGGATCGGTTTGCCATTGTCCAACGTTTCCAACACCGCGAACAATCGGCTGTGTTTCTGCAACAGTCGTGCCAGCGCATACAGAACCTTGGCCCGTGCAGCGCCGCCGGATTTTTCCCATTTGGGCTGGGCTTTTTGGGCGGCTTTGACAGCTGTGTCGACGTCGGCCTGTGTGGCTTGCGATATGTGGGCCAGAAGATCACCTGTTGCCGGGTTCCTGGTTTCGAAATTTGCGCCCGGCGTTGTCCAGCTGCCACCGATAAAATGGCCAAAGCTGGATCCATGTTCTGCAAGCCACGCCATCGCGTCGACAGTCGATTCAGGGGCGACGCCGTAATCCATGGTGGTGTAGATGTCTTTGATGGTCATTGCTTGACCCTTTTCGCTAAGGGCCGTGAACGACCCTGGGTGGGCGAGATGCGCCTGCCCAAGGGGGTGGGGCGGGCGCGGCCCGGTGTGGCCACCGGGATGGGATCCTCAATTCTTATGTCTATCCAAGCGCATGGCGGTACCCCGCAGAATACGCGCCTGTCACGTGGTGCTCTAGCTGCCGTTCGATATCCCCCAGAAGCGAAGACGCCCCAAACCGGAACAAATCGGGCTCCAGCCAGCGGTTGCCCAGTTCTTCTTTCATCAGGGCAAGATACATCAGCGCATCTTTCGCTTTGGATATCCCCCCTGCAGGTTTGTAGCCCACCCGAAATCCGGTGCGGTCGTGGAAATCACGTATGGCACGGATCATGGTCAGCGTGACCGGCAGGGTGGCGTTTACGCTTTCCTTCCCGGTCGATGTCTTGATGAAATCCGCCCCGGCCATCATGCAAATCAGCGACGCGCGGGCCACGTTTTTCAAGGTGCCAAGTTCACCTGTGGCAAGGATCGCCTTGACATGGGCATCGCCGCAGGCTGCGCGGAACTGCACCATTTCGTCGTACAGTGCCTGCCAGTTCCCTGTCAGCACGTGGCGGCGGCTGATGACGATGTCGATTTCATGTGCCCCCGCAGCGACACTTTCTTCGATTTCAGCAATGCGCAAATGCAGCGGGGACAGGCCGGCGGGAAACCCGGTGGACACCGCGGCAACCGGAATGCCAGTGCCATCCAGCGCATCAACGGCTGTTGCAATCATGTCGTGATACACACAAACCGCCCCGGTTTTCAGATTTGGCAGCCCCAGCTGTTCCAGCGTTGACGCGGCGACCGGTTGGCGGGCCTTGGCGCACAGGCGTCGCACGCGCATGGGGGTGTCGTCGCCCGACAACGTGGTCAAATCAATGCAGGCCACAGCCTTGGCCAGCCACGCCGCCTGATGATGTTTCTTGATGGACCGACGCCCCGGCAGCGTTGCGCAGCGGCGTTCGATGGCCGACCGGTTGGCCTGCACGCCCAGGGCCCAATCCAGATCCAGCGGAATGCCGGGATTTCGTGCTTCAACCGTCTGCGGCAAGTGTGTGGGGGTAAGAACCTGTTCCATACGCTAGCCTTGCCCCAACAGCATCCCATGATCAAGGCAATCGACAACCACGTGCCGCTACGCTAAGGCGCGCACAAAGGAGACCTGACCATGACTTTCGACCGTTCCGTTAAGATCGCGCCTTCTATCCTGTCTGCCGATTTCGCCAATTTTGGCGCAGAAATTCAAGCGGTCGAAGCGCAGGGCGCTGACTGGATACATGTTGATGTGATGGACGGTCATTTCGTGCCAAACATCACCTTTGGTCCGACAACCTGTGCGGCCATCCGCCCGCATATCAAGACGGTTATGGATGTTCATCTGATGATCGCGCCAGTTGACCCCTACATTCAGGCCTTCGCAGATGCGGGGGCGGATTTCATCACGGCCCATGTAGAGGCCGGCCCCCATATTCACCGCACCCTTCAAGCCATTCGGGCCGCAGGTGCACGCCCCGGCGTCGCGTTGAACCCCGGCACGCCAGCCTCTGCCGTGCAAGAACTTCTGGATTTGGTCGATCTGGTCTGTGTTATGACCGTGAACCCCGGTTTTGGTGGTCAAAGTTTTATTGATATGACGGACAAAGTGCGCACCTTGCGCCAGATGATTGGCGACCGCGACATTCACATCGAAATCGATGGGGGCGTGTCGCCTGCAACGGCGCCGATGCTGGTGGACGCCGGCGCGGATGTTTTGGTTGCGGGGTCAGCCGTGTTCAAAGGCGGGTCGGTAGAAAATCCGACCCCATATGGCGACAATATCCGTGCCATACGTGCGTCTGCACAATAACTGCACATAACGGCCGTCAGGCGCTGCTGATATGACAGCGCAATTCCCTTCAAGGATACTTGGAGGTGAACATGACACCCTATACGAAAAGGGGCTTACCCCCCGGACTTGCGAAAGATGCATGGTGGCTGAATGCGCCGCCAGATGGTCGGCACGGGGCAGGTGATGCAGTAACGCCCTCACTGCCCCCGTTTGGCGTGGCGCTGGGTGGGGTGTGTTTTATTGCATTGATGGATTGGACGTTTTTCAATCCAACGGGCGGCGCGGTTCTTGCGATTTTCACGACAGCTTTTGCACTTATTTTGACGCTGATTCTGCGCAGGGGCAAAGGATGGGCATGGGACATCCCGGTCATTGCGATCGTTTCGATTTTGCCGGTCCTGTCCTTTGTACAAACCCTGTCGGTCTGGTTTTGGATGTTGGGGATCATGCTGTTGGTGGCGCGGGCGGCAGATTGGCCGCTGGCCCGGGTCGGCACGCTTTGGCTGCGCCTGCCATGGGCGGGTGTCCGCAAATTAGTGACTGTTGAACAGTCACGGCTGGCGCGGTCCCGTATGCCGGGGCTGCGGCTTATGCGGGAGTGGGGCATTGCCGTGGGAATTGGCAGCGTGTTCGTGCTGCTGTTTGCGTTGGCAAACCCCGTGATTGATGAATTTCTGAATTCTGCTTTTTCTGGGCTGATCTCGATCGAATGGGGCGTGGTGCGCCTTGGTCTTTGGGTGTTTTCGGCGCTGATGATCCTGATGATTTTCAGCGCAGCATACATCCCCCACCCGGCGCCCCGATCCCGGCGGGGTTTCGCATTGCCCATGTCCACCATTCGGAATGCGTTGTTGGTGTTCAATCTAATTTTCGCCGGGCAACTGGTTACCGATATCTTTGTGTTGGGCTTTGGTGCCGGGCTGCCTGACGGGATGACCTATGCCAGCTATGCCCATCGCGGGGCGTATCCGTTGCTTGTCACCGCCCTTCTGTCAGGGGCGTTCATGCTGATCGCACGGCACACCGCAAAAGAAAGCGGCTGGGTCAGGGTGCTTTTGGCGATATGGACCCTGCAAAATATGATCCTTTTGGGAACTGCGGCTTATCGGCTGGGGCTTTACGTTGACGCCTATGGGTGGACGTATTGGCGGCTGCATTGTTTTGTTTGGCTGGGTTTGGTGGCATTTGGCCTGTGCCTTGTGGCCTATGACCTGTGGCGCACAAGATCAGCGCAATGGATCCTGAACCGCAGCGCCATCGCATCGATCGTTGTGCTGTATGTCGCGTGTTTCGTGAATTTTGGTGAATGGATCACGCAAGCCAATCTGAACAGGTTCGATAAAGGGAAACGGGTCGATTGGGTCTATATGTGCAATCTTGGACTTTCCAACCACGCGCTGCTTTCCGAAGTTCGATCAGACTACGAATTCCAACCCAATTATCGGTCCCACTATCACAAGCCACTGGAATCGTGGCGACAGTGGGATTTTCGTCGCTGGCAAACAGATCAAAGAATAGCCAAAGTGTCTTCAGATGAAAGGCTGCCGCTGTGTCCCACCGCATATTGATCATTGAAGATGACCCGCAAATCCGCCGAACGGTCGATATCGCCTGTCAGGCCCATGGATACGCCACAGACGTCGCCGGCGATGGGGCAGAAGGGTTGGCAAAGGCCCAGAAAGGGTCTGCTGATCTGATCATCCTGGATATCGGCCTGCCCCGGATGGACGGATTGGAACTGTGCCGGAACTTGCGCCAATCCCACCAAACCCCGATTATTTTTCTGACAGCCCGCAATGACGAAATCGACCGCGTTTTGGGTTTGGAATTGGGCGGTGATGATTATGTCAGCAAACCGTTTTCGCCCCGTGAATTGTTGGCCCGGATTGCAGCGGTGTTGCGCAGGGGGGCGCAGGGGCAATCTGATGATGCGCTTCGGATTGGGGGGCTGACCCTTCACCTTGGACGGCACGCGGCCGATTTTAACGGCACGCCGATTGATCTGACCCGGCGGGAAATGGGGATACTGATGACCCTTGCCCGGCGCCCGCAACAGGTGTTTCCGCGCCCTGCGCTTGTGGATCAGGTGTATGGCATCGGTACAGATGTGTCTGATCGAACGCTGGATAGCCATTTGCGAAACCTGCGCGCAAAGCTGGTCGCAGCCGGATGCACCGATGGGATCGAAACATTGCATGGTATCGGATTGCGGATTGGGGCCTGTCGTGGTGCGTGACGGTCCACGCCCGCGCCAAAAATGGCGTCCGCCGCTGGCCATCGTCATTGGGGCGTCGGTTGCAGGATTGTTGGTCTTGCCGATATTTGGATTTGTGGTCTTGCGCTGGGTCCAGCCGATCTTTGGCTGGAAAGTCAGCGTGTTCTGGGTGTCTTTTGCCATGCTTGCGGCGGCTGTCTTGATCGGGGCTGTGCAGTGGCGGCTGTTGGTTCGACCCATCCGGGAATTGGCCCATGCCGCACAAGACATCGCTGACGGCAAGACCTCTGATCCGGTGCCGTTGCGCCGGTACGGGACGGCCGAACTGAGTGAGCTGGGCACCAATGTTCTGAACATGGCACAGGATATTCTGGATCAGAACCAAGCCTTGCGCGGATACGCGGATCACGTTGTTCACGAACTGAAGTCCCCGGTCACGGCGTTGCGGGCCGGGGCTGAACTGCTGGAACTGCCAAATCTAACACCAGACCAACTGCGCATGGTGTCTGATGACATCATCAATGCAAGCCTGCGCATCGATGCACTTTTGGATGCGCTGCGGCGGCACAGCGAAAGCCAAGCAAACCGGGCTTCAGGGCAGACACCCGTTTCAGATCTGAAATTGGAAGGTCAAGGTGTGCGGATTTTTGGTCGTCCGGTCCTGCCGCTGGATCATGATGCCGCGTTGGCTGTGATGACCCAATTGATCGAAAATGCGCGGCAAGCCGGGGCAACCCGCATAGACATATGTGAGACGGAAAAGGGGCTGGAAATAGGCGACAACGGGCATGGTATTGAAACGGCTGATTTATTTCGCGCCTTTGATCCCTTCTTTACCACGAAACGCGACTGCGGAGGGACCGGTATGGGGCTGTCCGTTGTCAAAACCCTGTTAGAAAGTGGCGGTGCAACGGTGTCTTTGTGGCAGAAAAATGGCGGCGCCGCGGTGAGCATTCACCCGTGACGCGAATTTGTTTCAAAAACGTCACGGTCCCTGCGGACGGACCACCGAAAAGCCGCAAATCAACCAAAAATGCTTAGAAAATTGTAGGAATTGCGGAACCCGTCCCGTACATTCAATCCATCAGAGGGCATAAGCCCCGCAATAAATGCAGTCGCACCGGGCCAAAAAGGTTCGGGCGTGAGGTAGAGTGGTAGAGATAATGCAGGCCGTCGATTACGTCGTACGCGACGCTTCGGGACGTTTGTTCCGTGGGTCGCTGGAAACCCAAGCAGAGACACTTGTCTTGAAAGTCGCTGACTATTCAGCGGTGTCATTGAACCTTGACCGGGACATGGTGCATTCCTATTCCCGCGTGGGCGATAATCTGATCATCAAATTGGAAGATGGTCGCGAAATCGTTTTGGAAAACGCCTTTGTTGCCCAAACACAAGGCACCCAGCTTTACTTCAGCTCTGGTGGTGAAATTTACGAAATTTCATTCTCGGAAGCATGGGGTCGCACAAACTATGCCCATTATGGCCAGACAGAAGCGACAAGCGGTCTGATCTTTACAGATGGTGCGCAACTGTCCACCACGCTGACGGGCGCAACAACCGACGTCGGATATGCAGTATCAACGGCGTCTCAGGTTGAAACGACCATGGCAGCTGCGCCGATCTTTGTCGGTGGCGGTTTGGGTGGCGCTGGCGCAGTGGCGGCTGGTGTCGCAGGTGTTGGCGTGCTGGCCGGCGCTGGTGGCGGCGGTGGCGCTGCGATTGCTGCGGTTGCCGTTCTGGCATCAGACGGCGGTATCAACATCGTATCTGCCGGTGGCGGCGACGATCGCGTGATCAACGGCCAAGAATTGGCGGCAGGCCCTGTTGTTACAGGCCAAACCTACCCAGATTCCCTTGTGACAGTGACCTTGGCCGGCGTAACGCTGACCACCACGTCCGGCGCGGACGGGTCCTATACAGTTGCGTTTTCGGCATCACAATTGGGCATCACAGATGTGACGACACAGATTGTGTCAGCTTCGGTTGTCGCCCCAGACGGCGATACGGAAACCGCACAAGCGGACGTGCTGATCGACCCAACGACAGCCGTCACGATCGCGAATACAATCGTGGAAAACGATGGCATCATCTTGGCAAGCGAAACGCCTGACGGGATTGTTGTCACCGGGACTGCGGAACCGGGCGCGAATGTTGTCGTGACCTTGCAGGGCACCAATCGCACAGTGACTGCGGGTGCTGACGGATCCTATTCCGTGACATTCAACGGTGTGGTTGCGGCGGATATCAATGACCAAATGGTTGATATCACTGCAGAATCCACTGACCTTTACGGAAACACTGCGACCACCACACAACCGGTGCGCATCGATACCGTCCTGAATGTGACAATCGATCCGATCCAGGCCATGGACAACGTGATCAACCGCACAGAAGCGCAAAATGGCGTGACCTTCACCGGGACTGTCGATCCGGGGTCGTCCGTGACAGTGGAAATGAACGGTGTCACAGTCAACGCAGTTGTCGCTGCGGACGGGACATGGACCGCGCAATTCCCCGGTTCGGGCATTCCGGCTGCGGACGTTGAGCTGACGTTGTTTGCACATGCAAGCGATCCGTTGGGCAATGCCACGACCACCAGCCACGTTGTTGTGGTTGATAATCTGGGCATGGTCGAAATCGACCCGAGCCCACTTGAAATCGATGATGTGGTGAACGCCACAGAACAAGGTGACGGTGTTGTCGTCACTGGGACGACCACACCCGGATCGTCGGTTGTTGTGCATTTCCATACCTTTACCGGAAACGCGACAGTTGATGCTGCGGGCAACTGGACTGTAACAGTTCCAGCTGCGAACATTGATCTGGGCACATACGATGTGACCATTTCCGCAACAGCCACAACTGAATCCGGAAACGTATCGACCGACACGGAAACAGTTCGGATCGACACCGAGGTTCTGAACCTTGCGTTGGATGGTAACGCCGTATCAGGTGACAACTTCATCAATTCGTCCGAACAGGCCGCAGGCGTTACCCTTTCAGGGACCGTCGAAGCCGGGTCCACCGTGAACGTGACCCTTGGGTCCGTTACGAAGGGCGCATCGGTTGATGCAAATGGCATCTGGTCGGTTACGTTCAATCCATCCGATGTTCCGACAGGTGACTATCAGACCACGATGACCGCGGTTGCCGTTGATCTGGCTGGGAACACCCACACGATCACGCAAACCGTTCAGGTTGATACGGTTGCAACGAACCTGACACTGTCTGCCGTGCCAATTGCTGGCGATGGCATTGTGAACGGGTCCGAAGCGGGGGATGGTCTGGAAATTTCTGGTCAAGCGGATCCCGGCGTTGAAATCACGGTCACCCTTGGTGGCGTGACATATACGACAACCGCAACGCCCGACGGCACATGGACCGTATATTTCAGCCCAGATGACATCGGTGATGGTGAATTTACCGTGCCATTGGTTGTTCAAACCACGGACGCTGCTGGCAACGTCACAACAGACACGACGGATGTTGGTGTCGACACGGGCGTCAGCGGTGTAAGTATCCCGGAAGGTGACATTGGCGGCGATGGCGTGATCAGCGCTGACGAAATTGCCGCAGGTGTTGTTCTGACAGGCAACGGCGAACCCGGCGCCACGGTCGTTCTGGCCGTCGGCAATCAGGAATTCACCGGTGTCGTTGGTCCGGATGGCACATTTGCGATCCTGATCGATCCATCTGCCTTCCCATCGGGGCCGAATGTCGACATTTCGATCACGGCGACGATCACGGATACCGCGGGCAATGTGAACGTTTCGGTTCTGTCTGCAAACGTGGACACAGAAGTCAGCAACTTTGCTGTGACAGCTGATCCGATGGACGGGCACACCGTGCTGAATTCCATTGTCGCACAGTCCGGTATTATGGTCGGCGGGACAGTGGAAGCCGGCGCAACCGTTTCCATTGATTTCGCTGGTACCGTGAAATCGGTCGTCGCAGGCCCAGATGGCACATGGAGCATCGTGTTCGCAGGGTCGGAAGTGCCAGTTGTTGAAAATGAAACGTTCAATCTGGTGATCACGGCGACAGATACGGCTGGCAACGTTGCGGTCGACAACAGCGTGACAATCACGCTGGACACATCGATCCCGGCTGCACCGCAGATTTCCCAAGTTGGGACGGTCAACGGACAAGACACCGGCAGCGTCAACCTGGCTGTTGGCGAAGGCAACTATCAGATCCACGCGATTTCTGGTGACGGGTCGTCGTCAAGTGCAGTCGCAAGCGATGTATATCAGTTGTCTGGTTCGGGCGAATTGTACTTTGATTTTGTCAACAACGTCCCTGCGGGCAACGATCTGATCGTTCAGTTGAATGACGATGCGGGCAATTCGACATCGACCTTGTTCGTTCTGGACGAACCATCAGACAATGGTTCGCAAGCATTCCCAATGGTTTCCATGGGTGATGCAGGCTACGCGGATTTCAACATTCAGGCGGTCGATCTGTTGAATGGTGACTTTGCAGAGATGACGATCACAGCCGAACAGCTGGAAAACCTGTCTGAAATGTCAGACAGCCTGCTGATCCGCGGTGGGTCCGATGATACCGTGACGGCGATTGGGGCGGTTGCCACCAATGAAACGCGCGAAATCGATGGCGAAGTCTATGACATCTACACGATGGGCGACAACGGCGCGTATCTGATCGTTGATCAAGACGTGAATATCGTGACATCATAAATCTCCCAGCCGTCCGGGGGCCAAAACCACCCATCAGAGGTGGGCCCCGGGCGGAAAAAACAAAAATAAACGAGGCGGGTTATGGAGAACCATCGGGTGTGGGCCAAACGGTCCACCACGGGCATCTTATTGGGGGCTTTTGCACTTTCTGGTTGCATGTTCGGTGGCGGACAAGCTGCTAAAGATGTTGAAGCCACCCGCAATCAACCCGCACTGGCGCAGATCGACGCAGCAAAAGAACTGAACGGCCAGTCATCCGAATTGATCACGACCCTTTTGAACAGATCCAGTGTGATCCCTCAGGGGTCATCCTTTGCAACAGTCACGAATGCTGTGCTTGCGTCCAACGCGCGGACGGCCGAATCCGATCTTCGGGCAGCCAGACTGCGGGCGCAGGCCAAATCGACCAATTGGCTGCCGTCCATCGGGCCGGTCGTTTCGTTGACATCCCTTGGGGATATCGTCGCACAGCTGGTGATTGAACAGGTGTTGTTCGACAATGGCCGCGCCAAGGCGGAACGGGCGTTTGCAGCCCATGATGTCGAAGTCGCGGCGGTAGGATTGTCACAAGACACCAACGCACGTGCTGCGACCGCGCTTGATCTGTACATTCAGGCGCAGCGTGCCCGTGCCGAGGCGGAAGTTGCGGAAAAAGCACGCGCACGGATGTCAGAATTTGTGCATATCATCGAACGCCGTGTGAATGGTGGCGTTTCGAACATGGCCGACCTTAGCGTCGCCCGGTCCAAAATTCAGGAACTGAATGCTGATCATGCCCGCGCCCGTGAGGCAGAGGCCACGAGTCTGGCTGAACTGGAAGCCATGGCAAACCTGCCGCTGGGGACAGTCAGCGGTTTGACGTCAATCAACACGGGGTCACAGGGTCTGTTTCCGCTAAACGTCTTGAAGGCCCGCGCCGAAGGAAACCGCACAGTCGCACAGGCACGCGTCAGCCGGGCTGATCTTTTGCCGGGTGTGGTCGCAGGCGGCACCTTGGGGGATGGTGGATTGGACGTGGGCGTTCAGGTGTCTGGCGATCAACTGATCAACCTTGGAACCGGATCCGCACTTGAGGCCATTCAGGCAAGCCAGGATTCCGCCCGCCGTGGCGTTGTTCAGGCCGAAGAAGACAACCGCCGCGTCGTCCGCCGTTTGGAACAAAAACGCATCGCATTGGAACGGCAGCAAGCCGAAAGCGCCGCCCTTGTTGCAGAAGCACGCCGCACCTACGAACTTTTCTTCAGCCAGTTTCAGAATTCAGGACGCCCGATCATGGACGTCGTGAACATCTATGAAAACGCCATGCGCCTTGAACGGGATTCTGTGCGTTTGAAGTATGAATTGGCACAAATTCAAGTCGAAATCGCCAGCCTGTATGGCACGTTAGTCAGTGGGGGGGACGTATGAACCATCAATCCAATCAAAAGGTTGTTTCCCTGACTGCGGGTGCCCCTGTGTTGGGTGTTGTTTCGGGTGCCCCAAAGGTGGAAAGCCCTGAAGCCCCGTTGGCAAAAATCAATCAGGTGCTGGAACAAAACAACAGTTTGATCCAGGCCTATGCAGCCGCGCTGGGCAAACCAGCGCTGCGCCTTGATGTTCTGGAAGCAATCCAGAGCAAGGACCCCAAGGCCAATGGCGAAGGCCGGGACGCATCCCCCGATGCCTTTGCCGCCGGCTTGGAAACGGCTGGTCTGGCCGCAACGGTTCAAAAGACAAAGCTGAAAAAAGCCCCGTGGCCCGCACTTGCCGTAATGGACACGGGTCAGGTGGTTTTCGTGCACCGTGCGGAAAAAGGCGGCGTTGTTCTGTTCGATCTGAACGCAACCGACCGCGAAATGTTCGTCGCAGAAAAAGACTTTGCCCCGTATTTCGCAGGACAGGTGATCAAGGCCGAAGCAACGCTGGACAGCCTGCGCGACACGCATATCGACAAACAGAAAAAGGGCCATTGGTTCTGGTCTGAATTCTTTAAGTACAAAGTGCTGTTGGGCGACATCATGGTGGGGTCCTTGGTGGCCAACATGTTGGCTGTCGCCGTGGCCTTGTTCAGCCTTCAGGTTTATGACCGTGTTATCCCCCACGAAAGCACGGCGACCCTTTGGGTGCTCGCAATTGGTGCCTTTGTTGCCATCGGGCTAGAGGCACTTTTGAAAATTTCCCGTGCGCGTCTGATGGATGGCGCTGGCCGTCGTATGGAACTGGCGACGCAAGACATTTTGATGAACCGGCTATTGGGCATGCGGTCTGACAAGCGCCCAATGGGGGCATCCGGGACATTTGCAGCGATGCGCGAATTTGGTGCGGTGCGCGAATTCTTTACGGCATCGGCGGTTGGATCGGTGATGGATATTCCCTTTATCATCCTGTTCCTGTTCCTTGTCGCGTCGATCGGCGGGCCCGTTGTTTGGGTTTTGGTGGCGGGTGGGGTTCTGATGATCCTTCCCGGTTTCCTGATGCAGCGCAAAATGGTGGCGCTGACCCGCGAAGCCCAAGGTGCCAGCGCCAAATCCGGGCGCGTCCTGCAAGAAGTGATCTTTGAACTGGACACAGTCAAATCCCAGCGCGGCGAAGCCCGGTTTAAACGGTTGTGGCGTGAACTGAACGGTCTGTCCGCGGTCACATCTGGTGAACAACGTCAGCTGGCGTCGAACCTGACATTCTGGTCACAGGGTGTGCAGCAGGCGACTTATGTTGGCGCGGTTATTGCGGGTGCATTCCTTGTGTTCGCAGGTCAGATGACCGTCGGTTCGATCATTGCCATTGGCATTTTGACGGGGCGAACCCTTGGGCCGCTGACACAGTTGTCGGGCACGCTGGCGCGTTGGTCGAATGTGAAGACCGCGCTAGAGGGGCTGGATGCCGTTGAACAGGCACCCCAGGACGTCGAAGATCATCGGACCTATCTGCGCCGCGAAGCGATCGAAGGGCGGTTTGAATTGCGCGAACTGGGGTATCGCTATGACGAAGATTCCCCGCCGTGTGTGGATGTTCCGCAGGTTGTTTTGGCACCCGGTGAACGCGCTGCGGTATTGGGTATGAACGGATCCGGCAAATCCACTTTGCTGAAAATGATGGCAGGATTGTATCAGCCCACCAAGGGCCGGGTGCTGCTGGATGGTGTTGATCTGGCGCAGCTGGATCCGCGCGATGTGCGCCGGTCTGTCGGGTATTTGTCGCAGGATGTGCGGCTGTTTGCCGGTACATTGCGCGACAACCTGAACCTGAATGGGATGGAAGTTGACGACAGCCGAATGTTGGCCGCGCTTGATTTTGCGGGGCTGGGTCAATTTGTCCGCGGTCACCACAAAGGTTTGGATATGGAAATCCGCGACGGTGGCGAAGGCCTTTCAGTGGGGCAGCGTCAATCGCTGGGCTGGGCCCGTTTGTGGTTGCAGGATCCAAAGGTTGTGTTGCTGGATGAACCAACGGCGGCTTTGGATCAAACACTGGAAGCCGCGTTGATCAGCCGCCTGGAAACGTGGTTGGATGGTCGAACCGCATTGATCGCCACCCACCGTGTGCCGATCCTGTCTTTGACAGAACGGACCTTCATTTTGCAAAATGGCCGACTGGCTGTTGATGGGCCGCGTGACGCGGTCATTGCCCACCTGACCAAGAAAAAGGAAACCGGATAATGGCCACGACGACTGTTGACGCATCCTTTGAACGTGCCCTTCATCGCCCCAGTGCGACGATCTGGTTGGTGACACTTAGCGTGGTGGCATTTTTGGTGTGGGCGGCCTTTGCATGGGTTGATGAAATCGTGCGGGCCGAAGGCGAAATTGTCAGCCAGTCACGTCCGCAAATCATCCAAAACCTGGAAGGCGGTATTCTGGCTGAATTGATGGTTTCCGAAGGCGACATTGTGCAGCCCGGTGATGTGTTGGCCCGCCTGTACGCGACCAAATTTCAAACCCAGGTGGATGATCTGGCCGAACAGATCGCCGCGCTTGATATCCGCCGGTTGCGGTTAGAGGCGGAAATGGCCGGTTTCTTTGAATTCACTGTGCCAGACACCTTGGCGATTGGGAACGAAAGCATCGTCACATCCGAACAGAATCTTCTGAACGCACGCCAAACGGATTTTCGCAGCCGTGCCGAAGGCGCACGTGCCGTGATGGAACAGGCAAATACTGAACTTAGCCTTTTGGAAAACATGTTGGCTGAAAAGATCGTTGCGCTGATCGAAGTGACACGCGCGCGCAAATCGAAATCTGATGCCGAAGCGCGCTATAACGAAATCGTAACCCAGATGGAGCTGGACCGGGCATCGTCATATTCCGACACGTTGAAAGAATTGGGTACCCTGCGCCAGAACCTGAAAATTGCACAAGACCAATTGGACCGGACGACATTGGTGTCCCCAATGCGTGGGATCGTAAACAATATGTCCGTGACAACCATTGGTGGGGTTGTTCGCCCGGGGGAAGAGATTTTCCAGATCATTCCATTGGATGATGAACTGTTTGTCGAAGCCAAAGTTGCACCGGAAAACATCGCCAACATCCAACCCGGTCAGCAAGCCACAGTGAAACTGACGGCCTATGACTATACCATCTATGGCAGTCTGAAAGGCGAAGTGCAGTTCATTTCTGCGGATACGTTCAAGGATGAACGGTATCAGGACAGCCAGCCGCATTACCGGGTAACCCTGCGCGTTGACACGGCAAACCTGTCAGAACGTCAGGCCAATCTGGAAATTCGCCCTGGCATGTTAACGGAAGTGGAACTGCAAACCGGTGGCAAGACAATCCTGAATTACCTGATGCGCCCCTTGTACAAATCGCAAGAAGCGTTCCGCGAACCATAGTCGGCCGGGCCACGCGTTTGGCCCCACCCCAAAAACAGCGAGATGCGCAACGCGCATTGACCGAACGCGGTTTGCCGATGGACTGGCAGCGGGTGCCAAGGCATCAGGCGGCTGGTTCGAAGGATCCGAAACCGTGTGCTTAAGGCGCGGTTGACTGGGGTCAACAAGGCTGCGTTTCGATCCAGCGCGTCATGATGCGCTTCCAATACACGTGCAAATGTTCGGTTTTGAACCCGTCTGAAACGGTTGATCCACGCGGCAAAACCCTGTGCGGCGCCGACCTGATTGTTCTTATGCTGACGATAAAAGATGTAAGGCGTTGGATCGAAAACGACCGTTCCGCCCGCGCCCGTAATCAACTGATAGCTCCACCAGTCGTGAAACACGATCCCGTGGGGGTCGCTGGCATTCAGCAAGTCGATGGCATCCCTATTCAAGACGGTCGCATTTCCCGATGCAACATTTTGAACCAAGGCATTTGCGAACGTGCATCCGTATCCCGGCGCAGTTGTGCGGCCTGTCGGTGTCAGGTGTTCATCGCAAATTGTGCGGGTCCCGCAATACAGCGCCGGTCCGCGGATCCCATTAAGCTGGTTCAGCGCGGCAGCCAATTTTTCGGGGTGCCAAACGTCATCTTGATCGCTGAACGCCACGTGGGTCGCCATCGTGGGCACTTGGCGCAGACCGTGAAGGAAATTTGCAGCCAAACCGCGCTGTGGCCCTGCGACCCAATGCACTTTTCCCGGGTGCTGGGCTGAAAATCGCGCGACGATATCGGGTGTTGCGTCTGTGGACCCGTCATCTGTGACAATCAACACCCAGTCGTCTGTTGTTTGCGATGCAATCGACCGAAGTTGTTCTGCCAGGAACGCCCCGCCGTTCAGCGTCGCAAGCACAATGCCAACCGTCATATCAAGACACCAAACTGTTCCCGAACATCTTGGGCTTCGGCCTGAAAAACAGATCGTATGTGGGTTTTGAACATATCGGTCGGGCAGGCATTCACGGGTGGGTGGTCAACAGGGTCATCGCCTGTTGCTAGCGCAGACTGCAGGGCCATTGATTGGGCCAGTGGCATCGACCGATTGCAACGCCACTTCGGAACGGTCCAATCAATGTCATCCAGTTGGGGGCACAATGCCAAAAGAGTGGATCGGATGTTCCTGTGCGTTTGCACCGTCATCTGATCTTTTCCCACCACGCTTTGCCAAGCACACAAAAACGCCCCCGGTCGAATCTTGCTGCGCCGCTGACGGATGAAATCCAGAAAACCGGGTGGATGGGGTTGGGTAACGTCGTGTTGGCGCAGGGTTTGTGAATAGTCGGCAATCAGCCAATCTTCGAACGGTCGAAGAAACGCGACAACCTGTAAATCAATCTCCGCATCCGCGCACAAACGAACAAGCCGCTGTCCCCGTCTGGCAGCGGAAAACAGATTTTCGTGGGACAATATCACCGTATCAAACCCGCTGAATGATTGTTCGATCCAATGTCGCGACACATGATCGATGGTATTCGCGTTCCCGGGATGCCCTTTTTGCAAATGGGGGTAGTTCACGCCAACAGATCGAAGCGAACGCTGGTTTTGCAACATGACCCGCTGCAAATATGTTGACCCACATTTTGGGGCCCCGATGTGCAAAACAATTTTTCGGTTCATGCGGCAGCCATTTGCGATGGGCGCAATTGTGCGGTCAGCTGATCCAGCATTTCGTCGAATTCCGGACCAAGCGCTGACAAATCAATCGTTTGCGGTGATGCCGGTCCAGCAATCCATGCGGTGTGCAAAGCTTGAACGAGACTGTCGCGGGACAAATCGACCGAAATAATGTTGTTGCTCAGCGTGCCGAGGCATTTTGGCCCGTAGTCATTTGTAACCACACGCACCCCTGCCATTGCCATTTCAATCGGGGGATGGCTGGGATGGGGGGAACACATCAACGACAGCCCCATATCAACGCTGGCCAGATAGCGCGGATAATCTTCCCATGACAGTTTGCCAAGACTGCGCAATACGATATCGCCGGGCAGTTCGATGTCTTCGTGGCGTTGCCCAAGGCTGACGATATCAAGGTCGTCTTTTCCGATACCGCTTTCTTCCAACCATGTGCCCAATGCATCGATGCACAGGGGGAACAGATTGCGGGCCACATCTGGCCGTCCATAGATCATCAATCTGCGGCGTTTTCCGGCAGCGGCGCGCGGGTGCGCAAATGCGTTTGTCTGAATGGCGGGGTGGAAACACAGATCATGATCCGTGGCCAAGCCCATTTCAATGAAATGCTGTTGCAATGGTGCGCTGTTGAAGATGGGTTTATGGGGCAGGTCATAGCTGGCCCGTGCCATCGCGTATTCCGTCCCCCATGGGTAAAAGCACGGTTCGAAATCCTGAATCAGATACCAAAAGGGATCTGAACGGCCGATGGTTCGGGTGCAATCCTGCGCGATTTGGGCCGTCCACCATGCGGTTGCGATAAACTGATCGTTCGGGTGCAGGACCAATGTTTGGTCCGTCACCCCGCAGAACACATCACATCTGTTTTCCGGCCATGGTGCCTGTAGGCGCGATTGCAGGAACTGGCGGGTGGCATTTCGCTGTGCAATCGGCATGTCGGTTGCCACGAACGCAACGTGTTGCCCGCGTTGCAACAATCCCAACCCAAGGTCTATGGCTGTTGCGATACCGGCAAAGGCTTCGGTCGGGTTCAGGGTCGGCACAAAGATCACAACCCTGTCGGGGCCTTGGGCCAGTTCCGGCTTGGCCTTCAACGCGGTTCTTCCGTCGCGGTATGACCACCATGGGGTTCGTTGACGGGGCTTTTCCGGTTGTTGCGCCGCGGGCTGCACCCCGGGTGCAAAGGCAAATGCCTTGGCGTCAAATTCTGACAATCCATTTCGAAACCCTGTCATAAGACCGCGCTGGGCGGCCCAAACCCAACGCGCCCAAATCGACAGGAATGCCCACCCCGCAATGCGGGACCTTGCACCCCGACCGGCAGTGCATTCTTTCAGCGCCTGCCACAGGTGCGCAGTGCCCAATCCGCGCCATCCCAGAAACCGTCGAACAGGGCGCGGATCTGCACCGCGATCGACCAGTGTACGCGCCAAATAGCGCGACAAAGTATAGGCCGCGATGCGTTCGACCAGGCTGAACGTTTGCGCGTCGGACCGTGGCCCCACCACGTTTGATCCATGCTTTCGATAATCCACAAGCGGGGCATCAACAAATGCAATCCCGCGCCGTGTCGATGCAACAAGCGCCAACCAAAGATCGTGGAAAAAATGGGTTCCGTTTTGTGGGGGAAAATTCAGCGCGTGTTCCGCCAATTCCCGGGTCATGGTCACGGTCATGCCCGTGACGGTATTTTGGTACAATAGATCGGCTGTTCGAACGTTTTTGGGCCGCCGTTCCAGTGCAAAAAGCGATGGGTGCAGAATCTGACCATAAGCATCAATCACCCGCGCATCCGAATGGGCCAGATCACATTGGTGGTGTTCCAGTGCCGCAATCCCCGCCGACAAACGATCCGGGTGCCAGACATCATCTTGATCCGCCAATGCGATATAGCGGAACGCCGGTTGCGTTGCACAGGCTGTTTGAAGCCCCAATTCAAAGGCACTGATTGCATTCATGCGATGCCCGGGGCAGATAATTTGAGGCGCCAGATTGTGACCCGTGCAAACCGTTCTGACCAGATCAGAAGAATCCGCATCTGCAATAACAACGATCAATTCGAAATCTGGGTCCGATTGGGCGGAAAGGGATGCGATCTGTTTGTCCAGAAACGCTTCGTTCGGGTGATAGACGGCCATCACGACTGCAGTTTGCGCCATGCAGTTTCCCTTTTTGCTGCTCCGCCTTACACTGCAACATCAAGGTTAAGGCGACGCTAACCGCGCCGGATCAGTTGCCGATGATACGCGATCCCGTCACCCACGCTTTCATGATAGGTCAGCGTTCCATTGTGCAGCACCACAGCGTGTTCACAAATGCGCTGAACCAGATCCAGCCCGTGGCTGACCACAATCGCGCCGGATCGTTTCATCCTGTCTTCGAAGATTTCGGTGCTTTTGTCCCGGAATGACGCATCACCCACCGACGTCACTTCATCAACAAGGTAGGTGTCAAATGGAATGCCCATCGATAACCCAAAAGCCAGGCGCGCCTTCATCCCGGATGAATAGCTGCGCACGGGTAAATGAAAATGGGGGCCAAGTTCTGCAAATTCGGCAACGCTTTCAACAAGGGCGTCCGTGTCCACGCCGTAAATGCGGCCAACAAAACGTGTGTTTTGTGCACCGCTGAGATCACCGTGAAAGCTGCCTGCAAATCCCACAGGCCACGATATGGTTCCGCGTGTGATGATGCGCCCACTGTCGGGTGACATTGTTCCCGCAATCATGCGCAATAAACTGGATTTGCCCGCCCCGTTTCGCCCCAGTAGCGCGATGGATTTTCGGCCCGGAAGCGTCATGGTGATGTTGTCTGCCACACAGGTCCGTTGCCCGTTAACCCGGTAAATCTTGGTCAGGTTCTGAAGCCTGATCATCTGCGATCCCGAACGGAATAATAGATCAAAAGCCCGATGGCCCAAACCAAAGACAATGTTGCAACGATGCTGCCCAACCAAAGGAATCGTTTCGGATATTCCGCGCGTTCGGCGCGTGTTGGTGGGACGTGCGCGGCAACGTATTTGCGCACACGGGATGCATCCGCCTGCGCTGACGCAAAACTGGCCCGCGCGGCGACATAGGCGGTTTGGGCAAATTCAAGATCAACGGCCAAGACTTCGTATTCTGCGATGACGTTTGCATAGGCATCATCGCCCGTGCCAAATTCGGCGCGTTCCTTTGCAATCAGATCATCGACAACCTCTATCCGTCGGCGCGCCAGATCAAGACGCGGGTCATTGGTGCGCGTCTGTTCCGTAAGCAACAGGTCATAGTCAATCAGCGCCTGCGCCTTTTGCAGCTGCAAAGAGTTTAGCAGGCCCAACCGGCCAGCCACATCTGTTTCAGGGTCCAGAATTTCATGGTCCGCCCGAAACTGCATCATTTGCTTGCGCACAGCGGTTAAGCCTGTGGTTGCGCGGTCCAGTTCCAACTGTGCAAGCCGCGTTGCGTCTTGGCGGGCTGCGTCTTCCAGCGCGTTTATCGTGATGCGGGATTGTTCAAGGATTGCGGTCGTCAACCTTTCTGCATCTTCTGGGCGAAACGTGTGGGCGCGCACGGTCAAAAGCCCCGCCGTGGCGTCGTAAAAGACGCGCACCTTGCGTTGCCAGTGCGTGTGCAAATCTTCGATCGTCGGGTCGCGGCGCAGTGAAAAGACGGGATCCCCCGACACTGCCCAAATCGCATCAAGTGACATATCGTCAGACAGCGTTCTGACAATTTGCTGGCTGTGCAGATAATCAAAAAGAATATCCGCATCCTTTGATGATGATCCTGTAAGATCGGAAAGACCGCCAATCAGGTCCATCGGGGATGATGATCCTTCTTCCCGCACCGAAAAAGCAACGGTCGAGGCATATTGGGGCAACGCGAACACATAAAGGTACAGCGCAGCGATCAACCCGGGCAACACAACTGCCACTGCAAATGACGCACCAATCCAGTGATGGCGTCGTTTCAGCGTGGCCTTTGGGGCCGCTTTGGGAAGCGGACGCGGGGCCTGTGCGGCAGGCTCCGCAGGCTGTGGTCGCGGCCCGGGCCCCTGCAATTCCGGTGGCAATGTCAATGTTTGCGCCAAGGTGAAACCCATCCAATGATTTTCCACACAATGCCCAGATTGTGCTGAAGGTTTTCTTAAGGGCTTTGTGCAAATCTGAGAAAAATCAGAAAGGCAGGCAGGATGTTGCAGCGGTTTGGCCCGCGCAAATTTGGCGGGATGCGTGTGATCTTTGCGCTGATGCTGCGCGAAATGGCCACCACGTATGGCAAATCACCCGGCGGCTATGTGTGGGCCGTTTTGGAACCTGTTGCTGGCATTGCACTTTTGACGTTTGTGTTTGCAATGGCCTTGCCCGAACCCCCACTGGGCACGAATTTCCCGTTCTTTTACGCGGGCGGGTATCTGGTGTTCATGGCCTATCTGAACATCAGCAACAAGATGATGGTGGCGGTGCGATTTTCCAAACCCCTGTTGTTTTACCCGGCGGTTCGCTATTCCGATGCGCTGTTCGCACGTTTTGTATTGAACGCGATGACCGAACTGTTGGTCATACTGGTGGTTATGATCGGCATCGTCGTGATTTGGGATTTGCGGCCCGGATTTGATGTTCCGGCAATGATGAATGCGGTGTCGATGGCCCTGGTTTTGGCCATTGGTATCGGGACACTGAACTGTTTGCTTGTATCGCTTTTCCCTGTTTGGGAACGGGTTTGGGCGATTGCAAACCGGCCGTTGTTCATCATTTCAACCTTGTTTTTCCTGTTTGAAATCGTACCCCATCCGTTCGGTGATATCTTATGGTTCAACCCGCTGGTGCATGTGGTCGGGCAAATGCGGATTGGCATGTATCCCAGTTATGCGGGCGAATACGTGTCGCCGGCGTATGTGTATGGGATCGGATTGACGTGCTTTGCGCTGGGGCTTTTGCTGTTGAACCGGTATGACCGGGACATCGTCAACAGCTAGCCGATAAAGATGAAATCATCCGGTGACAGGCTTGCCGCATCCGTGTCTGCAAGGCGGATGGTGTGCCCATCATACCGAATTTCGGTAAAGTCCTGCCCTTCGATCGTAACCGTACTGATTTCAAGTGCGGAAAAGCGGCCTTCGACACCACGCATGCGGATCAGATCCTCGGTCGGGTCATAATCCATGATCGTGTCGACCTCACCTGCGGTGAAGGCATTGAAGACATAGGTGTCTGCCCCTTCGCCGCCATAGATGGTGTCATTCCCATTGCCGCTGTTGATTGTGTCGTTGCCACGGCCGCCTTCCAGATGATCGTGGCCGTCGCCGCCGCCAAGAAAGTCGTTGCCGTCCCCACCATAGGCGAAATCGTCGTCGTGCCCGGCACCGATGGTGTCGTCGCCGTCGCCGGCGTACAGCTGATCGGTTCCCGTGCCGCCGCCAAGGGCATCGTTGCCCGCGCCCCCGGTCACGATGTCGTTGCCAAAGCTTCCGGCCAATGTGTCGTTGCCAGCGCCCCCGTGCACTTCGTCTGTGCCCCAACCGCCGGATGCGACATCGTTCCCTTCGCCGGCATCAATGTAATCGTCGTGCGATCCGGACCCGATCGTATCCTGCCCTGATCCACCGAACATGCGGTCGTTGCCGTCGCTGCCACCCAGCTGGTCGTCGCCTGCGCCACCGTAGACCACGTCGTCGCCAATATGTGCTGCGATGTTGTCATTGCCGTCACCCCCGAAGATTTCGTCGTCGCCGCTGCGCCCCAACAGTGCGTCATCGCCATCGCCGCCATCCAGAAAATCATTTCCGGTTCCGCCATCCATCCAATCAATACCAACGCCACCAAACAGCCGATCTGCCCCGTCGCCACCGCGCAGCACATCGTCGCCTGTGGCGCCGAACAATGCGTTGTTTGCGCTGTCGCCCCTGATCTGATCATCGAATGCCGACCCGCTGATGGCTTCGATGCCGTCAAAGCTGTCCCCATCGGCAAAGCCGGTGTTGTTTGCGCTGGTTTCCAGATCGACCACGACGCCCTGCGTTGCATCCGCATAATCCGCGATATCGATCCCATCGCCACCAAACAGGGCATCGGCCCCGCCACCGCCGCGCAGAATGTCTTCCCCATCGCCACCAAACAGCGTTTGTGCCGCCGCTGTTCCGACCAAAATGTTGTCTTGCGCCGTTCCAGTCAGGGTCGCGGTCCCGGACGCCGCTGCGGTCGTTGCAAACGGGCTTTTGATATCTGCCAATGTCGCGGGGGTCAGATCTTGGAAATCTTCGAACACGAAGTTCGTGTCAACATGCGTCGCGTTGATGGTATTTTCGTTGGTGAAATCGGATGCGGACAGACTTTGCCCGTTGGCTGATTGCACATGAATTGTTTCGGAACCGAAGGTCAGCGTTGCCCCATTGGGGGTGGGGGTGATGTCAAGTTGTGCGACCGATCTGAAAAACCCAAATCCGGATAAATCAAGCTGGTCGTTTGCTGGATCAAAATCCGTAATTGTGTCTGCCTGACCATCCTGTGTGAGGATAAAGATGTCGTCGCCCGCCCCCCCAGAAAGTGTATCGGACCCCGCGCCGTCTTTCAGAATGTCGTTGCCATCATAGGCCAAAATGGTGCGCCCGTCGTCGTCGGCCATCAGCAGGTCATCGCCCGACGTGCCTTGATCTGATCCGCTGTCGATGGTTGCCGTGATGCCCAAATCATCAAGGTTCAGCGCGAACTGCCCGATGCCAGCTTCTGATCCTGATACGGTGAACAACTGATAGGTGCCGTCAACCTCTGCCACATACATGTCGGTTATGGTGTCGATTGGGTATTCGGTTTCGTCGATCAGGGTTTCAAGGTGCAACAACTGCCCATCGGGCAGCACCCCGAACAACGAAATCCCGCTGTCTTGCCCGGCCGCCAAAACGAAGCCCCTGTCATCAATGGTGAATGTTTCGATCACCTGCGCGCCATCCAGCCGGGTGGAAAGATCGTCAACAACCTGATCAACGGCCGTCAAGTTGCCATCAGCGCCAAGCGAAAAGACCGTAAGCGAAGATGTATCTGATGACGCCATGACAACGTAGGATGTGCCAGCCACGTCCAATGTGGCGACATCCTGCGGCGTTGCAACGGGTAGAAAATGTTCCACGCCGACGGTGTCTGTCCGCGTAAGTGTGCCGGTGTCGGAAATGGCAAAGCTGGTGATGCTGTCGTCTGTGGCCGACACGGAAATCAGAAATTGATTGGACCCCACGTGAACCACACACAGGGCGGCCGGACTGTCAGCAAAGCCGCCGTCTGCCCCTGTTATCATATCGGTCAGCACAAGGTTGCCAGATGATGTGACTTGATAAACGCCGATGCCAGTGTCGCTGCTGGCTGCCAGTGCGACGAACGCCTTGCCGTCTGCTTCATATGACACCGCTTCGAAACGATCTGCGAATGCCCCAGAATTTTCAGCATATATCGTCAGCGAACTGTCAGATGTGCTGGAAAGAACCTGATTGATGTCGTGGGTGGAAAATTCAACAGGGTCGCTGGACCATTGTGCCACTGCATACGGGATGCTGTTGTCGATTGTATATGCGGTTTGTGAATGCGCGATGCGCCCGGCGTTCAAGGTCAAGACAATCGCCCCTTTTCCTGCATCACTGGCCAACACCAGATCGTTGCCCGACAGACCAAAGCGCGCTGTTCCCAAAGGAACATCGACCAGATCACCCGTGATCGTGCCAGTGTAATTAAAGATCCCCACGCGGCGCACCGCCCTTGTTTCGATGCCAAGTGTATCGCGCAAAACCCTTTCAGAATGGCTAAGGGTGGGTCACAGGCTTTGGAATCAACATAAAATGCAGGTCTGTAAAATTTGCTGGAAACTGACAACTGTTCCCTAATCGTTCCGCACTAATGATTTGCCAAACCGAAGGGGGAAACAGATGGCAACACTTGTGTACGGTAGCGCGGGGTATGACACGATCGCGGGCAGTCCCAATGATGATTTCATTTCAACCGATCACCTGAACATCTTTTTCCAGACAGGCGGCGCAGTTCCCATATCCGAAGATGGCGTGGTTCAGTTGTCGCTGGGCACTTCGGATTTTGGTGAAAATCATGCCGTTTTCGCGATTGCCCTTGATCCGGAATCCGAAACGATCACCGGTGTGGAATTGGTTTGGGGCGCGACAGACGCAGATCAGGCGGATGTCGCGCTGGAAGTATCGCAGGGTCAATCGCTTGTGTTTGCGGTCTTGAAAGACGGTGCAAATCTGAATGATTTTTCCACCATGGATCAATCTGAATTTTCTGTCGTTGTTGCAGACGATGGCACTTTCGGGGTTGCGGCAACACTGCCAGATGGATCGTCCACGGTCCTGAATGGCGACATGCTATTGTCAACAATGCCACAGGTTGCGACCGGGCACTTTTGGGATGAACAGACGCTGCAGGTGGGATTTGAAACCGGATTTGGCGGGACCGATGGGGATTACAATGATCTTTCGTTTGGCGTCACGCTCAGCGATACAACCGCGTCCGCACTGGCACCAGACGGGTTTGAAACGGCACATGACCGCGCCGAAGGGATGCATGGGGCAGACACCCTGATTGGTTCGCAAGGCAATGATCTGCTTGTGGGGGGCGGCGCCTGGACGGAATGGCAATTGATTGATGGTCAATGGCACTATGACCCATCCGTGCTGGACCCAATGTCGCCCGAAGATCTGGCAGGACTTGATGCATCCAATGACACCCTGATCGGTGGCGCGGGTGATGACGTGCTGATCGGCAACCGGGGCGATGATGTGCTGCAGGGCGGTGCGGGGTCCGACATTTTGAACGGTGGTCTGGGTCAGGATCAGCTGTTGGGTGGGGATGGCGCAGATATCTTGAACCTTGAACAGGGCGATGACCTTGGCATTGGGGGCGATGGTCGTGATATCATCAACGCGGGTGCGGGGGATGATGTGATTTTCGGCGACCTTTATGGCCACAATCTGATGACAGCCGAAGACCCCAATGGTGCGACGACCCACACGAATTGGACCAAAACACAGGACACGGCAGATGGTTCTGAAACGCTGTCACAAACAATCCTGACGCAGCCGGGTCAAACCTATGATTTTACCGTTGATCTGGCCGCAAATCTGGCTGGGGGAACGGCCGCGGGCAGCGTAGAAGTCTATTGGAACGGCGAACTGATTGCGCAAAATACGGTGGAAGGTGCAACCTTTGACACAGTCACCGCCAGCTTTGTCGCAGACAGCGATCAGGGTGTTCTTGAAATCAAAACCCAAGCAACGGAATTTGGTGCGATTGATGCCAGCCAGGCCATCGCGACCGAAGACACTGACATTGAAACCGATGCGGGCGCGATGACGGTTGACGGTTTTGCCGCCGGGCAGGGCCACATTTATCAAGTCTTGAACGGCCATCTGCACCGATTGGATGGTGAAACAAATTCCTACGTCGCCGTTGGGGATGACCCGGGCCTGCGCACGAATGCGATCGGGTACAACACGGAAAACAACCTGATTTACGGCATCGCCAATCAGGCAGGTGTCGATGCCAATGGCAAGCCGGTGGCTGCTGCCGATTTGGTGGTCTATGACGCGCAGGGAAACCTGTATCAGGTAGGGTCCACGAACCACAACGACGTGGTCGGTGACTTTGATCAGGATGGAAATCTTTGGACGTTCGACATCAGCCTTGATCGCGTGACAAAAATCGACGTGGATCAATTCAATGCTGATGGCAGCATGGTGTCCACAGACTATGCCATTGATCCTGATGCATACCCATTCCGGCTTTATGACATGACGTTCCACGCAGAGTCCGGGACATTCATCGGATTAAAAGGCGCACCTGAAGACGGTGGCGAAGGTTTGTTGGTTCAGATTGATGTCTCTGCCATCGATGCGGGTGGCGATCCTGTTGTTTCAACACTGCCTGTGTCGGGTGTCATGATGGATGACACATACAGCGAAGGCATGCCCAAAGGCAGCTTTGGTGCGGCGTTTTCCGATGCGGACGGCAACGTCTATGTGTCATTGAACCAAGGCGATCATGACCTGGATCCGACGACGCCGAACAAAGGCGCGATCTATCAGGTCAAGGTCGATCCCGACACAGGCGAAAGCTATCTGGATTATATGGCTGACACGGATGCAACGTCGTCCAACGATGGCACTATGGATCCCCGCGCGACCAAGCCATTTGGCGGCGTCGATGTCGCTGCACATGTTGTGTTGGACAACACATCCCTTGTCGCCAACACGGGCGAAGGCGACATGTTGCGGGGCGCGGACGGGGCTGACTTGGTCTTCGGCGGTGGTGGCGATGATCTTATCCACGGTGGAAACGACGATGACAGCCTGTCTGGGGACCAAGGCGCAGATCTGGTCTTTGGCGGGCAGGGCAACGACGCGCTTTTTGGCGGCGAAGCAAACGATATCCTTGAAGGCGGCATGGGCGACGACAGTCTGCTTGGCGACAATGGTCACGACATTCTGAAGGGCGACGATGGGGCCGATGAATTGTTCGGCGGGTTTGGCGATGATCGGGCCTTTGGCGGATTTGGAAATGATGAATTGTCCCTTGGGCACGGTGCGGATCGTGGGTTTGGCGGTCTTGGGGATGATGCTTTGGATGGTGGGGACGGCGACGACCATCTGGATGGGGGTGCCGGAAACGACACAGTCTTTGGGGACAGCGGGATGGATTTCGTCAAGGGCGCGGATGGCGATGATCTTGTTCGCGGCGGCGCAGGCGATGACCGCGGATATGGTGGCAACGGGGCCGACACGCTTGCCGGTGGGACGGGCGATGACACCATGATCGGAAATGCGGATGACGACCTGATCTATGGAAACGAGGGCAACGATACCCTGAAAGGTGGCGACCAGGCAGACATTCTGTTCGGTGGCGCGGATGCAGACATGTTGTTTGGTGGCACAGGCAGCGACGCGCTGAATGGAGATGCCGGCAATGACAAGCTGATCGGTGGCGCTGGCGAAGATACGATCACCGGGGGTGCCGGGGCAGACCACCTGTGGGGTGGCATGTTCATTCAAGACAACAGCGCCGATATCTTTGTCTATTCATCCGGAGGGGGAGACGACATGGTCCATGATTTTGAAACCGATCTCGACCGGATCGATTTGTCATCTTATGGGATGACGTTCGAAGAACTGCAGGAACGGTTTACGGATTTGGGATGGGCGACGGAAATCGATCTGTCCGATTTGTCTATAGACGGTGATGTTGATCGGATCATTCTGCGGTCTGTCACCCTGGATGAATTGGTCGAAGACAATTTCATCCTCTGATCGCAATGGGCGGTGCAAATCAAAGGGCCACCCAGCATTGCTGGATGGCCCTGATGGCGGCGTAACACTGGGGCGGATCACCGAATGCGTTGTTCGGTGTTGCCATCAAACAGGCGGGCCGTGGCTGTATCAATCGTAAGCCCAACATGATCGCCTTCGTTTGCAGAAGTGATCCCGCGTTCTTCCACGATCAGTTTTTCCCCGGTTTCCGACACAAGATAGGCGTAAGACACACCCCCCAGGCTTTCTGTCATTTCAACGCGGTGGGTTGCCCCGGCCGGATCGATCGTCAAATGTTCAGGGCGCAGGCCCAAAATGACGCTTGTCCCGTCAGAGGGCATGGTGACATCCAGCTTCACCGCCGACTTCAGCGCAGGAACATCCACCGCGCCGCCTGAAACGGTTCCGTTCAGGAAATTCATTGATGGGCTGCCAATGAACCCGGCCACGAATTTGTTGTCGGGATCATTGTACAGATCCAAGGGCGCACCCACCTGTTCGATCACACCCTTGCGCAGAACAACAATCTTGTCTGCCAGCGTCATGGCTTCGACCTGATCGTGGGTCACATAGATCATTGTTGCGCCAATTTCCTTGTGCAGCCGCGCGATTTCGACACGCATTTCAACGCGCAATTCAGCATCAAGGTTGGACAAGGGTTCGTCGAACAAAAACACTTCGGGGCCGCGTACAATGGCCCGGCCAATCGAAACGCGCTGACGCTGACCGCCAGACAGTGCCGCGGGTTTGCGTTTCAGATATTCATCAAGGCGCAGAATGCGGCTTGCTTCGGCCACCTTGGATTCGATTTCGGCTTTGGGGTGCCCGTTCATCTTTAGGCCAAATCCCATGTTTTCCTTGACCGTCATGTGCGGGTACAGCGCATAGGTCTGGAACACCATCGCCACGCCGCGGCGTGCCGGGTCTTCGGTTGTGACGTCGCGGTCGCCGATGTGGATGGCGCCGTCGGTCGTTTCTTCCAGCCCTGCAACCATGCGCAGCAGGGTGGATTTGCCGCAACCGGACGGACCGACAAACACGCAGAATTCGCCGTCTTTTATGTCCAGATCCACGCCGTGAATGACCTGCACGTCGCCGTAGCGTTTAATGACATTGTTCAGTGTTACACCAGACATGGAGGGACCCCTTTTGTTCGGCTAATGAGTTGTGAGTTTGTCTGGAAACCGCCATGCCGCCACATCCGTGGCAACAGCCTGCGCCGTCTGTTGCAGCAACGGCGCAAAGGTTTCCAGTTGTTCAAGTGAGATTCGGTCGGTCGAGCTTGTCAACGACAGCGCGCCCAGAACCCGGCGCTTTTCCGAAAGAATCGGTGCGGCCACGCAGATGATGCCAGGTTCATGTTCTTCGCGGTCCAGTGCGTATCCCGTTTCACGGATCTGGTCCAATTCCACAAGCATCTGGTGTTCCGAAGAAATCGTGTGTTCGGTAAAGATATGAAAGCTTTGCTGGGCCAACGCATGGCGCAACGCGGCCGCGTCCAAAAACGCCAGCATCGCTTTGCCAACACCGGTGCAATAGGCCGGTCCGACTTTGCCAGCTTCGGAATACATGGGCAGGGGGGACAGTGCGTTCACCTTGTCTACGTACAGAACCTGCGCATGATCAAGCTGCGCCAGATGGATCGTCTTACCTGTTGTTTTGCTTAGGATTTCCAGCGCAGGACGTGCGATTGGGGCAAGGCTGCTTTGCTGCCATGCCGCGTGGGCCAACCGCACCAACCTGACGCCCAGCCGGTAGGTCTGCGTGTCACGATCATACATCAGCATGCCTTGGTTCGTCAGCGTCTGGACAAAGCGGTACAGCGTTGCCTTGGGGAATGGGGATGCATCCTGAAGTTCGCCAAACCGAACGGGGCGGCCAATTCGGGCCACTTGATCCAGCACATCCAGTGCTTTGCCGACCGTGCCGTCTGCGCGCTGCGCTTCGGCCATAGCTTTCCTCCCCTAGCGGACCGACCGAATTGTTATTGTGCCGTTCTGGTCCGTGAAACTGTTGACAAGCATAGGCGAGTCGCTGTTATGATTTCAACATCTAAAACTAGGTTTCACTATTTGAGATTAGCGGGGCCTGGTCGAAGAACTAAATATTCTGGAACCACCTAGGGAGGATATCATGCGTTCCATGTTGAAAGCGTCCGTTGCGGCGCTTGGTATTGTTGCGGCTACGGCAACTGCAGGTTTGGCTGCAGGTCACGCAAAACTCGAAGGCACACTGCGGATCATGTCTGACATGTCCAACCCTGCACCCCGTGCAGTGATGGAAAGCCTGGCAGCTGAATTCGATGCAATGCACCCCGATCTGACAGTTGATCTGGAAGTCGTTGACCGTGAAGCGTGGAAAACACAAATCCGCAACGCGCTGTCTGCAAACGCCCCTGACGTTGTGAACTGGTATGCTGCAAACCGCATGCTGCCATACGTGAACGCGAACCTGTTCATGGATATCACAGACATGTACGACAACGGCGATCTGCCGGGTCTGGATTCTGTGCGCGGCGCGATGGAAATCGACGGCAAAGCCTATGGTGTGCCTTACACATACTACCAGTGGGGCATCTATTACCGCGAAGACATCTTCAACGAACTGGGTCTGGAAGAGCCAACAACGTTCGAAGCTGAACTGGCAAACTGCGAAAAAATCCTTGCATCCGGCAAGAAATGCTATGCCATCGGGACAAAGTTCCTGTGGACTGCTGGCGGTTGGTTTGACTACCTGAACATGCGGACAAATGGTTTCGACCACCACATGCAACTGGCCCGCGGCGAACTGTCTTGGACCGAAGATGCAGGTGTTCGCGAAACATTCGCAAACTGGCGCAAGATCATCGACATGGGCGGTTACATCGATGACCACCAGTCATACAGCTGGCAAGAAGCGCTGAACTTCATGACAGACGGTGATGCAACGGCTTACCTGATCGGTAACTTTGCTGTGGCCCCAATGCGTGAAGCTGGGCTGGATGACAGCCAGATCGACTTCTACCAGTTCCCAATGATCAACGATCATCCAATGGGTGAAGATGCGCCAACAGATACGTTCCACATCCCATCGGGTGCACAGAACGTTGAAGCTGCAAAAGCATTCTTGCAGTTCGTCACATCCCCAGAGGTTCAGTCGAAAATCAACATGGATCTGGGTCAGCTGCCAATCAATGCGAACGCATCTGTAGCTGATGATGAATTCATCAAGCAAGGGTTCGAAATGCTGTCGAACAACGCCACTGGCGGGATCGCACAGTTCTTTGACCGCGACTTCCCAGCAGAAATGGCGTCCGTCGGTATGGAAGGCCTGCAGGAATTCATGGTGTTCCCAGACAACCTGGAAGACATCCTGGTCCGTATGGAAGATGCACGTCAGCGTATCTACAACTAAGATCATCTGATCATCCGGGGTGCGGTTTTCGGACCGCGCCCCACCCCCGAAATCCGGGGTCACAATGCGTACACCCCCTGTACACCCCCCGTACAGACAGATGTCAGCTTATTCGCAACCGCCCTCTTGGCTGTTTCGTATGGTCTGATCACCAAAAAGAAGGGACATCCCATGTCGTCTGCCGCAAAGAACCAAAGTTGGTACAAGCGCAACGAGATTGCGGTGACCCCTTGGCTGTTCTTGCTGCCGGGGATCCTGTTTTTCGCGATCTATGTGATCATCCCAATCTTCCAATCCTTTTGGATCAGCTTTCACCAATGGGATGGTCTGGGCGAAAAAACATGGGTTGGGTTGGGCAATTATGAACGCCTGATCGGGTTCGGGGAATATGACAAGCCGGACCGCAAATTCACGGTGTCGTTCTGGAACAACGTCACGTGGTTGATCCTGTATCTGTTGGCGATCCCGCTGGGCCTGTTCATCGCACTTTTGCTGAACCAAAAAGTCATGGGGATCCGGCTGTACAAATCGTTGTTCTTTTTCCCCTTCGTGTTGTCGCAGGTTGTGGTGGGGCTGGTGTTCAGCTGGTTCTATCTTCCCAAAGAAGGGTTGTTGAACGCCATTCTGACGACGTTTGGAATGGAACCCGTCAACATTCTGGGGGACCCATCGACCGCGACCTATGGCATTATCGCTGCCGGCCTGTGGCCGCAGACGGCCTATTGTATGATCCTGTACCTGACCGGGCTGAACGCTGTTGACCCCGAACAGATCGAAGCCGGGCGTTTGGATGGTGCGAAGGGGGGGCGCATGCTGTGGCATGTGGTGCTGCCCCAGCTGAAACCCGCGACATTCATCGCCTTTGTCGTGACAATCATCGGTGCGCTGCGGTCGTTTGATTTCATCGCTGTGATGACAAACGGTGGGCCGTTCGGGTCGACCCGCGTGCTGTCGTTCTTCATGTTCGAAGAATCCCTGTCTGAATTCGGGTTCCGCATGGGCTACGGCGCCGCGATTGCGGTGGTCTTGTTCTTCATCATGCTGTTCTTCATCGCGTACTTCCTGTGGTCGATGTATCAAGACGAACGGGGGAAACGCTGATGGCCGTTACCCGACAGGATGTCGACGGCCTGTGTGCGGCGCACGCTGGCGCTGTGCAGGGTCACCCGCCCGATGAATTGTCGTGCTGGAAAGTTGGCGGCAAAATGTTTGCCTGCTTTTCAAGTGCGACCGACGCGAATGGTGTTTCTGTGAAATGCCCGGATGTTGAAACAGCCGCCATGCTGATCGATGCAGGCGCCGCGATCAAAGCACGGTATTTCCACAAAAGCTGGGTCACTTTGCCATTTGCCAACACGGACTTGGGCGAAGCAGAACACCGCATCGCAGTGTCATACGAAAAAATTCGCAGCGGTTTGCCAAAGGCCGTCCATCAGTTGCTTTCAGAAGGGACCGCCTGACATGTTCCCCAAACCGATAGAAAAATCATCCCGTGGTGTTCAGATTGGCTATCAGGTTGCGCTGCCTTTTGCGCTGATCGTGTGGCTGTTGCCGCTGATTGCTGTCGCCGTCTTTTCGATCAAGCCTGACTCTGATTTCACCAACGGCAATTACTGGGGGCTGCCTTCCAGTTTCGAAGGCTTCACCAACTACGGCAAGGTGTTCTTTGAATCAGATATGCCGCGGTACATGATCAATTCCGTGTTGATCACAGTGCCAACGGTGATCGGCGCGATTGCCCTGTCGTCGATGACGGGCTTTGCGTTGGGCGTGTACAAGTTCCGCGCGAACCTTTGGATTTTCTTCATGTTCATCGCCGGGAACTTCGTGCCGTTTCAGATTTTGATGGTGCCAGTGCGTGATCTTTCGGTCAGCATGGGGCTGTACGACACAAAAATGGGTCTGGTTCTGTTCCATATCGCGTTCCAGACCGGGTTCTGCACGTTGTTCATGCGGAACTTTATCAAGGCGCTTCCGTTCGAACTGATCGAAGCCGCCCGGGTCGAAGGGATCGCGGAATGGCGGATTTTCTGGTACGTTGTTCTGCCGCTGATGAAGCCCGCGCTTGCGGCATTGGCCGTGCTGATCTTCACGTTTATCTGGAACGATTATTTCTGGGCGGTGGTTTTGACCCAAGGCCCTGATGCCCAACCCGTGACCGCAGGGATCACCAGCTTCAATTCGCAATTCCGCGCCGCCTATCATCTGATGAGCGCCGGTTCGATTGTCGCGGCGCTGCCCCCGGTTCTGATGTTTTTCTTGATGCAAAAGCACTTCATCGCGGGCCTGACCCTTGGTGCTGTAAAGTAAACGGAACTTACAATTGATGACGACCCATTGGCGTTTAGACGATGGCCACCAGACGCTTGTTCTGGCGGCCATCCGGGACCGCTTGCCGCAAGTGGTGTATTGGGGGCCGCCTTTGCCGAAAGGCGAAGATGGTGCCACGCTGGCTGCGGCACGCAGTCTGGATGTGACGGGCGGCATGCTGGATGAAAATCCGGACCTGTCGATCTGTCCAGAAGCGGTGCGCACATTCCCGGGGCAACCCGGGCTGATCTGCCGGGACAGTGATGGCACGCCATTGTTGCCCAAATTCTGTTTCCTGTCGGAACAGCAGACAGACACGTCTTTGGTGCTGTGCTTTGAAGATAAAACCAACAAGCTGACATATTGTGCGCATTTTGAAACCGATGCGCACACCGGCATGATCACCACTTGGGCGACGTTGTCGGCAACGCGGCCCATTCATTTGCACTGGCTGTCGGCCCCTGTCTTTCCTGCGCCACAGCAAGCGGACGATATGCTTGATTTTTCAGGTCGGTGGTGTGGTGAATTCCAGATGAACCGGACCGCGTGGTCGCCGGGAATGCGGTACCGCGAAAACCGGACAGGGCGCACCGGGCACGAACATTTCCCGGGTCTGTTGATCCCGTGCCGGGGGGCCACCAACACCCAGGGCGCAGTCTACGGGTTCCACTATGGTTGGTCTGGTGGTCACAAGATGATTGCCGAAGAACTGCCCGATGGTCGGCGGCAGATCCAATTCGGGCATGCGGCCCGGATGGAGGTTGAACCGTCCAACGAATTCCGCACATCGAAACTGTACGTGTGTTATTCTGATCGTGGTCTGAATGGCTGTGGCGTTGCGTTTCAACGCCATCTGCGCGACCGGATCGTACAGTTCCCGGCGCCGGATCGTCCGCGCCCGGTGCATTACAACTGTTGGGAAGCGGTCTATTTCGACCACAAGCTGGATATTCTGAAAGACATCGCCGACCGCGCCGCAGGGATCGGTGCGGAAAGGTTCGTTCTGGATGATGGCTGGTTCGGGCAACGCGATGACGACACGACATCCTTGTCGGATTGGGAAGTCGATCAGCGCAAATACCCAGATGGGCTGGACCCGCTGATCCAGCATGTGCACAGCCTTGGCATGACGTTCGGAATTTGGTTCGAACCCGAAATGATCAACCCGGACAGCAATCTGTATCGGCTGAACCCACATTGGGCCCTAGGGTCCGAAGATCAGACCCTTGGGCGCCAGCAAAAGGCGCTGAACATGGCGCTGCCCGAAGTGCGCGATTTCATCTATGATCGCATGGCCAACATTCTCGCCAATCACGATGTCGATTACATCAAGTGGGATCACAACCGTGTGCTTCCCATGCCGGATGCCGGTCAGACGCGCGGGTCCTATGCCCTGATCGACAGGCTGCGGGCTGATTTTCCCCATGTGGAAATTGAAAGCTGCGCCTCGGGCGGCGGGCGGATCGATTTCGGGATTTTGGAACGCACGCATCGCGTCTGGTTGTCTGACAGCAACGACGCGCTGGAACGGTTGCGCATTCAGCACAACGCGGCGCTGTTTTTGCCGGCGGTCGTCACCGGGTCCCACGTCGGGCCGCGCCATTGCCACACATCAGGGCGCGTGCTGGATATTTCGTTCCGCGCATGGGTCGCAGCGCAGCGGCACCTTGGGTTTGAAATGGACCCGCGCGAGCTAAGCGATGAAGAACTGAACGTGCTGACGGAAATCACCGGGTGGTACAAAGCCAATCGTGACTGGCTGCATTCGGCGGATATTCTGCGACTGGAAAGCATTGATCCGTCTGTGATCGCCGAACAACAGGTCGCACAGGACGGCAGCCAGTTTGTTGCGTTTATCGGCAAGGCGGATACCAGCGCGCAAATCGCACCGCGTCCGTTGCCGTTGACCGGATTGGACCCGAACGCGATGTACAAAATTCGGCTGATCAACCGCATCAACATTCACCATCTGTCGCGGGGAACCCCCGCGCTGAAGGATCACGATATCACCGTCAGCGGTGCATGGCTGATGTCGCAGGGCGTGACCTTGCCATGGTCGTTCCCCTGTTCGATGTGGGTTTTGCAGGGGGAACGGCAATGACCCATCCAACGTTTCCGGATTTGAAGGGTGCGTCCGTCTATATCACCGGGGGCGGTTCCGGCATCGGTGCCGCGCTGACGGATGGGTTCATGGCACAAGGCGCGAAGGTCGCGTTTATCGGGCGGTCTGATGCGACCGAATTTTGCGACGCCATGGAAGCAAAGCATGGCGTCCGTCCGTTGTTCATTCAGGGTGATATCACCGACACCAAAGGGTTGAAATCCAGCATGGATCAGGCCGCAAAGGCGCATGGCCCGATCACAACATTGGTCAACAATGCCGCCAACGACAAACGCCACAGCACGCAAGATGTGACCGAAGAATTCTGGGATTGGATGATTGCCATCAACCTGAAAGCCTATTTCTTTGCCTGTCAGCACGCGGCCCCGATGATGCGGGACGCCGGTTTCGGTTCGATCATCAACTTTTCGTCCATCAGCTACATGATGGGCAACGAAGGATACCCAATCTACACCACCTCCAATTCTGGCATCAATGGTATGACCCGCAGTTTGGCGCGCGAATTCGGGCCGGATAAGATCCGTGTGAACGCCTTGGCCCCGGGCTGGGTCATGACGGAAAAACAACTGGATCTGTGGGCCACGGAAGACGCGCTTCAGGATCAGTTGGACCGCCAGTGTCTGAAAGATCCGCTGCAGCCAGACGACATTGTCGGCACGACATTGTTTCTGGCGTCCAACGCATCAAAGATGATGACCGGGCAGGCCGTGGTTGTAGACGGCGGTGTGGTGGTGACGGGCTGATGGCAGGCGCTGTTTCATATCCCGCATGGATTGCCGTTGACTGGGGCACCAGCAACCTGCGCGCATGGGCAATGTCGGACGATGGCCATGACGTTGATCATGTGACGTCAGACCGTGGCATGGGGCGTTTGGCCCATGGGGATTTTGAACCAACCTTGATGTCAATTTTGGCGCCTTGGGTGGGCGACAGACCCACGACGGTTGTGGCCTGCGGTATGGTGGGGTCGCGGCAGGGTTGGGTCGAAGCGCCTTACACGCAAGTGCCCTGCAAACCGCAATCGGGCATTGTGACAGCCCCCGTGCAGTCCAATATTCTGCGGGTTCATGTGATTGGCGGCGTAAAGCAAGACGCCCCATCGGACGTCATGCGCGGCGAAGAAACGCAAATTGCCGGGTTTCTTGCCCTGAACCCGGATTGGGATGGGGTGATCTGCCTTCCCGGAACGCACACGAAATGGGCCCATATCAGTGCTGGGGAAATCGTCAGTTTTCAAACATTCATGACGGGTGAAATCTTTGCGCTGTTGTCCAAACAGTCCATTCTGCGGCATTCGGTTTCTGACGCATGGGACGATGATGTGTTTGTTGACACGTTGTCAGACGCGATGGCGCGGCCCGAAGCCTTGGCCGCGCGACTGTTTCACATTCGTGCGCAGGGGTTGTTGCACGGGGCCGATGATGGGTGGTCTGCGGCCCGTCTGTCGGGGTTGTTGGTGGGCGCAGAACTTGCGGCTGCACGTCCTTATTGGTTGGGCCAGTCTGTCGCGGTCATTGGCCCGCAAACGCTGGCCCAACACTATGTAACGGCGCTGCAGGCGCAGGCCGTTCCGACCCTGCAAACCGATGCAACGCAAATGACACTGGCGGGTTTGAAAGCGGCCTATGCCAGTTTGAAAGGAACGCCATGACGCGGTCAATCATTGCCATCCTGCGCGGCGTGACAACCCCCGAAGCGCCAGACATTGCGCAGGCGTTGTTCGATGCGGGGATCGATAAGATCGAAGTGCCGATGAATTCACCCGACCCGATCAGATCGATCGAAGCGATCGTTCATCGGCTGCAGGATCAGGCGTTGATCGGGGCGGGAACCGTTCTTTCCACAGCCCAGGTCGATGCCGTGGCCGATGTTGGGGGCACGTTGATCGTTTCCCCCAACTGCGACCCCGATGTGATCCGCCACACCGTGGCCCGTGGCCTGCAATCATGGCCCGGTGTTTTCACCCCGACCGAAGCTTTTGCCGCATTGGCCGCCGGGGCCACGGGATTGAAACTGTTTCCCGGTGACATGGCCGGACCGGCTGGCATGAAGGCCATGCGGGCCGTGTTGCCGCCGGGCACACAGGTTTACGCAGTTGGCGGCGCAGGCGCAGATAATTTTGCCCAGTGGCACATGGCATCGGCGGATGGCTATGGCATTGGATCGGCAATTTACAAACCCGGCGATTCAGCCGACGTCGTCGCAGAAAAGGCACGCAGGATTGTTGCCGCCTATGACGCGCTATGATGCAGGTCTATGATGCCACGCCGTGCGCCCATGGCGAAGGGCCGTTGTGGCATCCCGTGCGCAATGAATTGTTCTGGTTTGATATCGACAGCCACCGCTTGATGTCCAAGGCGCGTGTTTGGCAGTTTGACGAACCCGTGTCTGCGGCAGGTTGGGTGGATGCGGATCGATTGTTGATCGCGTCAGCATCGGAATTGTTTGTGTTTGATCTGCAATCAGGGGCAGCCCGTCATATTGCCCCGCTGGAAGCGGACAAGCCCGAAAATCGATCCAATGATGGGCGGGCCGATCCGCAAGGCGGTTTCTGGATTGGCACCATGGGCCGCGACGCACAGCCGAATGCAGGGGCCATCTATCGCTATTATCGCGGTGATTTGCGCGTTCTGATGACGGATATCACGATCACGAATTCCATCTGCTTTGCCCCTGACGGGCGCACTGCCTATTATTGCGATACGCTTTCCAAACAGATCATGGCGACTGCGCTGGACGCGGACGGATGGCCCACAGGCCTGGCGCGCGTTGCTGTGGATATGACTGCGACAGGTGAACATCCTGATGGATCGGTTGTGGATGCGGATGGCAACATCTGGAATGCGCAATGGGGGGACGCCCGTTTGGCCTGTTATGCCCCAACCGGCGCACTGATCACCACGGTGCCTGTGCCCGCCCCGCATGTGTCATGCCCCGCATTTGCTGGGGCGACGGGGCAATTGTTTGCCACGACTTCGCGTCAGGGCTTGACCGATGCGGCGTTGTCCGCAAATCCGGCGCATGGTCAAACCTTTGTGACGCAGGTTCCGTTTCAAGGTCAGCCGGAACATCAAGTTATCCTTTAACCCAAAGGTGCAGCCATGAAACGAACCCTTGGCGTCTGTTATTACCCCGAACACTGGCCCGAAGATATGTGGGCCCGTGACGCAGCACAGATGGTTGAAACCGGCCTGTCTTGGGTTCGGATCGGGGAATTTGCATGGTCGCGGATGGAACCCCAGCCGGGGCAGTTCGATTGGGGCTGGCTGGACCGCGCCATTGATGTGCTGGGCGGGGCCGGGTTGCAGGTGATCCTTGGAACGCCAACGGCGACACCGCCGCGGTGGATGGCAGACAAACATCCCGACATGTTTGCCTTTGACGATCAGGGGCGGCCACGGGGGTTTGGTTCGCGCCGACACTACTGTTTTTCACATGATGCCTACCGCGAAGAATCCCGGCGGATCACCCGCCTGATGGCCGAACGATATGGCAAGAACCCCCATGTGGCGGCGTGGCAGACAGACAATGAATATGATTGTCACGACACGGCGATATCCTATTCCCCCCATGCGCGTGCGGCGTTTCAAGATTGGTGTGCACAACGGTATCAATCCACCGATGCATTGAACCGGGCATGGGGCAATGTGTTCTGGTCCATGGACTATGATCGGTTTGATCAGATCGAATTGCCCAATCTGACTGTCACGGAACCCAATCCCGCGCATGTGCTGGCGTTTCGGCGGTTCAGCAGCGATCAGGTGGTGCGGTTCAACCGCGTGCAATGCGATGAAATCCGTGCTTATTCCGCTGCGCCCATTATCCACAATTTCATGGGGCGGATCACAGCCTTTGATCATTACGACGTGGGCGCAGATTTGGATATTTCCAGCTGGGACAGTTACCCGATGGGGTTCCTGTTGGATCGCATGGGCGCAACAGATGAAGAAAAAGCGCGCTATTTGCGGCAGGGTGATCCGGATTTTCAGGCGTTTCACCACGATCTGTACCGTGCCACATCCCGCGGGCGCTGGTGGATCATGGAACAACAGCCCGGTCCCGTGAACTGGGCGCCATGGAACCCCGCGCCGTTGCCCGGAATGCCGCGCCTGTGGGCGTGGGAGGCCTTTGCCCACGGTGCTGAAACCGTGTGTTATTTCCGCTGGCGACAGGCGCCCTTTGCCCAAGAACAGATGCATGCGGGGCTGTTGCAGCCCAATTCTGATCCTGCACCCGCGCTGGATGAAGCGGCGCAAGTGGCGCGCGAAATGGGCCAGTTGGGCGATGTGGGCACGGCCACCGCGCGGGTCGCATTGGTGTTTGATTACGACAGCGCCTACGCATGGGAAGCACAGCCCCAAGGGGCAGATTTTGACTATTTCCAACTGGTGTTCGATTGCTACAAAGCCCTGCGGCGCAAGGGGCTGTCAGTGGATGTCGTGCCAAAGACCGTCGATGCTGCCGCCTATGGTTTGGTCTTTGCGCCCGGCTTGCTGACGGTGCCAGACTATCGTGGGGCGGGGCACGTGGTGTTGGGCCCCCGCGCCGGATCCAAGACCGAAGAATTTTCGATTCCCGATGGCGGTGCCCCCGATATTCAGGGGCTGGATTTGCATGTCCCGTTTGTGGAAACGCTGCCACCGTTTGCCCCGATCCCCGTGCAAGGGGGGGGTGCCATTCAAAAATGGCGCGATCAGCTGGAAGGGGCGGGCGCGATCTTTCAAACTGCCAGCGGTGCAGCGGCCGTGCGGCAGGGGAATCTGACGTATCTGGGCGGTTGGCCGGACGAGTTGTTCTGGGCGCGCATCATTGATGATGTCACAGCGTTGGTCGACATTGAAACAACTGATCTTCCCCGTGATTTGCGCCTGCGCGATACAGACACCCACCGATTTTATTTCAACTACGGGCCGCACCCTGTGGACTTTGCCGGGCAAACCATTGACCCTGCAGGTGTCTATTGGGAGCCCCTGAAATGATCGAACCCTTCGGCACCACACAAGATGGCACTGCTGTCGATGTGATTTCACTTGCATCGCCGGATCTTTCGGTGCGCGTGCTGACACTTGGCGCCGTGATCAATGACGTGCGGCTGACCGGGGTTGATTGGCCGCTGACGCTGGGATCAACAGGGGTCGCCGGGTATCAGGGACCATTGAACAGCTTTGGGTCGTTCATGGGGCCGGTCGTCAACCGCATCAAGGGATGCACGGCACAGATCGACGGCAAAACCTACACGTTTGAACGGCACCATTCGGGCAACCTGACCCAGCATTCGGGCAGCACCGCATCCCACAAACAGGTCTGGACCGTTGCCGATCATTCCGATGCGCATGTCACACTGATCCTTGATTTGCCGGATGGGTTGGGGGGATTTCCGGGCAATCGGACCATGACCGTGCGCTATGATGTCGACGGCAGCACCCTGCGCATGACCGCCAATGCGACGACGGATGCGGTCACGATCATGAACCCTGCCAACCATTCCTATTGGGTGATGGACCCGGAAATGGGGTTCGGGGGTCATGTGCTGACCATCCATGCTGATAGATATACCCCTGCGGGTTCTGATCTTATGCCGACGGGCGCGGTTGACCCTGTGGATGGCACCGCCTTTGATTTTCGCGATGGCAAGGTTTTGACCGGGGATGACACCCAGTTTTTCGATCTGAACCTGTGCACCGCCGATGCACGCGGGCCTGTTCGCCCTGTTGCGACCCTGCGCGGCACATCCGGGGTGCAGATGCAGATGTCCACCACGGAATGTGGTTTGCAGGTTTATGATTGCGGCACGATCAAAGCGCCTGATTTCCCGTCACACCATGGCCCGGCCATCATGCCCTATTCCGGTGTCGCACTGGAAGCGCAGTCGTGGCCGGGGGCGCTGACCCATGATCACTTCCCGTCTTATGTCCTGCGTCCCACGGAACCGTATGAACAAGTGACGCAGTGGGCGTTTTCGAAAGATGAACCGGCGGCGGGCTAGCGCCCACCCTACGGATTGAACGAAAAATCCCATAGGCTAAGGTGGACACCACCGCACAGGGACGCCATGCAAAAGATCAAAATACATCCCCTTACGTCTGCGGCCTTTGCCCCATTTGGTGACGTGCTGGCCTTGCGCGATGCGCCGGACAAGATCATCAATCAGGGTCTGTGCGGGCGGCACCATGATCTGGCCGCATTGGATTTTGGCATGGATGCCCGCGCCGGGATCAGCCTGTTTGACGCACAACCGCGCAGCCTACCGTATCAGTTGGATATGATGGAACGCCACCCGGATGGATCGCAGGCATTTGTGCCCATGACCGCGCACCCTTTTTTGGTGATTGTGGCCCCCGATAACGGTGGGCAGCCGGGGCTTCCGCTTGCCTTTAGGACGGCGGCCCATCAAGGGATCAATTTTCACCGTGGGACATGGCATGGCGTCTTGACGCCCCTTGCCGCACCGGGTCTGTTTGCTGTCGTAGACAGGATTGGCAAAACGCCAAATCTGGAAGAACATTGGTTCGACACCCCCTACCTGATCACGGAGTAGCGCGATGAAAGATCTGGACGAACTGAATGCCCTGAACGGCCAACAGTTGTGGCAACCCATGGGGCACCCGGGCGACACGCGCGCAAACCCCCCGGTGATCATCACACGGGCCGAAGGGGTGAACATCTTTGATGCAGACGGTCACGGCGTCGTCGATGCGGTCGGCGGCCTGTGGTGCGCCAATCTTGGATATTCGAACGATGTGGTCAAACAGGCCGTGGCCGACCAGATGCAGGTGTTGCCTTATTATTCCGCCTTTGCCGGAACCACGAACCCCACCGCGATCGAAGCGGCAGAGGCGGTGGTGAATTTCTTTGCAGACGATGGCATGGAACGGGTGTTCTTCACGTCTGGCGGGTCAGACAGCGTTGACACTGCCCTGCGTATGGCGCGCCAATATCATCGTCTGCGCGGCGAACCCCAGCGGACCAAATTTCTAAGTCTGAAAAAAGGCTATCATGGCACCCATTGGGGTGGCGCGTCCGTGAATGGCAACAACCGGTTTCGCATTGGCTATGAACCCCTGTTGCCGGGGTGTTTCCATATTCCGGCACCCTATACCTACCGCAATCCGTTCGATGAAACGGACCCGGCCGCATTGGCCCAAAAAATTGCAAAGGTGATGGAGGATGAGATCGCATTTCAGGATCCGTCCACCATTGCGGCGTTCATCATGGAACCGATCTTGGGGGCAGGGGGCGTGATCGTCCCGGACCCCAGCTTTATGGGGCTGATGCGCGACATTTGCGACCGTCACGGGATTCTGTTCATCGCGGATGAAGTGATTTGCGGCTTTGGCCGCACCGGCGATTGGTCCGGGTCGCGCCATTGGGGTGTGAAGCCCGACATGATGACCTGTGCCAAGGGCATCACATCGGCCTATTTCCCTGTGGGGGCCGTCATGATTGGCGGCAAGATGGCCGAAGTGTTTGAAAGCAACCAATCTGGCGAAGGATCGATCTGGACAGGCTATACCTATTCCGCGCATCCCGTCGGGATGGCCGCAGTCACCGCCTGTTTGTCCGAAACCCTGCGGTTGGATACCAAAACCAACGCGGCGGCCATGGGCGACGCATTGTTCGCCGGTTTGCAAAGGCTGGGTGATGATTTCGACATCGTGGGCGATGTACGCGGGGGGCATGGGTTGATGTGCGGGCTGGAATTGGTTGGGGATACGGATGCGAAAACGCCGTTGGACCCGGCGCTTGTCAAACGGGTGCACAAAGCGACCTATGACGCTGGCACGATGGTGCGGATCGGGGGCAACAATCTGTTGATGTCGCCGCCGCTGATTTTGACCCAAGCGGATGTGGACACGATTCTGGCTTCGCTTCGCACTGGATTGGCTGCGGTGTGACGTGCGGTGGGTTTCACCCACCCTACGGGCTTGCGTCCATCAGGAAATATAACGAAGTTTGTGTGGGGTGGGGGTGAACACACCGCTTACCCCTGCATTAGCGCGTTCGCTTCTGACACCAAATCACGGCCCATCTGTTTGAACAGATCACCGTAATCCAGCGTCACCCAGTTTTCCGCGATTTTGTTGTTTTCGATCCGATAAAAATCCATCACCCGCAGGGTCAGCGGTTGGCCTGTCGCGGGTTGGCCCAGGTAATCGCCCTGAAACGTCATGGTCATGGACGGCCAGCCTGACACACAGGCATAGTTTCCATCCCCAAACCGGCAGTAATGGTTGCCACCTTTGCGATCTGGAAAGGCATGCAAAAACGGGGTCCGGTGGTCTTTGGAAAACCCGGCCCATTCATAGTTTGATCCGATGCCGGCGGGGCCATACCACATCATATCATCAGCCCAGGCCCCATCCGTGCCCGTTTGCCCTGCGGATGTACCGGTTTCGGGGTCGTAGACATGCAAATCCCCCAGCATGCGTTCGACCAATGCCAAGGATGCCGCCCCATCCCCAACCGGGCGCAGACCATCCTGTGTGGCCGGGGCCGGGAACGTGATTTCGGTGCCCAGCGAAGGCAAGGGCAGGCAGCCGGATTGATGCATCACATCGGGCAAATCAAAAATGATCTTTGCTTCGGCAATCTGCCCATCGACAATCCTGTAAAATTCGCCAGCGCGCAGAAAAACCAGTTTGTGGCTGGGGCGCAGGCCGAACAGCGGTGCGTCGAACGTGCCAACATAGTGGGTGACACAACTGACCCAGTCACCGCGTTCGGCGCGGTTGTTTTGCCCCGCCAGAAAGATCAGATCGCGGCGGTAAAGCCCGGTCAACGCGCGGCGCAGTTCTGATACGAATCCATCCAGAATCGCCTGACGCCCCGACACATGGTTCACCGGCCATGCCGCATCCAGCGTCGCATCTGCGGCCCAAAGGTCTGCGTGGTCGGTTGGATGTTTCCAAAATGCTGCGAGTTTAGGCCGTATTTCGTCGCGTTGATTGATCATTGCGGGGGTCCAGATGCTTTTGTTCAAAAAAATCCAACTCCCCCCTTGGCAAAGCGGGGCGGGTAAGTCTAGCCTTTTTGCAAACGTGTGCAATACGCGCGGACAGGGAGACGACAATGGCCGAAATCCAGCTCAAGAACGTGGGCAAACGGTGGGGCAGCTTTGTGGGGGTCGAAAATTTTGACCTGACGATTGCCGACCGTGAATTTCTGGTGCTTCTGGGTCCGTCGGGCTGCGGCAAGACGACCACCATGCGCATGATTGCAGGTCTGGAAGACGTGACCGAAGGCGACATCCTGATTGATGGCGAACGGGTCAATGACAAAGAACCCAAAGACCGCGACATTTCGATGGTGTTCCAGTCTTACGGTTTGTACCCGAACATGAACGTGCGCGAAAACATCCGTTTTCCGTTGCGGGTGCGCAAGGTTCCACAGAATGAACACGAAGAAAGGGTCAACCGGGCTGCCGCCATGGTCGAACTGGAACCGTTCATGCATCGCAAACCCGCTGAACTGTCCGGTGGGCAGCGCCAGCGCGTGGCTTTGGCCCGTGCGATTGTGCGTGAACCCAATGTGTTCTTGATGGATGAACCACTGTCCAACCTTGATGCAAAGCTGCGCGTGTCCACGCGGGCGCAGATCAAGAACCTGTCCCACGAACTGCAAGTCACGACGATCTACGTGACCCATGACCAGATCGAAGCAATGACCCTTGCGGACCGTGTGGTTGTGATGAACAAGGGCGTTGTTCAGCAAGTCGGCAGTCCGACCGAAATCTACGACAACCCTGCGAATACCTTTGTGGCCAGCTTTATCGGCAACCCCGCCATGAACCTTGTGGATGGCGAGATCAGCGGTGGTACATTCCGTGCAGGCAGCATTGAAATTCACGGTGTTGCCGCACCCGATGGCAACGTGACACTGGGCTTTCGGGCCGAAGACGCAAGCATCGCATCGGGCGGGGACGGCCAGATGACCGAAACGGTCTATTCAATGGAATTGCTGGGCGATGCGACCATGGTGACGGTGCGCACGGCCGGGGCGCAATTGTCAGTCAAAGCATCGAAAGATTACCGGGCGGATATTGGTCAAACCGTATCCTTCACGATCCCGGCAGACATCTGCCATGTCTTTGACGGCGCAACAGGAGAACGCATCGCGGGCTGACCCGAGACGCAGAATTCCGCACCCCAAACGGTGCGGTCAACCGGGTGTGGGCTTGCAAGACACACCCATTCATCAAGAAACAGGGAGATTTTGATGTTTCTGAAAAAAGTAGCAATGGCTGGCGCGTTTGCCCTGATGGGCACAACTGCAATGGCTGCAGGCCACGGCTGTGGCATCACCGATGGCCGCGTTTCCATCGTTGGGAACGAATTCCCAGCGATCCAAACTGTTGGCGCAGCCGCAGTTGCATGCGGTGAAGGGTTCACAAAGAACCTGACAGCGGATCACCAGCAGATCAACGTGGCTGGCATGTCCGGCAACCCTGCTGAATACACAACAGCGATCGTTGCAAACTCTTCCATCGTGGCGCTGATGAACGAAGACGTCATCCGCCCACTGGACGATCTGATTGCAAAGCACGGCGATGGCATCAACAAGAACCAGTTGATCACCATCAACGGTCAGGTAATGGCCGTTGCCTTTATGGCAAACGCACAGCACTTGGTGTACCGCGCTGACGTTCTGGAACAGGTCGGTCTTGAGCCACCAACCACATACGAAGAAATGCTGGCCGCGGCCGAAGCCATTCGCGCTGCAGGCATCATGGAAAACCCAGTGGGCGGCGCATACGCGGCCGGTTGGAACCTGGCACAGGAATTCAACAACATGTTCCTGGGCATGGGTGGTTCGCACTTCAAGGCGGGCACAGCAGAGCCAAACGTGAACACCGAAGCCGGCGTCAAGGCACTGGAAATGATGAAGGCCCTGTCTGCCTACATGAACCCAGACTTCCTGACACATGATTCCAACGCAACCAACGCCGAATTCCGCGCTGGCAACACGGCGATCATGAACATGTGGGGGTCCCGCGCTGCGACTTTGGTCACAGCCGAAGGCGTGCCACAAGAAGTGGTTGATGGCTTCGCAATCGCAGGCCCAATGACCGTTGGCGGTGGTGACACACCAGCGACAACCCTGTGGTGGGATGGCTGGACAGTGGCCAAGAACATCTCTGACGCAGATGCAGAAGCCACATTCCTGGCGATGAAAGCGGGTATCGCACCATCGCTGATGGAAGACGAAGAAATCCGCACGCAAGCTGTTTGGTTGATCGAAGGGTACGAACCAACCGAAGCCGCCGTTGGTGTGTTCGCTGCTGCAAACGCAGGGTCCATCCCTTACCCAATGCTGCCTTACATGGGCCTGATGCACACCGCACTGGGCGCAGAACTGGCCGACTTCATGCAGGGCAACGAATCTGCTGAACAAGCCCTGGCAGACGTAGAAGCGGCCTACACCGCAGCTGCAAAAGAAAACGGCTTTTTGAACTAAGCCTGTCACCGGGCCCTTGGGTCCGGTTTCACCTGACACGTGTGCCGGGTTTCGGTCCGGCACACACCAGACACGCAGGGGACGCCAACCATGAAAAACCGCACCTTCTTTTGGTTCTTTGCCCCAACGGCACTGGCCATGCTGTTGTTTATCGCATTCCCGATCGTGTCCATTATCATGCAATCCGTTTTCGCCCCGCACGAGGCGATCTTGATCGAATCCGAAAACTGCGGCCCGTTTGGCTGCACAACGGAAACCGTCGTCGATCAGGAAGCAATGGAAACCCTGAACGCAGAACGCCCATGGGGCCGTTTCGCAGGGTTGGAAATTTACACCAACAGGGGCCACCTTGCCACGTCCGAAGTGGCCGAAGCCTGGCGCACCACAGACAGCATGGGCGCATTCTTTTCCGAATTGGGCGACCTGCCGTTTTATCGCGCCATGGCGTTCACACTGACCTATACATTCGTGTGCACCCCGTTCCTGATCATGCTGGGTTTTGCGGTCGCCGTTGCCGTCAATTCGTTGCACCGCCGGGTGAAGGGGTTGATGATCTTTTTCTCTCTGCTTCCGATGATTGTGCCGCCGCTGATTGGGGCCTTGGTGCTGTTTTGGATGATCGACAGCCGGGGCGTATTGGGCCAGCTGGTGTCATGGATGGCCAATGACCCGACGCTTAGCCTGAAAGCATCCACACCCTTGGTCTGGATATCGCTGATCGTTTACGGGGTCTGGTCGTCGGCACCCTTTGCGTTTGTGGTGTTTTATGCGGGTCTTCAGACCGTGCCGAAAGACACGCTGGAAAGCGCCCAGATGGATGGTGCGACGCGCTGGCAACAGATCCGCTTTGTGGTGATCCCGCATTTGGCACCGCTGGTGACATTCGTGGCGCTGATCCAGCTGATGGATAATTTCAGGGTGTTGGAACCGATCATCGGCTTTCAGGCACAGGCGCACGCTGAATCGCTTAGCTCTTTCATCTTGTCTGACCTTGGGGGGGAAACGCGGCAATTGTCATCTGCTGCGGCCACTTCGGTTCTGACCATCATTGGCGTTGCGATCTTGCTGTCGCCTGTTCTTGTCCGCACATGGCGCGATTTCAGAGGGAGGAGCCACTGATGGAATCTTCAGGCGTAGACCGCAGACCGCTAAGCCTTAAAATCGGGCTTTGGATTTTTGTCGGCATCTGGTTCGTTATCGCCGCCTTCCCGTTTTTCTGGACGGTCTGGGGCAGCTTTAAAGTCGAACTCGACTTCTTTTCGATTGCCGATTGGACGAATGCCATCTTTGGCCGCAACACCGAAGCGACCCATGGATCGCCCTTTACCCTTGCGGGATATGAAGGCGCATTTATCCAAGAAGAATTCTGGCGCAACGCGATCAACACGCTGATCGTCTGTGTGTGCGTTGTGACCGTATCGCTGACCATTGGCACCTTGGGCGGCTATGCGCTGTCCCGGTCGGGCAAGAAATATGTGTTCTGGTTCCTGATCATTGCGCTGATGTTCCGTGCGTTGCCGCAGGTCGCGCTGGTGTCGGGGTATTTGCCGATCTTCTTTGATTGGAACGTGTGGGGGTATCTGCCCACCGCGATCATTGTTCTGGTGGCAATCAATCAGCCGTTCACCCTGTGGATGCTGCATTCGTTCTTTGAATCCATTCCCAAAGATCTGGACGAAGCGGCCATGGTTGATGGGTGCACCCAGTTCCAGGCATTTCGCCACGTGATCATTCCGGTGATGTGGCCGGGGGTGATCACGACCGGGCTGTTCAGTTTTCTGCTGGCCTATAACGATTTTATCGTCACAACCATGATCCTGAACGAAGGCAACCGGACCATGATCCCGCAAATTGCGGCGTTTCTGGGCACGACCTATACCGAAGGCAACGTGATGTTTGCGGTTGCGGCCGTTGTGTCCGCCACTGTGCCATTGTTCATTCTGGTGATGTTCTTCCAGCGCCAGATCGTATCCGGCCTGACGGCAGGCGCGGTAAAGGGATAAGGATCGATCATGGCAGCCCCGGATTTCATCGTCATCGGTGCCGGGTCTGCCGGATGCGTTGCGGCCACACGCTTGGCCGAACAGGGCCATACAGTCACCGTGTTGGAAGCTGGGCCCACGCACCGTCACCCGCTGGTGAAAATGCCCATGGGTTTGGCGTGGATGATTGGGAAGCCCAGCCGGGACTGGTGTTTTCGATCCACCCCGCAACCGGGGCTGAACGGGCGCGACATTGCCGTGCCGCGGGGCAAGATGGTTGGCGGATCGGGATCGATCAATTCGATGGTCTGGTTTCGGGGGCTGGCCTCTGACTTTGATGGCTGGGATGTGCCGGGCTGGTGTTGGGATGATGTGTCCCCCGCATTTGAGCACGTCGAAGACCGGCTGAACCCGCAGGTGTTCACGGGCGCGCACCCGCTGACCCGCAACATCTACAAAACCTTTGCCGCCAATACCGACACGCCGCCCCATCCGGATCGTGAATCCTTTGGCACGTTTCGGTTCAACATGTCCCCCGGCCGCCGCAGGTCGGCTGCAGATGCTTTTCTGTCGAAAGCCCCCAAAGACAAGCTGACCCTTAAAACACGGGCGGTTGTGGACCGGATCGAATTTGCCGACGGTCAGGCGCGGACCGTGCATCTGTCCAGTGGCGAAACGCTGATCGCGGGGCGCGGTGTTGTGTTATGTGCGGGCTCCATTGCATCCCCCGCCATTTTGATGCGGTCCGGGATTGGTCCGGCAGATCATCTGACATCGCTTGGCATTGCTGTGCTGCAGGATGCGCCCGGGGTGGGTCAGAACTTGCACGATCACCCGGGGGTTGGTCTGCACCACGCAGGGGACAATTCCGGCTATGGTTTGACGCTGTCACAGCTGCCCGCATGGGCGCTTGCGCCGTTGCAAATCCTGTGGGGCAAGGGGCGCTTTGCGTCCCCCACGGTGGAAGGCGGCGGCTTTTTCAACGCCCGTGGGGACGGTGGGCCACCCGATGTGCAGACCCATTTCATTCCCTTTATTCTGCCTTGGCCCGGGAAATCGGATGGCAAACGCGGGTCTGGATATTTCGTGGATGTCTGTCTGTGCCGCCCCAAATCGCGGGGCGATTTGCGTCTGGCGACAGCACATCCCGGCGACAGCCCGCTGATCAATCTGGGTATTTTCCAAGATGAAAGTGATCTGCAGACCATGGTGGCTGGCGTCAAACGTCTGCGCGCGCGCCTTGCGGCCACGGACCTTGGCCCCCATCAAGCGCCAGAAGTGTATCCCGGTGCCGATGTCACCGATGATGCCATCCCTGATTTCATCCGCAACAACGCGGGCACGGCCTATCACCCTGTGGGCACCCTGCGCATCGGCGACGGCGATGCCCCTGTTTCCCCGGACCTGTCGGTCAAAGGCGTGGGCGGATTGTGGGTTGCGGATGCGTCGATCATGCCACAGGTGACATCGGCCAATACCAACGCCCCTTCGATGATGATCGGATATCGCGGGGCGGATATGATTGCGGGGGCAGTCCGGTGATGGGCTTGGGCCATCCGGTGGCGATCAAGGCGCGTGCCATCCGCGCATGGTTGAACCTGTGCGCCCGCCGTGCGCGGCGCCCGGGTCGCATTCCTTTTGCCGTTATGCGTGCGGGGCCAAGGGGCAGGTTTGCCCCAATCCATGCCCTTCTCACGCCAACACTTTAGGAAAATCCATGTCGAACCGTTCCATTTACAAATCCCTTGCCACTGCGACCCGTTATCCGGGGGATTGGACCCGCGCATATCAATCCGCGTTCCACCCAGATGCGCAGATCAATGTGGTTCATCCCTTCAATGAACAAAACGGCCTTGAAGGGTACCTGACCGACTTTGTCGGGTCGCTGAAAGCGTCGTTTTCCAATCTGTATCGGCGTGATGATATCGTCATGGCAGGTCAGTTCGAAGGGGGCGATTGGATTTCATCAACCGGCTATTGGGTCGGGCAATTTGATCACCCATGGCTGGGCATAACCCCCACGGGGCATCTGACCTATTTGCGCTATGGGGAATTCCACCGGATCGAAGGGGGCCGGATCGCAGAAAGCTATGTGTTTCTGGATATCCCCGAATTGATGATCAGCGTGGGTCAGTGGCCCATCAAAGACAGCCCCGGCCACCATCGCGGACATACGGGCATGATCCAGCCGCCCGCGACGCAAGATGGGCTGATGTGGCAGGATCAGGACACAGCCGAAAGCCAGAAATCGTATCAGATCGTTTCAGACATGCTGTTGGCGCTGGCCACAGAAGACGAACGCTGGCGGCCCTATTGGCACGACACGATGATGTGGTATGGCCCCGGCGCATTCGGATCCTTTGTCGGGATCGAAGCGTTCGCATCGTTTCAGGTCCCTTTCGAATCCGCGTTCGCAGGATGGTCTGGCGGGTTGTCTGGAAACGGAATGACCAAGCATTTCACCCGCTATGGTGATGGGCTGTATACCTGTTCCGGGGGCTGGCCGTCGTTGACCGGTGTGAATGTGAAACCCTTTCTTGACCAACCGCCAAGCAACGAACGTGTGTTCATGCGCGTGTGCGATTGGTGGCGGCGCGACGGCGATCTGTTGGTCGAAAACTGGGTTTTCGTCGATATTCCCCATGTGCTTTTGCAATTGGGGTATGATGTGTTTGAAGAGATCAAGTCGTGATCCCTGTGATTGGAAAAGGATCAGTATTGTGGGGCTAGGCATCACAGTCGGCATTGCTGCAGACCTGAAAAAACATGATCCAGAAGCGTTGGAATGGATCGAAAGTGATTTCAAGGCCGTCAATACAGCCTTGGTCGAAGCCGGGTTGCCGCCACACCAAGAACCGACGGATTGTGACGTTTGGTCGGCAAGTCATCCCTACAGCTTCACCCACCACCTGCGTGAAGTGGCATACCATCTTGCGGTGGGCCAATCGGTTCCTAGGGACCGCGTGTTGGATGGTCAGGATGATGCGCTTGCGAACACCTATTTCAACGCGGCTGACCCGATCTTGATGCCACGTAAACCGTCGCTCGTGTCGCGGCTTTTGGGGCGGAAAGCCGCACGCCCTGCACCCGTGCCATTCCTGCATCTGTGCAGCCACGGGGACGCAGAAGGATATTATGTGCCGGTTGCGTTTGATGTGCCGGTTGTCCCGAAAGATAGCAAAACGTTTCAGGATCATGCGAACCTTTGGCCCGTTGGGTCGGTTCAGTCCTTAAACGCCGAATTGCAGGTCCTGAAAGACGCGTTGGAAATACCGAAAGGCATGACCGCAGAAGACGAAGCGTTGTTTAACGCGATGGAAGTGCCCGCTGGCGGCACAGACAAACCCCTTTGGCAGTGCCAGCCAGTTGCGGCTTATGTCTGCCTCACTCATTTAGACGGCTGCGCCCATTCGTTGAAAACGGGCGCGGCCATAAGTTACGGATAAGGAACACCAGTATGAAGGGATCGCGCCCCGAACAAGCCGTGCTGACACGCGACACCGATATGTCGAAAACTGCCGAAACCCGCGCCGTGATCGAAGGCATGGTCGATGGTTTGAACGACCACCGCATCGCGGACATCGGCGAATTCTTTGCCGAAGGGTTTCGCTGGATGGGCAACACCGGCTGCGGCACCAAAGACGGCATCCGCGAATTTCAGGCCAATTGGCAAAAACCATTTCAGGCCGCATTTCACGATAAGGTCTGCGTCGACGAAGCGCGGCTGTACATGGGCGAATGGGCCGCGGCCTTTGGCCGTCAGGAAGCCACCCATGGTGGCACATTCATGGGTGTGGCACCAACGGGCAAACGCATCGAAATTCGATACATGGATTTCTGGAAAGTGGTGGATGGCAAGATCGTCGACAACTACGTCATGGTGGATTTCCCCCATGTGCTGGCGCAGCTTGGTGTTGATGTCTTTAACGGAGAAGGGTGGGAGGCATTCGATCAAGGCCGCAAAACCCCACCCGCACCGGAATAGTGCCTGAAAAAGTAACCTCTGCCGATGTGGCCCGCCGCGCTGGTGTCAGCCGGTCTGCGGTCAGTCGGGTGTTCACCAAGGGCGCATCGGCCAGCGCCGCAACCGTGGAAAAGGTGCAAAAGGCCGCCGCCGAACTGGGGTATCGCCCCAACACACTGGCCCGCAGCCTGTTGACCGGACGGTCACGGATCATCGGGGTCGTGGTGGCGTATCTGGACAATCAGTTTTACCCACAGGTCCTTGAACGGTTGTGCCACGCATTGGAAGATCACGGTTACCGGGTGATGGTCTTCATGACATCGAACACCGACCGGGATGTTGAAAATGTGGTGAAGGGCATTCTGGATCATCAGGTGGATGGCTTGGTTCTTGCATCCGTTTCGCTGACGTCGGATTTGACTGCCCAGTGTCAGGCGGGGGGCGTTCCTGTGGTTTTGTTCAACCGTCGGCAGGCGGATGCGGGGGCCTGTGCGGTTGTGTCTGAAAATCATGCCGGTGGGCGCATGGCTGCGGATCATCTGTTGGGCCGTGGGGCGAAACGCATCGGCTATATCGCCGGATGGGAAGGTGCCAGCACCCAGCGCGAACGCGAAGCGGGGTTTCTGGAAGGATTAAGGGCTGCCGGGCAGGGGCTGTTTGCCCGGGATGTCGGTGATTTCAATGATGCCGGGGCGCGTGACGCGGCCCTTGCCATGTTCAAATCAGACAGCAGGCCCGACGCTGTGTTTGTTGCCAATGATCATATGGCGGTCACGGTGATGGATGTGTTGCGGTTTGAACTGGGTCTTTCGGTCCCGGATGATGTGGCTGTGATTGGTTTTGATGATGTACCTGCCGCCGGGTGGCGGGCCTATGATCTGACGACCATTGCGCAGGATACAGACGCCATGGTCGATGCCACGGTAGATCGGCTGCTGACCATGGTCGAAGGGTCAGACATTCGGCGCACAATCGAAGTGCCGGTCCGATTGATCAAACGGTCCAGCGCCTAAACATCACCTGTCTGCAACAAAATCTGCCGCCAGACCGCGGTGTCATCGATCAACGTCCATTCGCGGCATATGCCCCGGGGGCCAAATTCCAGATGTGTGATCCCCATAACGTGCAACGGCACCCCTGTGGGTCGGCCAAATCGGCCCCACCCATCGTGATTGCCATGCAAAGACCATCGCAATGCGGCCCGATCCGGCATCAACCCCCCTTGTTGCCCAATCTGGTGATGAACCGAAAAGCGGGCTGATGGCATCGCAGATCGCAAACCCAGCCAGAACCGATCAACGGGGCTGCGACCGAACGCTTCTGTGTGGCAGGGATAATGGGATTGAACTGCACGATCATAATGGCGTTGAACGACATTTAGATCGCCCGTCATCATCTGCGTCAACACCCCGGCGGCGTCCTGCCCCAATGGATGGTCATTGCCGCGTCCGGTATAGGGTCCGACAACGTCCCGGCTGGGGGTGAACGGTTGCACGCAGTGTTCTGGCCCCCCTTCGCGGTCAATCTGCGCACGGACCCAATCCACCTGATCAAACCCCATCTGCTGCACAATTGCCGCCTGATCGCGGACCAGCCATTCGTCATGCACTGCATTTGCCTTGCACCAGCAATCCGCCAGAATACGATAGGCCAAACGCCGCCCTGTGGGCGCGCCATAGGCCCCGGGGCCAAGATGCGTGGCCGTGCACAACAGACGGTGCGACGACAGGAAACTGTCCGGCCCGGTGTCGCACCAGATGACATCTTCGCCCGGCAGTTCACGATCTGGAAATTCTGCAAGGGTGGCCATTGTGGCCGCGATGATGCCTTGGTTGCCGACCACCACCGATGCGGGCGATCTTACGATCAAATCAGGGGCGTAATATCGGTTCAGGGTTCCAATTTCGCGGCGTTCCCAAATTTCTTCTGTGATGCCCAGAATGTAATCAGGTACATCGGTCCATTTGGGGTCAAATCCGGGCTTTATCGGGTTGGTCATATCCCAAACAAAAGCCGCAGAATCCCCCAGATGGCAAGGCCCACGAGCAAACACAGGCAAAATGGTTTGTAATAGGGTTCCCACGCTGGGCGGAACAAAAGCTTGCCCGCAACAACGCCCAACGCCGCAGGGATGGCAAAGATCAAGCCGCGCACAATCGCTTGGTTGTCCATGACCCCAAACAACAGCAAAGACATCGCCGTCGTGCACGACCCAATGAACAAAAACAACACCAGCGACCCGCGCATTTCGCGTGCCGGTGCCTGGCGGGCCAAAACATACAACGCCACGACCATTCCGCCAACGGATGCAATCCCCGTGGCCACCCCCGCCATAAAGCCCGATCCATAAAGACCAGCAGTCGTGGCCAAAAATTCAAAGCGTACCCGGGCCAGTTGCATCACGGCCAAGACCGCGATCAACGCCAAGGCAAACAATTGCGATGTTGCCACTTCGACGTTGGTGGTCAACAGCAGGCCAAAGGGCACACCGACCGTCGAACCAATGGCAAGCGCGATTGCCACCTTGCGGTTCGCATCTTTCCAGCCGCCCCGCATCATCAACAGGCTTGCGGTCAGTTCCAGAAAGAAACAGATCGCAATCAGCTGAACCGGTGGCAGGATCAACGCGCCGCTGGCCATCACACAGGCTGACAGGGCAAATCCAGAAAACCCCCGCACCATTCCAGCGAAAAAGCAGATCGCAACCAAGGCGCCGAATGCGCTGGGCGTCAGGGCCAAAGTTTCGGCAAGGGTGGATACCATCAACGCACCTCTGTCGCCAAAAGGCGGACACCTTCGGGGATTTTGGATGCAGGGATCGAACTATAGGCCAACCGATAGAAATTGTCTGGACTGTCCCGGTTGGTGAAGAACGGGCGACCTGCTTCGATCAACACACCTTTTGTCTGCAAACGACGCGCGGCAATCGCTGTGTCGATTTCAGGGGCCGCCTTCATCCAGAAAGAACTGCCGCCATACACCCCCTGACCCGCGATGGTCAGCCCGTGGTCTTGCAAACACTGGTCCATCACCTGCCGCCGTTCATGGAACGCACGCCCCATGCGGCGGATCAGGGCATCGTAATGACCCAAAGACAGGAAATAGGCCGCTGACCGCTGCATCAAACCGGGGGGATGGCGCAAGACTGCAGTGCGCAACGCCCGCGCTTCGTCGATGAATGCAGCGGATCCAACCAAATAGCCCAACCGCAGACCCGGAAACAGGGATTTGGAAAAGCTGCCAACGTAGACAACACGCCCATCCCGGTCCAGTGATTTCAGGGCCGGGGACGGGGCCGCAAGGAACGACATTTCGAATTCATAGTCATCTTCGACGATCAGAAAATCATCATCTGCGGCCCGGGCCAACAGTGCCTTGCGCCGATCCAATGGCATGGTTGCCGTGGTTGGGCATTGGTGCGACGGCGTGGTAAACACAACATCTGTACCCGGTGGAATGCGTTCGGGGGGCAGACCGTCCCGGTCCACCGCAACTGTCGTCGTTTGGCATTCGGATTGGTCCAACACATCGCGCAGGGATGGATAACATGGGTTTTCCAGAACCGCCCGTTTGTCCTTGTTCAGCAAGACCCGCGCGGCCAACCACAGGGCATTTTGTGCGCCCATGGTGATCAGCACTTCGTTTGGTTCGGCCAGAATGCCGCGACGGGGAAGTGTGTGCCGCAGGACAAATTCGATCAGCTTTGGATCGTCGCGGTCAAAATAATCATCCGTCAGCGCCCGGTAATCTTTGGATCCCAACGCCTTGAGCGCGCAAAGACGCCAATTTGTGCGATCAAACAGCGTTTCGTCCGCCTGCCCGTAGATGAACGGATATTTGTAACGCTTCCAATCGTGGGGCTTGGTCAGCCCGACCCCGCCACTGAATTTGTTCGGAATGACCCTGTCCCAATCGACATTGTCTTGGCGGGGCGTCGCAGGAAACTTGGGTGGCTGTGGCGCATTTTCACTGATGAAATAGCCCGATCGCCCACGGCTGGTCAGGTAATCATCGGCCAGCAGTTCTGTGTAAGCCAAGGTTACGGTGATCCGGCTGACCCCCAGATGTTTCGCCAGTTTGCGTGACGACGGCATCTTGTCCCCGGGTTGGAACCGGCCCGACAAAATCGCCTCTGCCACGATTTGCTGGATCTGGTTTTGCAACGTGCCTTCGGCATCGGGGTTCAGGAAAAAAGTGTCTTCGGAAATGGCCATGGGATTCGCCTGCGACTGGGTCTCTTTGGACTTATACTGAGGCTGGCCTTAAGGCCATAGGGCCAGTTTGAAGGATGGGTGGGGGCAGGCGATGCCGTGCCAACAATGCAAAAGGCCGGGGGAAACCCCGGCCCTGTAGGGTGGGTGAAACCCACCGTTGATCAAATCGGCTTAACCAAACACCGCTGTCAGTGCCTCGTCCACGCCGGCTGTGATCAGGTCGATGTCTTCGGCTGTCGCGATCAGCGCGGGGCTGAAGCACAGGGTGTTGTTGTAGCCGGGGAAGCTGCGGTTCGTGGCGCCGATGATCAGGCCCTGACCCATGCAATGCTTCAAGACGGCGGCCACGTCTGATTCAGCGGCGGGTTCACGGGTGTCGCGGTCTTTGACCAGTTCCAACCCACAAAACAGGCCCTTGCCGCGCACTTGGCCGATGACCGCGTGCTTTTCGGCCAGACCGTGCAGGTTCGCCATGAACTGTTCGCCGCGTGCGATGCAGTTTTCCAGCAGGTTTTCATCTTCGATGATGCGCATGTTTTCCAGTGCCGCTGCCGGGCCAGCCGTACACCCCCCAAAGGTGGAGATGTCGCGGAAATAGCCCAGCTGATCGCTGTCGTCCTTGAACATCTCGAACACTTCTTCGGTGGTGACGGTCAGGGAAATTGCGGCGTAACCAGACGCCACACCTTTGGCCATGGTCACGATGTCAGGCTGGATGCCGTAGTGTTGATAGCCGAACCATGTGCCTGTCCGGCCCAAGCCGCAAACCACTTCGTCGATCATCAACAGCACATCGTATTTTTTGCAGATTTCCTGCACCCGTTCCCAGTACCCTTCTGGGGGTACGATGACGCCACCGCCGGCGGTGATGGGTTCAAGGATCAGGCCACCGACGGTTTCGGGACCTTCGCGCAGGATCACATCTTCGATCGCGTTGGCTGCACGCAGGCCATAGGTTTCGCCCTGGCCCAGATTGGTTTGTTCGTGTTCGCGGTATTCCAGACAGTGCGGCACTGGAACAAAACCTTCGGGGAAGGGGCCATATTGTGCGTTGCGCTGGTGGTGGCCACCTGCCGCCATCGTTGCAATGGTGGTGCCGTGGTAATCGCGTTCGCGGAACAGGATCTTGTTTTTGACGCCGCCATACTTTTTGTGTGCAATCTGGCGGATCATTTTGAAGCCCTTTTCATTGGCTTCTGACCCTGAGTTGCTGAAATACACGCGCGACATGCCCGGCATTTTTTCGATCAGGCGCTGGGCAAAGTTTGCCGCAGGGATCGTACCCGCCGCACCTGCAAAATAGTTCATTTTCAGGATTTGATCGCGGACCGCATCGGCCATGGATTCACGGCCATAGCCCACGTTCACCGTCCAAACACCGCCGGACACCGCATCCAAGTGTTCCTTGCCGGCCTGGTTCCAGACGCGCATCCCTTTGCCTTCGACAATGATGTTGGGATCCACGGTTTCAAACATCTTGTGCTGGATCAGATGGTGCCACACATGGGCTTTGTCGTTGGCGACAACTTCACTTAGGTCGTTGGGCAATGAACCGTCCATGGGGGCGTTCCTTCTTTTGGCGTGGGTGATTCTGGTCGGGATGCCTGCGCGTCCCGATACCTCACAAAGCCACAAGGAGGCGCCCTGAAATAGGGCCAGTTGGATTTACGATTTATGTCCAGTGACGGGGCGCTGGCCCAGCCTATCCGTCGATGTTGTCGATGATCTGCCCAACCTCTGCCCCCATTGGGTGGGCGGCAATTCCCGATTTGGCGTTTGCGCGCACGGGATCGGGTTTGTTTTGGGACAGTTTCCATGTGCTGGTGATATCTGACACATCGAACGCGACGGGCACGATTTGGCGTTCCATTCTGTTGTACACCGCAGGGGTCATCTTATCGATTTTCCATGGCGTCTTGCCGTCGATGCGGGTTTCCATCCCAGCCGACAGCCGATCCAGAACCCCGCGCAGGTCATCAGACGGCAACCGGCGCAGTGTGCCGGACAGATGCACGGCGATATAGTTCCAAGTCGGCACCTGATCTGCAACGCCATACCAATCAGGGGACACATAGCAGTCGCCGCCACTGACGATCAGTTTCGCGGCAGTCGGTTGTTCAATCAAAGGCCAGATCGGGTTGGATCGCACCAGATGCGCTTCGGCATATGTTCCGTCGTCAGACAACTGAAATGGAATGTGGGACACCAGCGGGGCGGGGTCGGCATTCAGGGTCAGAATGCCGAAAGACCGGTGTTGAACAAAGGCAATATCCCGGTCACGCGGCGATTTGCGAAAGGCTGGGTTTGGATGCATCCGACGTTCCCCTTTTTCGCAAACACTAGGGGGTGGCGCATCGGCCGCGTAGGGCCAGACGCCACCCGATCCTGCATCTGTTGGGTCCAGGGGCGCCGGTTCGGCGCGCATGATGTTTGCGACCCCCATCCGGGGGATCGCGCGTCCGCCAAACGCAGGGCGTTTGGCGGCGGGATGAGGGGCTTTGCCCCTCAAACTCCCCAGAGTGTTTGGGGCAAAATGAAGGGTTAGTCCCGATCTTCGCCTGCAAGCATCGCTTTGATCCATTCTTTGGTCTTGGCCGTTTTTGCCAATCGCAGAAATGCGGCGCGTTCGCGGTCGAACATATCCTGTTCTGTGACAATACGTTCGTCATCGCTGTCGGTGTTGACGACGATGGTTGCGATTTCCATTGCGGTCACCTTGTTGTGGGGCAAGAACCATTTTTTGGCGACGCCGTCAGACATGAAATCATCCATCTTTTGCAAGATGGACTTGCCCGGCAGGGTGTAGGTTTGCGGGGTTGGTGGGGTGTAATCCTGGCCCATTTCGCTGATCCAAGCTGTGGCTTGCGTGATCAATTTGTCCCGGTTCATGACGCTGCGGTCGCGGTCCGGAAGGAAATAGCGCAATTTCGTGGCCTGTTCCGGGCTTTCACCCATTTTGCCATAGCCCACTTGCATCCATGCATTCCAAGCGGCGTCTTGTGGTGTGTTGCCAACGGACCAGCGTTCGAACGTTGTTTTCACGCCACCACCGCCAGGCACAACGCCAACGCCGGATTCCACCAGACCAAGAACAGAGTTCGCGTGGGTCAAAAGCGCATCACAGTGCAGCAAAACTTCGAAGCCGCCACCCAAAGACAGGCCCGATGGCGCGCCGATCACTGGGACGGGGCAGTATTTCAGCTTGGCGACAGACTGCTGGAAATCATGAAGGAAGGCATCCATTTCATCCCACGCTTCGCGATCAATGAAATCGGCAAAGCGGTTGAGGTCCACACCGGCCGAAAAGTGCTGCGCGTCGTTGTGGATCAGAATGCCGTTGCCCGGGTTTTCTGCCGCGGCTGCGACGATTTCCATGCTTTCGCCGGTCAATGCGTTGGCTTTGGAATGAAATTCCACCAGCCGGATATCACCGGGCAAATTCCACAGGGATGCCGCGCGATTTTGTGCCATCGGCGTCATTGTGCGGCGGGTCAGGCTGAAGCGTTGGGTGCCTTTGGGCAGCTGGACAGGTTTCAGTTCTGGGACGCCGTCGAAGGTGCGCACGTAGAGCGTTCCCCCTTTGGCGACGTAGAACGGGCCTTGGTCCACCGACACTTGCAGGGCCATGGGGACATCTGCCCCGGCTTGTGTCGCAAGCGTTGCGACGGTTTGTGCCCCCAGCGCGTCGATCATTTCAAAGGGGCCACGGATCCAGTTGAAGCCCATCTTCATAGCGTCATCGATGTCTTGGGGTGTTGTGGTGACATCAGGGATCAAATGCGCGGCATAGGACAGCACGCGCCCCAAAAAGTTGCGGGCAAAGCGCGCGTGTGCACCGTCGCCTTCGATCATGGATGGCAGGGTTTCTTTGCTTTCCTGCATCAATTCTGCCGCGCGCTGAGCGGCAGGTGGCAGGTCTTTGACACGGGGGCGTGTGGTGCCATCAAGGTTCACGGCAACAGTGTCGTCTTCACGGTAAAAGCCGCCTTTGCCGGATTTTTGCCCGGTGAATCCATCCGCAATCATTTGGTTGATCAGACCATTGGCGGGATTGTTGGATCGACCGACCGCGTGGAACACATCGTTTTCGGGAAGGATATCACCCAAGGTGTCGACCACATCTGACATCAGATCGACGCCGATCAGGTCATACAGTCCAAACACACCTGTTTTGGGAATTCCCATGGGACGGCCCATCAGGGCATCGGCTTCTTCGATCGTCAGGCCCTGCTTGAATGCTTCGTCCATTCCGACCTGCAAGGCAAAGACACCCACGCGGTTGCCCAGAAATCCTGGGGTGTCGTTGCACGGAACAACGCCTTTGCCCAACACTTCGTCATTGAAATGGGCCAAGCGGTCCATCACGTCGGGTAGGGTGTGTTCACCGCGCACAAGTTCCAGCAGGCGCATGTAGCGCACGGGGTTGAAGTAGTGGGTGATCGCAAATCGTTGTTGAAATGCGGTGCTGCGCCCATCCACCAGAAGGGAAATCGGAATGGTAGAGGTATTGGAAGTGACGATGCAATCCGGGCTGACGGTTTCTTCCAGCCGGGCATACAGCGCCTTTTTCAGATCCAGACGTTCAACGATCGCCTCAACAATCCAGTCGCAGTCGGCCAGTTTGTCAAAATCGCCATCAATGGTGCCGCAGGTGATCCGGTCGACGTTGGACCGTTGGTGCAGGGGGGCAGGTTCGGATTTCTGCAACCGTTCCAACGCGTAGTCGGTCGCGTCTTTCGACAGATCCAACAGCAGCACGTTGTGGCCCGCATTTGCGATTTGCCCAGCAATGCCAGATCCCATGGTGCCGGCACCGATGACGGCGATATTTTTGAATGTCATGTCACGCTCCCCAACATCAGGTGACGTTGGGGTAGCGAGTGATTTATTCGATCACAACAGAGTTCGGATCAAATCCCGTGACGTCATCTAGGCGGATGGTCAATTCTGTTGGGGTTTCGCCTGCGTCACGCGGTTCCAGTGTCAACCGAACCAGTGTGTGCGTTCCGTCATCAGATTCATCTGCCGTAATGTTGGTGACTGTTCCCAGCCCGGCTGCGGCATCGATGATCAGCACATCTTCATCAACGTTGAAATCTGCGATGACCATCCATGGGCCTTCCAGGGCAGTCGGCAGATCCGTGATGTTTTGGACAAACGTGTCTGCGCCTGCATCGCCCGTCAGGGTTGCGGCAACGGTGTCTTCGTCATCAATCACGTTGACCAGCAAATCGTCACCGGTGCCGCCATAGATCGACGATCCGTCGAAGCTGCGCAATTGATCGTTTCCGTTTTCGCCAAAGGCCGCGGCACCATCCCCTGCGGTCAGGATGTCATCACCATCGCCGCCAAAGCCAACAGCAGACAGCCCACCAGCAATGATCGTGTCGTTGTCGTCGCCGCCAAACAGTTCTGTCCGGTTGGTGGGTTCATCATTGAAATCGAAGCCTTGAATGAAGTCTTCGCCGTCTTGACCGAACACCTGACTGCCTGCGCCAACAAGTGCTGCGTCATCCCCAGCACCGCCAAAGACAGTGAAATTGGTATTTGGCAAATCTTCAAACGGCGTTGGGTCAAATCGATCGGCCCACGGGCCTGCAACATCGTTGCCGTCCCCGCCATAGATCGTGACGTTATCCGCAGCGATATCAAAAATATCGTTGTCTGCGCCGCCATAAAGCAAGGCATCGTTGCCGTCAGACGACCGGATCTGGATCAGATCAGCATCGTCAGTGCCGTTTGTTGTGCCGGCGCCCGCTTGAATGGCATCACGCCCGTCGTAGGTGTCGATGACATCTTCAAACGGTGAAAAGGTTTCGTCCTGCTGCAAAATCCCGGCAGCCACACCAAGGGCATTGCTTTCAATCCCGATGCGGAAAATCGGCGTTTCGTCAGGCACAGTGATATCCGGGGTTTCGATGCGGGCATCATTTCTGGACACAACGTCGCCAGACCCATCATCACTGAAGTCCACGGATTGTGTGCCCTGATCAAATTCTTGCAGCAGCGTCAGGCCGTTGCCTGCGACGATGGCGTCAAGGGTCAACCCGTCGCCGACATTCATGTCTTCTGTAATGTCAAAGGCGGTGCCTTCGGGCAGGTGATAAAAGCCCAGCGTATTGATCTGGTTCAGGTCGCCGTCAGTCGGTGACGTTGTCACAAGATTGGTTTTCAGGGCAATAATGCTGCCGGCCTGGCCTTCATCCAATCTGATGTCAAAATTGCCATCTTCATCTTCTTGCACGGTGAATGCCAGCGGCGCGGGAACGGTATCGTCTGTTTCTGCGTCGGTTGATGTATCGTCAGATGGGGCATCAGATGCATCGGTATCGGTATCGGTATCGGTATCGGTATCGGTGGAAGCGGGTGTTTCACCG
>JAHDBC010000060.1 GCA_020630595.1 Planktomarina sp.
CTCAACCTGCTGATTAGAAGTCAGCTGCTCTATCCAGTTGAGCTAAGGGACCGCACGGGCGTTCCTTACCCTGTGCGGGCAAAGCGGCACAAGCCTTCCTTTAACGGGGAAGGCTTGTGAATGGATCATCCCCGCATGGCTTTGCCGTCTGGATCATAAGGCGATGGTGCGATGATCTTTGCGGGCCGTTCGACGCCCACGATATGAACCGTGCAATCGGTGCCCACATCCGCCACATCCCTGTTGACCAGCGCCATCGCCAGCGATTTTTGAACCGTGTGCCCATAGGCCCCCGACGTGATGAAGCCAACCTTTTTGCCATCGACCCAGACAGGTTCATACCCCGTGGCATCTGCATCCAGTGCATCAATATCCAACGTCACCTGCACCTGCGCCGGGCCATCCCCGTCACGTTCGGCCATGGCCGCATCGCGCCCGTTAAAGTCAGGCTTTTGCCAGTCGATCCAACGGTCCATGCCGGTCATGGCGGCGGTATACCCTTGGGTGAATTCGGCCGACCAGATGCCGAACGACTTTTCGATCCGCGTGGACAACAGCGCGTTAAAGCCCACTTCGCGCATGCCCTGATCGGCACCCGCATCCAACAGCATCCGGCGCAGGGTAATATGGTCACCCATGCGGCAGTTGATTTCGAACCCCATTTCGCCGGTCACAGACATCCGCGCGACTTTGCATTGCAACAGGCCCAGATCAAATTCACCCAGCCCCATGAATTTCAAATCACCCACGGGTTGGTCGGTCAGTTTTTCGATGACCTTGCGCGCATTGGGGCCAGACAGGCTGAACCCGCACATTTCTTCGCCCAGATCGCGAACCTGTACGCCATCGCTCAAACGGTCATTGAACCACCGCATGTGCCACGCACGCAAATAATAGGACCCCATGATCCAATAGGTGCCATCGCCCCAATTCATCAGGGTCAGATCGCCCTTCAGCCGCCCGTTTTCAGCCAGCATCGGTGCCAGCTTTGCCCGCCCCGGCGCGGGCAGTTTCGACGCCATCAGCTTGTCCAGCCACGCTTCCGCGTTCGGGCCGGACACTTCGAACCGGCTGAACCCGGTGATGTCCAAAAGCCCAACGGTTTCACGGATCGCCTTGCATTCTTCGGCCACGATATCAAAGGCGTTCGACCGTTTAAGGGTCAGGTTTTCTTTGAAATCCGGGGACGGGGCGAAATACAGCGGTGTTTCCAAATCCCACGACGTACCCCACCGGCATCCGGCTGCAGTCATATCAGAATACGCAGGCGCGCGTTTCAGGGGGCGCCCGGCGGGCAATTGTTCGTTGGGATAGGCCATCACGAACCGACGGGAATAGAACTGCCCGGTGGTTTCTTTGATGTATTGTTTGTTTTCCGCGAATTTGCCGTAGCGGGCAACGTCCATGCAATAAACGTCCGCCTCTGCTTCGCCTTCGACGATCAATTCGGCCAATGATTTGCCGACGCCGCCGCCTTGCAGGAACCCGGCCATAACGGCGCAGGCGGTCCAATACCCTTTTTTGCCCGGCACTTCGCCCACCAGCGGGTTGCCATCGGGGCTGAATGTAAACGCCCCATTCACCCATGTTTTCACGCCCACATTCTGCAAATCAGGATAGCGTTCAAAGCCCAGGATCAATTCGTTTTCGATACGGTCGGTCTGTTCCTGAAACAGTTCCATCCCATAGTTCCACGGTGCGCCATCCATGGCCCAGTGTTCGTGTTCAACCTCGTAAATGCCCAAAAGAACGCCTTTTTGGTCCTGCCGCAGATAGGTGAACCCTTCCAGATCGACGGTCATGGGCACTTCGAAATCGATCTCTTCCAAGGCGGGGATGGTGTCGGAAATCAGGTAGTGGTGCTTCAGCGGTGACACAGGCAGTTCAATGCCCGCCATACGGCCCACTTGTTTGGCCCACAGGCCCGCCGCATTGACGACGTGTTCGCAATCAATGGTGCCTTTGTCTGTGACAACCCGCCAGCCATCCTTGGTCTGTTCCAGCGATTCCACCTTGGTGTGTTCAAAATAGCTGGCACCGCGTTTCTTTGCGGCCACGGCATAGGCATGCACGGTGCCGGTCGTATCCACATACCCTTCGCGGTCGGCCCACAAACCACCCAAGAGGCCATCGGTCGACATGATGGGGCAGCGTTTCTGTGCCTCTTCCGGGGTGACAAGTTCGCAATCTTCGATGCCGATGGATTGGAACACACGGTACGCCGATTGAAGCCATTCCCACCGTTCAGGCGTGCCCGCCATCGTCAGGCCGCCGGTCATGTGCAAGCCGATGTTCTGGCCGCTTTCCTTTTCAATCTCTGACAGCAGATCAATGGTATAGGCCTGAAGGGCAGCCATATTCGGATCAGCGTTCAGGGCATGAATGCCCCCCGCCGCGTGCCACGATGACCCCGCCGTAAGAACCGACCGTTCCAACAGACAGACATCCGTCCAGCCCAGCTTGGCAAGGTGATACAGCACGGACGTTCCGACAACGCCGCCCCCGATGATGACAACACGGTACTGAGAATTCATCAGCCATCTCCCACAATCTGTGTGCGACAGAATCTGCCGCTTTTGATCAGGCTACAAAAAAGCCCCCGCACAGGGCGAGGGCTGGTGGCGACAAACACAGGTCAGTGGGCGACTAATGCGTCCATGCCCCGCGGCGATTGGTGGCGAAGTTTTCGCCGTAACCGCCGGGGCGAATGTTTGCCTTGCGCTTTTGCGGGTCTTTCACCACTGCATCAATGCCTTTGGATTTGGCGTAATCCAAAGCGGCTTCTTTCGTGTCAAAGCTTAGCCGGACCTGCGATTGGGTGTCATCGCTGGATGTCCAACCCATCAATGGGTCCACATCGCGGGCGGATGCCTGCGGAAATTCCAGCACCCAGCCTTTGGTTTTGGCTGTGCCCGAAGACATTGCTGTTTTGGCTGGCTGGTAAATTCTTGCGCGCATCGGTGAACTCCTTCCCGGTCTATGTATGCCGTGGCGCACAGCCGGGCAAGTCAGATTCAAAGGCATTCACTGCGATACAGGGTCACGCGAATGCCCCCATTGGGAAAAGGGCCGACGGGATCGGCCCAATCCAGCCCGGTCGCTTTTGCCAGTGATGGTTCAGACGTCACCATGCCAACACGCCACCCTGCAAACCGGTCTTTCACGATCTGCCCAAACGCACCGTACAGACCGTACAGTTGTTTCTTGTTCCCGATCCGCCCGCCATAGGGGGGGTTGATCATAATCAAGCCGGGCTGTGGTGTGGGCGGTGTCAGGTCAGACAAGGGTTGGCAGGCAAAGCGGGTCCAATCCGCGACCCCGGCCTGTGCCGCATTGTCGGCCGCAGATTTGACAGCCCCCTGATCACGGTCAAAGCCGAAAAACCGCGTGGTGGCCGCGATGGGCGGCACGGGTGGCACCGGATCCACATCCAGCGCCAGATGGTCAAAGGCAAAGCCCCGTGACCGCCCCGGGATCACCCCCGCCGCCAATTCGGCTGCTTCGATGGGAAAGGTTCCCGACCCGCACATGGGGTCAACCAGCGGTTCATCAGGTCGAAAGTCACAGGCCCGCAAACACAACGCCGCAAGGTTTTCACGGATCGGTGCCTTGCCCATCGCGCCCTTGTGCCCACGTTTGTGCAGCGCATCGCCAGAGGTATCGATGCTGATCGTTACCATATCATCTTCGATGCGTACTTTCAGCCGGATCACTGCATCGGCATCCACGGTCCCGGCAATCGCTTCGGACGCGGCGGTGGCAACGCGCTGGGCGGCGGCCTTGTTGTGATAGATTTTCGATTTGCGGCATGACGCTTCTACGTGCAGGGCAGACCCTTGTGGGATGATGGACGCCCAATCGACCTTGCGGGATCGTTTGTCCAACTGCGCCAGATGCATCGCCCGAAACGATGCAATCCGCAAAAGCACGCGCGCAGGCCCGCGCAGTTCACGGTTGGCGCGGACGACATCGGCCAACGGCCCGGTCACATTCACACCCCCCGGCACCTGTGTCACGCCTTGGAACCCGCAATCACGTGCTTCTGCCGCGACCAGATGTTCCAACCCCGGCGGGGCCACCAGAAAGATGTCATAGCTGTCCATAACCGCCCTGATGACAGTTTCCCCGGCAATTAGGAAGCCACCCCCTTGAAGCGGAACAAAAAGGGGACAAGTTTGTGGGGACCCCAAGGAATCGCCTGATGCACAACAATTCACCCGAAGCCATGCCCGCCCTGACCCACGCCCCCGAAGGCCCGGTGCGCGACCGTGAAAAATTGGAAGGCGGCGTTTCGTTCAAACTGCACACTGAATTTGAAGCCGCGGGCGACCAGCCAACGGCAATCAAGGAACTGTCGCAGGGGGTATTGGACGGCGAACGCGATCAGGTGTTGCTGGGCGCCACGGGCACCGGGAAAACCTTTACGATGGCCAAGATCATCGAAGAAACCCAACGCCCGGCGATCATCCTTGCGCCGAACAAAACACTGGCTGCGCAACTTTACGGGGAATTCAAGGGATTTTTCCCCGAAAACGCAGTGGAATACTTCGTCAGCTACTATGACTACTATCAACCCGAAGCCTATGTCGCGCGGTCTGACACCTATATTGAAAAAGAATCGCAGATCAACGAACAGATCGACCGGATGCGCCATTCGGCCACCCGTGCGCTGTTGGAACGCGATGATGTGATCATTGTGGCGTCTGTGTCGTGCATTTACGGCATCGGATCGGTGGAAACCTATGGGGCCATGACCCAAGACCTGTACACCGACAAAGAATACGACATCCGCAAAGTCATGGCGGACCTGATTGCCCAGCAATACCGCCGCAACGATCAGGCGTTCCAACGCGGCACCTTCCGTGTGCGGGGCGACAGTTTGGAAGTTTGGCCCGCCCACATGGAAGACAGCGCCATGCGCCTGTCGTTCTTTGGCGAAGACTTGGAATCCATCACCGAATTCGATCCGCTGACCGGGGAAAAGGTGGGCGATCTGAAACGCCTGCGCATCTATGCCAACAGCCACTATGTGACGCCGCGCCCGACGATGAATCAGGCCATCATCAAGATCAAAGAAGAACTGAAGCTGCGGCTGAACCAACTGGTGAACGAAGGCAAACTGCTGGAAGCACAGCGGTTGGAACAGCGCACGAATTTCGATCTTGAAATGTTGGAGGCGACGGGCGTCTGCAACGGGATCGAAAACTATTCGCGTTACCTGACGGGGCGCGCACCGGGTGAACCGCCCCCCACCCTGTTCGAATTCATCCCCGACAACGCGATTGTATTTGCCGATGAATCGCACGTGTCCGTGCCCCAGATCGGCGGGATGTACAAAGGCGACTATCGCCGCAAATTCACACTGGCCGAACACGGGTTCCGCCTGCCATCATGCATGGACAACCGCCCCCTGAAGTTCGAAGAATGGGATGCCATGCGGCCCCAATCTGTGTTTGTGTCGGCCACCCCTGCGGCGTGGGAATTGGAACAGGCAGGCGGCGTATTCACCGAACAGGTGATCCGCCCCACCGGGCTTTTGGACCCCGAAGTCGAAATTCGCCCGGTCGATACCCAGGTCGATGATCTGCTGCATGAAATCCGCCGCGTGGCGGAAAAGGGCATGCGGGTGCTGGCCACCACGCTGACCAAACGCATGGCCGAAGACCTGACCGAATACCTGCACGAACAGGGCATCCGTGTGCGGTACATGCACAGCGACATCGACACCATTGAACGCATCGAAATCCTGCGCGATCTGCGCCTGGGGGCATTCGATGTGCTGGTGGGGATCAACCTGCTGCGCGAAGGGCTTGATATTCCAGAATGTGGTCTGGTCGCCATTCTGGACGCGGACAAAGAAGGCTTCCTGCGTTCTGAAACATCGCTGGTCCAAACCATCGGGCGGGCCGCCCGAAACGCCGAAGGCCGCGTGATCATGTATGCCGACAAGATCACCGGATCCATGGAACGCGCGATGGGGGAAACCAACCGCCGCCGCGCCAAACAAATTGCCTATAACGAAAAGCACGGCATCACCCCCGCGACCGTCAAAAAGAACGTCGAAGACGTGCTGGCGGGTCTTTACCAAGGTGACACAGATATGGCCCGCGTCACCGCAAAGGTGGACACGAGGAAGGGCGGCAACATGCAGGCCGTTCTGGATGGCCTGCGCGACGACATGCGCAAAGCGGCGGAAAACCTCGAATTCGAAGAAGCCGCCCGTTTGCGCGATGAGGTCAAGCGGCTGGAAACCGTGGAACTGACCATCGCCGATGACCCGCTGGCCCGGCAATACGCCGTGGAAAAAGCCGTGGACGACGCGCAAAAGGCATCCGGGCGCAGCACCGCAGGCCGTGCCGGGATGCGTGGGGGGAACAAGCGGCGCAAAAGATAATGCGCAGGGTCAGTACCGCTTCATCCGCCGGTGACCAACATAGATGATCGCCATCGCACACCATGCCGTGGCGTTCACCGCAGCGACGGAATTGAAGGCCCATGCAAGCTGATGACCCAACACATACCACGCCAAGGGCAAGGTCAAAAAGGACGCCAAGATCGGCAGCCCGAAATTGAAAATCAGCGCATTGATGGCATGTTCCGTCATATCATCGGTGCGCCGATCCCAACGGGTATGTGCGGTGTAACACGCATCCAACATCCTGCCGACCATCTGAACATCCTTTCTGTTTGGATGCCCAAGGTATATCGCCCCACGGTGCCAAACCGGATTGGACAAAGGGCGATTGACATAGTCCATTGGTATAGCCGCCCTATCCCCAGATCGCTGCCCCTAGCCGTTTTGTCATAGGGCGCTGGACGGCAGAACGCATAAGCCTGTTGGATCACTG
>JAHDBC010000025.1:0-4297 GCA_020630595.1 Planktomarina sp.
TGGACAATGTCTGGGTCGCCGCCGGCTTCAATTCCATCGGAATCCAGTCTGCCGGGGGCGCCGGGATGGCGTTGGCAGAATGGATGGATAGCGGCGACAAGCCGTTTGATCTGGGCGATGTCGATATTTCCCGGATGCAGCCATTCCAAGGCAACAAGACCTATCTGTTTGAACGATCTAAAGAAACTTTGGGCCTGCTGTACGCCGACCACTTTCCCTATCTGCAAAAGAAAACCGCGCGCGGTGTGCGGCGGACGCCGTTCCATCACCACCTGAAAGAACAGGGCGCTGTCTTCGGCGAGTTGGCCGGTTGGGAACGTGCAAACTGGTTTGCAAGCGAAGGCCAGACGCCAGCCTATGAATATTCTTGGAAGCGTCAGAACTTTTTTGAAAATGTAGCGGCCGAACACAATGCGATCCGCACAAATGTGGGCATGTATGACATGTCTTCCTTTGGCAAAATCCGTGTCGAAGGCCCGGATGCCACAGCGTTCATGAACTACGTTGGTGGCGGTCAATACGATGTGGAAAACGGAAAGATTGTCTATACGCAGTTTTTGAACCGGGCGGGCGGAATCGAAGCGGACGTGACCGTGACCCGGTTGTCTGAAACCGCCTATATCGTGGTGACACCGGCGGCCACGCGGCTGGCCGACCAGACATGGATGATGCGCCACAAGGGCGATTTCAACGTGGTGATCACGGATGTGACCGCTGGCGAAGGCGTTTTGGCTGTGATGGGGCCCAATTCCCGAAAATTGCTGGAAATGGTGTCGCCCAATGATTTCAGCAACGCTGTAAACCCCTTTGGCACCGCCCAAGACATTGAACTGGGCATGGGGTTGGCCCGTGCACACCGGGTGACCTATGTCGGTGAATTGGGTTGGGAAATCTACGTGTCATCCGACATGGCTGGCCATGCCTTTGAAACACTGCATGCAGCAGGGCAGGAACTTGGCCTGAAGCTGTGCGGGATGCATATGATGGACACGTGCCGGATCGAAAAAGGATTCCGCCATTTTGGACATGATATCACATCGGAAGATCACGTGGTGGAAGCAGGTCTGGGCTTTGCAGTGAAAACGGACAAGCCTGATTTCATTGGTCGCGACGCAGTTCTGAAAAAGAAGGAAGAGGGCGTTTCACAACGGCTGCTTCAGTTCAAACTGAAAGACAAGGAACCGCTGTTGTATCACAACGAAACGATCCTGCGGGATGGTGAGGTTGTGGGTTATTTGTCATCGGGCACCTATGGGCACCATATGGGCGCCGCAATGGGCATGGGGTATGTGCCGTGCAAAGGGGAAAAACTGGCTGATGTGCTGGGTTCAAACTTTGAAATTGACGTCGCTGGCACACGGGTCGCTGCAGAGGTGTCTTCGAAACCTTTCTACGATCCAACATCAGAACGGGTGAAGGTCTGAACCCAAGGGTCGCCCCGTTCCGGGGCGGCATGATTTGATTTGCTTGGGCCGCAAGGGCCTGAAGGGAGGGCTTTGCCCTCCCTCTCAACACCCACCCAGAGTATTTGACGCAAAATGAAGATGGGGTAGGGGTGCAGTATGACTGACTATGATCCCCCGAACGACCCGTTGGATATCTTGCACGATGATCACGAGATCCTCGTGGTGAATAAGCCGTCTGGCCTGTTAAGCGTTCCGGGGCGCGGGGAAGATCTGGCGGATTGTCTGATCCGGCGTGTTCAAGCCGCCTTTCCCACCGCCCTTTTGGTGCATCGCTTGGACCGGGATACATCGGGTGTGATGGTGTTTGGTCTGACCCCCCATGCCCAACGTCATTTGGGCAAACAGTTCGAACGGCGCAAGGTGCGCAAATCCTATGTTGCCCGTGTGTCAGGCATTATCGCCGAAGATCAGGGCACAGTGGATTTGCCATTGATCGTGGATTGGCCCAACAGGCCCCGTCAAAAGGTTTGCCATGACACTGGGAAGGCCGCGGTGACGGATTGGAAGGTTCTGAAACGCGGCGACGATGAAACAAGGGTCAGGCTGTTTCCACAGACGGGCAGGTCGCACCAGTTGCGGGTGCATATGTTGGCAATTGGGCATCCGATTTTGGGTGATCCCTTTTACGCGACTGGCGCGGCGCTGGATCATCCGCGCCTGATGCTGCATTCACAGGAACTTCACCTGCATCATCCGGATGGTGGGATGATGCAAAAATTCCGTGCGAACGCTCCGTTTTAGTAAAATTTGCGCCTGTGCGCAAAGCGCGTATATTCAAGGCGAAACAATCAGAAGATGAACGATATGCGTTTGCGGATCTTTTCGACCGATGACTATCGTAGCCAGTATCAGGCCCTTGCCACTGTGGATTCCTTTACCAGTCCCGAAATGCGGGTCCGTTTGCTTTTGCTGACGTTGGCTGTTGCCGCCAGTTATTTTGCGTTTGAATTCATTTATCCGTTGGCATGGCTGGTGTTGTACTGTTTCTTGCTATGGCTGCAGCAGGTATTGGCGTTGCGCGTGAAAAGGCGCCCGAACCGCATGGCGTTCTGGCGGCTTGCTGTTTTGAATTTCTTTGTGGCGCTGGTCTTCATTGCTTTGCCAATGGCGCTTTGGTTTACGGGGAATGATTTGCTGCGCGCTGGGGCCATCGGGCTAAGTGCCGGCGCCGTTTTACATTCCTTTGCCCTGCGCGCACGGATGCCGATGTTTGCCATGGGCGACGCGATCGCCAACAGCATGTTTATCGCTGTGATCGGCACGTCGGTTTACATGCAGCAACAAGGAACATTTGAACGGGTGATCGTCGTTTTGATGTTCATCGGGATGATTTTTTACTATTTTTCAGCCCTTGTTTCCGTGTTTCGTGTCAGATCCGCGCTGCACGAAGCGACCCTGCGCAGCGGGGAGGCGCAGAAGATGAACGCGGTGGGCCAGCTGACGCGGGGTGTGGCCCATGATTTCAACAATATTCTGACCGTTGTTTTGGGAAATCTGGAACTTTACCACGAAGTGGAAGACCGCAACGACAAGGATCGTTTGGCACAAGAAGCCCGCGTTGCTGCAGAACGCGCGTCACAATTGACTGCGCAATTGGTTGCCTTTGCGCGGCAGTCAACGCTTGTACCTGTTTCCGTAAATCTGTCGGTGTTTTTGCATCAGTTTGCGCAAATGGTGGATCGGGTGATCCCGGCAAAGGTCGATTTCAAAAGCACCGTGCCACGTGGTGTGCCCAACATTCGCGTCGACAAAAGCCTGTTTGAAATGGCCTTGTTGAATCTGGTCCTGAATGCGCGGGATGCGATGCCCGATGGGGGCCGGTTGCGGATCACGGCGCAACCCTTGAAAGTCACCTCTACCAGCCGGTTTGCCTTGAACGAAGGACTGCCAACGGGCGATTACGTTCAGGTCATGGTCAGCGACACGGGCGTTGGCATTCCCATATTGATCCAATCGCAGGTGTTTGAGCCGTTCTTCACCACGAAAAACGTGGGTGATGGATCCGGGCTGGGCCTTTCCATGGCCAAGGGATTTGCGCAACAATCGTCCGGCGCATTGTTGATGGACAGCCGGCCGGGTGTGGGCACCATCTTTTCCATCGTGCTGCCGGTGGTCGAAGCGCCCGAACAGGTGACATCCAACGCCACATCACAGGTGTTTTTTGCAGGACAGAATTCTGAAACGACCGCGTGATTGGAACGACGTTCGTTTGGTTGACGGATAACCAAACGATTGGTCTTTGCTGGGGCGGCCCCCTTCGAATCTCTGCAGGCAATGGATAGATAGGGGCAATCAGCAAAATAGGAGCTTTCCATGTCTTTGCGCATCAATGACACAATCCCAGATCTGACAGTGACCACGGATCAGGGCGATATTTCGCTTCACGATTGGGTGGGCGACAGTTGGGCGGTCATATTTTCCCATCCCAAAGATTTCACACCTGTCTGCACCACTGAATTCAGCGCAGTTGCGCAGCTGGCGTCCGAATGGGCGGCACGTGACACCAAAGTGCTGGGTGTTTCTGTGGATGGCGTGGAAGATCACGTGAAATGGAAATCTGACATTGAAAGTGTTGGTGGCGCAAAGCCTGAATTTGCGATTGTGGCGGACGACGGTCTGGAAATGGCCAAGGCATTCGACATGTTGCCAGCCGAAGCCGTGCTGCCCGATGGCCGCACACCCGCAGACAGCGCGACTGTGCGGTCTGTCTTTATCGTGGGGCCAGACAAGAAATTGAAACTGTCCATGACATATCCGATGACCGTCGGTCGCAATTTTGCAGAGATTTTGCGGGCGCTGGACGCGCTGCAAACATCAGGCAAAGAAAATAT
>JAHDBC010000025.1:4397-36445 GCA_020630595.1 Planktomarina sp.
TTGATCGCGATAAACGGTTGCAAACCCTTGATCACGAAGTTGTGTATACCTATGTATACTGTATTGATGGGGGGACTTTGCTGAATGTTTGAAACGCTTTTGTCGCCAGCCATGGCACCGTTCACGCTTGCGCTGATCTTGTTGTTTTCTTTGGTTCTTTTGGAACTTGCTTTCATGATGATTGGCCTGTCTTTGGTGGGTGACGCGGGCGATATCGATATGGATGTGGTCGATGTCCCAGACTTGGGTGATTTGCCCGATATGGATATTGATTTGGACCTGCCAGATGCTGCGGATTATGACATTCCCGACCTTGCCGAAGGTGGCGAAGCCGCCACGTTAGACGCTGACCCGGGTGCGCTTGCGTGGTTGGGGATGGGCAAGGTGCCATTCATGATCTGGCTTGGGTCCGTATTGTTGGGCTTTGGCGCGACGGGTTTGGCAATCCAGTCAATTCTGGACACCGGGCTGGGGTTCATGCTGCCTTGGACAGTTGCTGCGTTGCCGGCCATCGTTGCAGCGATTTGGTTTACCCGCACTTTTGCATCAGGCTTTGCGGCTGTTCTGCCAAAATCTGAAACCAGCGCGATGTCCACCAACCGATTTGGCGGGTATCGGGGGAAAGTGACCCAAGGCACTGCCCGGCGCGGCCACCCGGCAGAGGTGCGCATTACCGATCGGTTCGGCAATACGCACTATCTGCGCGCGGAACCTGCCAAAGATGATGACAAGATCAAGCAGGGCACGGATGTGATTTTGCTGCGCAATATCAGAACGGGTCAGATGCGGCTGTTGCCGGTCGCCTGACCCCCAAAACTCAAAAAACTTGAATTTACACACCCAGAATGGAGGATTTCATGGGACTGGAAACGATTGCCATCATTGTCATAGGTGTCATTGCATTGTTCGTGCTGATGGGCATGGTGCTTGCCCGGCTGTACCGCCGCGCCACACGCGAAGTCAGCCTCGTAAAAACGGGCGCCGGGGGAAAATCTGTCATCATGGATGCGGGAACGCTTGTCATCCCATTGCTGCATGAAATTCGCCCCGTGAATATGAAAACACTACGGTTGGAGGTCAGCCGCGCCCACGAGGCGGCACTGATCACAAAAGACCGCATGCGTGTGGACGTGGGCGTCGAATTCTATGTGTCTGTCAACGCAACTGCCGAAGGCATTTCCCGCGCGGCGCAAACGCTGGGCGACCGGACGTTCTATGTTGATCAGCTGCGTGAGATGATCGAAGGCAAATTGGTTGACGGTCTGCGGGCCGTGGCCGCGCAGATGACGATGGATGAACTGCATGAAAATCGGGCTGAATTTGTTCAGGAAGTGCAGAATGCCGTTTCCGAAGATCTGCTGAAAAACGGTCTTGAACTGGAATCGGTATCTTTGACCGCGCTGGACCAGACACCCTTTGAAGCGCTGGATGAAAACAACGCATTTAACGCTGTCGGCATGCGCAAACTGGCCGAAGTCATTGCGACGTCCAAAAAAGAGCGCGCCCAGATTGATGCGGATGCAGATGTGTCTGTCCGTCGGGCAGCGATGGAAGCAGAACGGCAAAAGCTGGCCATTGAACGCGACGAACAAGAAGCGCAAATCGCGCAAATTCAACAAGTGCAAACTTTGCAAGCTGCACAAGAAGCCGAAATTGCAGAACGTCAGGAAGAAGCGCAGCGCACCAAAGAAACCGCCCGCGTAAAGCGGGAAGAGGCGATCCGCGCTGCTGAAATCGCACGCGACCGGGAATTGGAAGTCGCCAACCAAGAACGCGCCATTATCATTGCGCAAAAGTCCGAAGAAGAATCTCGCGCCCGCGCATCAGCCGATGCCGCCCGTGCCGAAGCCAAAAAAGCGAGCGAAGCCATTGAAACGGCCCGTGCCGTGGCCGAAGCCGAACGGACAAAGGCCATTGCATTGATCGAAGCCGCACGCGAAGCGGAACGCACAGCAACCAAGCTGAAGTTGGAAGCCGAAGCCGAAAAAGACGCTGCCGCAGACCGCGCTGCCGCCCGCCGGGAAGAAGCGCAAGCGGATGCTGATGCGATCACCATTCGTGCCGAAGCGAAAAAAGCTGACTTGCTGGCCGAAGCCGAAGGTCGTCAGGCGATTGTCGAAGCGGACAATGCCTTGTCCGAAGCCATAATTGAAATGAAGGTGGCCCTGGCGCGGCTGGAAGCCCTGCCAATGGTGGTAGAACAAATGGTCAAACCGGCTGAAAAAATCGACAGCATCAAGATCCATCAGGTGCATGGTCTGGCCGGGGCTGTAGGTGGCGGCGCTGGCGGGGGCGATAAGCCTGTCGTAAACCAAGCGTTGGACAGCATTCTGGGAATGGCGGTTCAAATGCCCGCCCTGAAAAAGCTGGGCGAAGAACTGGGCGTATCGTTGGAAGACGGTCTGGCCGGTGTCACCAACGGGGCAATGGGTGTTCCTCCTAAACCCGTGGTGGATGCAACTTCCGAAGAAGCAGCCCCCAATTCCTAATGAGGCAACAGCCCGGGCGCGCTGCGCCCGGGTCATCTATCATTTAGTCGTAACGCAGTTCTGTCGCCTTGCCCCGGAACAGGTAGTACGACAGGGCAGTGTAGGCCAAAATGGTGGGCAGCACGAATAATGTGCCGACCAGAATAATGATCAATGCTTCTGGCGCGCTGGCAGATTCATAAATCGTCAGCTGTTCGGGCACCACATAGGGATAGAAGCTGTACGCCATTCCCAGAAATGACAGGGCAAACAGCGCCATTGCAGCCACAAATGGCCCCCAGATTTCCTTGTTTGGATTGACCGAAAGCCGCCGCAGCGCTGACCAGATATAGACAATCAACAAGCCAGAGATGATTGGAAGCGGCGCCAAATAGATCAGCGATGGGCCTGTGAACCATTTGTCAAAAATACGGGTGCTGACAAAGGGGGATGCTAGCGAAATGGCCCCAATCCCCAGGATCAGGCCCCAAACACCCCCTTTGCACCAATTCACAGCTTTTGATTGCAGATCGCCTTCGGCTTTACCGATCAGCCAAGCGGCCCCGATAAAACTGTAGCCCACGGTCAAAAATACGGCACACAGCAGGGCGAACCCGATCGTCAGGGGCGTGCTGATCAACCCCATAATATATAGACCCAGCATGTAACCTTGTGCCAATGACGTCAAAAGCGATCCGGCAAAGAACGCCCAGGTCCATGCGCGTTTCCATTTGTACGGGGCCTTGACCCGAAATTCAAAAGCCACACCCCGCAGGATCAGACCCAACAGCATGATCGCCACAGGCAGATACAGGGCTGTCAGGATGGCGCCATGGGCCGTTGGGAATGCAACAAGCAACAACCCGATGGCAAGGACCAGCCATGTTTCGTTGGCATCCCAAAATGGCCCAATCGAAGCGATCATGCGATCCTGTTCCGCCTCATCGGCAAGGGGGACCAGAACCCCCACGCCAAGATCAAACCCGTCCAAACACACATAGATCAGGATCGACAACCCCATCAGGGCGGCAAATGTAAATGGCAGCCACTGATCTGCAGGGTATCCAAGGAATTCCATCGTCGATTACTCCGCTGGGACAGGCAAGGGTTGTTCACCCGGCCGCCGTGGGTTGGGGATCGCCTCTGCCTTGGCGGCTTTGCGCGCCATGTACAAAAGGACCGAAATATAGGCCCCAATCAGCAGCGCATACACCACAAGATAGCCAATAAGGGTCGACAAAACCATGACCGGTGGCACATCTGCCACGGCTTCTTTCGTGGTCATGACACCAGTCACCAGCCACGGTTGCCGGCCAATTTCGGTTACATACCACCCCGCCAGCGTGGCCACCCAACCTGACAGCGCCATTGGGACCATCATCAACAGGTATGGCTTTGGCAGATCACCGGGTTCCCAGCCGCGCTTGCGTAACATCCAAACCCCGGCCCAAGACAGGAACAGCATCGCAAACCCGGTGCCGACCATCACGCGGAACGAATAAAACACCGGCGCAACGGGTGGATGTTGAATTGTGCCATCGTCGGCGACGAAATCGTTCAACCCCGGCACCACACCAGATGGTTTGTGTTTCAGAATAATCGATGCACCGTTCGGGATACCGATTTCAAAATCAGTGCTGCGGGTTTCTTCGTTGGGGATCCCAAACAAAACCAGCGGCACATTTGGGCCGGTTTCCCAGTTGCCTTCCATCGCGGCGACCTTTGCCGGTTGGTGTTCCAGCGTATTCAAGCCATGCAAGTCACCCATGAAGATTTGAACCGGGATCAGCATCGCGCCCATGATCACGCCTGTGCGGAACGAGGTCCGCACACCATGGCCTTTTTCGCCCCACAGCAAACGAAGCGCTGACAGACCCGCGATCAGGAACGCCACTGTCAGACCAGATGCCAACAGCATGTGGGCCAACCGATATGGCATGGATGGGTTAAAGATGATGTCCCACCAATTTGTCGCAAACACGACGCCGTCACGCAGTTCAAACCCAGCGGGCGTGTGCATCCAGGAATTCAGCACGATAATCCAGAAGGTGGACATGGTTGTCCCGAAGGCCACCAGGAACGTTGCACCGGTGTGCAACCAACGTGGCACCTTGGACGCGCCAAACAACATAATTCCCAGAAACACCGCTTCCAAGAAGAAGGCGGTCATGATTTCATATGCCAAAAGCGGCCCGGCAATATTGCCGACCTTTTCCATGAACCCGGGCCAGTTCGTTCCAAATTGGAACGACATCGTGATGCCCGATACGACGCCCAAGGCAAAGGACAAGGCAAAGACCTTGACCCAGAACATATAGGCGTCCATCCAGCGCTGTTCGCCAGATCGGTTGTAGCGGATACGGAAATACAAGAGCACCCAGCCCAATGCGATGGTGATCGTTGGGAACAAAATGTGGAACGAAATGTTCGCCCCGAACTGAATGCGTGACAGGATCAATGCGTCCATTGTCAGGCTCCTTTCATGGTCAAGGGACTAAGTATGCTGCACTTGCAAAGTTTCCACGCGACAGGGCGTCGCGCGTCACAAATGTCGGTGGCAATGTCAGCGTTGTTTTCGCACAAAAAAGGGACAAGGCGTTGCCCTGTCCCCCTTCGATCCTTCTGAACTGATCGTTAGACTGCGATCTTGCCACCACCCTGTTTGGTGACCACCAAAACAGATGGGCGAGGCGGCATCGCTGGATCAAAGTCCGGCCACCGTGTCGCAGGATCTTCAAAGGTCGAATTGCGTTCAAACCCTACGAAGTTTTTGGTTCCATCAGTCCCAGGGTGCTGCACCGCCAAGAACAGTGTTTCGCTGTCATCCGTGAAGTATGGCCCACACAATTCACCGCCGACGGGGCACCGGAAGAACAGTTTGGAATGGCCGCGCAAGTCGCCTTCGGTTTCCAGCGCATAAAGGCCATCGGATTTGCCTGTCTTGGCCCAGCCAGACCCTTGGTCCGTCGAAATCCAAAGACGGCCATCAGTGTCGATGGCGCAGTTGTCGGGGGATCCAAACCAACCATTTTCAGACGTTTCTGGGTTCCACTGTGCGCCCACGTCTGCGAGCGTTGGATCGCCACATTTCACCAAGATGGACCAAGTGCCGGTGGTCGCTGCGTGGTCACCGCCAGCTTCTTTGATTTCAATGATGTGCCCAAATGATGATTCTGGGCGTGGGTTTGCGGCGTTCACTTGATCCGCTTTCCGGCGGGTGTTGTTGGTCAGCATGATATAGGCTGTGCCATCGCCACGCGGCTGCGCATCTTCTGGGCGGTCCATCGGGGTTGCGCCCAGTAGGTCAGCTGCAAGGCGGGTGTCAATCATGACGTCACCTTGGTCATTGAACCCGTTTGCGGCGGTCAATGGTCCTTCGCCATGGATCAAGGGCAACCAGTTGATCACACCATCATCTTCAAACCGGGCGACGTACAACGTGCCGTCCGACAACAGACCCATATCCCGGGACTTGTCACCTGTGACCGTACCCTTGGACACAAATTTGTATTGGTAGTCGAACCGGTTGTCGTCGCCGGAATACACAACAACATGGCCATCCGTGGAAACGGTGGTTTCAGCGCCTTCATGGCGGAACCGGCCCATTGCGGTGTGCTTCACGGGCAGGGCGGTTGGATCGGTTGGGTCAACTTCAACAATCCAACCATACTTGTTTGGCATGTTGGGTTCTTTGTCGATGTTGAAGCGGTCATAGTATTTTCCCCACGCATACCAACGGCCCGGAACACCGTAACGCTTCATTTGCTTGGCTTCGGCCTGGGCAGAGACATCCACTTTGCCCTCCGCATCCAGAACGTCGGACCAGAAGTAGCCGTGGAAGTTTTCTTCCGCCATCAGGTATGTGCCCCATGGGGTCATGCCACCTGCACAGTTGTTGATTGTCCCCATGACTGACATGCCTGTTGCATCATCGTTGGTCTTCAGACGATCATGACCTGCCGCTGGGCCAGAGAATGTCATTTCGGTGTTCAGCGGTGTGATGCGGCGGTTGTTTGGGCCGTCCAGCACGACATTCCATTCACCGTCAACCTGTTCAATCTCAACAACGGTTCCACCATGGGCGGCCATTTCGATGTCTACGATTTCTTTCGTCATATCTTCGAAGCCTGCACGGTCTTGGCGGCCCAGACCTGGGAACATGACTTCTTCATTCGTATATTCGTGGTTCACACACAGCATCCCGCGTGTACCATCCGCGTTCAGCGGGGCAAAGCCAACGTAGTCGTTGTTGTAGCCAAACTGCTGTAACTGTGCCTCTGGCGTTTGGTTCATCACGTCGAACGCCGGGGCGTCCGCTGTGATTGGGTCGCCCCAGCGTAACAGCACCTTCAAGTCATAGCCTTCGGTGATATGATGGGTTTCATCGTTGCCCCAAGCCAGTTCATCAAAGATGTAACGGCTGTCAGCAGCAGTTTTTGCAGCCGCTTGTTGTGGGGCAATCATGGCAGAGGTGCCAAACAAAGCAGTCGTCGCTGAAACACCCAAAATCCCGCGCAATACCTCGCGGCGGCCATAGCGACGATTGATGACATCGCCGATTGTGTTTCCCAGATTAGGGTTGGTCGGAATGTCGTCGAAGGCCTCAAAAGCCTCCGCCTTGTTGCCGTATTCTGGATCGTTGATGATTTCATCACGTAGAGACATTTCAATGCTACCTTATTCAGTGGCGGTTTAGAATGAAGCGACTGATGAGCAGGTTGTGAATCAATTTGGTGACGTGTTGGTTACAGTTATGTGAAAATGAAAAGCCCCGGCCAATCGACCGGGGCTTTCTAAATCGTGGGATGTGTGACCCCACAGCAGAGAAGGGTTATTCTTCCTCTGCTTTTTCTTCTTTCGCGATTTCTTCGCCAGTTTCCTGATCAACCATCTTCATCGCCAGACGCACCTTGCCGCGGTCATCAAAGCCCAACAGTTTGACCCAAACTTCCTGACCTTCTTTCAGAACATCAGATGGGTGGTTCAGACGGCGGTTTTCGATTTGGGACACGTGGACCAGACCGTCGCGCTTACCAAAGAAGTTCACAAAGGCGCCGAAGTCGACAACTTTGACGACCTTGCCTTTGTAGATTTTGCCTTCTTCCGGCTCTGCCACGATTGAATGGATCATCTCGTAGGCTTTTGCGATGGCTTCGCCATTTGGCGACGCGATTTTGATGATACCATCATCGTTGATGTCGACCTTTGCGCCCGATACTTCTACGATTTCACGGATCACTTTACCGCCGGACCCGATCACTTCACGGATTTTGTCGGTGGGCACCTGCATCGTTTCGATGCGTGGGGCGTGGACGCTGAATTCCTGCGCACCGGTGATGGATTTCGCCATTTCACCCAAAATGTGCATCCGGCCTGCCTTGGCCTGCGCCAACGCTTTTTCCATGATTTCAGGTGTGATGCCTGCGACCTTGATGTCCATCTGCAGGGATGTGATCCCCGCTTCCGTCCCGGCCACTTTGAAATCCATGTCGCCCAGATGATCTTCGTCACCCAGAATATCGGTCAGAATGCCGTAGGACCCGTCATCTTCCAGAACCAGACCCATGGCCACACCCGCAACGGGTGCCTTCAGCGGAACGCCTGCGTCCATCATGGACAAAGACCCACCGCACACAGACGCCATGGATGACGATCCGTTGGATTCCGTGATTTCCGACACCACGCGGATGGTGTAGGGAAAGTCGGTCGCGGCTGGCAAAACAGCCTGCAACGCGCGCCATGCCAGTTTGCCGTGGCCGATTTCACGACGGCCGGGCGAACCTACGCGGCCCACTTCGCCAACCGAATAGGGAGGGAAGTTATAGTGCAGCAGGAAGTTTGATTTATACGTGCCTTCCAGCGCGTCGATCATCTGTTCATCGTCGCCGGTGCCCAATGTGGTGACAACCAAACCCTGGGTTTCACCACGTGTGAACAGCGCCGAACCGTGTGTACGGGGCAGGAACCCTGTTTCGCACACGATATCCCGCACTTCGTCCAATGCACGACCGTCGATGCGGCGGCCGTTCTTGACCACGTCACCGCGCAGAACATTGGATTCCAGTTTCTTCAGCGCAGCGCCCAGATTTTCGTCTTCCAACTGGTCTTCTGTCAGTGCTGCTTTCACCGCGTCCTTGGCGGCAGCAACGGCTGCTGTGCGTTCCTGTTTGTCGCCAATCGCATATGCATCGCGCATCGCGGTTTCACCAGCGGCAGCAACGGCGGCGTACAGATCGCTGTAATCTGGCGGCGTGAAATCAAACGGTTCTTTCGCGGCATCTTCGGCCAGATCAATGATCAGGTCGATGACAGGCTGGAAGGATTCATGCGCGAACTTCACAGCCCCCAGCATTTCTTCTTCGGTCAATTCATACGCTTCTGATTCAACCATCATGACGGCGTCTTTGGTTCCGGCAACCACCAGATCCAAACGCTGATCCGGATTGTCGCGCAGTTTGGTCATATCATCGACGGTTGGGTTCAAGACGTATTCGCCATCTTCGTAGCCGACGCGGCATGCGCCGACAGGGCCCATGAAGGGTACGCCGGAAATCGTCAGCGCGGCGGACGCGGCGATCATGGCCACCATGTCCGGGTCGTTGACCAGATCGTGGGACAGAACAGTACACATCACCAGCACTTCGTGTTTGAAGCCGGGGACGAACAATGGACGCATCGGGCGGTCGATCAGGCGCGCGGTCAGGGTTTCTTTTTCCGTTGGGCGTGCTTCACGCTTGAAGAAACCACCGGGGATTTTGCCCGCTGCGTAGTATTTTTCTTGGTAATGAACCGTCAGGGGGAAGAAATCCTGCCCTGGCTTTTGTTGTTTTGCGAATGTGACGTTCGCCATAACACTGGTTTCACCCAGCGTTGCAATCACTGTGCCGTCAGCCTGACGCGCAACCTTACCGGTTTCGAGGGTCAGGGTTTCTTCGCCCCATTCCATCGATTTTTTGACTTCTGTAAACATGTATCGGATTTTCCTAAATGGCCCTTTGGCCATGTTGCATAGCGGCCCCATTGCCGCCGGTCCCTTATCTTGTTTGCAGCGCTGGACCCGGGCGCTGTCGTTTCAAAGATGGGGGCGTGTAGCGCAGATCGTGGATAAGGGAAAGGGGCGTCCGTGTTGCCCGGTTTGACTGCCGTGCAGCAAATGTGACCCGCCGACCGGAAAACACTTAAAATACGGCGTGGCTGCCGCGTTCATTTTCAGCTTTGTCTTGGATCAGGGCACGGTAATGATCCGCTAGATGATCCTGCCCAAATGATGGCGTGGCATCCGCATCATATCGGCCATCCTTCCACACCAGCATGGATTCCGTTGCATAGTAGTGCCCGATCCGCGCCAATGCTGCCTTTTCCCGTAGCCTTGGGATGACAATGCCCAAACCACCAAGCGCCTTTGCAATAAACGCCAGAAACCGTGGCGGGACGTGTTTCACCTTGGGGCGTTCGCCTAAAAGATCTGCCAAGATATCGACCTGATCCATTGGGGTGATTGCAGGACCCGGGCCGCCAATGGGCAAAACCGCGTTCTGCCGCGCCGGATCCGACAAGCACGACACCAGAAAATCGCCCAAATCGCGGTCTGAAATCGGTTTGCAGGCCGTTAGCGTGCCGTCACCAAAGACCAAGAACGGTTTGCCGTTTTGCACCCTGTCCAGTTGCCCGGACAAAGATTTGAAATACGCTGTCGAACGCACGATCGACCACGTCATGTCTGTGGCTTGCAATGCGGCCTCGGACGCCAGTTTGGCTTTTTGAAAATCCAACAGCGGCTTTTGAACGCAGATGGCGGACAACAGCACAAATCGCGCCACGCGTGCCTTCGCGGCGGCTGTGATCACGGTTTGGGTCAACTGGCTGTCAACGGCCCAACTGTCCTTCGGCGTTCCCGTGCGGGATGCAAGGCAGCATATCACGCCATCCACTTGTTTCAGGACGTCGGGCAATGCGTCCATGTCCATTGGCATGGTGATGCAACCCGGCACCACGGCACCCCCGCGAACAGGGGCAATGACGCGGTAACCGGATTGGCGCAGGGCCTGTGCGGTGGCGCGTCCGATGGTGCCTGTGGCCCCGAACAGGGCGATGGTTTCAGTCATGGATGTCAGCATAAGTTGACACCTGTCAGAGTCTACCCCTTTCCAGACCATGGTTTTTGCGGGATGTCTTTGAATTGAAGCGGGGCGTCGCTGAACAGATCATTGTGATCCGGCATTTGAAACTGCACCATCCAAGGTTTCGCGGGCGCGGGCGCGGGCGCGTCAGCGGGTTCCCACTTGAAATATCCCAATGCCCCAATGCACGGGATGGGCACAATTGGGCGCGGGTTTTCCAGAACCAGCCCGGCTTGCCCGCCAAACCATGCGCTGTCGCTTTCGGTCACGATATCAACCACGTCGACTGTGCCGATGATTGCGGAACGGACCAGATCATCGGGCCGGGGGCAGCGAACGCCGTGGCGATCCAAGCGCCACAATCCCCAGCGGTATTCATCCTCTTTCAGTCCGGACGCGGCATGGATGCAAATGGTGCGGCAGTCCATGTGGCCTGCATGGATCGATCCCAAACTGCGGTTTTCGATCACTTTGCCCCCGTGAATAATCGCCCAAGCCCATGGTTGGCGCACAGAAAGGGCAAGGGGCGGCAGATCGGTCATACCTTGCCATTTAGGCATGCGTCCAAATTCGACCAGTGGAAAGGCAACCGTTCGACATCAAATAGGACTTCGCCTGCGCAACCGTCAAAATCTACAGGCGCGTTTTTTGTTCCATGCGCCACGCAGATTTGCAAAGATGGTGCAAACGCAAGGGGAGGGTGCGAAGATGACAGACACACCATATTGGATCGACCCCAATGCTGGATGTCCGGACACATTCCGGGCATTGGTCACCCAAAAGACAGATGCCGCTGATTATCCCCTTGCCGCTGGTATCGAAAAAAATATCCCGGTTTACAGTGGGGATGCCCTGCGCCAAGCCGCGCGGAAATCAGACAGCCGCACCACATGGAAGACAGAGGTGATACGCTGTTTGAAAGATGGACCGGGCGCGTTGGTGATCCAAAACGGCCTAAACAAACCAGATGTCATTGATCGTGCGACCGTATTGTTCGAAGCGATGATCGAAGAACAGCACGCCCGGGGTGCGGCCATCGGTGACCATTTTGCAAAACCGGGCAGCAATGACAGGGTGTGGAACGCCGCAGAAAAACACTGTTTGGCGGACCCAGCCAATTTCGCTGAATACTATGCATGTGACGGTATCGCTTTGGTGTCCGAAGCGTGGCTGGGGCTGGGCTATCAAATCACCGCACAGGTCAATCGGGTGAACCCGGGTGGATCAGCGCAAACAGCCCATCGTGATTATCATCTGGGGTTCATGACACCTGATCAGGTGGCGCAGTTTCCGGCCCATGTGCATGAAATGTCCCCACGCCTGACGCTGCAAGGGGCGGTAGTCCATCGGGACATGCCATTGGAATCCGGTCCGACCATGTTGCTGCCCCATTCGCAAAAGGCGGCAGACGGGTATGTGTCGTTCGCACGCGATACGTTCCAGACGATATTTTCGGAACATCACGTGCAAATTCCCATGCAAAAAGGTGATTTGCTGTTTTTCAACCCTGCCCTGATGCATGCGGCGGGTGCAAACACAACGACAGACATTTGGCGGTTTGGGAATTTGTTGCAGGTGTCATCGGGGTTTGGCCGGTCCATTGAAACCGTCAATCGCACCCGGATGGCCACTGCGGTTTACCCCGTGTTGCAGACCAACGGAATGGATGTTCATGATCGGGCGATGGTGATTGCAGCCAGTGCCGAAGGGTACCCGTTTCCCACCAATCTGGACCGTGACCCGCCTGTGGGCGGGATGGCCCCGAAATCGCAGGCTGTTCAGATGGCCGAAGCCCTTGCCAGTGGGACAGGTCCCGCAGAATTTGCGGCAGCGATGGCAGACTATGATGTGCGGCGGTTAAGCTGATCGCGCGCGGATCGCCCATTCAAATGCGATCAAGGCACCGGCCCCGCTGATCAAGAACCCGATTGCCAAGGGTGTGGTGGTGCCCGTGTAGAATTCACCGATGGCCCAGGCGATCGGGATCGACATCAACGTTGATAAAAATCCAAACACTGCTGAGGCCATGCCCGCCATATGACCCATTGGTTCCAGTGCAAGGGCAGAAATGTTGCCAAAATTCAGGCCGATGCAGAAAAAGGTTAGCATGACAAACGCGATGAAAGACCAAAGCGGTGGCACACCCGCATGTGACCATGACCAAATCGCAAAGATGCCGATTCCCACAACACCCACTTGAAACGCACGGCGGGCCAACGTTGCCATGCCCAGCCGTTCGACCAACATGGAATTGGTAAAGGCCGCAATGCCGATGGATCCAGCGCCAAGCGCAAAATACAGCGGGAATAATGCGCCAGCGCTGTAGATGTCCTGATAAATCATCTGGGCACTGGCAAGATAGGCAAGAAACGGGCCAAACATGAAGCCACTGACCATTGTGTGGCCTATGCTGGCGCGTGTGGTGATCACCTCTTTCAGGCCGAAAAATAGACTACGCGGTGTAAACGGGCGCTTATTTTCGGGGGCCAGCGTTTCTGCCTGACCCAGGCCGTACCAGATAGCTGAAATCATTGCGGCGGCGACCAATACGGCAAAGATGGCACGCCACCCCGCCAACGCCTGCACACCCTGACCAACAGCGGGTGCAAAGACGGGCACCAGGATGAACGTCACCATGATAATTGATAGAAGACGCGCCATCTGTGGCCCAGCGTACAAATCGCGCACGATTGCCGTGGCCAAGACCCGTGGTCCGGCGATTCCAACCCCCTGAATGAACCGGCCCAACAAAAGCGCTTCGAATGACTGGGCAAAAGTGCAAACAATGCCACCGCCAATCACCAGAATGAAAGATCCCAGAATGATGGGCTTGCGCCCCCATGTGTCGGCCATGGGACCCGCAAACAGCTGCGCGATGCCAAACCCCAGAAACAGGGTCGTGACCACCAGATGAACATCGTTGCCTTCTGCCACGTTTAGATCGCTGCCAATCGCAGGCAAGGCGGGCAGCATGATGTCTGTCGACAGGGCAACCATAGACATCATCAGTGCGATCATCGGTACGAATGCGCGGGCCGGTTGTGCGGGATTTGACATAGGCGCGGTGTGACTGAGGGGTGGCGGTCTTGCAAGGCCCGTCATGTTGGCTTGCTTAAAACGTCCGTCCAAAAGTGACGCTTCGCGGCGGAAACACCACTGGCTTCGGGTTTGATTCACTTCGTTCCCAAGCATAGGCCAACATTGCCGCGGCCCCCTTTCCCGCATTCAAAACCAAAAAACGCGCCCCGATGGGACGCGCTTTGGCATTCAAATGCAAGGGTCGTCTTAGCGACGCAGGCCCAAGCGTTTGATCAGGTCTTGATAGCGGGCTTCGTCTTTGGATTTTGTGTAATCCAAAAGCTTCCGGCGCTGGGCAACCATTTTCAACAGGCCACGGCGACCGTGGTTGTCTTTTTTATGAGTTTTGAAGTGTTCTGTCAGCGTCGCGATGCGGGACGACAGAATGGCCACTTGCACTTCTGGGGAACCGGTGTCGCCATCTTTCGTGGCGAATTCTTTCATCAGACGTGCTTTTTCTTCAGGCGTGATCGACATCGGGGTCTCCTTCAAGGTTAAGGGTTATGGCGCAAGCCGGGATGTCGTCCAGCAAGGCCCGTGGAGGGAATCATCCACTTACGCGGATAATCTGCGCCGTATAGGGTGGGTAAGCCGATATGAAAACCCCCATTGAACCACTGGTGCGTAGACCTTAGCGCAGGCCACCATCCATAAGACCCGGCGCGATCAACGTGCTGTTGATCACTTCGATATCGGCAGCCGAAATGCCATTTTCGCCCATCACGGTTGCGACCGGATCACCGTTCAGCGTGATCAGCATCTGGTTTGCGTTGTCTTCATCTGGCCCAACAGCAATTTCCGCAGGGTCCGTGCCATCATAGATGATCACAACACTGTCCTGACCCTGTGCAAAATCCATGATCTGCCCGGGCGCCGATCCGGGTTCGTGGTGCAGAACGAAACTATCTGCCCCATCGCCACCTGATGCGATGTCATCACGCCCCATAATCAGCTGGTCGTCACCATCGCCGCCGTTCAGAAAATCGCGTTCGTCACTATCTGTGCCATCATCGCCAGTGACGCGGCCATTCAATACATCGTCCCCTGTGCCGCCCATCAATGTGTCCATGCCCATGCCGCCAATCAAAAGATCGCGGCCGCCCCCGCCTTGCAGGCTGTCCACGCCATCACCTGCCGACAGAAAATCATCGCCTTGCCCACCGACCAGTTCATCGTTCCCTGTCCCGCCGATCAAATGATCATCGCCGTTGTAGCCATACAGGTAATCGTCGTCTTCGCCGCCATCCAGCCAGTCATCGCCTTCTTCACCCGACAGGAAATCGATGTCGGCCCCGCCAAACAGCAGGTCATTGCCGTCTTCGCCGTGAATGTCGTCAACACCGCCTTCGCCGTAGATTGTGTCATCACCTTCGCGTCCGGCGATTTCATCAAACCCATCACCGCCCCAGATGGTGTCGTCATCATCATCGCCAAGGATGCGGTCTTCGCCATCTGATCCCCACAACGTGTTGTCTTCAATATCTGGGTCTTCATCGTCATCTTCGGCGAACCTGTCGGCAACGGATGTATCATCGCCATGCGACGGTTCACCAAAATCAAGAAGGTCAAAAAACCCCTGATCGGTGTCACCGTCGCGGGTGAATTGTTCCTGATCATCCTGATCTGACGTGTCATCGTCATCCGTGCCAAAATCCGCGCCAATAAACACGGATCCTGCCATCATCATCGTTATCAGTGTCGCCAGCATGATCATCGGCTGTTGCACCTTCCCAATTCACCAAGCGCAGATTACGGCTTTTGCGCCGGGAAAGGTAAAAAACCGAAGCGTGTGGTTAATCGAATTGATGCAACTTTGAGGCTAAATTGAAATTTCGTCGACGATCCGCTTTGCCCAGTCGCCCAAGATTGGAATGAAATCCATGTTGGACAGAAAGTAGACAAGCAACGACACCAAAAGGGTTGCCCCCACAACGGACCCCAGTCCGAACGCCAACCCCCGCGCAAATTGAAAGGCAATCATTCGCGGTATCGAATTTTGCAGGCGGATGAAGCGATGGTTGTTCAGCTTCTCTACCTCTTCGGCAAGGCGTTTCATGTCATCCATCTGCAAGACCTGCAAAAAAAGGTTCAAAGCAGTTCAGCACTGCATCCGGGTTTTCTTCCATAACAAAATGGCCTGACGTGCATGTTTCGGCAACCACTTGTGGTGCCCAGGCGCGCCATTGGCCTGCTGCATCGCCGGATTTGTCGGGAAATCCGTATTCCGCATACAAAAACTTGAAAGGGGCGTTGATTTGTTTGCCCGCCGCGCGGTCCGCATCATCAATGGCCCGGTCTGTTGTCGCCCCAGCGCGATAATCGGCACACATGGCATGGATGCGGGCCGGGTCGCGGGCCTGTGTGCGATAACTTTCGACGGCAACCGGGGGTAGGGCATCAATAGAGTTCGCAAGTGTCCAACTGGCCAGCGTCCAATCTATGTACCCCACAGGATCTGCGTTGATCATGGTTTCGGGCAAGGGGTGCGGTTGGGCCAGAAACGTCCAATGATACGCAGCCAGCCCCACGTCTGCCGACCAACGTGCCCAGAAATCGCCGGTGGGCACGACCTCTATGATGCCTAACTTGTTCACACGGTCCGGATGATCCAGGGCCAGCCGGTACGATACCCGTGCACCGCGATCATGGCCCAGAATATGTGCACGGGCGATTCCCAGCACATCCATCAGGCCGACGATATCCTGTGCCATTGTTCGTTTGGAATAAGTGGTGTGGTCTGTATCATCCGCAGGCGCATCGCTGTCGCCATAGCCGCGCAGGTCGGGGATGATCACATCAAACTGTTTGGCCAGCGTTGGGGCGACGTTCAGCCATGTCATGTGGTTTTGCGGGTACCCATGCAGGCAAATCAGGGGCGCGCCTGCGCCAGCCCGGTGTACAGACAGCCGCACCCCATTGGTTTCGATGAACTGCTGCGTAAAGCCGGGAAGCGTCATATCCAAACCTCTGGCTGTTGGGTATAGGGCAGATACAGCGGATGTTTCGGGTGGCCCGCCTTGGATAAGCCCAGATGATAAACTGTCTGGCCCGTGGTTTTCAGCAACTGTTCCACGGCTGGTCCCCGGTCCAAATGCGCGCCATGGGTCCCCCATGCCGCGATGACCTGATCAGCCCAAGCCGCGCCATCCAGGATCGCCTGATCGTTGGCGACGCCCACCGGTTCATCCGCCGCGCGCATCTTTTTCGGGTCGGTATCACGCCATGCAAATATGTTGGTCACCTGAAAGGCCCCGAACCCCAAGGCGCGCGCCCGGCGTTCACAGCGTTCGACTGTTGGGTCGTTTTGCACTTCGGTCGCCGTGGACGGGTTCAACATGGTGAACATCACGCGCCGCCCGGATGTGTCCCACACGCGGGTCAGCGAATATCGATACCGTTCGCAGTCGCTGTAGACAGCGGTCGACGGTGCATCGCCTTTGGTATGGGTTCGGGTGATCATACCCGTTTTGTGGGGCCTGATTTTAGTGCGGTCAAGCGATGGGTGGGTCAGCCCTATCGCACCAGTACCCGGCTGGGGTGGATCATCCCGCCCTTGAACTGGCCCATGGCGACGCACCGGCCTTCGTGACTGACCCAAATGTCGTCGCCGTATTCGGCATCTACAAAACAAATCGCAGGGTTGCCGTTGCGCAGTTTTGCGGCACCTTCGGCGGTGGTCGTGCCGTGGGTGACATCGCGCAGGCCATCTTCGATCGGGGTCAGAAATTGGTCGATTTCATTGGATTTGGCAAAAGGTTCTATCTGTTCCAAGGTGACCGCATCAGCGGCATCAAACGGGCCGGACCAAAGACGGCGCAGGTGCAGCACATGGCCCAAACAGCCCAGTTGCGCCCCAACATCGCGCGCAATGGCGCGGACATATCCCCCCTTGCCGCAGGTCATTTCCAACATGGCGGTGTCTGGGTCGGGCCTGTCTGTCAGCAACAATTCATCAACGTACAAATCCCGCGCGGCCAGTTCCACGTCTTCGCCATCGCGGGCCAGTTTGTAAGCACGTTGCCCGTCAATTTTAACGGCGGAAAATTTGGGCGGCACCTGCCGAATGTCACCGATGAACCCTTGCAGGCATTCGGTGATGTCCCCATCCGTTGGGCGCAGCGCAGAGGTTTCGATCACTTCGCCTTCTGCGTCATCGGTGTTTGTGGCCGCGCCGAACCGGACCGCAAATTCATAACATTTAAGCGCATCCATGATGTAGGGAACTGTCTTTGTCGCCTCTCCCAATGCGATGGCAAGAACACCGGTCGCTTCGGGGTCCAATGTTCCGGCGTGGCCTGCCTTTTTGGCATCAAACGCCCAACGGACCTTGTTCACGACCGCTGTTGACGTGATGCCAGCAGGTTTGTCGATGACGACCCAGCCGTGTACGTCGCGTCCTTTGCGTTTGCGTGCCATGGAACCCCCTTTTGCCTGAGGGCGAGCGCCTAACCGGGGATCACAGGCAGGTCAATCCACCACGGCCACAATCGGCCCCATGCGCGCACCAAAGTCATTGCGCCCCAGTTCAGGGGCATAAAGTCGCGACACACGCCCGTCAAAATACAGGGCTTGGTCTATGCCCAGCAGTTCTTGAAACACCCGGGCAAAGGTGTGGAAATTGACCCGCTGATTGGAAATCACGAAATAGCTGATGCGGCCATCATCGGATGTCCCGACGCCGTTTCGCACATTCGTGAAATCCGATTCCGGGAAAAACCGCGGGTGCAGGTCACCATCGATCACCAGCATGGGGCCAGATTGCGTGGCGTGAACGCATGCAGGCGTGTTCTGTAAAAACCGCTGCGTTTCGATCACATCGGCACGGCCATCTTGAATGCAATATACCCCATTGGGCACCATGCCGAAATTGCCTGGCCCCGCCCCGGGGATCACACGCATGGTCTGAACACCATCTTCGACGTAATGCCCGACCGGCCGACGATCGTCGTGGTACATGCCTGCGTTCATCGCAAAGATCACTTCATCGGGCAGCGCGTTGAAATTTCCGTACGGCCTGCCGTTTTGGTCATTCAGAAACAGACGCGGGGGCGTTGCCTGCACGTCCACTTCGCAAATCGTGAAAGATTGCGCGTCAAAGTCCACGTCTTTGCAGGAAACTGCCCAAGTCGGGGAAGCCAAGATGGCCAGCCCCGTCAGAAACAGGCTAATCTTCCAGATCACGGCGGACATCATCGCGGTTGAACAGTTCGCGGGTATGATCAATCCGGTCAAAGGTTTCATCAATCCGGAACCGCAGATCTGGTGTGAATTTCAGGGCGGATTTCTTCCCGATGATGCGGCGAATTTCACCCTTGTTCCGGGCCAGATATTCGATGCAATCTTCGTGACCCTGACCGCCCAGCGGCATGACATAGGCCGTGGCGATTTTCAAATCGGGGGATGTCGAAACCTCTGACACGGTGATGGACATGCGGTTCAGATCGGGGTCATGGATATCCCCACGCGCCAACACTTCGGACAATGTCCGGCGGATCAATTCACCCACGCGCAACTGACGTTGAGACGGTCCGGGCCCATCGTGAAACTTGTTCTTTGCCATAACCCCCATTAGGCCCTTCGCAGGACGCTTTGCAAGGGGACGGGATATGGTTGGAATCGTGGTGACTGGCGCATCGGGCCGCATGGGGCAAATGCTGATCGATGTGATTGGCGAAAGTGATCAGGCGACACTTGTGGGTGCCGTGGAACGCGCCGGCCACGAATGGGTCGGTCAGGATGTCGGATCCGTCCGGGGGGGGCAGCCGATTGGCGTGACGGTGACCGATGACCCGTTAGCGGCATTTTCCAAAGCCCAAGCCGTGATTGATTTCACCGCGCCCCAAGCAACGATTGCCTTTTCCAAGATCGCGGCACAAGCGCGCGCGGTGCATGTCATTGGCACGACAGGCATGACCGATGATGAAATCGCCCAACTTGAACCCGCATCGCGCCATGCTGTGATCGTTCGGGCTGGGAATATGTCTTTGGGTGTGAACCTTTTGACCCAGCTGACGAAAAAGGTGGCCGCCGCATTGGACGAAGATTTTGACATTGAAGTGATCGAAGCCCATCACCACCACAAGGTTGACGCCCCATCAGGGACCGCGCTGATGCTGGGCGAAGCCGCCGCCGAAGGGCGCGGGGTCAGCTTGAACGACGTCCGCGACAGTGGCCGTGACGGGATCACTGGGGCGCGCAAACGGGGCGATATCGGTTTTACCGCCATCCGTGGGGGGGACATTGTCGGCGAACATGACGTGTTGTTTGCCGCTGCAGGCGAACGCATCATCCTGCGCCACGTCGCAACCGACAGGCGCATCTTTGCACGCGGTGCGCTGAAAGCCGCGCTGTGGGGGCAAGACAAAAAGCCCGGCGAATACAACATGTTGGATGTTCTTGGGCTGTAAGATGCCGAAGCTGTGATCAGGTCGGTGAAACCATTTTGGCACCAGACCCGTATATTCGGGGTACGGGAACCAAAAAGGATGTAACGATGAAACGCATTGGTTTGATTGCGCTGCTGGGATTTTTCGCCTCCCCTTTGTGGGCGATGACGGAGATCAAGGACGAAGCGCAGTTTCGCGGTTTGGTCTCGGGCAAGGATCTTGTGACACGTCAGATGTTGGTTCGGATCACGTTGCAGGTGCGCGACAATGGCACGATCACAGGTCGTGCGCTGGGCAGCGATGTGACAGGCACGTGGTCGTGGCAGGATGGATACTTTTGCCGCCAGATGAGCTGGGACGGGCGCGACATTCCCTATAACTGTCAGCTTGTCGAATGGAACGGCAATAAGATGCGCTTTACAGTGGATCGGGGTGCCGGGGACAGCGCGGATTTCAGCATTCGCTAGAAATCAACGGCGATCCCCTTCTTTTCCCAATCCCCAAATCGCACCGGTTCCGGGCCATCACGGCCACCCAATTCGGTCGGCAGGGTTTGGGCCTTGGCGGCTTTGCGGCGCTCTTCCGCTTCGGCTAGGGCGCGCAGGGCAGCAGGGGGCAGGTCTTGTTTGTTGTCTTCTTCCATGGGGCTGATATACGCGGCGTCTTAGATTTCGCAAGGTGACCCCATGGCGCAGCCCCCCATTGCAAAAGTAACCCCAGCCCGACGCGTGGCCGTTTGGCTGCTGACGGGGGTCACACGGGATGGGGAAACACTGGCTGAACTGACAGCAAAAGACAGCTATCAGGCATTGGTCCCTGCAGATCGCGCCCGTGCGTTGCGTTTGGCCACAGAAACACTTCGCTATGCTGGCCGTGCTGACAAACTGTTGAAAAAACACATTTCCAAGGCGCCACCGGATCAGGTGCAAAATACGTTGCGGTTGGGCGTTGTTGAAGTGGCCGGATTGGGTGCGCCAATTCATGCCGTTACGGACGATCTGGTGACGCTGATCGGTGCGGCATCCCGCACCCGCCCTTACAAGGGGCTGGTCAACGCTGTTTTGCGCAAAGCGGTGGCAGACGCAGATGGCAAATGGGACAAAAGCCCAGTGCCAACCTTGCCCAAATGGCTGCGCCGTCCGTTGATGGATGCCTATACCAACCCAAAGGTCATGCAGATGGAAGTCGCCCATATGAAAGGCGCACCACTGGATTTGACGGTGAAATCCGACCCGGATGGTTGGGCGAACACCCTTGGTGGTGTGGCTTTGCCGAATGGGACGGTCCGGTTGAATGGGGGGCAGGTTTCTGCGCTGCAGGGGTTTTCCGACGGCGACTGGTGGGTTCAGGACGCGGCCGCACGGGTTGCGGTTGATTGGCTGCGCCCCTCCGCAGGGGAAGCGGCGCTTGATTTGTGCGCGGCCCCCGGGGGCAAGACAATGCAATTGGCTGCGGCAGGGGCCAAGGTCACGGCGATTGACCTGTCAGATCGGCGGTTGGACCGGGTCCGCGAAAACCTGACCCGCACCCAGCTTTCAGCGGATGTGCAGGTCGGTGATGTGCTGAAATTACCGGCTGGGGAATATGATGCCGTGTTGCTGGACGCCCCATGTTCCGCCACCGGGACCATCCGTCGCCACCCTGATCTGCCCTTTGCAAAACAGGGCGACGGCATCAGCGAATTGATTGCATTGCAAACCAAAATGCTGGCTGCAGCTGCCAAACAGGTCAAACCGGGGGGGCGGATTGTATTTTGCACCTGTTCGTTGATCCCGGATGAAGGCGAAGTTCAGGCCGAAGAATTTCTGGCAGCCCATCCCCAATTTGTGGCGGATCCCACGATCCCAACCGGCATGGATCCCGATTGGCGCACGCCAGAGGGTGGATTGCGCCTGCGTCCGGATTACTGGGCAGAACTGGGCGGGATGGATGGGTTCTATATCATCCGGCTGAACCGCGCCGAAGTCTGATTTCCCCACGTGACACGCCATCGGCAGGATCATAAGTTGTAAGCTAATCACAAACCGATGGGGCACAGGGTGGCATCATTCCGACCCAAGCTAAGATCAGAAGGCGCGTTCACCCGGTCGCGCATTCGTCGCGCTGCAAAAGGAAAAAAGCCCAACGGTTTTGTGGATCAGCCCGAACCCCGCAGCATCGGTTCTTTTGCACGGGGTCGCCAGCTGTTGGCAGGAAATGTGCAGTTCACCGGCCATCTCTTGGAACTCAAGGGCACGTCACCTTGGGCTGCGGAATTGCCGACGCAGACGTTTGCGAATGATCTGCATGGCTTTTTGTGGCTTGATGATCTGGCTGCGGTGGGATCACCGCAATCCCGCGCGATGGCGCAGGAATGGGTCATGGATTGGATTGCGTTGTTCCGTCGTGGCAATGGGCCGGGATGGGAGATCAGCACGGCTGCACGCCGTTTGATCCGGTGGATTCACCACGGCATCTTTCTGATTTCGAACCTGAACAAAGCTGAAACGGATCAGTTTTTTGTTTCAATCGCCCAACACACGCGTTTTGTGTCGCGCACATTGTCCCGCGCGCCCACATCCCTTTCTGGGTTCGAAGCCGCAGTAGCGGTGCTTTATGCTTCCCTGACCGTGAACGCGCTGGGCGGGGGCACAACACCCGCTTTGGCAGCTGTGAAATCATTGTGTGTTCGCGCCATCGATGATGGCGGGGCCATATCGACCCGCAACCCAGAAGAATTGCTGGAAATCTTCACACTTTTGAACTGGGCGCAGGCCGCGTTGGAACAGGCTTCATTAACCCCACCTTTGGAAATCACCCAAGCGATCCGCAGAATAGCACCGACCTTGCGGGTCTTGCGCCATTCAAATGGTCATTTGACCCGTTTTCATGGCGGCGGCCGCGGGGCAGAAGGGCGGCTGGATCAGGCGCTTGCGCAGTCGGGGATACGCGCATCGACCCCCAAAGATGGCGCTATGGGATATCTGCGTGTTACGGCGGGCACCACAACCTTGATCGCAGATGCGGATGCGCCGCCGCGTGGTCCGGACAGCACATCTGCACATGCGTCGACATCTGCGTTTGAACTGACATCTGGCAAGATTCCGTTGATCGTCAGTTGTGGGTCAGGGGCAAGTTTTGGCGAAGAATGGCGGCTGGCCGGACGGGCCACCCCGTCCCATTCGACCCTTGGTATCGATGGTATGTCGTCGTCCCGATTTGCGCCGGGGTCCAGTGGCGCAGACGGCGCCCTGACCGAAGTGGCCACCATTTTGGAAGCCGCACGAATCCCCGCCATTGATGGCACCCGGTTGCGCATCCGGCATGCGGGTTATGTTTCATCACATGGGTTGACCCATCAGCGGACATTGGATTTGACCCTGAACGGACAGGGTCTTGCCGGGTCGGACAGGTTGAACGCGGTGTCACCGGAAGATCAGACCCGGTTCCGTCTGCAATCAGAACGGCGCGGGGTGACCGTTTCAATCCGGTTTCATCTGCATCCGGATGTGAACGCACAGCTGGATATGAACGGCAAGGCCGTGTCCATGGTGTTGAAAGACGGGGCCGTTTGGGTGTTTCGACACGACGGTTCTGCGCAATTGTCCCTTGAACCCGGTGTGTATTTGGAACAAGGGCGGGTCATGCCCCGTGCAGCCGACCAAATTGTTCTGGCCTATCAGGTCAACGATCCGGACGTTGATGTGAAATGGTCATTGGCAAGGGTTCAGGACGCAGCTGCGGGCACATTTGAAACCAGAGGACCCGATGATGACTGACCTGCACCCTTTGAAACGCGCTTTGATTTCTGTGTCTGACAAGACAGGATTGATCGAATTTGCCAGAGGGCTTGCCGGTCACGGGGTCGAACTTCTTTCAACGGGCGGCACAGCCAAGGCGATTGCCGAAGCCGGGTTGGCGGTGACAGAAGTCGCCGATATGACGGGCTTCCCCGAAATGATGGACGGTCGGGTCAAAACGCTACACCCAAAGGTTCATGGGGGGCTGTTGGCTTTGCGTGATGACGCGGGGCATGTTCAGGCGATGCAGGATCACGCGATCCCAGAAATCGATCTTCTGGTCGTCAACCTGTACCCGTTCGAAGCCACTGTGGCGGCCGGGGCTGACTATGCGACCACCATCGAAAACATTGATATTGGCGGCCCCGCAATGATCCGGTCATCCGCCAAGAACCACAAATTTGTCACCGTCGTAACTGATGTTGAGGATTATTCAGCTGTGTTGACGGAACTGGATGAAAACGATGGCCAGACCCGGTTTGCATTCCGTCAGGGCATGGCACTGACAGCGTATGGCCGTACCGCGGCCTATGACGCGGCGATTTCCAATTGGATGGCCAAAACGTTGAACACAACCCCGCGCCGGCGGGTGTTTGGGGGAACATTGGCGCAGACCTTGCGCTATGGGGAAAACCCCCATCAAGACGCTGCGTTTTATGCCGATGGCGTGTCCGCCCCGTCGATTTCGACTGCGTCCCAGCATCAGGGCAAAGACCTGTCTTACAACAACATCAACGACACCGATGCCGCGTTCGAACTGGTATCGGAATTTGATCCCGCCGATGGTCCTGCCTGCGCCATCATCAAACATGCAAACCCCTGCGGTGTGGCCCGTGGGGCAACACTGGCCGATGCGTATCAGGCCGCATTCGATTGTGACCGGACCAGTGCGTTCGGAGGAATCATTGCTTTAAACCAGCCCCTTGATGGTGCGACTGCTGAAAAGATCGCGGAAATCTTTACCGAAGTGGTCATTGCCCCGGGCGCAGATGATGCGGCGCGGGCGGTATTTGCGGCAAAGAAAAACCTGCGCCTTCTGACCACCAATGGGCTGGCTGATCCGGCATCGGCGGCATTGGCCGTCAAACAGGTGTCCGGCGGATTTCTGGTGCAGGACAAAGACGCCAAGCCGGTCAAGCGCGCGGACTTGCGCGTCGTAACAGACCGCCAACCAACGGATGCAGAACTGGCCGACATGCTGTTCGCGTGGACTGTTGCGAAACACGTGAAATCCAACGCAATCGTTTACGCAAAGGGGCAAGCCACCGTTGGTGTGGGTGCCGGGCAAATGAGCCGGGTCGACAGCACCCGCATTGCCGCGCGCAAATCGCAGGACATGGCAGACGTGCTGGGCCTTGCCGCCCCGACATGCCACGGTTCGGTGGTGGCCTCAGACGCGTTTTTTCCCTTTGCGGATGGTTTGATCACGGCGGCAGATGCCGGCGCGACTGCACTTATCCAACCCGGCGGATCCATGCGCGACGAAGAGGTGATCGCCGCCGCAAACGAACGCAACCTTGCGATGGTCTTTACAGGCCAGCGCCATTTCAGGCACTGATCATTTCATGGCACGGATTATGACCCTGACAGCATTGATCACCCTGTTTGTGGATCAGGTGATCAAATATTATATCCTCCACGTCGTTCAGCTGGAACGTGTCGGATTTTTGGAAGTCATCCCCGGCATGTTCAACCTGATCATGACGTGGAACAGGGGTGTGAATTTCGGGCTTTTTGCGGGCGACAGTGATGCAACACGGTGGATCTTGATTGCGATTGCCTTGGGCATTTGTGTTTTTGTCATCTACTGGATGCGGCGCGAAACCAATGCAAAGGCCCTGTTTTCTGCGGGGCTGTTGTTGGGCGGTGCATTGGGAAACGTGATTGACCGCGTCTTGTATGGTGGCGTTGCAGATTTTCTGAACATGACGTGCTGCGGCATTCAAAATCCGTTTTCGTTTAACGTGGCAGACATCACCATCTTTTTGGGGGCCATCGGGCTGATCTTCTTTGCCACAGATCACAAGAAAGCGTGACCTTAACAGTTGCCTGCGTTAAGGACGGGGGCGGGAAAGGGTGAATATCATGGTCCGATCTTCTGCAATCTTGTGCTTTGCTGCTGTGGCAGTCTTGTCTGCCTGTGGCCGGGCTGACCTGTCGACAAATGGCGATCTTTCGACCGGGCCTGATGAATTTTCCGTCGTGCCGAACCGTGCGTTAGAACAGCCGCCGTCTTACACCAGTCTGCCAGAACCCACCCCCGGTGCGGCCAATCGCGCAGATATCGATCCGGATGCTGATGCAATCCTTGCGCTGGGCGGGCGCCCCGGTGCATCCGCTGGGGGCGTGGATACGGCCCTGTTGGCACATGTGCGGCGCAATGGCGTTGATCCGGAAATTCGCGATATTCTGGCCCGGTCAAGTGGGCGTCGTTTGTTTGGTGGTGCCATGACGCTGGATGCCTATGCCGAACTGGAACGGTTGCGTGCTTTGGGTGTTCGTGTGCCCACCGCACCCCCCCGATAGTCAACATCTTTCACACCCGCGTCAGCAGACTTGAACCTGCGCGTGGGCGACGTACCTTTATCCCAACCCATGAAGGAGCTGTCATGCTGCGTCGCCTGTTTGTCGTTCTTGCCTATCTGTCATTTCACGGGACCGCGTTCGCAAATGACGCTGTCACCACCTTTGATCTGGACAACGGGATGCAGGTCGTCGTGATCGAAGATCACCGCGCCCCCGCCGTGGTGCACATGGTCTGGTACCGGGTCGGAAGTGCGGATGAACCCGCAGGAACATCCGGAATCGCACACTATCTGGAACATCTGATGTTCAAAGCGACAGAAAACCTTGAATCAGGTGAATTGTCCGCAACGGTTGCCGCCAACGGCGGGTCAGACAACGCCTTTACCAGTTTCGATTACACTGCCTATTTCCAACGTGTTGCAGCGGACCGGTTGCCCCGGATGATGGAAATGGAAGCTGACCGTATGGCCAACCTGCGCTTGGTTGAAGACGACATCGCAACCGAACGCGACGTTGTGATCGAAGAACGCAATCAACGGACCGAAAATTCCCCGGGTGCCTTGTTCAACGAACAGATGCGGGCGGCGCAATTTCTGAACCATCGATACGGTGTGCCGATCATCGGCTGGCGCCATGAAATGGTGAATATGTCGTTGGACGACGCAGTATCGTTTTATGAACAACACTATGGCCCCAACAACGCCATTCTTGTGGTGGCGGGCGATGTGTATCCTGATGATGTGCGGGCGTTGGCTGAAGAATATTACGGTGTCATTCCACCCAATCCCGCGGTCGTGGAACGCGATCGGCCGCAGGAACCACCGCAACTGTCTGAACGCCGCATGGTGTTTACTGATGACCGCGTTGCCCAGCCCTATGTTGTGCGCAGCTATCTGGCCCCCGAACGTGACCCGGGCGCACAGGAAACCGCAGCAGCGCTATTGATGCTGGCGGAACTATTGGGCGGCAGTTCTGCGACGTCTGTGATGGGCCAAAAACTGCAATTTGAAACCCAAACGGCGCTGTACACATCTGCATCGTACCGGGGGTTGGCGTTGGATGATACGACGTTCAATCTGGTCATCGTGCCTGCAGCAGGTGTGTCATTGCAGGATGCGGAAAATGCGATGGATCAGGTTATCGCAGACTTCATGATCAGCGACATTGATCAAGGCGCGATGGACCGGATCAAAACACAGTTGCGGGCCAGCCAAATCTACGCGCAAGACAGCGCGCAATCGCAGGCACGCCGGTATGGCGCTGCGTTAACCTCGGGCCTGACGGTAGAAGATGTACAAGCCTGGCCCGATATCTTGCAAGCTGTGACAGCAGAAGATGTGCTGGCCGCTGCAGAATTGGTGTTTGATCGCAACAACGCGGTGACCGGTTGGCTGACCAACGGGCAGGAGGTGTCACAATGATACGCTATATCTTTGCATTCATCCTGTTGGCTGTCCCTGTTCGTGCAGAAGTGGATATTCAGCAAGTCATCAGCCCCGGCGGTATCAAGGCCTGGTTGGTTGAAGAACCGTCAATCCCGTTCATGGCGATGGACATCTGGTTTGAAGGGGGCGCGGCCCTTGATCCAGCCGGCAAACAGGGCGCTGCCTTTTTGATGATGGGGCTGTTGGAAGAAGGATCGGGCGACATGGATGCCCGCGCATTCGCGGCCGCACAGGAAGGGTTGGCGGCGTCCTTCAATTTTGACGTTTACGACGAAACGACCATCATCGAAGCACAGTTTTTGACTGAAAATCGGGACCAGTCCGTTGCGCTGCTGAAACAGGCGTTGACCCAGCCGCGCTTTGACGCCGATGCGTTGGAACGCGTGCGGGCACAGGTTCTTTCAATTATCGCCTCTGATGAAAAGGATCCTGATACCATCGCCGCACGGGCGTTTGATCGGCTGGCATTCGGGGATCATCCCTATGCAAAGGCGATTGAAGGCACTGCCGAAACTGTCGCGGCCCTGACGCAGCAGGACATGTTTGATGCCCATGCCCGGCTTTTGACCAAAGACCGCATTTACATTGGCGCCGTTGGCGACATCACCGCCGATGAATTGGGTGTCATGCTGGATGATCTGTTTGGTTCATTGCCAGTCAGTGATGGCAGCGGTGTGCCGGAAACCACCTACAATCTGGCAGGCGGGATTACTGTGATCGACCAGCCGTTCCCGCAGTCGGTGGCTTTGTTTGGTCACGAAGGCATAGATCGCGACGACCCGGATTTCTTTGCCGCATTCATTTTGAACCATGTTTTGGGCGGTGCAGGATTTGAAAGCCGCCTGACACAGGAAGTGCGCGAAGAACGGGGGCTGACCTATGGCATCGGAACCTATTTGGTGGGCAAGGAAAACGCCAACAAATACATGGGTCAAGTGGCGTCTGCCAACGACCGCGTCGCACAGGCCATCGAAGTTGTAAAAGATGAATGGGCCAACGCGGCCACGAACGGGATCACGGCAGAAGAACTGGAAGCGGCAAAGCTGTATCTGACGGGGGCCTATCCGTTGCGGTTTGATGGCAATGCGCGCATCGCGGGCATATTGGCCGGGATGCAACGTCAGGACCTGCCGATTGACTATATTGCGACCCGCAACGACAAGGTGAACGCCGTCACGCTGGACGATGTGAACCGGGTCGCGTCTGAACTTTTGCGTCCGGAAGATTTGCATTTTGTCGTCGTGGGTCAGCCAGAAGGGCTCTAAGTTTGGTAGCTTGATCCGGCAGGCCATGCTACAAATTGGGGCATGGCCTATATCGACCCCAACATAAGCGATTCTCGACCCGTCATTCGTCAGCTTGATGACGACGCGATCAACCGGATCGCAGCGGGGGAGGTGATCGAACGCCCCGCCGCCGCGGTGAAAGAACTGGTTGAAAACGCGATTGACGCGGGCGCGCGGAAAATCACGATTGAAATCGCAGATGGTGGGAAGACCCTGATCCAAGTCACGGACGATGGGTGCGGGATTGCGGCGGATGATTTGCGCCTTGCCTTGTCCCGTCATGCGACGTCAAAGATTGATGGGTCTGATCTTTTGAACATCCAATCGTTTGGTTTTCGGGGCGAAGCCTTGCCATCGCTGGGCGCTGTGGGTCGGCTGACCGTTACATCGCGCGTGCGCGGTGAAGACGCCGCTGAAATAACCGTGAACGCCGGGATGGTCAGTCAGGTGCGGCCTGCGGCCTTGGGCGATGGCACCCGTGTTAGCCTGCGCGATATTTTTCACGCAACGCCCGCCCGTCTGAAGTTCATGCGCACCGACCGGGCAGAGGCGCAGGCGATCACGGATACAGTCAAACGGCTGATGATGTCAGAACCTGCTATTGCATTTACCTTGCGCGATGTTTCGGGTGGCAAAGACAGGATCGTTTTGCAGGTACAGGCTGAACAGGGGGATCTGTTCAGCGCCCTTCGGGGCCGGTTGGGCCGGCTGATGGGCACTGACTTTGTCGAAAATGCAGTGCCAGTGGACGCAGAACGCGAAGGCATCCGGCTGTCGGGTTTTGCGGGATTGCCGACCTATTCACGGGGTGCCGCCGTGGCGCAGTTCTTGTTCGTGAATGGCCGCCCTGTGAAAGACCGTTTGCTGCTTGGCGCATTGCGTGGGGCCTATGCTGACTTTTTGTCGCGCGATCGGCATCCGGCAGTGGCGCTGTTTATCGATATCGATCCCACACGGGTTGACGTGAATGTTCATCCGGCAAAGGCCGAAGTACGGTTCCGCGAACCTGCGGTGGTTCGTGGCCTGATGATTTCTGCCCTGCGCCATGCATTGGCCGAAGCGGGCCATCGGGCTTCAACAACAGTGTCGAATGCTGCATTGGGTGCGTTCACGGCGGAACCCGCCGGTTCCCATGCACCCGGCGGTGCGCGTGTCTACCAGATGGCCGACCGCCGGTTCCAACGCAGTGACCCGGCCCCCGTCCCGGATGCCCTGTTTGATGCGGCGCCATCCGCGCGGGTGGACGATCCATTTTCTGCGATCCCGGATCATGGGCCATTGGGGGCCGCACGGGCACAGGTGCACGAAAATTACATCGTCTCACAAACCGCTGACGGGATGATCTTGGTGGATGCGCACGCGGCCCATGAACGTCTGGTCTATGAAAAGCTGAAGGCGCAGATGGCAGAACATGGGGTCAAGGCGCAGGCGTTGTTGATCCCCGAAGTGATATCCTTGTCAGATGGGGATATCGCACTGTTGATGGAACAGGCCGAACCGTTGGCTCTTGCGGGTCTGACCATCGAACCCTTTGGCACTGGCGCGATCGCGGTCCAGACCACCCCCGCACTGTTGGGGGAAGTGAATGCAGAGGCCATGGTTAAGGATATTCTGGATGAACTTGCAGACGGGGGGCAGGGGACCGGCATTCAAACACGGATTGACGCCGTTTTGTCCCGCATCGCCTGCCACGGATCTGTCCGCACTGGGCGCAGGATGCGGGCGGATGAAATGAATGCCCTGTTGCGCGAAATGGAAGCCACACCACATTCCGGTCAATGCAATCATGGGCGGCCTACCTATATCCATCTGTCGCTGACTGACATTGAAAAACTGTTTGGCCGGTCATGACCCTGACCGATGATGTGATCCTTTATCTGTTGATAGGGGCAGGGGTGTTTGCGCTGCTGGTTGTGGTGCTTTTGATCATGGCGTTGAAAGCCGCGGGCAAGTCCGCCCAGATGACAGCGCCCCTTGCGGAACAGATGGGTTTCCTGAACCAACGCGTGCAGTTGATTGGGGACGGTCAGCAGCAATTGGCGGGCGGGTTGACCCACGTATCCGAAGCGCAGGCGGCACAGCAATCGAACATGATCAAACTGATGGAAGCGCGGCTGGCCGCTGTCCAACAGCAGATGAATGTGAACCTGCAAAGCAATGCAAAGACCACCGCCAAATCGCTGGGGGAATTGCAGCAGCGGTTGGTGACCATTGATAAAGCGCAAGACAACATCCAGAAACTGTCGGGTGATGTGCTGTCACTGCAGGACATTTTATCGAACAAGCAAACCCGTGGGGCATTCGGCGAAATTCAGTTGCAGGATATCGTGTCAAAGGCGCTGCCGTCGGATGCTTACGCTTGGCAGGTCACGCTGTCGAACGGCAAGCGGGCTGATTGCCTGATCCACCTGCCAAATCCCCCCGGCCCAATCGTGATTGACAGCAAGTTCCCGTTGGAAGCCTACGAAGCCCTGCGAAACGCAACAACCGACTGGGAGGCGAACGAGGCCGCGAAATTCATGCGGTCTTCGGTCAAGGCACATATCAAGGCGATTTCAGACAAGTACATCCTGGACGGCGAAACGGCCGACGGGGCGCTTATGTTTTTGCCGTCAGAGGCGGTCTATGCCGAACTGCACGCCAATTTTCCCGAACTTGTTCGCGAAGGCTTCAACGCCCGTGTCTGGATCGTTTCCCCAACGACCTGCATGGCGACGTTGAACACAATGCGGGCCATCCTGAAAGATGCACGCATGCGTGAACAGGCCGGTGCCATCCGTACCGCCCTGCGCCACTTGCACCGGGATGTTGAACTGGTGGTGGAACGGGTGGACAAGCTGAACACCCATTTCAACCAAGCGCGCAAGGATTTGGATGGGATCGGGGTGGCGGCTGAACGTGCTGGAAAGCGGGCGAACAAGCTGGACAATTTTGATTTTGAGGAATTGGAACGGCAGGAT
>JAHDBC010000026.1:0-6607 GCA_020630595.1 Planktomarina sp.
AATACGGCATCCCGGATTTGCGCGCGTTCTTTGACAGCGACCTGCGCTGGCTGCGGCACTATGGGTTCGGCGCGCTGGACCAGCCGGGGCTGGTTGGTGGGTTGTCGCGGTAGATGACCAGCAGGGACCTCGACCGTATGCGTGAGATATTAGCGCACATCGACGAAAAGGCGATAAAATCTCACACAGGGTTCGTCGGCGTTTATGACGACGAGTTCTTTTAGCAAAGTGATGCATACCAAATCACATTGATGAGTGATGCGGGACTAATCTCATACGATGATAGAGGTCCAAGGGCTGTTCTGGATACATACCTACCTTTGTCAATTCGATTGACAAACAGCGGTCATGACTTTCTGGCGTCCATACGTAACGATGGAATTTGGTCGCGAACGAAAGAACTCGCCGAACAGGAAGGTAGCAGTTTTACTTTGGCTATGATCCGTCAGGTAGCTACTGCGTTTTTAAAGAAAAAACTAGAAGAACACACAGGCTTGCAGCTTTGAAATGAGGATCACGCCTGACCCTGGGTGGGCGAGAAGCGCCCTCGACGAACGCAGCGTTCGCCTCTGGCGAAACGGGAAGGGCGGGCGCGGTCCGGTCGTGCCTCCCGGATCCGGTATTGTAGGGTGGGTGCAACCCACCATTCGGGCCGGTGGGTTGCACCCACCCTACGGCATCGCGCTGTATCCCAACCCCAATCGCCGCCAACCCGGATATACCGGGGGCGGGGGGTATCTTTCAAAACTTGGAAATCTTTTCCGGTTCAGCAGTTAGAAATCACGTGGATCCACGTATTCCGTCGCCAGGGCTGTCTTCGGGGTTTTAATCCCTTGGCCGCGGCGACTTGCCAAACAATGCGCATCGTGGGGGCATGTTTGACCGTTCATGCTAAAGACCGCCCTAACGCACCGTTCGGCGGGATTGCGCGACCTTAATCCCACTTGCGCTTGCCCCCTGTCGCTTTACGTTTGCCCCATGGCGAAACCCTATAACCCCAAAACCGGATATGCCCTTGTAGGCATCATGGTCACCCTGATCCTCATCGCGCATATTTTCCTGTGGCGGTCTGACATGCCAAGCGGTGAAAAGCTGGCCTGGACCATTGTCAATTTCACCGCTTGGACGGTCATCTTGGCCCCTGTGTTTCTGGTGGGCCGATGGTTGAAGGCGGTTGAGGCAAAGAACAAGCGTTCCGGTGACTGATCCCGTAGGGTGGGTGAAACCCACCGCACATTGAATTCGGCCAGACGCCTCTGGCACCGGGCGAAAAAGTTGGATATTGCCCCGAAGACGCAACAGGGGGATGCCCGATGAAATTCACCATGTCATGGCTGAAGCACCATTTGGACACAGACGCGACGGTTGATCAGATCGCCGATGCGCTGACCGATCTGGGGTTGGAGGTCGAAGAGATTTCGAACCCCATCGACCGTCTGTCTGCCTTTACCATTGGCAAGGTGAAAGCGGCTGAAAAGCACCCCGATGCCGATAAGCTGCGGGTGTGTCAGGTCGAAACCGACGACGGCATGACCCAGATCATCTGTGGTGCGCCCAATGCACGGGCCGGGATCACTGTCGTGATCGCCAAGCCGGGTGTTTATGTGCCGGGGATCGATACGACCATCGGCGTGGGCAAAATCCGCGGCATCGAATCCTTTGGCATGATGTGTTCGGAACGGGAAATGGAACTGTCTGACGAACACGACGGCATTATCGAATTGCCATCGGGCGATGTGGGGCAATCCTTTGCCGATTGGCTTGCCACAAATGACCCGGCCAAAGTGGACCCTGTGATCGAAATCGCCATCACACCGAACCGCCCGGATGCGCTGGGCGTGCGGGGGATCGCGCTTGATCTGGCCGCACGGGGCCTTGGCACCATGCGCGACATCCCCGACCCGGTGATCACTGCCACGCACCCTTGCCCGATCACCGTGACCATCGATGATGATACGCTGGATCAATGCCCGGTCTTTTATGGCCGTGTGATCAGGGGTGTGAAAAATGGCCCATCGCCCGACTGGCTGCAACAGCTGCTCAAGGCCATCGGCCTGCGCCCGATCAGCTTTCTGGTCGATGTGACGAACTTTTTCACCTATGACCGCAACCGCCCGCTGCACGTGTTTGACGCCGACAAGGTCGCTGGCAATGCCCTGCGCGTGTACCGCGCACGGGGCGGCGAAACGCTGACCGCGCTGGATGAAAAGGAATACACCCTTGCCGAAGGCATGACCGTGATCGCCGACGCCCACGGCCCGGAATCTATCGCGGGCGTCATGGGGGGGCTGCAGTCCGGCTGTACGGAAGACACGACGAATGTCTTTATCGAAGCCGCGTATTTCGATCCGATCCGCACCGCCTATACCGGTCGTGCGCTGAAGATCAATTCCGATGCCCGTTACCGGTTTGAACGGGGCATTGACCCCGCTTGGACGCCCTTTGGGTTGGATCACGCGACCCAGATGATCCTCGATCATGCAGGGGGTGACGCGTCAGAGGTTGTGGTGGCAGGCCGCATCCCAGATGTATCGCGCGCTTATAAACTGGACACAGACCGGGTGCAGTCACTGGTTGGCATGACCATCCCAGCGGACGTGCAACGCAAGACGCTGACGGATCTAGGGTTTAGCCTTGACGGTGATCTGGCCCATGTCCCCAGCTGGCGCCCCGATGTGATGGGCGAAGCCGATCTGGTGGAAGAGGTCGCCCGCGTCGCATCCCTGACAAAGCTGCAGGGTAAGCCCATGGCGCGCACCGATGTGGGCGTGCCAAAGCCTGTTCTGACGCTGGCCCAACGCCGCGAACAGATGGCGCGGCGCACGATGGCCGCGCTGGGGTACAACGAATGCGTGACCTACAGCTTTGTGGATCAGGCCGCGGCTGATCGGTTCGGCGGCGGTGATGACGCCCATATGTTGGGCAATCCGATCAGTTCGGAAATGTCGCACATGCGCCCGTCGCTGCTGCCCGGTCTGCTGCAAGCCGCCGCGCGCAACCAAGCCCGTGGGTTCAACGATCTGGCCCTGTTCGAAGTGGGGCCCGTCTGGCACGGCGGTGAACCCGAAGATCAGGAAACATTGGTCTGCGGCATTCTTGTTGGCCACACCGGTCCCAAAGATGTGCATGGGTCGCGCCGCGGTGTCGATCTGTATGACGCCAAAGCCGACGCAGAGGCCATCCTGTCATCCCTTGGTGCACCTGCACGCGTGCAATTCCAACGCGGCCTGTCCGATTGGTGGCACCCGGGCCGGTCGGCCCGGATGGCATTGGGGAAAACATCGTTGGCCGGTTACGGCGAATTGCACCCGCGCGTGCTGGATCAATTCGATGTCAAAGGCCCGGTCGTGGGCTTTGCCGTGCATCTCAAGAACATCCCGATCCCAAAGGCGAAATCCGCAACGCGGCCTGCGCTGGTCCTCAGCGATTTGCAAGCGGTCGAACGGGATTTTGCCTTTGTCGTCCCTGCAGAGGTTGAGGCGGTTACCCTTGTCAACGCGGCCTTGGGTGCTGACAAGGCATTGATCGAAGATGTGCGCGTGTTCGATGAATTCATCGGTGGATCGCTGGGCGACGGTCAGAAATCACTGGCAGTGACGGTGCGCATCCAACCCAAGGATGCAACGCTGACCGACAAGGATATCGAAGCGGTGGCAGACAAAGTGGTGACCAAAGTGACCAAAGCCACCGGCGGCACCCTGCGGGGGTAGTTGGTCCCAAAATGTGGCAGGCTGCGCCTGCCGCATTATCTATTGATTTGCCTCCGGCGGGAGTGCTTTTGGCAAAATGAAGGGACGATCTGATGCTGCGCGTATATCTTTCTGGTGAAATCCATACATCTTGGCGCGATGATATCATACGCGCCACAGATGGGCTGAATGTCGAATTCACATCCCCTGTCACCGATCATGATGCGTCTGACGATTGTGGCGTGGCGATTTTGGGCGCGGAAGATCAGAAATTCTGGCACGATCACAAAGGCGCCAAGCTGAACGCCATCCGGACCCGCAAAGGCATAGAAGAAGCGGACGTGATCGTCGTGCGCTTTGGCGAAAAGTACAAACAGTGGAACGCCGCCTTTGATGCAGGCTACGCAGCGGCCTTGGGCAAATCGCTGATCGTCATGCATGGTCCGGATCATCAGCATGCCTTAAAAGAGGTTGATGCCGCGGCCCTTGCCGTTTGTGAAACCCCGCAGCAGGTTGCGGATATGCTGCGCTACGTTCAGACAGGTCAGCTGCCCGCCTGACCCCTTTTTCATTTTGCGAAAAATACTCCCGCCGGAGGCACCGGTCCTGCCCAGGGGGCAGGACCAATCATCATGTCGCGCGCTAGCGCGTCGTTTTGGTTAGTCCCGTGGCGGGATTGTTCGGCCTTTTTGCACCGCGGGGCGGGCCAGGAACCGATCAAGGTATGCCACAAGGTTCGCGTGATCTGACCAGCCAACCATGTCTTTCGCGCCATAAAATTCCAACGCTGCCAACCACGGCGCAATTGCGATATCGGCAATGGAATAGTCGCCTGCGATCCAGTCTTTGCCGTCCAGTTCCTGGTCCAGAACGGCCAACAGGCGCTTGGCTTCGGCCACATAGCGTTCTTGGGGCCGTTTATCGTCCCATTCACTGCCAGCGAATTTCACAAAGAAGCCCATTTGCCCCAGCATGGGGCCAAGCCCGCCCATTTGAAACATCAGCCACTGGGTGATCTTGGCTTTGTCCGCTGCGGTTTTGCCAATCAGTTTTCCGGATTTTTCAGCCAGATACAGAAGGATCGCACCACTTTCGAACAGGCCGATCGGGCCGTCTGGGCCATTCGGGTCGATGATGGCCGGGATTTTGTTGTTGGGGTTCAATGACAGAAATTCCGGGCTTTTTACATCTGCATCGGACAGCGTGATTTTGTGGGCTTCGTAGGTTAGCCCCATTTCTTCCAATGCGATGGACACTTTGACCCCATTGGGGGTCGGAAAGGAATACAACTGGATCACATCCGGGTTTTGCGCGGGCCATTTCTGGGTGATGGGGAAATTCGACAGGTCTGTCATTTTGGGGGGAGTCCTTTCGTTCTTTCCCCTGACGTAAGGGGTGCACAGAAAATAAAAAGATGCTGCAGCTGTGCATTTTTGCGCTAGAGTTGCGCGCAGGTGATTGGGACACACATCACCGGGAGAAAAAGAGGGAACAAAATGCTTAAAGAATTCAAGGATTTCATTGCCAAGGGCAATGTGATGGACATGGCCGTTGGGATCATCATCGGTGCCGCGTTTACTGCGATCGTCGGATCGTTGGTTGCTGACATCATCAACCCGTTCATCGGGCTGTTTCTGGGCGGCGTCGACTTTAGCGGTCTGTCTGCATCATTTGGCGAAGCGGTCTTCACGTATGGCAACTTCATCATGGCAATCATCAACTTCCTGATCATCGCTTTTGTGGTGTTCATGCTGGTGCGTCAGGTCAACAAGATCAAAGAAGCCACCAAAAAAGAAGAAGAGGCCGCAGCCCCTGCGCCGGATCCAGGTCCGACGGAAAAAGAACTGTTGGCCGACATTTTGGCAGCGCTGAAAAAATAACCTCAGCTTTTGCTGATGGGTGGGAAAGGGGGCCTTGCGCCCCCTTTTCTTGTTTGCGGGCAATGCTTCGGCTAGGCATGGCAAAGATCGAAGGAACTGCGCCATGTTGGACGATACGGACAAACGTATTCTGCGAAAGCTGCAAAAATCAGGCCGCATATCCAACGCAGAATTGGCAGACGCGGTGAATATGTCGCCATCTGCCTGCCACCGCCGCGTCGCCCGGTTGGAAGCGGAAGGGTACATCAGCAATTACGTTGCCCTGTTGGATCCCCGCAAGATGGGCCGGCAGACAACGGTGTATGTGGAAATCACGCTGAGCGGGCAAACCGATGATGTGCTTGCCGCCTTTGAAACGGCGGTGGCACGGGTGCCGGATGTGCTGGAATGCCATTTGATGGCGGGATCAGCCGATTACCTGTTGAAGGTCGTGGCGCGCGACACAGAAGATTTCGCCCGCATTCACCGCAGATATCTGGCGACCCTGCCGGGGGTCGCACAGATGCAAAGTTCTTTTGCGCTGCGCCGGGTCATTCAGACCACGGCGCTGCCGGTTTAGGTGGTGGCGGCTGTGATCAGCGCGTTCAGGGCTGCGGTTTCGGACAGGAATGTGATGTCGGTATAGCTGACCGCTGATGGGGCGACGCCCTCTAAGACCAGAACATCATCGCCGAACATGCTGACAACCGTGTCAGACCCGGATGCGGTGAACACCACGTCCGCAGGGGCAGGGGGGGCGATACCGTCAGGGTAGGTTAGAATGACAGTGTCTATCGCCACATCAAAGTCTGTGAGTGTTGTCACGCCGACAGATGGGTCGGTTAGGATTCCGAACCGGTCCGCACCATCACCGCCTGTGCCGGTATCATCTGCACCCATGATCAACAGATCATCGCCTTCACCGCCGAACAGGATGTCAGGTTCATTGACGTTCAGCCCGTTGCCTGTGACCGGGTCAAACCCGCCTGACAGCACATCGTCGCCTGTGCCGCCATACAGGGCATCCGCGCCGAATGTGTCGATCAGGTAATCGTCACC
>JAHDBC010000026.1:6707-35501 GCA_020630595.1 Planktomarina sp.
TCGCCGCGCAGCACGACGCGGTCGTCGCCATCGCCGCCATAGGCAAAGTCACCCGTGCCACCGATGGACAGCCAGTCGTTGCCATCGTCACCATAAATATCATGGCCGCCATAGGTGTTGGATGGATCAACGTCGCGGGTTGAAATGATGCGGTCATCGCCTTGGCCGCCATCGACAAACATGTTTTCACCGTTCAGGCGGATCAAGTCATCGTCTTCGTTGCCGAACACACCGGACCCTTCACCGTAGGCGACCATGACATCGTTGCCGGTTCCGCCGTTCATATCTGCAAATTCATAAGCGATCAGTCGATCGTCCCCAGATCCGCCGTCCAGAAATGCGTCATCGCCACGATGGACCAAGAAATCATCGCCATCATCGCCGAACAGGGCCTGTTCGGTTCCGATCTTGGCTTGCAGAAAATCATCACCATCGCCGCCTTCGGCCCACGCCTGTTCGCCGGTGATTGTGATGGTGTCACGGCCATCGCCGCCATATGCCTGATCTTCGTCGCCGTGGCTGCCGATGAAATCATCGCCACCGTCACCGTTGACGATGTTGTTAGACCCAAAAGCGATCAAGCGGTCATCATCATTCCCGCCATAAATCAGGTCTGACCCACTGCCGGAATTGATAAAATCTTCCCCATCATCCCCAAACAGTTGATCATCACCGCCGAGGCCACCAATGGTGTCGTTGCCTGCACCACCGTACAGTTCATCGTCCCCATTGCTGCCCTGAATGGCATCGTCGCCGGGGCCCCCCACATAAAGGCCAGACGCGATAAAGGCACCCAAAATCGTAAGCAGAGCAATCATGACAGCATTCCTTTGAAGACATTTGCTTCAAATTAGAATGATCTATCCCGCCGTGCAATTTCCATGGGACTTTTGTGGTAAACACCTCATCACCGCGGAAACAGATCGTTGATCGGCCGGTGATTGTTTCTAACTTCGCATCGGGCGGTGTCGGTGGGCCATGGGATTCGCCCAAAAACGAAAAACCCCCGCACGGGGCAGGGGTTTTCAAGAACTGGCCAAAGCCAGCACGTAATCCGTAAGCGGGTGCTTACATCATACCTTCGCGCTGTGCCTTTTTACGGGCCAGTTTGCGGGCGCGGCGGATCGCTTCAGCTTTTTCACGGGCTTTCTTTTCAGAAGGCTTTTCAAAGTGCTGACGCAGTTTCATTTCACGAAACACACCTTCGCGCTGAAGTTTTTTCTTCAGGGCACGTAGGGCTTGATCCACGTTATTATCGCGTACGCTTACCTGCATGTGGTTTTCACCACCTTTCTAAGTTAAATTTGCACAAGAGGTGCAGGATGTGGCCGTATACAAAGGGCGATCTATCTTGTCTACCCATGACCACCGGAGGCCCGCGACCGATGACCGATATGCCCTATGATGAAACCAAAGCCGCCCTGCTGGATGCGATTTTGCCCCATGTGGCCTTTGATGGTTGGACTGAACCCAGCTTTCAGGCGGCTTTGAACGATGTGGACATCAACCCGACCGTGGCACGGGCCGTGTGCCCCCGTGGGGCTGTGGATCTGGCCGTTCTGTTTCACCAAAACGGGGACCGCGCGATGGTTGCGGCCTATCGCGCCACCGACACCAGCCAGATGAAAATCCGTGAAAAGGTCACGCTGGCCGTGCGGTTGCGGCTGGAAGCGGCCACCGACAAAGAAGCCGTCCGCCGGGGCACCACCCTGTTTGCGCTGCCGCAATACGCAGGCGATGGGGCCAAGCTGATCTGGGGCACGGCCGATGCGGTTTGGGATGTGCTGGGTGATCCATCGGATGATATCAACTGGTACACCAAACGGGCCACGCTTTCGGCGGTCTATGGGTCCGTTGTTCTGTATTGGCTGGGCGATGACAGTCAGGATCATCAGGCGACATGGGATTTTCTGGACCGGCGGATCGACAACGTCATGCAGATCGAAAAGGCCAAGGCGCAGGTGCGCGGCAACAAGGCGCTGTCCAGCCTTTTGGCCGGTCCAAACTGGGCGCTGTCCTTTGTGAAAAAGCCACCAACGGTGCCAAAGGTTGATCTGCCGGGGTCGTGGAACCGTTAGCCGACCTTTAGCACGATCTTTCCGATGTGGGCGTTGCTTTCCATACGGGCGTGGGCCTGTGCGGCATCTGCCAGATCAAACGTGCTGTCCATCACCGGGGCGATGCGGCCCTTGTTTAACAGCGGCCAAACCTGTGTGCGCAGTTCATCGGCAATCAACGCCTTTGCCTGATCTGATTGGGGCCGCAGGGTGGACCCGGTGAATGTCAGCCGGCGCAACATCAGATGGGCAAAGTTCACCTCTGCCTTTGGGCCTTGCAGGAACGCGATCTGTACCAGACGGCCATCATCGGCCAGCGCCTTGATGTTGCGGGCGATGTAGTCACCCCCAACCATATCCAGAATGACATCCGCACCGCCCAAGGGTTTCATCACATCCTCGAACGCCTCTTGGCGGTAATTGATGCACCGGATGGCCCCCAAATCTTCGCAGGCTTCGCATTTTTCGGGTGACCCGGCTGTGGCATAGACCCGCGCGCCAAACAGTTTTGCCAGTTGGATGGCCGTTGTTCCGATGCCCGATGACCCACCGTGGACCAAGAACACCTCTCCGGCTTTGAGCGCGCCGCGTTGGAAAACATTGGACCAGACGGTGAAAAACGTTTCGGGCAGACAGGCCGCCTGATCCAGTGGCATGCCATCGGGGATGGGCAGGCAATGGGCGGCGGGTGTGGTGACATATTCGGCATAGCCCCCGCCGGGCAGCAAGGCACAGACCTGATCCCCAACAGCCCAATCCGACACCCCGGGACCAACGGAATCGATCACCCCCGAACATTCCAGCCCGGGCAGATCACTGGCACCTTTTGGCGCGCGATACAGCCCCGCACGTTGCAGGGCATCGGGGCGGTTCACACCCGCAAACGCCACCTTGATGCGCACTTCGCCCACTGATGGCTGGGGCAGGGCGCGCTGAGTTTGCGCCAAAACATCTGGTCCGCCGGGGGCTGTAATTTCGACTGCTGTCATCTGCGCCATGGGGGTATCCTGCCAAATTTCCTGCCGTGGTGTGCGCGAATTTGCCGCCAAACGTCAAGAATTGACGTCAATCAAACCAATTTTGTGGCCAGATCGGAAACAATCGCATAGTGTCCTTGGCATCGAGTTAGGAAGACAAGATATGCAACAAATTGCCCCCGTTCGGCTTTCGCCACTTGATCACGCATGGGATGCCGCGATCAGGGACAGCCACGATCAATTCAAAGACTTCATGCCGCACGCCATGTTGTTTCCCAAAAAAGGCGGTTTGCGGCGGTTCGCCCTGCGCAAAGCGATCGAAGCGATTGGCCCGCAGGGGCTGTTTGTTGAATTTGGTGTCTGGCGTGGGGCCGGGATCAATTTCTTTTCCAAGGAACTGCAGCAATACGGTTTGGGGATGCACGGGTTTGACAGCTTTGAAGGGCTGGAAGAAGACTGGACCGGGCATCACAATGGCCGCGAAAGCGGTGGGTTCAATCTGGATGGCAAATTGCCCGAAGTTGAAAAGAACGCCACGCTGGTCAAAGGCTGGATCCAAGACACCCTGCCAGCCTATCTGAAAGAAACCGGACGCGAAGCGTTCACATTTGTGCATCTGGATTTCGACACTTACACCCCAACGGCCTATACCCTGTCCCGGATCAAACGGCGTTTGAAATCCGGCACGGTGTTGTTGTTCGATGAACTGTATGGCTATCCGGGATGGCGCAATCACGAATGGAAAGCCCTGCAAGAAGAACTGGCCCCCGGCAGTTACGAATACATCGGCTTTTCCACGGAAAGTGTCGCCATCCAGATAAAATAGCGCGGCCTATTCAATCGGAAGAAATTCGGCGTCTGTCATCCGGCAATCCCGCCGCACGTCGCGCCCGCAATCGCGGGGCGACAGATCTGTGTTCAGGCATATGCGCACTTCCTGAATCATCCCGTCGCGGCAGGTGACGGTCAGACCGTCGGGGTCGATATCAGGGTTGTCTTTGATGAATGCCTCTTCCACCAGCGCTGCGGGAATTTCGACGGGGCGCGGCAGTTTGCGAAACACCTCTGGCCGGGTGATCTGGCCATAGGCGTCACGTGACACAGCGTAATAGTCGGCCGCCGACAGGCCCGAACAGGTGCCATGCTTGTTCCATTGGTGCCACGCCAGACCGGATGTGCCCATGATGTCGATCATGTCGTTTGTCATGCGCCGCGATGGGTTGCGTTCGTTGGTCGGGCAATAACTGGGCCAGCCATTTTCATACTGCGGCCACAGCCCGTGCAGCACCCAGCCGTAGTCTTCGTCACATTGGGGGCTGCCCTTGGCGCGGCCTTCGATGGCGCACCAATTTGGGCTCCATGACAGGGCAAGAACGTAATAGTCAAAATCCCCGCTGCGTTCGCCCCGCGCCATGGCGGTCAGGGGCAGCATCAACAGGATGGCAATCAGGCGGATCATCGGGGCTTTCCCTTTTTCATTTTCGCCCTTATATCGTGTCCAAGTTCCCCGACAATGGAAACTCGTCCCGCCGAAACCCGGGACCGGCGCAAGCCGTCGGGGAAGATGTATCTGGAGGCGAGATTATGACCGGTAAACCTATCATGGCAAAAGCCACGGCCGTTTGGTTGGTGGACAACACAACCATCAGCTTTAAGCAGATCGCCGATTTCGTTGGCATGCACGAATTGGAAGTGCAGGGGATCGCAGACGGCGATGTGGCCACCGGGGTAAAGGGTTTTGACCCGATCGCGAACAATCAGCTGACCCAAGAAGAAATCGATGCAGCGCAGGAAAATCCGCTGCACAAGCTGAAGCTGAAATTCAATGCTGCTGCCGTGGGCGAAGAACAGCGGCGCGGTCCGCGCTATACGCCCCTGTCCAAACGCCAAGATCGGCCCGCTTCGATCCTGTGGTTGGTGAAATTCCACCCAGAACTTTCGGATGGGCAGATTTCGAAACTTGTGGGCACAACAAAGCCCACCATCAACGCCATCCGTGACCGGACCCACTGGAACATCGCAAACATCCAGCCGATTGACCCAGTGGCGCTGGGGCTGTGCAAACAATCCGAACTGGATGCGGCCGTTCAGAAAGCCGCCAAGAAGAAAGCCGCCGAAGGCGAAGTGATGGATGATGATGCGCGCCGCAAGCTGGTCAGCACCGAACAAAGCCTGTCCATGGACGCGGAACCGAAAATCCCAACCGCGATTTCCGGGCTTGAGACATTCACGTTGATGGATGATGCAGACGACGAAAAGCAGGACGATCTGCCAGACGCCGACAGTTTCTTCAACTTGCCCGGTGATTCAGACGACGACCGTTAACCGGCTGATGGGTCGATCAGGACACCGTTCTGGTCGACCTCTTCGCCACGTTGGTTGTAGTATGTGACGGGTGCGCCCCCGAAGGTCTCTGTGGCCAGAATTGGAAGAAGGTCGCCCGTATTGTAATCAATCAGCTGATTTTCACTGTTATAGGCCCATGTGCCGCCTTCGTCGGTTTCTGTCCGCGCGACCCATGGAAACCAGTTCGTCCCGTCATCTGCGGTGACGGTCGGTCCTTCTGGCAGATTGACGTATTGATCCTGCACCGCGTCCGATGTGTTTCCGGCAAGATCCAGGGTGCCCGTGCTGATCGTTGACAAGACGGCAACACCCAGCCCAACCAAGGCAGCGACAAGCACCACCCAGTCTGCCGATATTGCACCATCTGTGTTGCGAAGAAACCGACGCACACCCAATCCTGCCACTGCCCCAAGGTTGCCGTTTACCTTTAGGGGAATATCTAGCCCGTGCGAGTCAAAATGCACAGATTTTCGGCAACGGACTGTTTCCATTCTTGGGGTTAGATGGGCGTGGGGCGCAGTTCCGCGACCATTGGGCCGGTCTGTCCATGGGCCGCAAGAACAACCGTGACGACCGCCAAACCGATGGCAAGTGCCGTCAGACCCAGCAAAATCGGGTCCGTTCGTTGCAATGTGTTGCGAAATTTTGCCATGGGCACTCTCCCTACACGTGCAGGTATCGTGCCTGAATGTGACAGAATCCGGGCCAGACCCGGCCAAGGGAAAGACAATTCAAAGGGATTTTCTGGCCTTCATCGCAGCGGTGATCGTACCGTCGTCCAAATAATCCAATTCGCCCCCAATCGGGACGCCCTGCGCCAATGATGTGACGCGCACACCTGCCAGTTGGTCCGCGATGTAGTGGGCGGTGGTTTGACCATCCATCGTGGCATTCAGGGCCAAAATCACCTCTTGCACGTCATCTTCGGCCACACGGCGCAGCAGTTGCGGAATGCGCAGTTCATCCGGCCCCACCGCATCAAGCGCGGAAAGTGTGCCGCCCAACACATGATACCGCCCCTTGAACACGCCCGCCCGTTCCATCGCCCACAGGTCAGATACATCTTCAACAACGCACAGTTCCGTGGTGTTCCGCTTGGGGCTTTTGCAGATGTCGCAGGTGTCTGATGTGCCGACATTGCCGCAGGTCAGGCATTCGCGCACCGTTTCCGCGACCGTCGACAATGTCTGGGCCAGGGGCTTCATCAACAATGCGCGTTTCTTGACCATCTGCAGCACAGCACGGCGGGCCGACCGGGGGCCAAGCCCGGGCAGTTTCGCCATCAGGTCGATCAGATCATCAAGGTCTTTGGTCGATTGGGTCATGGTGCGCGTGGGGCATCCGGCGGATCCCCCGGAATGCTAGAATGGCAGCTTCATATCCTTGGGCAGGCCCATGTCTTCTTGCAGGCGTTCCATTTCCTGTTTGTTGCGGTCGGCTGCTTTGGATTGCGCGTCTTTGATGGCCGCAAGGATCAGATCTTCGACCACTTCTTTTTCATTGGGATCAAAAATGGTGGGGTCAATATCCAGCCCGGTCAAAACACCCTTGGCCGTTGCTGTCGCTTTGACCAGCCCGGCACCGCTTTCACCCATCACGGTGATATTGGCCAGATCTTCTTGCATCTGGGCCATTTTGGTCTGCATTTCCTGGGCTTTTTTCATCATGCCCGCCATATCGCCCAGGGCGCCTAATCCTTTGAGCATTCGTGCTCTCCTTTTCGTGCTGTGTGGTTTATGTGCGCTTGCGCGTGGCCCAGAACAAGGGGTCAGGCGTCATCATCAAACGGGTCCCATTCTTCGTCGACTTCGGGCAAGGCTTCGACCTGTGCGTCGGCGGCGATATCTTTGGCCGTGCGGATTTCCACGATTTTGGCATTGGGAAACGCCTGAAATACGGCCTGCACCATCGGGTGATCTGTGGCTGCGGCTGTTAGCGCATTCTTTTCCGCATCGCGGGTTTCGGCAATCGTTGGTCCGCCACCCTGTCCGATGGACACCGCCCACCGATTGCCCGTCCAAGTTTGCAGGCGGGTGCCCAATCGTTGCGCCAGATCAGGTGGCGCGGTGTCGGTGGGTTCGAATTCGATCCGACCGGGGCTGTAGCTGATCAACCGCAGACTGGTTTCAATATCGACGATCAGTTTCACGTCGCGGTGATGGCGGATCAGGTCCAGCACATCATCAAACCGTGCATATCGGGCCAGTGCCTGTTCGGGCTGGGTCGCCAAGGCCTGCGCGGTATGGGTGCCCGTGGCAGATGGGGGCGCCATGCGCCCTTGAACAGATGCCTGCGCGGGGGCGGGGGCCCCTGTGTGCCCTGCCTGCGATCCACCGCCGGGTGGCGGGGGCGGCGTGTCTTTCAGTTTGCGAACCAAATCTTCGGGGCTGGGCAAATCGGCGACATGGGTCAACCGGATCAGGGCCATTTCCGCCGCCATCATGGCGTTGGGCGCGCGCCCGACTTCTTCCATGGCGGTCAACAGCATCTGCCACATCCGGGTCAGCACACGCATCGGCAGGGCGTCCGCCATGGCCGATCCGCGCATGCGTTCATCTGGGCCAATCGTCGGATCTTCTGCCGCTTCGGGGGTGATCTTGATCACGCTGATCCAATGGGCAATTTCCGCCAGATCTTTCAGCACCGCCGCCGGGTCCGCCCCATCTGCATATTGTGCGCCCAGTTCCTGCAACGCCCCTGCGGCATCGCCCTTTAGCACCATGTCAAACAGATCAAGCACACGCCCCCGGTCGGCCAAACCCAACAGCGCGCGAATGTCCGCGGCCTGCGTTTCGCCTGCGCCATGGGCAATCGCCTGATCCAGAATAGATGTTGCATCCCGGGCGGAGCCTTCGGCGGCGCGGGTGATCAGGCCAAGGGCGTCATCGGTGATCTGCGCGCCCTCTGCCGTGGCGATTTTGCGCAAAAGATCCACCATGATTTCAGGTTCGATCCGGCGCAGGTCGAACCGTTGGCAACGCGACAACACTGTGACCGGCACCTTGCGGATTTCCGTGGTTGCAAAGATGAATTTCACATGGGCTGGCGGTTCTTCCAGCGTTTTCAAAAGCGCGTTGAATGCGCTGTTCGACAGCATGTGCACTTCGTCGATGATATAGATTTTGTAGCGCGCCGATGCCGCGCGATAGGCGACGCTGTCGATGATTTCGCGCACATCGTTCACGCCCGTGCGACTGGCGGCGTCCATTTCCAGAACATCCACATGCCGCCCTTCCATGATGGCGGTGCAATGTTCGCACGTGCCACAGGGATCGGTCGTGGGACCGCCCGTGCCATCCGGACCAATGCAGTTCATGCCTTTGGCGATGATCCGGGCCGTGGTGGTTTTGCCCGTCCCACGGATGCCGGTCATCACAAACGCCTGTGCAATCCGCCCGCTTTCAAACGCGTTGCGCAGGGTCTGGACCATCGCGTCCTGCCCCACCAGATCGGCAAAGGTTTCGGGCCGGTATTTCCGGGCCAGAACTGTGTAGTTTGATGTTTCGGTCATGGGCGTCCGCTGTTTTGCCCGTGCATGATAGGCAACCGGGTGCGGACCGTCCACCGCAACATCACAATGCCCAAAGAATTGCGCCTGTTGCGATACTGCCCACGGTCATGGTCAGCGCCGTCAAGGTAAAGGCACGTTTTGATACGGGATCGGCTGCCGTTTCGTTCAGGGCGTCAATTGCCTTGCCTGCCTGTCGCCGGGCCTGACCAAAGATAAAGACCGCAGCAACCAGAAACAGCGTCGCGACCGCCTTGGCCATCCATGTGGGTTCAAAGGACCCGAACACCGCCTTTAGCCCGATGGCCACGCCCACCGCCGCCATGCCCGTGCGCATCCACCCGGCAAAGGTACGTTCATTTGCCAAAAGGGTGCGGTCCGCGGCCCAATCGGTGCGTTTTTCGGCCAGATCGTTCTTTGTCATTCCGTATCAGATAGACGGTCGGGTGACGGGGTAAATGGGCGACGGATCAGTTTTGGTGCATTTCTGATGGCGTGCCGGTGCCGCCAATGCCGCCATCCATCGTGCGGGTTGTGGGGGAACAGCCTGCAATGATCAGGGCAGTGACAAGGGCGATGATAAGACGTGTCATGGGGTTTGGTCCTTTTCTGGTTCGGCCCAAAAATATCCGCCGGCACGAAACCGATGGGCCGCATCTGCGGGGGCGTTGGATTGCATATCGGCGGCAAGGGTATTGATCTGTTCCAGCACCTGCATCTGTAGCTGGGAATATTGCGCGTGCAGTTCGGCGACCTGATCTGCGGTCAGCCTGTTGTAGTGGACGGCCCGTTCAAAAAATTGCGGTGTTTGGGTGTTTGTCAGCGCTGCCATCAAATGATCGGCCACGTTGCGATCCAGATAGGCGCGTTGATCATCTGATCCCGCGACAGGGCGGTAGGCCGTGTCGATCAAGCGAACCTGATCATCATCTGTCAGCGCCACGGTGCGTGCCATCAACAATCCATCCAGAAACGTGCGGGGATGCATGTCTTTGTGAACCGACCGGGCCAGTTCATCAAAACTGCCCGAACCTGTCCGGGGCAGATCGCGGCCCCTGTATTTTGGATCGCTGCGCCATTGCCCGACGATCCGAGCCAATGGATTGGGCGTCGTCGCGGGGGGTGGGGCGGATTTCAACCGCGCCACATCGCGCCGTTGCAGCCCGGTGCGCAGGCTGATTTCGCTGTCTGTCACTTTGCCGGGTTTGTCTTTGGCGGCTGTCACCAAGGCCTGTTTCAATGCCTCTGCCGCGTCGGGGAACCGTTGGGCTTGGGCCAAAAGCAGCTTTGCAAAGGCAAGGGTCAGGTGGGGCAGATCTGTCATTGATGGGTAAAATGCACATTTTTTGGTTGACATCAATCATACAGATCATAAATGTGCAAAAAGCACATTATTTGGAGAGTGATATGAAAGCCCTGATCCTGTCTGCCTTTGCGGCCATAACCCTGACCGCCTGCGGCCCGACGTTCCAAACCACATCGGGGGCGGCCTTCGTGGCCGACAGCCGTGGAACGATTGACCCCAACATTGCGAAAGTTGCGGACATAGAACCCGATTTGCGCTTGCCCGCGCGGATCGGTCTGGCCCGTGTGGTCAACGGGCAGCTGACCACTATCCCATCGGCAGAGGCGGAAATGTTCGGCGAACTGGCGCAAACCCACCGTGCGATGGGGGAATTCGTGCCGGTCAGCCCCTTGATCACGGCCATGATTTCGGATCGCCCTGGATCGGCCCGTGGCGTGTTGAACCAGATCCGTGAAACAGCCGCGCGGCAGCATTTGGATTATGTGATGATCTACGAAGCCGGGGCCCGGTCGCGGCGCACGAACACGCCCTTTGCGCTGGCTGATGTGACAATCATTGGCGGTGTATTGCTGCCCACGCGCAAGATTGATGTGATGGGGATCGGGCAGGTGATGTTTGTCGACACCCGCAGTGGGTATCCTTACGCCACGGTGTCCACGACCACGGACCTGACGGGGTTCGGGCGCAGCTGGTCATCCCATTTGGCCGAAGATGATCTGCGCAACAGGGCCGTGGCCGATGTGGTCAAGGCATTGGTGCCACAGGTCGATGAGTTGTTGGTGGGGGTGACCCAACGCGCTGGGCGCCGGGGGTAGGGCAACACGGTGCTTGGTTCGGTCGGTCTGTCACAAAACCAGCGGTCTTATGACTGGGTGAGAGGTTGGACATCGACCCAAGTGGGGCTCGTTGTGGCTGCTACCTTCCGGTCCTGACCAGGTTGGCGAGGCACTTGCCCGCGCCAACCCCTCGCGGCACATATAGGCGCAGAATCATCCAAGTGCAATCGGGGGCCTGCCATGAAACACGCAGAAACAGTGACCTTTGGCGGGTCGGGTCTGAATCGCGCCGCCGAACTGCGGGGGCCAGATGCGCAAGCCCGGCTGATGGCAGACCCGGCATCCCGGGTGACGTACATGTGGCGGGGAAAATCGGTGTTTTCCGGGGCCGCCGATGGCCCGCTGTCGTTGGTGTGGACGGATCTGAAGCATCCGCTGGCCCAAACAGTTGGACCGCGCATGTTTCTGGGACTGGAAGATGACGGGTCTGCCCGTTTTGCACAGGATGTATCGACATGGGAACCGGATGATCTGCCCGACACATTGAACCAGTTTCTGGACCCATCTGAACAGGTGCATCCCGATTTGCCAGACGGGCGTTTCGCCGAACTGCGCGCCACGATGACCCGGTTGACACCGCGCGATGCTGAACTGGCCGCAACGGCCCGTGGCATCATGGAATGGCACCGCACCCATGCGTTTTGCGCAAATTGTGGCCAGGGGTCAGATGTGGCCATGGCGGGTTGGCAGCGCAACTGCCCATCGTGCGGGCGGCACCATTTCCCGCGCACAGACCCCGTGGTGATCATGCTGATCACCCATGGCAATTCGGTTCTACTGGGCCGCAGCCCCGGTTGGCCCGAAGGGATGTATTCGCTGTTGGCGGGATTTTTGGAACCCGGCGAAACGGTCGAAGCCGCCGTTCGGCGCGAAGTATTTGAAGAAGCAGGCGTGCGCGTCGGACAGGTTGATTATCTGGCCAGCCAGCCGTGGCCTTTTCCGGCCAGCCTGATGATCGGATGCCACGGTCATGCCACCACGAAAGAGATTCGAATCGACCCAAACGAAATCGAAGACGCGCTGTGGCTGACCAAAGAAGAGCTCGCAGATGTGTTCGAAGGGTGTCATCCCGTGGTGAATCCCGCCCGAAATGGGGCAATTGCGCACTTTTTGATGCAAAGATGGTTGCAAGACAGTCTTAATTGAGCCGCCATTAATACCTATCTTCTAAACAGCGATGGATATGTCGCCCGAGTGGAGTGGAGGTTAAGCCGTGAAGTTTTCGACCCGTGAAGATATCAACGCCCCTGCGGCAGACGTGTTTGCTGCTGTCACAGACTTTGACAGTTTTGAACGCATGATCCGTCGGTACGGGTCCAAGGTTTCGCGCATCGACAGCCAGAATGCCAAGGGTGCCGGTATGATGTGGGACGTTGCCTTTCAATATCGGGGTCGTGCGCGGCAAGCCCGTGCCACCATCGTGGAATACACGGATCCTGCAACCATGCGGATGACCGCTGAAATTGGTGGGTTGGATTCTGAGTGTGAGGTGCAGGTGATCGCCCTGTCCCCAAACCAGACCCGGCTGCAGGTCAGTCTGGATCTGAAACCAAGAACCCTGTCCGCCCGATTGGTGGTTCAATCGCTGAAACTGGCAAAGTCAAAGATCAACACCCGTTTCAAGGCCCGCGTGGCCGCATTTGCCGCCGGGATCGAAGGGTCGTACCAACAGGCCGCTTAGTTGCGCAGGGGCGACGCCGGATAGGTGCCAAGGATTTCAAGACGGTCCGTGAAAAAGGCCAGTTCTTCCAACGCAAGCCGGACGTTTTCATCGTCCGGATGCCCGTCCACATCGGCGTAGAACTGGGTCGCGGTAAAGGCACCGCCGACCATATAGCTTTCCAATTTCGTCATGTTCACGCCATTGGTCGCGAAACCGCCCATCGCCTTGTAAAGGGCCGCGGGGATGTTGCGGACCTGAAACACGAATGTGGTGATCATTTTTTCGGCGCGGCGGGCGGCGTTGTTTTCCGGCGACATGATCAAAAACCGGGTGGTGTTGTGGGATTGGTCTTCGATATCGCGGGCCAGAATATCCAGCCCATGAATTTCCGCCGCCAATTCTGACGCCAGCGCGGCGGCCCCGTGTTCACCGGCTGCGGCAATATCAGCGGCGGCCCCGGCGTTGTCGGTTGCCGCTTCGGGCGTGATCCCATGCGCATCCAGAAAGCTGCGGCATTGGGGCAGGATAACGGGATGGCCCCGTGCCACCTTGATGTCCGACAGGGTGCTGCCTTTCAGCGCCATCAGGTTGATGCGCACGCGCACGAATGTTTCATCAACAATGTGCAGGCCGCTGTCTGGCAGCAGCCGGTGAATGTCGGCCACCCGGCCATAGGTTGAATTTTCAACGGGCAGGGCCGCCAGCGCGGCTGCACCGGATTTCACAGCGTGAATCGTTTCTTCGAAACTGTCGCACGGCAGTGGTATGTGGTCGGGCCTTGTGGTACGACAGGCTTCATCACCATAGGCCCCAAGCGCACCTTGGAACGCAATTTTACCCGCCATAGCGTTATCCCCATAACTTTCCACCCAAATGGGCGTTTGGTCGCGCCTTCTACATCTTGCACTTTGTTAGGGGAAGGGACTAAACCGCCCCTGACTTGATTAGATTGGACCGCATCCATGTTTGACACAATGACGCTGACAAAAGCAACCGCAGCCCTGTGTGCCGCGCTGCTGGTATTTCTGCTGGGCAACTTTTTTGCTGAGTTCATCTATCATCCCAAAGCGCATGGCGATGATCATCATCAGGCCTATTCCATCGACACGGGCGAAGACGAAGAAGTCGAAGTCGAAGAAGGCCCATCTATCGAAGAATTGCTGGCATCCGCTGACATCGGCAAAGGCGAAGGCGTGTTCCGCAAATGTGCGGCCTGCCACGCGGTTGTCGACGGTGAAAACGGAACTGGCCCCCATCTGTACGGTGTGGTCGGGCGCGATGTGGCATCGGTTGATGGGTTCGGCTATTCCGGCGCTTTGGTCGAAGTGGCCCAAGTTTGGACCGCTGAAAACCTGAACGGCTTTCTGGAAAACCCCAAAGGCTGGGCGCGTGGCACATCCATGGGCTTTAACGGCTTGGCGAAACCACAGGATCGCGCCAATATCATCGCATATCTGGACAGTCTGGACGATTGATCCCTGCCGACTGGGCAAAGAATTGCATAATTCTGGGCTGCACCGATGGGTGCGGCCCTTTTTTTGTTCAAACCTGCGCACGGTTGGTTCACAAACTGTTTAGATTTGCCATGTGGACTGTTCGCATTCTGAAGAAAGGCGCTAAGTCTTACATGATTGCGATAATCGGGAGGGTTTGACCATGTCACAGGAATTTTTGTTTGGCCGCGCATCCTTGCGGATACTGACCACAGCCGCAGGATTTGGATTGGCAACCCTTGCCCCCGGCGCGGCATGGGCCGATGTGACGGTTTCCCATGGATACAATTTTTTCGGAACCCTAGCCTATGATGCCGATTTTGATCATTTGAACTATGTGAACCCCGACGCGCCAAAGGGCGGTGAAATTTCGATCTGGGCACAGGGCACATTCGATGGGTTCAACCGCTATGCGCTGACCGGGAATTCCGCGGCGCTTGCCAATATCGGCGACGAAGACATGCTGACCACATTTGCCGACGATCCGACGGCATCGTACTGCTACCTGTGCAGCACAATGGAATACCCAGACGATCTAAGTTACGTGATCTTCAATCTGCGCCCCGAAGTGACCTTTGCCGATGGCACGCCCGTTGTGGCGGCAGATTTCAAATACGCCTTTGAAACCTTTATGGAAAAGGGGATCCCGTCATTCCGCAATGCCTTCGGCAGCTTTATCGACAGCGTCGACGTATTGGGGGATCATCAGATCCGCTATAACTTTTCCGCCGACAGCCCCGCCCGTGACCGCATCGGTCTGGCAGGCATCATTGGCCCTATGAATGCCAAATGGTTCGAAGACAACGAACTTGCGTTGGATCAGGCGTGGACCAAAGAACCCATGCCGGGCACGGGTCCATACGTGTTGGAAAGTTATGATTATGGCCGTCAGATCGTTTATTCCCGTAACCCGGATTATTGGGGCAACGATCTGAACATCAATCAGGGGCGGTTCAATTTTGACCGCATTCGTATCGAATATTTCGCCGACAGCACCGCCGCGCTAGAGGCGTTCAAAGCTGGCGTTTACACGTTCCGCACGGAAAACACGTCGCGGCTTTGGGCCACGGCCTATGATTTTCCGGCCTTGGACAACGGCTGGGTCAAAAAAGAAGAACTGGATGACGGCAGTCTGGGTCGCAACCAATCGTTCATCTTCAACCTGCGGCGCGAAAAATTCCAAGATATCCGCGTCCGCGAAGCGATCCGCCTGATGTTCAATTTCAACTGGTCCAACAAACAGCTGTTTTTTGGCCTGTATGAACGACCAAACTCATTCTGGGAATTTTCAGAAAACGCCGCAACCGGCGTGCCCACCGATGCCGAAGTTGCGATTTTGCAGCCTTTGGTCGACGAAGGGTTGTTGGATGCATCTATTTTGACAGACGAAGCGATCATTCCGCCCACCAGCGGCGAAAACCGGTTTGACCGCCGCAACGCCCGCCGCGCATCCGCGTTATTGGACGAAGCGGGCTGGGTGGTGAACGCCGATGGGGTGCGCGAAAAAGACGGGCAGGTTCTGACCGTGGAATTTCTGGAAAGTTCGCCCGCCTTTGACCGGATCATCAACCCCTATGTCGAAAGCCTGCAACAAATCGGGATCGACGCCAAATTGAACCGGGTTGATCCATCGCAGGAACAAGAACGCCTGCGCAGTTTTGATTTTGATATGTCGACCCAAGGGTTCAGCCTTGGCTACGAACCCTCCACTGGTTTGAAACAGTGGTTCAACAGCGAATTGCGCGATGACACCAGCCGAAATCTTTCCGGTGTGGCGGATCCGGCCGTTGACCGGTTGGTTGACCGGGTGGTTGCCGCGGAAACCAAGGAAGACATGATCGACGCTGTACGGGCGTTGGACCGTGTGCTGCGGGCCCTGAAATTCAACGTTCCGCAATGGCAGAATTCCAAACACTGGGTCGCCTATTGGGATCAGTATGACTACCCCGATCCGCTGCCGCCATTGGCTTTGGGTCAGTTGGATTTCTGGTGGTACAATGCCGAAGGCGCAGACCGCCTGAAAGCCGAAGGCGCGCTGCGGTAATATGGGCGCCTATATCCTCCGCCGGCTGTTGCTGGTGATCCCAACGCTGTTTGGTGTGATGCTGGTCAACTTTGCGCTGACCCAATTCGTGCCCGGTGGCCCCGTTGATCAGGTTCTGGCCCAGCTGGAAGGCGAAGGCGATGTGTTCGCCGCCATTTCCGGCGGCGGCGGGGAATTGCAGTCCGAAGCGGAAAGCCAAACCCCGGGCGGGCGTGGGCTTTCTGATGAAATCCGGGAAGAATTGGTTCGTGAATTCGGCTTGGACAAACCGGCGTGGGAACGGTTCTGGCTGATGATGGGCAATTACGTGCGGCTGGATTTCGGGGAAAGCTATTTTCGGTCCATCGGGGTGCTGGAACTGGTGCTGGAAAAACTGCCCGTGTCGCTGTCGTTGGGTCTGTGGTCCACGTTGATCATTTACCTGATTTCGATCCCCTTGGGCATTCGCAAGGCTGTCCATGATGGCAGCCGATTTGATACCTGGACCAGCGGGGCGATTATCGTGGGCTACGCGATCCCCGGGTTCCTGTTTGCGATTTTGTTGTTGGTTTTGTTCGCGGGTGGATCATACCTGCAAATCTTCCCACTGCGGGGGCTGACATCTGACAATTTCGAAGAACTGTCGTTCTTTGGCCAAATCACAGATTACCTGTGGCACCTGATCTTGCCCGTGACGGCCCTGTCGATTTCGGGGTTTGCGACGCTGACCCTGCTGACCAAGAATTCGTTTCTGGATGAAATCAAAAAGCAATATGTGATCACGGCCAAGGCCAAGGGATTAAGCGAAAGCAAGGTTTTGTATGGCCATGTGTTCCGCAACGCGATGCTGATCGTGATCGCAGGGTTCCCGGCGTTGTTTGTGGGGGTGTTTTTTGGCGGGTCACTGATCATTGAAACCCTGTTCAGTCTGGATGGGCTGGGCCGACTGGGGTTCGAAGCCGCCGTGTCGCGGGATTATCCGGTCGTGTTCGGCACGCTGTTTGCGTTTGGTCTTTTGGGGTTGGTGGTCGGCATCCTGTCTGACCTGATGTACGTCTTTATCGACCCCCGCATTGATTTCGAGGCGCGCGGATGATGATCAAACTGTCCCCCTTGAACCAGCGCCGCTGGAAGAATTTCCGCGCAAACGGGCGGGCCTATTGGTCGCTTTGGATTTTCACGGTGCTGTTTGTGCTGTCGCTGTTCGCCGAAGTGCTGGCAAACGACAAACCGATCATCGTGAACTATCGCGGTGACCTGTATACACCCATCTTCAATTTCTATCCCGAAACAACCTTTGGCGGGGATTTCCGGACCGAAGCGGCCTATCGCGACCCGGAGGTCAAGTGTTTGATCAAAACAGGGGGCGTGTTGGATTGTTTTGACGACCCCGAAGGATTGATCGACCGCGTTGATGCGGGTGAAATGCTGGATGATCCCGATTTTCAAAAAGGGTGGATGATTTGGCCGCCGGTGCCATACAGCTATGACACCCCGAACGATCTGGATGGGGCGGCACCGTCGCCACCAGATGCCAAACATTGGTTGGGCACCGATGACACCAGCCGCGATGTGCTGGCGCGCGTGATTTATGGGTTCCGCCTGTCTGTCCTGTTTGCCCTGATCGTGACGATCTGCGCCAGCATCATCGGCATTATTGCCGGGGCGGTGCAGGGGTATTTTGGCGGTTGGGTTGATCTGTTGTTCCAGCGGTTTCTTGAAATCTTTGGCGCCATTCCATCGCTGTATGTGATCATCATTCTGACGGCGATTTTGGGGCGAAGTTTCTGGTTGCTGGTGTTTTTGTCGATCCTGTTTGGGTGGCCTGCATTAACCGGTCTGATCCGTGCTGAATTTTTCCGTGCGCGAAATTTCGAATATGTGCGCGCAGCACAGGCGCTGGGCGTCAGCAACTGGACCGTAATGATGCGGCACATACTGCCCAATGCGATGGTGGCGACGCTGACGTTTTTGCCGTTCATCATCACAGGGGCCATCGGGTCATTGGCAACACTCGACTTTTTGGGCTACGGGCTGCCCAGTTCGGCCCCGTCGCTGGGCGAACTGACACTGCAGGCCAAACAGAACCTGCAACGACCCCACCTTGGCTTTACCGCGTTCTTTGTCTTTGCGATCATGCTGTCGCTTTTGGTGTTCATTTTCGAAGGCATCCGCGATGCGTTTGACCCCCGAAAGGTGTTTCAGTGACCGTTCTGTCCATTTCTGATTTGACCGTTGGGTTCGCCCAAGGGGGCACAGTCACGCCCGCCGTGAAGGGCATTTCCCTGACTGTCGGCGAAGGGGAAACCGTTGCCATTGTGGGTGAATCCGGGTCCGGCAAATCGGTCACGGCTTTGTCCACGGTTGATCTTCTGCCCGGCAGCGCACAGGTGACCGGATCGATCCAGTATCAGGGCGAAGAATTGGTGGGCGCAGATGAACGTACCTTGCGCCGAATCCGGGGCAATGACATCAGCTTTATCTTCCAAGAACCCATGACATCGCTGAACCCGCTGCACACGTTGGAAAAACAGCTGGGCGAAAGTCTGGAACTGCACCAAGGGGTGCGGGGTGAACAGGCGCGGCAACGGGTGATCGACCTGTTGGATAAGGTCGGTATTCCGGATCCGGAAATGCGGCTGAAATCATACCCCCACCAGCTGTCAGGCGGGCAGCGCCAGCGGGTGATGATCGCCATGGCGCTGGCCAACGGCCCTGATCTGCTGATCGCAGATGAACCCACCACCGCACTGGATGTGACAATCGAAGCGCAGATCCTTGAACTGCTGGCGGATCTGAAACGCACCGAAAACATGAGCCTTCTGTTCATCACCCACGATCTGGGCGTCGTACGTCGCATTGCCGATCGGGTGTATGTGATGGAACAGGGCGTGGTTGTCGAACATGGTCCGACGGCACAAATCTTTGGTGATCCGCAACATCCCTACACCCGGAAATTGCTGGATGCGGAAACCATTGGATCGCCGCCCCCCGTGCCGGAAAACGCACCTGTGTTGGCAGAAACCCAAAACCTGAAAGTTTGGTTTCCGATCCAGCGTGGGCTGTTGCGCAGCACCGTGGGCCACGTGAAGGCCGTGAATGATGCAACGCTGACGGTCAGGGCAGGGGAAACCATCGGTTTGGTGGGCGAAAGCGGTTCGGGCAAGACGACGCTGGCCCTTGCCATCATGCGCCTTTTGAAATCGGAACACCGTATCAGCTTTCTGGGCCGCGACATTCACAAGCTGAACCGCAAACAGATGCGCCCGCTGCGCAAGGACATGCAGATCGTGTTTCAAGACCCTTTCGGCAGTCTGAGCCCACGCATGTCCGTGGTGGAAATCATTGCAGAAGGGCTGACGATCCACAAACGGGTGTCACGCGATGAACAACGCCAGATGGTGGCAGATATTCTGGTCGAAGTTGGATTGGACCCCGACACGATGGACCGGTACCCCCACGAATTTTCCGGCGGGCAACGGCAACGGATTGCGATTGCGCGGGCAATGATTCTGGAACCCAAACTGGTTGTTCTGGATGAACCCACATCCGCGCTGGACCGGACCGTTCAGGTGCAGATCGTGGATTTGCTGCGCGAATTACAACAGCGGCACAATCTGGGCTATCTGTTCATTTCGCACGATCTAAAGGTGGTTCGGGCCTTGTCGCACCGGGTGATGGTGATGAAGAACGGCGATATTGTCGAAACAGGTGCCACCGAAGATATCTTCAACGCGCCCCAGCATCCGTACACGCAAACACTGCTGCAGGCCGCCATCGGCCCGATCGAAAGCTGATCAACCGGGCGATACCATCAGGCAACTGATCTGTTGGGCCTGCAAACGGCGGCAGGCAAGATCGGCCCGGTCACGGGTCATTCCAACAAACAGTGCTTCGTATCCGCGGGTGCGCGGCTGCACTTTGCGCACCGCCCCATCCAGCGTCGTCATTTCAGCAAGCGCGGTGCGGATCAGCACGCGTTCTGCCTGACGTCGGGATTCAAATTTGCCAACGTTGATCGCCCAATCCGTTGAATTGGGGTCCACCGTCGCGGCAGCGACGGCAATCGTTTTTGCAGGCAGGGTGGCGCCTTGTTCGGTGGGGGCAGGGGTCGGTGCCTGTGCCACTTGAACGATGGTGGGCCGTGCCATGGGGCTGACCGAAAGGGCGGTCGGCGCGACGGTCTGAACGATATCTGTCACGGTGGGTGTTGGGGCCGGGGGGTCGACCACTGTAAGCGCGACCTGAACCGCTTCATCCACCACAGTGGGGGCTGCAACCATCAAGACCGGTGGTTCTGGTACGGGGCGCAGCTGTGGGCGCAACGATCGGGCAACGGCCAAGGTTGTTCGGATGGTGCGGCCTGTGTTGGCCGGGGCGGCCGCCTGCCGTGTTGCGCCATTTCCAGTGTAGCGTGGTGGGCGGGGTTTGCGGACACGCGCATGGGTTGGGGCGCGGGAAAACCCCATATCCAAAAGTTCGGCGACCCGTGCGTTACGGCTGGCGACGGATCGCCCCCCGAACACAGTCGCGATGATCCGTTCGGAACCGCGTTCCGCAGATGCAACCAGATTGAACCCAGCCGCGCGGGTGTAGCCCGTTTTGATCCCATCTGCGCCACGATAGGCATTCAGAAGTCTGCGATTGGTGTTGCGTACTGTTTTGATCCCGGCGTTGGCGGTCTGGCGGCTGAACAGGTTATAATATTCAGGAAAATCATAAAGAACGTGCCGGCCCAGCGTTGTCATATCCCGCGCGGTCGACAGATGGCCCGATTGGGTCAGGCCGTGGGCGTTGCGGAATGTGGTGTTGCGCATGCCCATGGCCTGTGCCGTTTGGGTCATCCGGCGTGCGAAATTCCGTTCAGATCCGGAAATGGCCTGCCCGATGGCCGTGGCGGCATCATTGGCCGACCGGATGGCGGCGGCCCGGATCAGATAGCGCAGCGCGATGCGTTGCCCGGCCCGCAGCCCCAGCCGCGACGGGGGTTCATTTGCGGCCAGTTGTGAAACGGTGACCCGTGTATCAAGGCTGATCTCACCCCGTTCCACGGCCTGAAATGCCACGTACAGGGTCATCATTTTGGTCAGGGATGCAGGATGCAGTTTGGTATCTGCGTTGCGCGAATGCAAAACTTCGCCGGTGCGTGCATCGATAACCATGGCCGCATAGGGCGCCGGCACGGCTGCGCCCGCCCAAAGCAAGGCAAGAATGCACGCAAAAAGACCTAGGACCGTTCTGCCCAGTGACACCATTTCCAAAGCTGCCTCAAATTGCGGGGGATGCGTCCCGCTGTTTTTGTTTGAGCAACAATAACCACCTCAATTTATTGAAAAAATAGCGCGTTTAAGGCAATTCTATGACAATTGCATTGCCCATATGGGGGCGGATGCACGCCAAACCACAAGATGGGCGATCCCGGGGCACATGCGCCGCCGATGGCTATCCGATTTGTGTCAGAATCGGGCCAACGGCAGAGATATCCACAGCATGAAAAAACCGGGGGTGTTCGGTGGGCGTATCAGCACGTTCCAGCGCCCATTCATACCGGGCCGGAATGTGGATCGCATACCCCCCCAGTGCAAGAACAGGCAGGATATCGGATTTCATCGAATTTCCGACCATCGTCGTATGCGGCGCACGTTGACCCAGCACCCTGTGATAGGTCGCTTCATCCTTTTCGCTGACGATGTGAACTTCAGAAAACAAATCACCCAACCCAGACCGGGCGATCTTTTGTTCCTGATGCAGCAAATCGCCCTTTGTGATCAGGATCAGCGGATATCGTTCGGCCAGCAAGGGAAGCGTTTCGGCCACACCCTTTAACAGGTGGATCGGATGATCCAGCATATCCCGCCCCAATGTCATGATTTCGCGGATGACCGATGCTGGTGCGCGGTTGTCTGTCACATCCAGCGCAGTTTCGATCATCGACAGCATGAACCCCTTGATTCCATAGCCATAGCGCTGGATGTTCCTGCGTTCCGCGTCCAAGAGGTGGTGTTCCAAATCGGGATCGTCGGCATAGGGGCGCAGCAGATCGTAGAAACGATCTTGTGTGATGCGAAAGAACTCTTCGTTCTGCCAAAGCGTATCATCGGCATCGAAGGCCAGAACTTCAACACATCTGGTCATATGGTCCCCTTTTCAGATGTCGTGAAGGGGTTATATAGGTGGTTCACACAAACGCCATTGGTAGGATTCTTCCGCGTGTCCCAAATCATTGCAATGTCAGACAAAGATGATGGATCAGATGACAGCGACGTCAGCGTCGTTCTGAAGACGCGCCCGAAAACCAAAAAGCCACCGCTTTATAAGGTTCTGATCCTGAATGATGATTACACGCCAATGGAATTCGTTGTGCATGTTTTGGAAAAATTCTTTGGGATGTCACATCAGCAAAGCTTTGAATTGATGCTGACCGTCCACAAAAAGGGCATGGCGGTTGTGGGTGTGTACAGCCACGAAATAGCCGAAACCAAAGTCACCCAGGTGATGGATTTCGCCCGCCGCCATCAGCACCCGTTGCAGTGCACGATGGAAAAAGAATAGCCCCGCCCCATGCGATTGAACCTGGCCTTTGACGCGGGACTTGCACGCCCGGGCCGCGCGGTCGTGATGCATCCGCCTGTGGAATTCGACCTGAATGATACGCCAGCGGAAATCGTCCACCCGAACTTCATCAACAACACCCATTGGGCCAAAACCCACGCGACCGTGCCACAGCTGCCCGATGGAAGGTGGGATATGGGAATTGTGTGCGCCACCAGATCAAAGGCGCAAACCCGTGATCTGATCGCGGCGGTTGCCGACCGGGTGTCCGTGATCGTGGTGGATGGCCAAAAAACGGATGGCATCGACAGCCTGTATAAAGATGTGCGCAAGCGTACGGCGGTGCATGGCACGGTGACCAAGGCGCATGGACGGATATTCTGGTTCGACACGGCCGACTTTTCGGATTGGCGCGCACCCGTTCAAACTGTGGCCGGGTTTGAAACCCGGGCGGGCGTCTTTTCTGCGGATGGCATTGATGCCGGTACACAGTGTCTTTTGTCTGCGATGCCAGAAGTGTTGAACGGGCGTGTTTTGGATCTGGGTGCGGGGTGGGGCGTCTTGGCCCAAGCTGCGCTTGATCGTGGCGCCGATCAGGTCGATCTGGTCGAAGCGGATTTTGTGGCCCTGTCATGTGCGCAGTCCGCTATCACATCGCCGCAGGCCAGTTTCATATGGGCCGACGGCACACAGCACAAAGGACAGTATGATTGGGTGGTCATGAACCCCCCGTTTCATCAGGGGCGCAAGGGCACGCCATCGCTGGGCCAAGCGTTTATTGAAACCGCCGCCCGGTGCCTGACACCGCGCGGAACGCTGTGGATGGTGGCCAATGCACATCTGCCCTACGAAGCAACGCTGGATGCGCGGTTTGCGGCTGTTGAACGGCACAGCCCGAACCGGTCTTTCAAGATTTTTGAAGCCAAACGTCCAAAGCGCTAGACTGTGCAGGATTCGGGCGACGTAAAGGGGATATCATGTCGTTTTCGGTAAGCGGGAAAACCGCGATTGTCACCGGTGCAGCCCATGGTGTTGGGTTGGCAATTGCCCGGCATTTATCCGAAGCAGGCGCAAATGTTGTGTTTGCTGACATGGATGAAAAAGTTCTGAAGAAAGAACTGGCCGACGAAGACATTGATGACGGCAACATCCGATTGTTTGCCGGTGATTTGCGGGAAAAGCTGACGGTTGCAAATCTGTTATCCGCCACCTTGGATGCATTTGATCAGGTCGACATTCTGGTGAATGCGGCGCGTCAGGTCGAATGGACAGACCCGCTGGACCCCGACGACCAGACGATGCCGATGATGCTGGATCAGAACCTGTTGGCGACATTGAAACTGTCGCAGCTGGTGGCGCGGCGCATGATCAAGCAGGGCGAAGAATCAGACAAGGCCTGTATCGGCACCATTGTGAACCTGTCATCCATTGCCGCCCGCCGCACCCGGCCTGAATTGATGGCATATTCCATCAGCTGCGCGGCATTGGATCAGATGACCCGGTCGCTGGCTGTGGCATTGGCGCCAGAACGGATCCGGGTGAATGCCGTGGCGTTCGGTTCGGTGATGTCCACCAGTCTGAAAGACAGGATCAAAGACAATGCCGAATTTCGCGATCAGATCGTCGCACAGACCCCGCAAGGGCGCATCGCCAGCGCGCGCGAAGTGGCCGAAGCTGTGCAATTTCTGGCCTCTGACAGTTCATCATTCGTGACGGGCGAAATTCTGACAGTGGACGGCGGGCGCAGCCTTTTGGATCCTGTCACTGCACCGGCACACTAGGCAGGGATAAAACGCTCTGATAAGTGTCAATCAGAGGTGACAGATTCATGACCGAAATGTTTGACGACCGCAAAGCATTGGCCAGTGCATGGTTTCGCGACCTGCGCGATCAGATCGTTGCTGCGTTTGAAACCCTGGAAGACACGCAAACGACCGGCCCCTTTGCCGATCAGCCGCCCGGACGGTTCGAAATCACCGAAACGCGGCGCACCAGCGACGATGGATCGGATGCCGGTGGCGGGTTGATGTCTGTGATGCGCGGGGGCCGCGTGTTCGAAAAAGTCGGCGTCAATGTCAGCACCGTTTACGGCAAACTGGGCGATCGCGCACAGGCCGCGATGGCCGCACGCAAGGGCATTCCCGGGATGAAAGATGATCCCCGGTTCTGGGCATCTGGCATCAGCCTTGTGGCGCATATGCAAAACCCCCATACACCGTCGGTACATATGAACACCCGTATGTTCTGGACCCCCCATGCGTGGTGGTTTGGTGGCGGGTCTGATTTGAACCCTGCAATTGAATATGACGCAGATACCGCCGATTTTCACCGCGTTCTGAAAGAACACTGCGACCCCCACGGCGCTGATCTGTATGATCGTTACAAGGCGTGGGCGGACGAATATTTCTATGTTCCGCACAGGCACCGGGCGCGGGGTGTTGGTGGCATTTTCTACGATGATCACAACACAGGCGACTGGCAGGCCGATTTCGCATTCACACAGAATGTTGGGCGTGCGTTCTTGCCAGCCTATGTGCCGCAGGTTGAAAAGCACCGCAATGATCCGTGGACCGATGCGGACAAGGACCAACAGTTGCAGCATCGTGGGCTCTATGCGGAATACAATCTGGTCTATGATCGTGGCACGAAATTCGGACTTGAAACCGGACATGATGCCAACGCCGTTTTGATGAGCTTGCCACCCTTGGCAAAGTGGTACTGACCGGGCAACCCCTGCTGGTGAGCGCGGGGCCATGGCAAGCCATCACGCTGGTGTCTACGCGCTGATCAGTTCTGACAGGGACGTTGCGGCGGTTTTCAAATCGTCCAGATGATCCATCAACTGATCCAGACCCAACCGTTGAACAGGGGCGTGGATCGATACGGTCGACATCATGCGGCCCTTTGGATCCTTGATCGGCACGGCAAGTGCGACCATTCCAATCATGAATTCTTCATCATCCGTGGCATAGCCGTTCTGGCGAATGCGGTTCAATTCAGGGCGCAAATCTTCGACCGTTGTCAGGGTCGATGGCGTCAGGGTGCGCATGCCAACCACGCTTAACGTCTGGTGCACCTGTTGCTGGGACAGCGATGACAGATACATCTTTCCGCTGGCCGTGGCATGGAACGGCACTGTGGTGCCGGTCGGCAGCTGAATGCGCAGGGGCCATGCCGTTTCGTGGCGGTCCAGATACATCATTCCATCGCGGTCCGGCGTAGAAAGATTGCAGGTTTCGCCAATCTGTTCAGACAGTTTGCGCAAAATGGCAGACCGGGACAGTTGGACCTGCGATGCGGTGAATGTGTTGGCTGACAATCGCTGCAGGCGCGGACCGGGCATATAGCTGCGCCCGTCAATATCGCGCCGCAAAAATTCGGCGTCTTCGGCTGTTTTGATCAGTCGATGGACGGTGGGTTTCGGCAGACCGAGGGCTTCCCCGATCTGCGAAGGCTTTACCGTGCCCCCGATTTCAACCACCGCCTCAAGCAAAAGCAAAAGGCGCAGGTTGGTCGGTATCTGCTCGCTGATATGATCGGCGGCGTCTTCGGGCACGGGTCCTACCTTTGATTTAGAGCGACATTATCTGTCGGGCAAAAGCCATAGTGCAAGGTCCGGTGTCAATGCCACAAGAATCCAAACGCTGATCAAAGCGACAAGATACATCGTGGAATAGCGCAGCAACCTGAAGTACGGCACCCCGGTCACACCCGATGCCACATAAAGGTTCAGACCATACGGCGGCGTGATGAACCCGATTGATGCACCCACCAAGAAGATGACAGAGAAGTGGATTGGGTCAACGCCCACACTGGCTGCAATCGGTGCCAAAATCGGTGCCAAGATGATCGTCACCGGCAGGGATTCCAGGATCATGCCCGCAACAAAGACCATTGCCATGGCTGTGAACAGAACGGGGTAATAGCCGCCCATGGACGTCACAAACCCGCCAATCGCTTCCTGCGCGCCCAGACCAGACAGAATCTGCTGCATCACAACAGACACGGCAATCAGCGGTGCCAGAATGCCAGAAATCTGTGCAGACCGGACGACGATGGATGGCACCTCTTTCAGGGTGAAGCCTTCGACGACCAGCATGTTGCCTATGGTTTTATCTTCCACAGGCACATGAGACGAATCGCCCATGAACTTGTTGGCATAGTAAGACAGCATCGCAACGATGATACAGAAGCCCACGGTTACACCCGCTGCTTCGGTGGGTGAAAATTTACCTGTGTAAATGCCCCACAGAACCAAGCCGATGGCAAAGAAGCCCAACCATGCGCCGATCCCTGTCAAAACGACACGGCGGAATGACAGCTTGATCAGGAAGCCCCAACCGTTGATGGAACAGACGATGAAACACGCCAGCATCATGCCCAAAACCATCAGTGTTCCGGGAATGATCCCTGCGATGAACAGGTCAGAAATCGGCAGGTTCAACAAGAAACCATAGACGATGAAGATGATCGACGGTGGGATGATGATCCCCACGCAGCCGCCCGCCGCAGCCGTTGCCGCAGAAAAGCGTTCGTCATAGCCGCCCTTGACCATTTCAGGATGCAGCATCGACCCGATGGTTGCTGTCGTCGCCGAGTTTGATCCCGAAATCGCAGCAAACAGACCACAGGCCCCCAGCGACGCCATCGCCAGACCACCCCTAAGCCAGCCAAGACAGGCATAGGCAAAATCCGATAATCGTTTGGCGATCCCGGATTTGTTGATCAAGTCGCCGGTCAGAATGAAGAGGGGCATCGCCAACAGCGCAAAGCCGTCTTTGAACACGTTCAACAATTCAGACCCGGTGTTGTCCAGGCCCAGATCGGCCACAGGGCTGACGCCCACGACCCAATAAAAGATCACCAGAAGGACCGGCGTTCCCATCATGAACAGGAAAGTCGCCCCCAAAGAGATGATCGTAATCCAAGTTCCATCAGTCATTAGGTGTCCCCCCCGATCACTGCTTGTTTGATCATCACGTCACCATTTCTATATTTGCGGTAATCTTCGATGATGTTTTCGATGGCGCGTGTCGCCAAAAGGATAAAGCACAATGGCATTGTGTACAGGAACCACCAGCGCATGATGTCGTCCGTGCCCAAAACGATAGCAAAGTTATCGTAAGCGTTGACTGTCTGACGGGCCATTGTTGTCACACAGATCACACAGAAGATGATCCACAGAATGTTGTCGAACGTCAGCCAGAACATCTGTCCGTTGGGACCCATCTTCATCCGGAATTCAGAGAATGACAGGTGTGTGCGCAAGCGGATATTCAGCGTTGCGCCGTACCAGGCCATAATCATGAACAGCAGTGGTGGGATCGTCGATGCCCATGGCATTTGCACACTGAACACAAAGCGCTGGATCACGCCGATAAAGATGATCGCAGCCATGACGATATAGCTGTAAATCACGATCGTGCGTTCAGGTGTACGTTCCAGCAGGATCAGCAGAACAGGCAGGCCCACCAAAACCACGCGGTGGTAGCCGCCAAACAGTGCCTTAAACCCATCGACCGCTGCCCCAACAGCGCCCGTCGCGTCGTCCAAGTGACCAATGGTCAGCGCAAGTGCCAAACAAATCGCGATGATGGGGTGCGTGATGCTGGTTGTGCTTTTCCCCCTTGCGGCTTCAAATTTTTCGGCAAGCCGTTCGCGGTAGTAAAAGACGATCGAACCGACCACTGTCAGCAGGCCAAAAACGATCCATGCCGCATCCGACCGGTACGCCTTTACGACCTTGAAGTTAATATCACCTGTCAACGTCGCGGTAACGATCGTGGACATATCTGACCAGACAGACATCTGGCATCCCTCCCCATTTTATTGTTGGCTGATTGCATCTTACACGACGCAAGACGTTGGCCCTTACAAAAAAGCCGGCCACCCTAGGGTAGCCGGCCCATTCATCCGGTGGACCGGATTAGCTTTGCCACCAGCGACGTGGCTCCACGTTTTCTGGCAGTGTGTCGCCGGAAATTGTGCGGACTTCGTCGTAGATTTCCTGGTAGGTGTCTGCGCCACCCTGCC
>JAHDBC010000027.1 GCA_020630595.1 Planktomarina sp.
GAAGCCGAAGCCGAAGCCGAAGCCGAAGCCGAAGCCGAAGCCGAAGCCGAAGAAGATGGCGATCTGGAAGACCTGCGTCAACTGGCTGCTGCCCGTCAGGCGAAAGCGGAACAAGCATCCGAACAGAAAGATCGCCCAGATGCGGGCCCTGTTACCGATCGTTTGAAGCGTATTCAGCAGGTCGTTTCGGGCACCCAAACGCAAACCTTCAACGAAGATGAACACGCCGAAGACCTGCGCGATGATGCGGATCAGGATCAAAGGGATGCGTCCGATGATCAACCGGCTTTGCAGGCTGAAAAACAGGCTGATGATGCATCTGCCAATGCAGCGGATCAGGCAGAACGTATTGTAGAACAGGCCCCTGCTGCACCAATTGCACCGCGCGTCATCAAGATGAAAAAATCGGATCTGGCAAAGGCGATGGGTCAACCCGCGCCGGCCGCACCAGTGGCCGCGACAAACACTGCGCAAGATGCAGATGCATCCACTGATCTGGATGGGCTGGACGAATTCTTGTCTGGGTCGCAGGATATGCCGCTGTCAGAAGATGCAGATGCTGATCTTTTGGCGGCCCTTGCAGAAGTCGAAAGCGAAGAACAAGACACAGCCCCCACTGATCTGACGGATGACGCCCCGCTTGCGCCCTTGGCGTTGACCGAACGGGTGGATGTTCCGGCCACGGCATCGCAGGACGTGATGCTGGACCCTGATGTGGACCGTATTCTGCAACAGACCAACGCCGCGATGGACGCCCCAGACCAGCGCAGCCGGCACGAAGCGTTCAGCCAAATGAAGGCCGCAGTTGTTGTGTCTGATGGCGAAGACAGTTCGGCAGATGAAGCACGCATGGAACAAACGTTCCGCGATGATCTGGCTGAAATCGCACAGACCACAGTGCCCATGGCCGCAGCTCAACCGGCAGAGGAAAAAGTATCACCGCCACCGTTGAAGCTTGTCGCCTCCCAACGGGTCGATCTGCAGGACAGCCAGTCAGATGTGGATGATGCTGATCTTCCGACAACCATCACCCCGCGCAAGACCGGGCTGGCCAATGTATCTGCCAACGCGACCGCCCCCATCGAAAGCATGAGCTTTGATGACTATCTGGCGAAAACAGGTGCGACAGAATTGCCCGACATTCTGGAAGCCGCCGCGGCCTACACTGCCTTTGTTGAAGGCCACGGCGCATTTTCGCGGCCGCAGGTGATGTCGAAAGTTTCGGCTGCGATGGATCAGGATTTCAGCCGCGAAGACTGTTTGAAAGTGTTTGGCATGCTGTTGCGCAACGGAACCTTGCGCCGTGAACGGGGGGGCCAGTTCGCCATCGACGAAGACAGCCGGTTCGGTGACGTCGCGCGCGCTGCCAGCTAAGGCCGCAAACCAGAACATCAAAAGGGCGCCCCCGATCGGCGCCCTTTTTTGTTGGTGGAAACGGATCAGTTGTTCGGATCGTCCGGATCAGCCTGACCAATGCCTTTGAAGATAAACCGCAGCGGGATCGCCCAAACGATGCCCAGCGCGACGTATACAAAAAATTCCACCACCAAAGGGGGCCGGCCCAACAGGTTCAGAACCGTCACGACGGACATGATGTAAGCGGGCAGACCAAAAATCAGGATCACCAGCGCCCAGCGTTTGCGTGCTTTGTAACTCAGTTTCATAAACGGCAGTTAGTCCGCAAAGGGGTCTTTGACCAGTATGGTGTCGTCGCGTTCTGGGGATGTGGATACAAGTGCGACCGGGCAATCGATCAATTCTTCGATCCGGCGCACGTATTTGATCGCCTGTGCGGGCAGATCCGCCCATGACCGCGCCCCAGCGGTGCTGGCCGACCACCCTTCGATGGTTTCATAGATTGGCGTTGCACGGGCCTGCTGATCCGCGGCGGTTGGCAAATAATCCAATGTGCGCCCGTCCAGTTCGTACCCCACGCAAATCTTAAGCGTTTCAAATCCATCCAGAACGTCCAGCTTGGTCAGGGCGATGCCCGAAACGCCCGATGTGGCGCAGGTTTGGCGCACAAGGCAGGCATCAAACCAACCACACCGACGTTTGCGCCCCGTGGTGGTGCCAAATTCATGACCCCGTTCCCCCAAACGCTGACCATCATCATCTTCCAGTTCGGTTGGGAACGGCCCTTCCCCCACCCGGGTTGTGTAGGCTTTGGTGATGCCCAGCACATATTCGATGGCATTCGGGCCAAGCCCCGTGCCCGCCGCTGCCTGACCCGCAATCACATTCGACGAGGTCACGAACGGATAGGTGCCGAAATCAATGTCCAATAGTGCGCCCTGCGCGCCTTCGAACAGAATGCGTTTGCCCGCCTTGCGCTTTTCGTTCAGCACTTTCCAAACGGGCGCGGCATATTCCAAAATGGCGGGGGCGATATCTTCCAACGCCTGCACCAATGCCGCCCGGTCGACAGGGTCCATTCCCAAACCTTTGCGCAGGGCATTGTGGTGTTCCAATGCCCGATCCACCCGCGCTTCCAGCGTGGCCTTATCAGCCAGATCAGCGACACGGATCGCACGGCGCCCCACCTTGTCTTCATAGGCGGGGCCGATGCCACGGCCTGTTGTGCCGATTTTGGTGCCCGGGTTCGCGGCTTCTTCGCGGCCCCGGTCCAATTCCCCATGCAGCGGCAGGATCAAGGGCGTGTTTTCGGCAATCATCAGCGTGTCAGCCGAAATGGTCACGCCTTGCGCCCGAACCGTTTCGATTTCTTTCACCAAATGCCACGGGTCCAAAACAACACCGTTGCCGATAACTGACAGTTTGCCGCCGCGCACCACGCCCGATGGCAGCGCGTGCAGCTTGTAGACCTGTTCCCCGATCACCAGGGTGTGGCCCGCGTTGTGCCCCCCCTGAAACCGCGCGATCACATCCGCGCGTTCGGACAGCCAGTCAACGATCTTGCCTTTTCCTTCGTCCCCCCATTGGGTTCCGACCACAACAACATTGGCCATCGACTGTCCTTTCGATCCTTGGCAAACCGGGCCTGCTATAGCGAAGGTGCGCGCATAGGGAAACTCGAATCTTGACCTGACAGGCAGGTTCGGGTTTTCGAAAGAAATGACTGGTTTTCTGATCCGATGGGCGCTTGCCTTCATTTTGCTGTCGCTGACGTTTAATCCCACGCAGTGGAATTACATCAGCTGGGTGCTGCGCGAAGGCGCGGCGAATTTGCCAATGGCGCTTCTGTTGGGGCTGATCCTGCTGACGGGCTACATCATCTACCTTCGGGCATCGCTTCGGTCGATTGGGGCGTTTGGGATGATTCTGGTCCTTGCACTTGTGGCTGCATTGTTGTGGGTCTTGTATGACTGGGGCCTGTTGTCGTTGGAAAACCAGACCTTCAATTTGTGGCTGGGTCTGGTCGCGCTGTCGTTTGTGATGGCAATCGGATTGGCATGGTCCATCGTCCGGCGGCGCATTTCTGGCCAATATGACGTAGATGACCCGGACACCTGACCCATTTGTGCGCCCTTTGTGCTTGGCAAAGCGGGTGACGTTCCTTAGATACCCCCCTGTCTTGATCCGGAAGGTCCCATGCAAAACGTCGTTTTGATCATTCACCTGTTTCTTGCTGTCGCATTGATCGGCATCGTTTTGTTGCAACGCTCCGAAGGGGGCGGTCTTGGCATGGGCGGGGGTGGCGGCGGCGGTGGCGTCATGTCCAGCCGTGGCGCGGCAACTGCGTTGACCAAGATCACATGGGTTTTGGCCATTGCGTTCATTTGCACATCCATTGGCCTGACCATTCTGAACGCTGCAGACACCGCAGGCAGTTCGGTGCTGGATCAACTGGCACCTACCGCTGATGGCGAAGCCACGGGTGCGGATGTGCTGCCACCCGCGCTGGATGACGGTGGATCGCTTCTGCCGGTTGCAGAATAGCCCAACATCTAGGCCACTGGGGGGCATTGCCCCCTGCATGTGGCATTATCATTGTAGAATCGCCATGGGTCTGATAAGACTTTAATCCCGTGGTTATGGCCGATTTTGGCCCCATTAACGCGGGGGACGTTTCCAGTGGCACGCTATATTTTTATCACCGGCGGTGTGGTGTCTTCACTTGGCAAGGGGCTGGCTTCGGCCGCACTGGGGGCACTTTTGCAGGCCCGTGGGTTTTCTGTGCGTTTGCGCAAGCTGGATCCCTATTTGAACGTTGATCCGGGAACGATGTCGCCTTTTGAACATGGCGAAGTGTTCGTGACCGATGATGGGGCGGAAACCGATCTGGATCTGGGTCACTATGAACGGTTCACGGGCGTGCATGCGCGGGGGACCGATTCCGTATCTTCGGGGCGGATCTATTCAACGGTTTTGGAAAAGGAACGCCGGGGCGATTATCTGGGCAAAACCATTCAGGTCATCCCCCACGTAACAAACGAAATCAAAGATTTTCTGGCCATTGGTGAAGACGAAGTTGATTTCATGCTGTGTGAAATCGGCGGCACGGTCGGCGATATCGAAGGCCTGCCCTTTTTCGAAGCTATTCGTCAGTTTGCCCACGACCGCCCCCGGGGGCAGTGCATTTTCATGCATCTGACGCTGCTGCCCTATCTTGCCGCGTCGGGTGAATTGAAGACCAAGCCAACGCAACACAGCGTAAAAGAACTGCAATCCATCGGGCTGGCCCCGGATGTGCTGGTCTGCCGGTCCGAACATCCGATCCCAGAAAAGGAACGTGAAAAAATCGCACTGTTTTGTAACGTGCGAAAAGATGCGGTCGTCGCAGCCTATGACCTGAAATCCATCTACGAAGCGCCGCTGGCCTATCATGAACAGGGGCTGGATCAGGCGGTATTGGATGCTTTTGGCATTTCCCCTGCCCCACGCCCAGATTTGACCAAGTGGCATGATGTGGCAGACCGGGTTTTGAACCCCGAAGGCGAAGTCAAAATCGCCATCGTCGGCAAATATGTGCAACTGGAAGATGCCTATAAATCAATCAAAGAGGCACTGACCCACGGCGGCATGTCCAACCGGGTAAAGGTGAATGTAGAATGGGTCGATGCCGAAGTGTTCGACCACGAAGATGCCGCCCCCCATTTGGAAGGCTTTCATGCCATTCTCGTGCCCGGCGGGTTTGGCGAACGCGGCACCGAAGGCAAGATCAAAGCCGCGCAATTCGCACGCGAACGCAAAGTACCGTATCTGGGCATCTGCCTGGGGATGCAGATGGCCGTGATCGAAGCGGCCCGCAACCTGACCGATCTGTCCGATGCTGGGTCCGAAGAATTTGACCACGAAGCGGGGTCCAAACGGTTCACGCCGGTTGTCTATCATTTGAAGGAATGGGTGCAGGGCAATCACAAGGTGACGCGCAAGAAATCCGATGACAAGGGCGGCACGATGCGCTTGGGCGCTTATGACGCGGCGCTGAAAGAAGGGTCAAAGGTTGCGCAGGTTTACGGCACAACCACCATCGAAGAACGCCACCGCCATCGGTTCGAAGTCGACATTGCCTTCCGCGAACAACTGGAAACACAAGGTTTGATCTTTTCCGGCATGTCCCCCGATGGACGTTTGCCCGAAATCGTGGAGGTCGCGGACCACCCATGGTTCATCGGGGTGCAGTTCCACCCGGAATTGAAGTCGAAACCCTTTGATCCGCATCCGTTGTTTGCCGATTTTGTCCGCGCCGCCAAGGATATGTCGCGTTTGGTGTGACACCCGCTTTCAGCGGTGGCGCGACACAAGATCATGGGCAGATGCGACGCCAGATCGGGCCCTGTCCGGAACCAAGTCGTCAGTGATTCGTTAACGTGGCACAAACCACGGAGACCCGCTGATGCTTTCCACCGGACAAAAACCCTTTGCAATTGAACGGTATCGCGTTCAGGCTTTTCTCAGAACGATTTTGGACCGACCGATGTTTGAACGCCTTCTTTCGCTGTTTGAAAAACACCCGACCTATCAAACACCATTGCCGCAGGCCGATGCTGGGCACGCATTCGGCGCGCTGTTGGTGCGTATCGCCAAAGCAGACAGTGCCTATCTGTTCGAAGAATTGGAAAGCATTGACCACATTCTGGCGGATCGGTTTGGGCTGAACCCTGTGGCCGCTGCCAAATATCGTGCGGAATGTGAAAAGCTGGAAGAAGCGATGCCCGACACGGCGGCGCTTTCCCAAATTCTTATCGAAGAACTGAACCACGAAACACGCGCGGGCATGGTCACCCAAATGTGGGAAGTCTTGATGGCCGATGGGTTCAAACACCGCAAAGAAGAAGAAGTCGTGGCCGAAGTTGCATCGGTTTTCGGGATGTCTGCCGATCACGTGAAAGCGTTGCGGCCTGACGACAGCTGACCCCCCTGTTGCAACACATGCGCATGCGCCCTACCTGTGCATCATGTTTGGAAAACTGATCGCCAGCCTGACGGCAGACGCGCCCGACCCTTTGGATGAAAACGACACGCAACTTGCGCTTGCTGCGCTGATGGTGCGTCTTGCGCGGACCGACGGGTCATATGACGATGATGAAATCGCGGTCATTGATCAGATGCTGATGCAACACTTTGGGCTGACCGACGGCGCCGCTGCCGCCAAACGGGCAGAAGCGGAAACGGTCGAAGCACAAGCGCCGGACACCGTACGCTTTACCCGCGCGATCAAAGAAACCGTGGCATGGGACGACCGGTTCGGCGTTATCAAGGCGCTGTGGTCTGTGGTGTTGGCCGATGGCGTGCGCGATGATGAAGAAGATGCGCAAATGCGCCTGATCGCCAATCTGCTGGGGATCAATGATCGTGATTCCGCACTGGCCCGGCAGGCGGCGAAAGTGTGATCTGCCATCTGCCCATGTACGACACCGCCGAAAATCGCGCGGCCCATGGGCGACTGTTTGAAGCGTTTGGTGACGCGCTTGGCATTCAGGTTACCCCAACAGCCCAATCGAATCTGTGGCAAGACTGGCGGTCCCCTGATCTGCTTTTGTCGCAGACTTGCGGCCTGCCGTACCGCGCGGAATTGCACGGGCGGGTCCGGCTGGTCGCCACGCCCAACAACCAGTTGCAAGATTGCCCGCCGGGGCACTATCGATCCGCGATTGTCGCCCGGGTGGGGTCTGACGTGGATTTGGCTGCCAACGATTTCACGCTGGCTTATAACGAACCCCTGTCCCAATCGGGATGGGGCGCGCCATGGGCCGAAGGGGTGACCGGGGCGCGGCGCATTCAAACCGGGGGCCATGCCTTATCTGCCGAAGCGGTGCGTGCCGGACGGGCGGATATTGCGTCAATCGACGCACTGACATGGCATTTTCTGAAACGTGATTGGGATGGCGCGGCCAAATTGCAGGTGGTCACCTGGACCCGGCCCACACCCACACTGCCCTACATAACCGCCTTTTCTCGTGATCCTGCCCCGATCCGGGATGCCCTCGCAGTGGCCATCACACAGCTTTCGCAATCAGATCGCGACCAGTTGCAGCTTTATGGGTTGGTCAATATTTCACCAGATGCCTATTTGGCCCACGCAATTCCGCCCTTGCCCTAGGGTCACGCATTGGCATGGGGATTGCGTCAGCCCCGCGTTTATGGCGTAGTCGCGTGAAACCAAAGGGCCGGCCCGCGTGACACATCCGATTCTGGACATTCAAGACCTGCACAAATCCTATGGGGATTTAGAGGTGCTGAAGGGTGTGTCCATTCAGGCAAACGCAGGCGATGTTGTCAGCCTGATCGGATCATCCGGGTCTGGCAAATCGACCCTTTTGCGGTGTTGCAATCTGTTGGAAGTGTCACAGGCCGGAACGATCGCCTTTGATGGGGAACCTGTCGTTTGGTCCGGTACAGGTGCGCGCCGCAAACCCGCCAGTGCGGCCCAAGTCACGCGGATGCGCACCAATCTGTCGATGGTGTTTCAACAGTTCAACCTGTGGGCCCATATGACGATCCTTCAAAACGTGATGGAAGCCCCGGTTACAGTTCTGAAACGCGATAAGGCGGCGACCGAAACCCTGGCCCGTGATCTGCTGGCCAAAGTCGGCATTGGCGACAAATGTGATGTGTTTCCGGCGCAACTGTCGGGTGGTCAGCAGCAACGCGCGGCGATTGCCCGCGCTTTGGCAATGCAACCGCAGGCGCTGTTGTTTGATGAACCAACATCTGCGCTGGACCCTGAATTGGAACAGGAAGTGATCAAAGTCATCAAGGATTTGGCCGCCGAAGGGCGCACGATGCTGATCGTGACCCATGATATGGCCATGGCCCGCGATGTATCTGACCACGTTGTGTTCCTGCACAATGGATTGATCGAAGAACAAGGGCCACCGGCCGACTTGTTTGGCAATCCAAAATCCGAACGACTGCAGCAGTTCTTGTCTGCTGTGGCCGCTTAACCATTGTTCATCCACGGGAGAGACTGATGAAAAAACTGGTACTGACAACGGCCGTTCTGGCCATTACGGCAGGCGCGGCCTTTGCTGCAAGCCATGGTAAAACGATCCGCATGGGAACCGAAGGCGCGTATGCACCCTATAACTTCCTGGACGATAACGGCGAAGTTGCAGGGTTCGAACGTGAACTGGGCGATGAACTGTGCGCACGCGCTGAATTGACATGCGAATGGGTCACCAACGAATGGGACAGCATCATTCCAAACCTGGTGTCTGGCAACTACGACACGATCATGGCCGGCATGTCCATTACAGCTGAACGGGATGAAGTCATCGACTTCACACAGGGCTACACCCAGCCTGATCCATCCGTGTATCTGGCAATGTCAGACGACGTTGATTTGGCTGGCGGCGTGATCGCCGCGCAAACAAGCACGATCCAAGCGGCATTCATCGCAGCGTCCGGCGCGACCTTGGTTGAATTCGCGACACCAGAAGAAACCATTGCTGCTGTGAAAAACGGCGAAGCTGACGCCGTTCTGGCCGACAAAAGCTTTCTGGAACCCATCGCGGCTGAAGATTCAGATTTGATGATGCTGGCACAGCAGGAATTGATCGGTGGCGGCGTTGGCATGGGCGTGCGCGAATCCGATGGTGAACTGCGTGAAAAATTCGACGCAGCCATCACATCCATGAAAGAAGACGGCACATTGAATGCGCTGATCGAAAAATGGGGCGTTGGCGAACCGTTCTAAGGCGGATTGTTTAACTCAAACGGAAAAGGGGCCACCGCGGCCCCTTTTTCATGTTACGGCAAAGCGATCCGGGCGATAGGGCGCAAGCCAATCGATTGTCTGGTTCGTTGCGCCGCGCATCACTTCCTGTGAAATCAGATCACCCATCAAGGCCGCAAGCGTCACACCCGAATGCATAACGGCCGCATAAACGCCGGTGCAAACCGCCCCAACAATTGGCACCCCATCACAGGGCATCGGACGATGCGCCAAAGTCAAACCAGCAGATGTCAGGCCCAAATCCGGGAACAGGCTGGTCAACCGGCCCATGGCATCGGCCTGCAGCGTGTCCAGTCTGGTACCCGCCGCATCGCCGTGATCCGATTGATGGTTCACATCGGTCGGCATGACAAAAACCCCATCAGATCGCTGCCGAATATCGCCAACCGGCGTCGCCAGAACATGGCGACTGACACGTCTGGCAGGTTGCGTGTGCAATACAAATGTCGGACTGGGCCGCAAGCAAAGATCGGCCCCCAACCCGGCTATCAGACGTTGGGTCTGTGTTCCCGCAGCAACCACAATGTCATCGGCACAAAGGGTGCCAAAAGCGGTATGGACCTTGCCCGGTGACAGGGCATCCACCCGCACCCCACGCACCACAGATGCCCCGCTTTGGGCCAACATGCGCGTCGCGCAGTCTGCCGCATCGATGACCTGTTCGCTTGGAAAAAACAACGCGGCGTCCGGTGGCCTGGCCACCCCCGGTTCCAGCTTTGAAAATTGATCCTTGGATATCCATTCGACCGGATAATCCAGATCTTTCAGGGTAGCGTATTGCCGGTGCAGGCCATCTTCGGGCTGATCCCACGCCAGGCTTCCCTGCGCCAAAGGTTGAACCCCCAGCGCGGCCAGCAGCGTTTGCCACGCTTGCATCCCGGCCGCGCGCAGGCGGAAATGATCGGCATTGGCAAAATAGCTGGCATTCACCCAGCCGAAACTGGCGTCTGTGGCACGGTCCGCGCCTGCATCGATGACCGTCACATCTGCACCGGCCCGCGCAAGGTGCCAGGCGGCCGACGCCCCGATGATGCCAGCCCCAACAATGATGATTTTCTGTGCCATACTATGCCCTAGGCCGTTGGACCCAATCACTCAACCCCGACAGGCGTTGACAGTTGCGCGCCATCAGCGTTTGACTGACGCAACCGCACCCCAAGGATCCGTGCATGTTTTCATATTGCAGTGACCCCGATTTGTTGTCTGGCCTGACATGGTTGTCATGCTATCTGACAACCGGAAAACATATGCTGTTTTACCAGTCGTTTTTCGTGGTGCTTTTGTTGTTGGCGATCACCGCGCCGGCTGCGCTGGCCTTCGGGTTTGGCGGTGCCATGGCGGCCCGGTCGCGAATTGCGCCGCTGTCTTGGCTGGGAAAGCTGTATATTTCGGCGGTCCGTGGTGTGCCGGATATCGCGTTCTTCTTGTTTTTCGTCATCGCGCTGGATCAGGGGTTCGAATATCTGCGCCATCAGGTCATATGTCCCGATTGGACAGATCCGATCCGACAGGGCAATGATTTCGTCGTATGTGATGCGGCCAAATTGCCCCTGAATTCCGCCCCGCAATGGCAGCATGAAATCTATGGATTTTTCACTGCAATCTTGACCTATGCAATTGTGTTTGGCGCCTTTGCGGCCAATGTGCTGTTTGGTGCCATGCGGGCTGTTCCGAAGGCGCAACTGGAAACCGCAGAAGCGTATGGCATGTCGCGCAAACAAACATTCTGGCGCGTTTTGGTCCCACAGATGTGGATTTATGCGCTGCCCGGTCTTTCGAACCTGTGGATGGTGCTGATCAAGGCGACGCCGCTTTTGTTTCTTTTGGGGATCGAAGACATTGTGTATTGGGCGCGCGAACTGGGTGCCACGAAACAGGCCCGGTTCAGTGATTATCCCCATGGCGACTGGCGGCTTTGGTATTTTCTGGCGTTGCTTGTGTTTTATCTGGCGTTCACGCGCCTGTCTGAAATTGTGCTGGATCGCCTGACCCAGCGGCTGTCCAAGGGGCAAGCCTTTGCCGGGGGTGTCGCATGAGCTGTTGGCAAACCGTTCAAGACTACGCGCTGCGTTCGATAGGCTACGGTGAACGCCAACTGCCGAAAACGGATTTCACCCTTTGCGAACATTTCACGCTGATCGGGTCCGGGCTGATTTGGAATGTCTATTTCGGCATTCTGGCCCTGTTGATCGGCTTTTTCATTGCAAACGCGATTGCAGCAGGCAAAGCCTATGGGCCGCGGTGGCTGCGAAAACTGTGTGATTGGTTTATCCTGATCTTTCGGGGATCACCGCTGTTTATCCAGTTCTTCTTGGCCTATTTCATCTTTCTGCGCCTGAAACAGGTGGGGATTTTGCCGTTTTTGACTGCGGCGCAGGCGGGGGCGTTGTTGGTTTTGATCCTGAATACGGCCGCTTATTCCGCACAGATCTTTTATGGTGCACTGATGTCCGTGCCAAAGGGCGATGTCGAAGCGGCATCGGCTTATGGGTTTACAGGGTGGAACCGATTTCGCCGGATTGTCTGGCCCACAACGCTGCGCCTTGCATGGCCCGCCTATACGAACGAAGCGATCTTTCTGTTTCATGCCACGACATTGGTCTTTTTCAGCGGCTTTCCCGCGTGGCAACAACGGGGGGACGCGCTGTATTACGCCAGTTATTTTGCGGACAAAACATTCAACCCGTTCGTCCCCTATCCGATCCTTGCGTTTTATTTCATCCTTTTGACGTTGGTGATCATTGGCCTGTTCGGTCTGGTCAATCGGCGTTTGAACCGGCACCTGCCCGGCGCAACACCGAAACTGCGGTACAGGCCGCAATTGATCAGATGAGCCTTCGCATCGCCGCCGTTGACCTGAACGGTCAGTTTCGGGGCAAGCGCGTTCCGTCCCACGCGGTTGGAAAACGCGCGAATATGCCATTGTCCGTTTTGAACGTTGATATCGAAGGCGCCGATATCCAAGGATCGCCCCTTGTGTTTGCAACAGGCGATCAGGACGGCATTTTGGTGCCATACCGCGACCCGCTGCCCCTGCCGTGGTTGGGAAACACAGCACTTTTGCAGCCTGCCATGATGACAACGGACGGTGATACCGGTTTTGCGGGCGATCCCCGTCAGGCCTTGATCGCGGTTCTTGATCGGTATGCGGCCAGTGGACGATCCGTGATCGCGGCCTGTGAATTGGAATTCTACCTGTTAGAGGCTGACGGGGCCATGGCCCCTGCCTTGAACCCCGTTACGGGACGGCGTCTGTCCAAAACCAGCATCTTATCCATTCGTGAAATGGACGGTTTCAACGCATTCTTTGACGACATCGAACAGGGTGCCGCCGCAATGGGCATTGCCGATTTGACAATCACGGCAGAAGCGGGCGTGGGCCAATTCGAAGTCACCTTGGCCCATGGCCCGGCCCTGCAAGCGGCAGATGACGTCGTCTTGTTGAAAGAATTGATCAAGGGAACGGCCCGCGCCCACGGCATGGCGGCCACATTCATGGCAAAGCCGTTTCCTTCGGAAAGCGGGAATGGCCTGCACACGCATTTTTCTGTTCTTGAAGGGGATCAAAACATCTTTACCGATGCGCCAACGTTGCAATCGGCGGTGGCAGGATGTTTGGATCATTTCACGGCATCAACATTGATTTTCGCGCCTTACAGCAATTCCTATGCACGTTTCGTGAATTCTGCCCATGCACCCACATCAGCAACATGGGGCCACGACAACCGCACGGTTGCGGTGCGCATCCCGGCGGGCTCCGCATCCGCCACACGTCTGGAACACCGGGTCGCGGGGGGCGATGTGAACCCCTATCTGTTGTATGCCGCAATTTTTGGCGCCGCGTTGCAAGGGATGGACCGAAATCTTGTTCCACCCGATCCTGTCACGGGCAACGCGTATGAACAAACTGGCACAACACAGGTTTCACCATCATTGGAAACGGCGATTGCGGATTTCAGCACAGGCCGGTGGGACGATATCTTTCCGCCGCTTTTGGTCGAAAACCTGATTGCGACCAAACAGCAGGAACTGCGCCTATTCGGTGCATATTCCGACACAGAAGCCCTTTGGAAACTTGTGGAAACTGTCTGACCCCTTTCCAACCCCTGCGTTCCCCCGTATCGTTGCGCAAACACATCAAAAGAGGTTCCGATGTTGATCGGCATACTCCAAACTGGGCACGCGCCGGACCCGGTTCAGGAACACCACGGCGATTTCAAGGAAATGTTCGCCCGGCTGCTGGATGGCCATGGATTTTCGTTTCAGCACTGGGATGTCGTCGACGGGGATTTTCCGGCGTCGGTCACCGATGCAGACGGCTGGCTTGTGACGGGATCGAAACATGGCGCTTACGAAGACCATGCCTTTATCCCGCCTTTGGAAGATTTCATCCGCGCGTGCTACGCCGATGGCCGCCCCATGGTGGGCGTATGTTTCGGCCACCAGATCATTGCACAGGCAATGGGGGGCAAGGTTGAAAAATATGACGGTGGTTGGGCTGTCGGCCATCAAGATTATTCTTACAATGGGACCAATCTGTCACTGAATGCATGGCATCAGGATCAGGTCGTTGATCTGCCACCCGATGCCTGTGTGATCGGTTCAAATGACTTTTGCGCAAATGCCGCGCTGGTCTATGGCAACCGCATTTATACGATCCAACCGCACCCCGAACTGCGCAATCCGATCATCGAAGACTATCTGAAAGTGCGCGGATCAGATCCCACCTATCCCCGCGACTTGATCAACAGGGCGCAGGATTTGGTGGATGCGCCGACAGCTGATCTTCAAATCGCGGCGGATATGGCTGCCTTTTTCAAAGGGACGTTTATGCCAGAGGTGACATCATGACATGGCTGGACAAGGTGCCGCAATCCGCGCGGGATTATGTGGCACACAATACCCTGGATGAAGTGGAATGCATCATCGCAGATTATCCGGGCGTGGCCCGTGGCAAGGCGGTGCCTGCGGCCAAATTTGCCAAAACCAACAGCTTTTACCTGCCCAATTCGATCTACATGCAAACGATCACTGGCGAATGGGCCGAAGCGGCCGGGCCAGAAGGCTGGATCGAACCGGACATGACGCTGATCCCGGATTATTCGACCACGACCGCAGCGCCGTGGACGGGGGATTGGACATTGCAAGTCATCCATGACGCCATTGGCCGTGATGGTGCCCCCATCCCATTTGCCCCGCGCAATGTGTTGAAACGGGTGGTCCAACTGTTTCGGGATAAGGGGCTGACCCCAGTGGTTGCCCCTGAAATGGAATTTTTCCTTGTTGCGAAAAACACAGACCCCGCCCAGGTGATCAAACCGATGATGGGGCGGTCCGGTCGGCCCGCAGCCGCCCGACAGGCATACAGCATCAGCGCGGTCGATGAATACGGTCCCGTCATCGACGACATCTATGATTTCGCCGAAGCGCAAGGATTTGAAATCGACGGCATCACCCAAGAAGGCGGTGCTGGTCAGGTTGAAATCAACCTGAATCATGGGGACCCGGTGAAATTGGCCGACGAAGTCTTTTTCTTCAAACGCCTGATCCGCGAAGCGGCGCTGAAACACGATTGTTATGCGACCTTTATGGCAAAGCCCATTGCCGAAGAACCCGGGTCTGCCATGCACATTCATCATTCGTTTCTGGATGCGGATGGCAACAATATATTCAGCGGTCCACAGGGCGGGGAAACGGATGCATTTTTCCATGTGATTGCGGGGATGCAAAACCACTTGCCGTCCGTGATTGCGATGCTTGCGCCCTATGTGAACAGCTATCGACGTTATGTGAAAGACCACGCCGCCCCGATCAATCTGGAATGGGCGCGTGACAATCGCACGACCGGCATTCGCATTCCCCTTTCAACCCCGGACGCGCGGCGGGTGGAAAATCGGCTGGCTGGCATGGACTGCAACCCGTACCTTGGCATCGCGGCTTCGCTGGCCTGTTGTTATCTGGGTCTTGAAGATCAAAAACGGCCAAGCGCATCCTACAAGGGCGATGCCTATGATGGCGAAGAAGCCATCCCGCGCGACATTTTTTCCGCACTTGACCTGTTCGAAGGGTCAGACCGGTTGCATGATATCCTGCACCCCGAATTTGCGCGGGTCTATTCGATCGTGAAACGCACAGAACACGAAGAATTCTTGCATGTGATTTCACCGTGGGAACGTGAACATCTGCTGCTGACCGTCTGACGGATGAGCTTTCTGTTCGCAAACGAAAAGCAGGGCCACTATCCCGACAGTTGGTATGTTGCCAGTTCAGAAACCCTGCCTGCGTGCCCATCCCTGCGCGGTGATGCGGTCGCAGATGTGTGCATCATCGGCGCGGGCTTTACTGGACTGTCGGCTGCACTGCATTTGGCAGGCAGCGGGCTGTCCGTGGTTGTGCTGGACGCGCACCGTGTGGGCTTTGGCGCATCAGGGCGCAACGGGGGGCAAGTTGGGTCTGGTTTGAACTGGGATCAGACGGACCTTGAAGAAAGGCTGGGCACCACCGCAGCCCACCAGATCTGGGATATGACAGAAGCGGCCAAATCTTTGGTACATGCACTGGCAACAACCCATGCCCCCGAAGCGGGGATCGAACCGGGTGTCTGCCACGCAGACTTCAACGCCAAAGACCGCGATGCCGCCCACAAAGAAGCTGCGCATTTGTCGGCCAACTACGGCTATGATCAGATTGAATGCCTGGACACGCATGGTCTGGCCGATGTGATCAAAACAGACCGCTACCGGGGCGGGGTGATCGATTGGGGCGCATGGCATCTGCATCCCATGCGCTATGCTTTGGGGCTTGCCCGCGCGGCCTTGGACGCGGGGGCAGTCATCTTTGAAAAATCGGCTGTACATCACGTCAAGCCCGGCCAACCCAACATAGTGCAAACGGACAAAGGCCGTGTGCGCGCGAAATGGGTTCTGCATGCAACCAACGGATATCATACGAGCCTGAACCGTGTGCAGGCCGCGCGTGTTATGCCGATCAACAATTATCTGGTTGCCACTGCACCCTTGGTGGATCCGTCAGATGTTTTGACCAAACGTATCGCAGTCGCAGATAACAAGTTCGTTCTGAATTATTATCGTCTGTCCCATGACAACCGGCTGATATTTGGGGGCGGCGAAAGTTATGGCAAACGCTTTCCCGACGATATGTTTTCAAAAGTGCGCAAGCATCTGATCGATATTTTTCCACACATGGCACATGTCGAACTGACCCACGCATGGGGCGGCACGTTGGGCATCACGCCATCCCGATTGCCACTGTTTGCCCAAGTGGCCCCCCATCAACTGACCGCATCAGGGTATTCGGGTCATGGCGTGGCCATGGCGACATTTGCGGGCAAAATTCTGAGCGATGTTGTACAGGGGCAATCGGGGCAGTTTGATATTCTGTCAAAACTGCCGCTGCCGCCCTTTCCCGGCGGGCAAATCCTGCGGGGGCCGATCATGACGCTTGCAATGACGTGGTTCGCGCTGCGTGATCGGTTGGGCGTCTAAGCTTATTGTGACACCCGAAACACACAACCATCCGTGATCAGCTGCGGCGGTGTCAGGCAAAGACCACGGGCCACGGTCCATGCGGCAAGCACCTTTGGCACGTAGTCCCGCGTTTCGGGGTAATCCGGCACACCGCCAGCCCGGGTCACAGCATTTTCACCTGCATTGTATCCCGCCAGCATCAACACGGGGTCCTTGTCAAACATCTGGGCCAGAAGTTCCAGAAAGGCGACACCACCCTTCAAATTATCAACCGGGTCGGTCCGGTCGGTTGTCCCAAACCGTTCTGCCGTTGCAGGCATAAGCTGCATCAGACCCACGGCACCCGCACCGCTTACCGCATCGGCCCGCCCGGCACTTTCCACGCTGATCAGGGCCAGAACAAAGGCCGGGCTGATATCGGTGCCGACCGTAGACAGCAAAATGGACCGACCGTGCTGTTGGGCGATGTTTTGCAAATCCTGCAAACGCGGGATCGAAACTGGCGGCGTTCCTTTATCCAGCGCGCGCACGGCCCCATCCAGCCGCCCCGGGCTTTGCGCAGACAGATCAGGGCTGACAACGGACCAATACCAAGGATAGCGCGCCTGCCCTTTCGGCGTTGTGGGCGTGGATGTCGGGGCTGCCGCTGGTGTTGATGTGGGCGCGTCTGGGGCGATCTGAACCGTGATGCGCGGTCCATTCCCCTGCGGGACAGTCACCCGCTTGAAGGTGAAATCACCTGATTGCGCCACAGCGACGCCAGGCAGAACACTTAAGGTTGCAATGGCAACAGACCACAACAACAGACTTGGACGATTCATCAGCTCGATTCCCATCGGACGTGGGCTTTTGGGGATAACCTAAGCGAAAAATACGCCCGGGAATAGAAAAACCGCCTCAATTCACCCAAAATTTGGGTCAATTGAAATACGAAGTTTATTATTTTCAAATGCTTAGCAAACGTCGACTGGAAACAGTCCGTCCACAAAACAACGGTTCGACGCCCAAATGCTGCCCCAAACCAGTGGCTTATTCTGTCCAGTCCAAAGGCAAGCGAGGCATACAGCAGTGTGGTGGGCGCCGCCGGGGGATCAAAAAACCGATGGACCTTAACGAAGGATGAGTAACGTGTTGAAGAATTTTTTCGCTAACGAAGACGGCGCTGTGACCGTTGATTGGGTTGTGCTGACTGCCGCTGTTGTTGGTCTGGGCGCTGCTGTGCTGGCCTCTGTTTCGACTGGCGTTCTGTCGCTGGCAGGCAAAACAGAAACCGCATTGGACGCGATGACTGTGCCCACATACACAACGACAACAACGACCCAGCCTTAAACCAAGGCGAAGTTCAGAAAAATTTGCTAAAGGGGCTGGCACGCACACAGCCCCTTTTGCTGTTTGAAGGGATGGCCTGCGCACCTGAATATGCCGCAGACTCTTCCCGAAGCTGCCCCGACATTTTCCTGATCCCGCCCCATTGCTGGGCAAATATCAGACCATCGCCCGATCCGGGCCACCAAAGAACAGAGGCACATCATGCGCTTGATATTCGGAGCTGTCCTTGCATTTGGTCTGCTGTTGGCAGGTCTTGCCGTTTACCTGATGCAATCGCATTTGGCCAATCAGCAATCCCAATTCGCCGCACGGATTCAGGCGACCGGAACCGTGGTGCCGACAGCGCCCGTGATCATTGCCGCGCGCCCCTTGCGGTATGGCGAAGTTCTGCGCCCGCAGGACGTTGCCGTGGTCGATTGGCCTACAACGGCCCTGCCCCCGGGCGTCATTGCAACGTTGGATCAAATGTTTCCAACCAACGGGGATCAGCGGCATGTGGTGCGCGCCATGGAACGCGGGGAACCGGTCTTGGCCGTGAAAGTCACAGCCCCCGGGGAAGACGCCGGCATCAGATCCCAACTGGCCCGCGGAATGCGCGCATTTGCCATCAATGTGGATGTGCAGACAGGTGTTTCGGGGTTTTTGCGCCCCGGTGACCGTGTTGATGTGTATTGGACGGGGTCTGCCCCCACAACGAACGGGCGGCGCGGCGCCAATATTACGCAGCTGATTGACCGCAGCCTGCCCATTATAGCTGTCGACCAAAGCGCAGATGCCCAAGCCAACGAAGCTACGATCGCGCGCACCGTTACAGTTCAAGTCACACCGCAGCAGGTCGCCGCATTGGCGCAGGCGCAAACAAGTGGACGGCTTTCGCTGGCCTTGGTCGGCGCAGAAGACGACACCCTTGCCATGGCGGAAGAGGTCGACCAAAGATCCCTTTTGGGTCTGCAAGCGCCGCAAGTACAGACCCGGCAACCCGAACGGGTCTGCATGGTCAAGACCCGGCGCGGGGCAGAAGTTGTGGATATCCCGATCCCATGCACAAATTGAGGTAGTTTTTCCTGCCAAATCGCTTTCACCTGCCAAAACTGTGGATTTTCCGGCCAATTTGTCTTAATTTGGCCCGAAAGCAGGCGCATGACCTGTACAAAAAAGTGAACCTAGAGGCAGGTCACATGAGAGCAGCAAAATTATTGGGCGCCGCAGCTGTCGGCGTTCTTCTGGCTATGGGTGCGCCCATGGCACCGATTGTACAGGCCGACACGTTGCATGTTTTGCGGGGTGCCGCCAGCAGACCATTGAACGTGCCCATGAACCGGGCTGTGGTGGTTGAAAGCGAAACACCGTTTGCAGAACTGTCCATCGCCAACCCACAGATTGCGGACATTTCAACCCTGTCTGATCGCACGATCTACGTTCTGGGAAAGACCCCCGGTCGTACGACACTGACCCTGTTGGGTCTGGATGGGCGGTTGATCACCAGCGTCGAAGTCCACGTCGCCCCGGACATCGCAGAATTCAAAGAACGCCTGCGCCAGATCATGCCCAACGAACGCATCGAAGTGCGCACCGCAAACGATGGCGTCGTGCTGTCCGGGACCGTGTCCAGCCAATCCAAACTTGACCGGGCGCTTGCGCTTGCACAACGTTACGCACCGGACCGGGTTTCGAACTTGATGATTGTCGGCGGCAATCAGCAGGTGATGCTGAAAGTCCAATTTGCCGAAATGCAACGGTCTGTTCGAAAGTCTTTGTCAAATTCATTGCTGTTTACAGACGGTGGTCGGATCACAGGCGGGTCTGGTGGATATGGCAACACGAATGCCTTGAACAATTCCGGGACATTTTCCGGCAGCGCGCCCAGCGCAGGCCAACTGCGAATTGGGTTTGGGGGCGGTTCTGTGCAGCTGGGTCTGGTCATTGATGCCTTGGAAAGCCAGGGCGTTGTACGCACACTTGCCGAACCCAACCTGATCGCGCTGTCCGGCCAAGAAGCCAAGTTTCTTGCCGGCGGCGAATACCCGATCCCGGTTGTGTCTGACGGAAGCACAAGCATTCAGTACCGCCCGTTTGGGATTGAGCTGAATTTTACCCCTACAGTGATTGATGATGGCACGATCCAGCTGCAGCTTGCCACGTCGGTCAGTTCGATCGACAGTGCAAATGGTGTGACCGCATCGGGCATATCCGTCAGCGCCTTTCGCAAACGCGAAGCATCGACAACCGTGGAAATGCGCGATGGGGAAAGTTTTGCCATTGCCGGGCTTTTGCAAGATGATTTTCAGGATTTGAAAGGCCAGGTCCCGTGGTTGGGTGACATTCCTGTTTTGGGGATCTTGTTCCGGTCGGTAGAATACGAACGGGCCCAATCTGAATTGGTGATCATCGTCACCCCCCACTTGGTCAATCCCGTCCGCGGCGAGGCATTCGCCCTGCCCACGGATCGTGTTGTTCCGCCAACCGAACGTGATCTGTTCCTGAACGGTCAACTGACGGGCAGTGCGCCGCCACGGTCTGGCGCAGCGCGTGAAGTTGCAAATCAACAGTTCAGTGGATCGTATGGCTATGTCATGGATTGAAGAAATGCAGTGGGACCCGCAATCAAAAGCCATTTGTGCGCTGGTTCTGGCGATCACGATTGGCTGTGCGAACGTTCAACCCCCAAACAGCGCTGTGGCGTCTGTCAATCTTGATGCGCTTGGCTTTGCAGAAGCAAAGGCGAACCTGACGGTCACAGAACAAACCGCCGCCCGGCTTGCGGTCGCAAAATGGTTTGCAGTCCACATCCCCACAAAGATCAGCTTTGCCAATGGGCGCAGTCATCTGTCTGCCGATGCCCGGCGCGCATTGACACAACAGGCTGATTTCATGAAACTTTTCCCTGAAATCGGATTTTACATCTATGGGCACGCGGACACCCGTGAATTGGGTGACGCAACCGTTGCGCTTTCCGCAGCACGGGCACGGGCCGTTCACGATTTCCTGATCGCAAGCGGCGTTCCAGCGGCGCAACTTCAAGGCCAGATCGCGCGGGGCAGCGCGGACGTATCGCCCGCTTTGGCGTCTGATGCAGGCAATCGGCGCGTCGTCACAGAACTGGCGTCTTTCTTGGTGACCGATGTGCCCAGCCGGGACGATCTGATGATGCGCGTGTCTGCGCCCAATTCACCTTAAAGGGCGGATTTGGTCTCAAATTTGCCCTGTTTTGTTGCGACTGCTGGGCAGAGGCAATCTGTACGGATCACCAAAGGTCTGACGGCGAGACATGAACATGACTGAAAACACTCAAACTCAGACCACTTCTGCGCTGCGGGCGTGCTTGGTTGTGCGTGATCCCGATGCATTCGCACTTTTGATTGAAGACATGTCCGAAGCATTGGGCGACGCGTGGGGCGAACTGAACCCGTCAGAAGCGCATGTATTCCTGAACCAACCCGATGCCCACACGATGGATTGCATCATCGTAGCGGTCGATGAAGATGATCGCGATACCCTGCCAACTGTGGCTGCGGTGTTGGAACGGGCCAAGTCCGTTGGTGTGCCTGCGTTGTTGGTGGCCGAAGATCTGACCGCCACAGAACTGCACCGCCTGATCCAAGCGGGTGCCAAAGATTTCCTGCCCTATCCTTTGCCACAGGGCGCATTGGCACGGGCGATCGAAGGATTGAAATCAATCCTGCCCCCCGTTTCTGCCCCGGCGCCGGCCCCCTCCCCCGTTTCGGGAAAGAATGGGGCCTTGTTCGTTGTTCAAGGGCTTGCGGGGGGAACAGGCGCAACAACGCTGGCTGTTGGTCTTGCTGATGAATTGGCGGAACTGGGATCACACCGTGTGTGTCTGATCGATCTGGACCTGCAATTCGGATCTTGCGGCAGCGCGCTGTCGTGCCAACCACGCGAAACGGTTCTGGATCTTTTGACCAATGTCGACACGGTTGATGCGGATGGCTTCACCCAGGCCCTGCAGCACCGGCCAAATGGGTTGCAGGTTCTGACTGCGCCGGGCGAAATCGTGCCCTTGGATATGATTTCTGATGCGGGTCTGGCCCGGCTTCTTTCGATTGCGCAGGCCGAATTCGATTACGTCGTGGTCGATATGCCGAAATCGATTGTTGGCTGGTCAGAAATCGTTCTGACAAGCGCAGACGTTGTGTTTTGCCCCATTGAACTGGACATTCGGTCTGCACAGGCCGCGTCGCGGTTCCGCGCGATCCTGTCGGCGGAAAGCATCGCGCTGGAACAACTGCGGTTTGTTTTGAACCGTGCACCGAAATTTACAGACCTTGCCGGGAAATCCCGCGTCAAACGCTTGGCAGAGGTTTTGCAATCATCGCTTGATATCCTGCTTCCCGATGGCGGTCGTGTGGTTGCAAATGCGGCCGATCAGGGCGTTCCCCTTTCCGAAGCGGCCCCAAAATCAATTTATCGGCGGGATGTTCAGTTTCTGGCCCGCAGCATTGCGGAACATGGTCTGTCCGGCGACGTCGCGGCCTGACCATGGCAATGTTTTCCAAATATCAGCGCGCAGCAAACAGGCCTGCGCCGGGTCCCGCGAACCTTGCAACGCTGCCCCCCCAAACGGCAACGGACCTTGCCGCCAATTCAAAAATCGCCAAACAGCAAAAACGCCGCGAAAAACTGGCAGACGTCAAACTTCAGTTGCATCAGGCGATTTTGGACAAATTGAACCTTGCGGCCATTGAAACAGTCTCCGAAGCGGACTTACGCGCCGAAATTGCGGCGATATCCACGGAAACACTGAACGATCTGCAGGTCGTTTTGAACCGCGATGAACGCCAAACAATCAATCAGGACCTGTTCGACGAAGTGATGGGCCTTGGCCCGCTTGAGCCGCTTTTGAAAGATGAAACGGTGACCGACATCTTGGTCAACGGGCCAGACAACGTTTTCGTGGAACGCGACGGGCGGTTGTCACTGTCGAATGTACGGTTCAAAGACGACAAGCATCTGGCGCGCATCATCGACAAGATCGTGTCGGCGGTGGGCCGTAGGGTGGATGAATCCAATCCTTATGTGGATGCGCGTTTGCCGGACGGTTCACGGGTCAATGTGATGGTGCCCCCCATCGCGCTGGATGGCGCGTTGGTGTCGATCCGGAAATTCAAACAAGACAAGCTGACAATCGCGGAACTTTTGGCCCATGGGGCCATTTCCGAACCCATGGCCCGGTATTTGAATGCGGCAGTGGCCTGCCGGTTGAATGTTGTCATTTCAGGCGGCACCGGGTCCGGTAAAACGACCATGCTGAATGCATTGTCCGCTTTCATCGGGCACAGCGAACGCATCCTGACAATCGAAGACACGGCAGAACTTCAATTGCAGCAACCCCATGTGGGCCGCATGGAAAGCCGCCCCGCCAATGTCGAAGGCAAAGGGATCATTACCCCCCGCGATTGCCTGCGCAACGCCCTGCGGATGCGGCCAGACCGGATTATCGTGGGCGAAACGCGCGGCGATGAAGTGATCGACATGCTGCAGGCCATGAACACCGGCCATGACGGATCCATGACCACGATCCACGCCAATGGGCCGCGCGACGGCCTTAGCCGTATTGAAAACATGATCGCGCTTGCCGGGATCGATATGCCGATCCGCGCGATGCGCAGCCAGATCGCTAGTGCCGTAAACATCATCGTGCAACTTGCGCGTATGCCCGATGGGTCGCGGCGCATGACGTCGATCTGCGAAATCACCGGGATCGAAGGCGAAGTGATTTCGATGCAGGAAATATTTGCGTTCGAACGACGCGGATTGGACGCAGACGGCAATGTCATGGGCGATTTTGCGGCAACGGGGACGCGGTCGCACTATTCAAAACGGTTTCAGCAATGGGGCCATGCGCTTCCTGCGGATATGTTCGCACATCCGGATGATCCAGCATGACGGGAACGGAACTGGCCATATATGCGCTGGCGTTTCTGGGCGTCTTTGTCATCGTCGAAGGCGTCTATTTGCTGTTTTTCGGCAAGTCGATCACGCTTTACAATCGTGTCAGCGACCGGCTGGACGATCTGAACAAGACCCATCAGCATGCATCGACACTGGCGCAGTTGCGCAAGGATCTTGTGGATGGGCACGACAGATCCCCCCTGCCCTTTCGCACCGTCCTGACGGATATGGCCCGCCGCGCAGGATTGGGCATCACCGCGCGCCAGATCATCATGGTTATGGCGCTGTTGTCCGCATTTCTGACGCTGTTGATTGCGATGACCGCAGGCACCGGCTGGCTTCCGGCCTTTCTTTTGGGGGCGCTTTTGGGCGTTGCCCTGCCCCTGGTCTGGATAAATGCCGCAGAAAAACGTCGCTTGAAACAGCTGGAAGAACAGCTGCCTGATGCAGTTGATCTTATGGTGCGTTCATTGAAAGTGGGGCACCCAATTTCGGCGTCCATCGCGATTGTGGCCAGTGAAATTCCAGAACCGTTGGCGACTGAATTTGCATTGATCAGCGACGAAGCGGCCTATGGCCGTGATATCAGCGATGCGCTCATGGCCTTGGCGGACCGTTTGAATCTGAACGATTTGCGATTTCTGGCCGTCGCCATTTCGATCCAGCAACAGTCGGGCGGCAATCTATCAGAAATTCTGGATGGATTGTCCAAGGTGATCCGCGCCCGATTCCGCCTGTTTCGCCGGGTCAAGACCATCACCGCCGAAGCCAAATGGTCTGGCATGTTCCTGACCCTTTTTCCGGTCGTTGGGTTTTTGGGGATTATGGTGTTCAAACCCGACTATTACGCCCAAGTGCAGGCTGATGGCTATTACGGTTGGGGCGTCCTGATCGTTTGTGCTTTCATGTTGGTGAACCTGATCGCGATGCGCATCATCGTAAACGTCAAGGTGTGATGCGATGCTAACGGCGGTTGTTGATCTTGTGTTCGGTCCCTTGGGGATGATCGCCCTTTTGGGGGGGCTAGGCATTGCGTTGATCCTGTTCGCCGTGCCGCTGTTTGTTCAGGCCAACCGTGATCCGTTTGAACAATTGAAACACCGACTTCAAAACCCCGTCACTGCGGAAGCCCGTACCGCCAAGCTGCGGCGGTCACGGGCCGGAAAGCTGGAACGCTATCGCAATTTTCTGGAACCCCAAAATCCAGAGGAATTGACAGCCATGCGCCTTGAAATGGTGCGTGCGGGGTATCCCGCCCGCAGCGCGGTGCAGGTGTTTTTCTTTGTTCAAATGGTTGCGTCACTGGCTTTGCTGACCATTGGGTTGATCGCGTCCTTTGTCTTCAGTTCCGCCGGTGACACCCCACTTTATCAAACGATGCTGTGGGTCATCTTGCCCGGCTTGGCTGGGTATCTGGGGCCACGGGTCTGGTTGCGCAGCAAACAGGACAAGCGGCGCGATGAAATCGCGGGCGGCTTTCCTGATGCGCTGGATATGCTTTTGGTCTGTGTCGAAGCGGGCCAGTCGCTGGATCAATCCATTGCACGTGTGGCGCTGGAATTGCAGGTCGGCCATCCGACGCTGGCTGAAGAATTCGAAATGGTGTCATATGAAATTCGCGCGGGCAAAGGCAAAGACCAAGTTCTGAAAGAAATGGCGGAACGCGTTGATGTGCCTGAAATCCACAGCTTTGTGACGGTGCTGATCCAATCTCAGAATTTCGGAACCTCTGTCGCGGATGCGCTGCGCATGTATGCGTCTGAAATGCGCGACAAACGTGTCCAACGGGCCGAAGAAAAAGCAAACACCATGCCCACAAAGATGTCGCTTGCGACGATGCTTTTGACAACACCGCCTGTGCTGCTGATCCTGATCGGCCCTTCGATTTACCGGGTCTATCAGTCGCTGGTTCAAGGCGCGTTCTGACCGATGGGGCGCTGGGTTGTGGTTTGCGTGTTCGCCCTGCTGTGCGGGTGCAGCACATCAACCGGACCCTATGCCCCTGCCTCCCTTGGCGCGCCGACCGAAGACGGGTTGACCATTGGCCACCGCCTGATGGCGGCACACGAATACGAACTTGCCTTGGAAAGTTATACGCGTGCCTTAGGTCAGTTCGGAATGACGACCAAGGTGGCTGCGGCATTGGGGCACGCCAATCTGTCCTTGGGCCGGCTGGGTCAGGCCGAACCACAATTGCGGCAGGCCACGAAAGGTGCAGATGCGACCCCGGAAATGTGGAACAATCTGGGGGTTTTGCTGCTGGAACGCGGCCAATATGCAGAAGCCGCCGGGGTCTTCCGCCGGGCCTTTGCGCTGTCGAATGGCCAGAATGCAACCATTCAAGCCAATTTGGCGCTGGCCCTATCCAAACGCGATGAAAACCGCTATGATACGGCCAACAATGAAGGGGCAGAACCCTTCCCGTAGACGATCCCGGCGCAGACCGGGACGGCAGAGCAGGACAAGGACGCACATGACCATGCGCCGTATCACCACCACAGCAACCGTGGGGCTGATTGCCCTGGCCCTGTCTGGCTGTCTGCGTCAGGAAGACCCTGCTGAAAAAGCATTGAACGTTATCGATGCGACAAACCTGAATGATGTGATGTTGTCTGCTGCCGATCCCGCAGAGGCCGTTGCCTATTTTCAACGGTCAACGGCCGAAGATCCCGGGCGCATCGAATTCCGTCGTGGATTGGCCGCATCCCTTGTCCGGGCGAAACGCTATCCCGAAGCGGCCGCGGCGTGGCAGAATGTGCTGGCCCTGCCCGATGCAACCCACGATGATCGGGTGAATTATGCTGATGCGTTGATCCGCAACGGCAACTGGGGGGCCGCCGAACAGACCCTAAATCAAGTCCCCCCCACGATCGAAACCTATCGCCGCTACCGTTTGGAAGCGATGGTTGCAGATTCCAAGAAAGATTGGGCACGGGCCGACAGTTTTTATCAAACGGCGGCGGGCCTGACCACGACGCCAGCAGGCGTGTTGAACAACTGGGGCTATTCAAATCTAACCCGTGGCAACTTCAGGCAGGCCGAAACCCTGTTTGGTCAGGCGTTGCAGCATGATCCGTCGCTTTTCACCGCCAAAAACAATCTGGTCATGGCGCGGGGGGCACAGCGGCGTTACGAACTGCCGGTCATTCCAATGACCCAGACCGAACGGGCACAATTGCTTCACACCCTTGGACTGACAGCGGTCAAACAGAACGATGTGTCCACGGGCAAAGCATTGCTGCGCGAAGCGATCGATACCCATCCCCAATATTTCGAAGCTGCAGCACGTTCCCTTGCCGCGCTAGAGGGCACGTCGCAAGGCGGCTGACCCATGAATGTGTTGACCCCCTTTGCGGCGCAGATGTTTTTGGTTCCGATGGTGCCACTGTGCCTGTTCGTCATGTGGGATGATTTGGCCCACCTGCGCATTCGCAACACAGTTGTTCTGATCACCCTTGGCAGTTTTGTTGCCGTGGGGCTGTGGGTCCTGCCATGGACCTATGTGGCTGTGCAGCTTGCCATTGCGGCCGCGGTTCTGGTGTTCACGTTCGGGCTGTTTGCAGCTGGGGTTATGGGGGGCGGCGATGCCAAATATATTGCCGCAATCGTTCCCTTTATCGACTGGAAACCGGACTGGGCGTTGGCCGTGATCCTGTTTTGCGCATCAACGGTGGGATGTCTTGTCTTGCACCGCGTTGCGCGTGCGTTGGGCGCGGCCCGGCTGGCACCCAATTGGGCAAGCTGGACCAGTGGAAAACGGTTCCCGCTTGGGTTTCCATTGGGGGTGATGATGCTGGCCTATCTTGGAATAGCTGCGCTTAGCTGACGCGCTGTTGTGCGGCCCGTGGCATGGGCAACCGATGCTGTGATGTTCCAGCCAAAATCACCTGTGCCCCCGGTCCCATCAACGATTGCAAAGCACCATGTGTCAGGCACAGCCCACCGGTATAGGTGCCATAGGCAGGCAAGATAAGACGCCGTGCGTCAAACAAAAAACAGGGGCGCGAAATCAACTTGCCCCGGACCGGCAGCCGCAATTTCGGGTGATAGTGGCCGCTGATCTCTGCCTGCAAATGCGGGTCAGCGATATGGCGAAACGTCAGCCCGTCCACTGTGTGTTCCGCCCGGTGGTGCCCCCCCAAAGACAGGGGCGCAGGATCGTGATTGCCTTCGATCCATGTCCAGTCCCGCCCGGACTGAAGGGTTAGGATCCAGTCGCGGTTTTTGGGATCCAGGTTTGCACTGGACGCCATATCATCAAAACTGTCACCCAGACAGATCACCTGTCTGGCCCCAGTTGTTGCGATGTCCGTTTCCAGTCGCAACAGCGTGTCATAGGTTTCATAGGGCGGCACCATCGTGCCCGTCCGTCGGGCGATCCGATCAGATTTTCCCAAATGAAGGTCAGACACGACAAGCAGATCGTGCGCCGCCCACCACAGCGCCCCCGATGGCAGGGCCGTCAGGGTGGCACCGGAAAATTCAAATTCGCAACCGTTGTTCATATTTTGTTCATGGCAGAACGGCGGGTGATTTGGCAAGGGGCGGTTGCAATGTCGACGGGTGCCCTGATGCATCACGGCACGTTTAGAACGGCACAGCCCATCGTTTCGGTTTGTCCACATCGGCCAACCCCGATGCCACCATCAACCGTTCGGTTTCTTCGGCAAGCAGCCGTTCTTCCGCCATGCCTTTGATCGGAACCCTGCCGGGTTCCAAAAACAACGGCGCGGCCATTGGGGTCAAACGGTCCAAAACAACGTGATCAATGCGACCTTCGATCCGGTCCACCATTTCTTCGATGCGACCGAAATCAACCAAGCCGCGCAACGCTTCTTCGCGGGTGATCTGCATCAGCACATGGTCAGGATCGTATTTCAACAGCGTGTCATACAGAATATCAGACGACATCGTCGCCTGACGTCCGGTTTTGCGATTAGACGGCAGATTGCGTTCGATCAATCCTGCAATATGGGCAGACGCCTTGAACGTGCGTTTCATGACTGCATTGCCGGACAACCATTTTTCCAACCCTTCTCGCAGCCCGTCACGGCTGAATAGCGGCGCGGGGTCCAACACCGGATCCAACGACCAGACCAAGATCGCGTAATCCGTAGCCACAAACCCCATGGGTGACAGCCCCTGTTCTTCCATGCGTTGGGTCACCAACAGACCAAGGGTCTGCATCGCGTTCCGCCCCGCAAACCCATATACAACCGTCTGCGCGCGCCCGTCGTGGGGAAAGCTTTCGACCAGCAGCCGGTCCGCCTTTGGCATGAAACTGACCTGTTTTTGCAGCTTCAGCCAATCACGGGTGTGATCAGGCAGGTCAGGCCAATCATCCTGCTGCATCATGTTCAGAATGCGATGCGTCAACTGGGTTGAGGTTGCAAATTTTGTTCCCAGAAACGTGGCGATCTTGGGCTTGTCAGATGCGCGGCGGGTCACTTCCACCGTCATTTCACGCAGCCCTTCATAGCGCACAATCTGCCCGCCAATCAGGAACGTATCCCCCGGCGTCAGGGTCGCGGCAAACCCTTCTTCCACTTCGCCAAGGGGTTTGCCCCCACCCCGATTTTTCAATCGCACCTTTAGCGTATCCGTATCCTGAATGGTGCCGATATTCATGCGAATACGTTGCGCCGCCCGGGGATCACGCAACTGCCACATGCCGTCTGGGCGTTGTAACAGCCGCTGCCAGCGATCATAGGCCCGCAAGGCGTATCCCCCGGTCGCGCAAAATTCCAGACAATCGTCAAATGCCTTGCGTGACAGCCCCGCATAGGCCCCTGCCGTGGTCATCTGATCAAACAAATCATCTGCGTGAAACGGTCCGGCGCATGCTGCAATCAAGATATGTTGGCACAACACATCACGTGGGCCGCTGCCGCGATCATCGCCATCCAGATCATGGGCTTTCACGGCGGCAAGGGCTGCAACACATTCGATCACTTCAAACCTGTTGGCCGGCACCAACAGCGCCTTTGACGGCGCGTTGTAGCGGTGGTTCGCACGGCCAATACGTTGCACCAGCCGCTTTACATTTTTGGGCGCACCAATCTGGATCACCAGATCCACATCGCCCCAGTCGATGCCCAAATCCAGCGATCCGGTGCAGACAATCGCCTTTAGCGTACCGTCCACCATCGCCTGTTCGACCTTCTGGCGCTGTTCTTTGGACAGCGATCCATGGTGAATGCCAATCGGTAGGCTGTCTGAATTGGCAAGCCACAGATTATGGAAAAACAATTCCGCCTGCGCGCGCGTGTTGTGAAAGATAAGTGTGGTTTTATGTTTGCGAACTTCGTCTAAAACCGCAGGAATGGCGTATTTCGCACCGCCCCCGGACCATGGCGGGGGTTCATCAATTTGCAGCATTTGAATATCGGGCGGTGGTCCGGGATCCGCATGCACAATGTCACATGGGTTGGGATGGGCCGCTAAAAAACGCGCAATGGCATCGGGATCTTCGACCGTGGCAGACAGCCCAATCCGCCGCATATCGGGGCACATTCGTTGCAACGCAGCAAGGGCAAGCATCAATTGGTCGCCGCGTTTGCTTTCGCTTAGGGCATGGATTTCATCTACAATGACCCGTTGCACCCCCCGAAACATGCGCGGCGCATCTTCGTAACTGGTCAGCAGGGCAAGGCTTTCGGGCGTGGTCAACAGAATGTGGGGTGGATCGACGCGCTGGCGCTTTTTCTGGGTTTGTGTTGTGTCACCGGTGCGATCTTCAATCCTGATATCCAGCCCAATTTCGTCGACCGGTGTCCGCAGATTGCGTTTGATGTCTGCGGCCAACGCTTTGAGGGGTGACACATACAGCGTGTGCAGCCCATCGTGTGGGGCCGATGCCAATTCGGCCAGCGTTGGCAAAAAACCCGCCAGCGTCTTTCCCCCGCCGGTTGGTGCGATCAGCAGTGTGGTTGGATTTTCGGCCCGATCCAGCATGGCCTGCTGGTGTGGATGAACCGACCATCCTTTGGTGGTGAACCAGTCCGTTATTTTTGCAGGCAATTCCATAGGGCACAAATAGCACGCCCCGGCGGTTTCGAAACCGCCGGGGCGTTGGAATTCCAAAATTGGTTTGGGTCTTTGCGCCCTGTCCCAACCCGGCCTAAGCGGTCAGCCCAGTCGGTTCAGGAAGATCATGGGCCCGGCAGGCTGCAGTCAGCGTGTTGGCCAGCAGGCAGGCAATGGTCATTGGCCCAACACCACCGGGCACTGGGGTGATGCCGGCCGCCACTTTGGCTGCGCTTTCGTAGTGCACGTCGCCCAACAGTTTGGTTTTGCCGGGCTTATCTGGGTGCGGAATGCGGGTGATGCCGACGTCGATCACGGTGGCCCCCGGTTTGACCCAATCGCCCTGCACCATTTCCGCGCGGCCTACGGCGGCAACCAGAATGTCGGCGCGTTTGCAAACCTCTGCCAAATCCTGGGTGCGGCTGTGTGCGATGGTCACTGTGCAGTTTTCTTTCAACAGCAGCTGGCCCATCGGTTTGCCAAACAGGTTCGACCGGCCAATGACCACGGCGTTCTTGCCAGACATATTGCCCAACTGGTCGCGCAGCAACATCAAGCAGCCCAGCGGCGTACACGACACCAGACCCTTTTCCCCAGACGCCAGAAGCCCTGCGTTCACAACGCTTAGCCCATCCACGTCTTTGTTCGGGTCAATGCGCGCCACCACCCGGCGTTCGTCCAGATGATCCGGCACCGGGAATTGGCACAGGATGCCATGCACGGTTGGATCAGCGTTTAACTGATCGATGACAGCAAACAGATCTTCTTCCGACACATCGGCGGGCAATTTGTGTTCAAACGACGCCATGCCGACTTCGACGGTTTGGCGATGTTTGGCGGCCACATATACCTCTGACGCGGGATCTTCGCCCACCAAGATCACTGCAAGGCCCACGGTTATCCCGTTTTCCTCTTTCAGGCGCGCGACATGTTCGGCCACTTGACCACGGACATCCGCCGCAAAGGCTTTGCCGTCAATTTTGTTATCCGTCATCATTTTTCCCCTTCTTTGTGCCGGAACATGCGTCAGGGCTCACCCAAAGATCACCAACATCCGTGGTTTCCCAAATGCTCCGGCCGCAGGTGCTCCCTTTGGTAGGTTGCGCCCACCCTACATGGTTCATGCAGGATGGGTGCCAAAGCGTATTTAGCTCGCTGAGTGCGAGCAATCCTACTCAGCTAGAACAGACCTTCGATTTCGCCTGCGTCGTTCAGCATGATGGTTTCTGCCGCTGGTTTGCGCGGCAGACCCGGCATGGTCATGATTTCACCGCAAACCGCAACCACGAACCCGGCACCGGCAGACAAGCGAACTTCGCGAACCGGAATGTCGAACCCGGTGGGTGCGCCACGTTGACCGGGGTCAGTGCTGAACGAATACTGGGTCTTGGCCATGCAAACCGGCAGATTGCCGTAGCCTTGGTCTTCCCAGATTTTCAGCTGGTCCAGGATTTTCTTGTCCATCGTTGCACCGTCTGCGCGATAGATCTTTGTCGCTATGGTGTTGATTTTGTCAGCCAAGGACATGTCATCGTTGTACAATGTCTGGAAGTTGGCTTCGCCACGGTCGATCACCTCGACCACTTTGCGGGCCAGATCAGCAGATCCTTCGGACCCCAGTTCCCAGTGGCGTGACAACACGGCCTCTGCGCCTTGGGATGCGACGTAATCTTTCACGGCCTGCACTTCGGCGTCTGTGTCGGTGA
>JAHDBC010000001.1:0-49795 GCA_020630595.1 Planktomarina sp.
TCGTATACAAAATGTATACGATCTATTTCATGTCAGATCGCAAGACTCACTGCCAGTTGGATATTCAACAACAAATCCTTTCCCTTTCTCTGCCCCCTGGCAGCGATCTGGATGAAGCATCGCTGTGCGACACATACGGCATGTCCCGCACCCCTTTGCGCGAAGTGCTTCAACGGTTGGCAGGCGATGGATACGTGACGCTGACCCAGAACCGCGGGGCCAAGGTCGTGCCGATGGATCTGCCCACGATGCGCACGTTCTTTCAGACAGCACCAATGGTCTACGCCAACGTTGCGCGTATGGCGGCTGAAAACCGAACCAGCGATCAGCTGAAAGCCCTGAAATCGACCCAGATTCAGTTCCGCACGGCAACGTCACAAGACGACCCTTCGCAAGCCGCCATTCACAACCACGCATTCCACGCTCTGATCGGCGACATGGCGCAAAACCCGTATTTGATGGCGGCCCTGAATCGGATGCTGATTGATCACACCCGCCTGTCACAGACATTCTATCGCCCCAATACCCAAGCGGACACACAGCGTGTGCAAACCGCATGCGACCAGCACGACCAGATGATCGCCGCGTTCGAAGCGCAAGACCCAGACCTTGCCGCTGACTTGACACTGAAACACTGGGATCTGTCGCGCAACCAGATGGAACGGTTTGTGCGCCCCGACCCATTGCCCATCACCTTATCGGAGACCGCCCATGCAGTTTGAGGGCATTTATACCCCCATCGTCACACCCTATCACGACGATTTCACCGTGAACGAACCCGCCCTGCGGGCAACCGTTGATCATCTGTGCAATGCAGGTGTCCACGGCATTATCGTCGCTGGCACCACTGGTGAATATTACGCCCAATCCATGGACGAACGCATGGCATTGATGGTGCAGGTCAAAGACATGATCGCAGACCGTGTGCCCATGATCGTGGGCACCGGGGCCATGCGCACAGAAGACAGCATCGAATATGCAAAGGCGGCGGTGGATGCCGGGGCAGACGCAATCTTGGTCGCCACACCCCCCTATGCCTATCCCACAGGCCGCGAAATCGCGCTGCATTGTTTGGCAGTGGACCGTGCCGCAAACCTGCCGGTGATGCTGTACAATTACCCCGGTCGGATGTCCGTGAACATGGATGAAGAAACGCTGGATCGTCTGGGGCGTTCGCCGAACTTCGCCGCGATCAAGGAAAGCAGCGGCGACCCCAATCGCCTGCACATGCTGGCCCGCGATTATCCGCACATCGGGCTGTCGTGCGGAATGGATGATCAGGCATTGGAATTTTTCGCCTGGGGCGCGCGGTCCTGGGTGTGTGCCGGGTCTAATTTCGCCCCCAAAGCGCATATCGCGCTATATCAAGCCTGCGCTGTTGATGGTGATTTCACCAAAGGCCGCGCCATCATGTCCGCCATGCTGCCCCTGATGCGGGTCTTGGAACAGGGCGGCAAATTCATCCAATGCATCAAATACGGCCTAACGTTGCGCGGCATTGATGCGGGGCCACCCCGCCGCCCGCTGCAACCTTTGAACAAAGACGACAAGCGCGAACTGGAACAGGTGATCCGCACCATGGACACGGCAATCAACACCATAATCGGAGTGAGACAATGAGCGATCTACTAACCCACGCCGAATACAAGGCCATCGCCGCCGATCTGTCCCCGGCCCGCACGCCGTTCATAGATGGTAAATTCCGCAAAGGATCCGGCCCGGACTTCGCCACCACCAACCCAGCAACTGGCAAAGAATTCGCCACAATCAGCAGCGCCAGCGCCGCTGATGTCGACCTGGCTGTGGCAAAAGCACGGGACGCCTTTGATCAGGGTCATTGGGCCAAAATGCACCCGTCAGACCGCAAAGATGTGCTGATCCGGCTGTGCAAGCTGATCACCCGCAACCGCCGCGAATTGGCCGTGCTGGAAAGCGTAGACAGCGGCAAACCAATTTTGGACTGTGAAACGATCGATTTGCCCGAAACGATTCACACGATCAAATGGCATGCCGAAGCGATCGACAAGATTTACGATCACACCGCCCCCGCACAGGATGACGCCATCGCCATGATCGTGCGCGAACCCATTGGGGTGGTGGCGGCGATCCTGCCATGGAACTTCCCACTTCTTATGCTTGCTTGGAAGATTGGCCCGGCATTGGCGGCTGGCAATTCGGTGATCGTCAAACCCGCAGAACAAACATCCCTGACCGCCCTGCGCGTGGCTGAATTGGCGTTTGAAGCGGGCGTTCCCCGCGGGGTTTTGCAAGTCCTGCCCGGGGATGGCCCCACCGTGGGTGAACCCTTGGGCCGGCATATGGATGTGGATATGGTCAGCTTCACCGGGTCGACCGACACGGGCCGCCTGTTTCTGAAATACGCAGCAGACTCCAACCTGAAAAAGGTGGTGCTGGAATGCGGTGGCAAGAACCCGGCGGTGGTGATGTCTGACGCGGAAAATCTGGATCATGTGGCCGAAAACGTCGTCAACGCGGCCTTCTGGAACGCGGGGCAAAACTGTTCGGCAGGGTCGCGCCTGATCGTTCATGCCGCTGTCAAAGACGCCCTGATGGAAAAGATCATCGCCCGCGTGCGGGATTGGAAAACGGGTGACCCACTGGACCCAGCCACCCATATCGGCACAATGATCGACGCGGATCACTGCGCCAAGGTCACGGGCTATCTGACCGGCGACGCCATCGTTGGCGGAACCGCAAACGGCAATAATGTGCAGCCCACGATCTATGATGTCGGCAAAGATGACCCCAAAGCGCGCGACGAAATCTTTGGCCCCGTCCTCACGGTCATCACCGTGCAATCAGATGATGAAGCCATAGCCGTCGCAAACGACACACCCTATGGCCTTGCCGCCTCTGTCTTCACCGCCAACACACGCAAAGCCATCCGCGCCGCAAGGGAAATCAAAGCGGGCACAGTAACCGTGAACTGCTACGGCGAAGGGTCCATCGCAACACCCTTTGGCGGGTACGGGTTAAGTGGGTTCGGCGGCAGGGACAACGGCCTGCAAGCCCACGACCAGTTTACGGAAACCAAAACAATCTGGATCGATCTGACCGACCCAAAGGATGGTGATCATGTTGGCTGACCCATGCTTCATTTTGCCGAAAACACTCCGGGGGTGGGTCATTCCATTGAATGACCCATGGGGGCAGCGCCCCCGCACGGCGCGGAACGCGCCCCATCATGGTGCGCGGCGTCAGCCGCCCAATGGGACTGAACACAAATGGTAGACGCTGTTGGAACAACCCGCCGCGGTCGCGGTGCCAGAAAGGCCGTGCGCCAAACACGTGACATCACGATGTTGCCCGCATTGAAACGCAAGCTGCCCCTGACCGAACCGATGGATGCCGAACAGATCGAACGGATCGACACCGCATCCATGCAGATCCTTGAAAATGTGGGGGTGGTGTTTCGCGATCCGCAGGCGATTGCGGACTGGAAAGCAGCGGGCGCAGATATCCGCGACGGCGACCGCGTGCATCTGGACCGGGCGTTGGTCAAGGAATTGATCAAAACGATCCCATCCAGCTTTACCTACCACGCACGGAACCCAGCCAATAACCTGCCGTTTGGAAACGATCATTCGATCTTTGTCCCCATGACCGGCGCGCCGTATTTGCGCGATCTGGATGATGTACGGCGCAACCCGACGCTGGATGATCTGGCCAATTTCCACAAGCTTTCGCACATGTTGCCTGCGATCCATTCGTCGGCACATCACATCGTTGAACCCTATGATCACCCGATCAGCCAGCGGCATCTGCGGATCACCTATTCGTCCATGAAACACAGTGACAAAACGTTCATGGGCATGACCACCAGCCCCAAAAACGCAGAAGACGTGATGGACATGTGCGCCATACTGTTTGGCGAAGATTACATCGACACACATCCGGTGGTGACTGGCAACTGCAATGGAAATTCACCGCTGGTGTGGGATGAAACCATGCTGGGCGCGCTGCGGGCATTTTGCAAACGCAACCAGCCGATCTTGTGTTCACCGTTCGTGTTGGGCGGTGCAAACACCCCAGCATCCGTCGCCCCGACTGTCGCGCAGGTCAATGCAGAAGCGCTCAGTTGTTTGGCCTATACTCAGGTAGTGCGAAAAGGGTGCCCTGCCATCTACGGGCACTACTTGGCCACCGTGTCCATGAAATCCGGCGCCCCCATGGCCGGCACGCCAGAGATCAGCCTGATGAATTTCATGATCGGCCAGATGGCGCGATATTATGACATTCCATGGCGCACATCCAACACATTGGGCGGGTCCAAAGTGTTTGACGCCCAAGCCGGATACGAAAGCGCAATGACCATGAACGCCGTGCTGATGGCGGGCGCAAACTATATCTGGCACAGCGCCGGATGGAACGAAGGCGGGATGCATTGTTCGACAGCAAAATTTGTCGTTGATGCAGAAGTTTGCGCGATGGGGTATCGCATGGCGCAAGGCATCAACTGGGATGATTTCGACGAAGCCCTTGCCGCGGTTGGCGATGTGGGTCCTGGGGGGCACTATCTGGGCCACCCGCATACGCTTGAAAATTTCCAGCGGGCCTATTTCATGCCAGAAATGTTTGACAACAACGCGATCGGGCAATGGATCGAAGAAGGGTCAGTTCAAACAAACGAACGCGCCTTGATGCGTGCGCGTGATCTTTTGAACGAATACGAAGAACCCAAACTGGACGCAGGCGTGAACGACGCCCTTTTGGATTACATCGCCCGCAGGGAAAGACAGATTCCAGCGGCGGATGCGTTGAACCAGACGTTCTGATCATGGACCACGGGGAATTCATTTGGTGTGATCTGTCGGCGCATGCGGCGAACGGGTCACGTGAATTCTACAAACATGCCTTGGGGTGGGACTTCGTTGACCAAGGCGACGGTTATCATTTTGCCACTGTCGCCAGCGTCCCCATCGCAGGGCACTACCCGATGCCGGACCCGTTCCAGAAGATCAAGATGCCAGCATTCTGGATGACCTACATCGCGGTTGATGACGTTGCCGCAACGACGGAATTGGCGACATCAATCGGGGCAAAGGTGGAATTTGGCCCTGCGGACTTTGCAAGCGGTGGCACATTTGCCCTGATCCGCGATCCATTAGGGGCCGGTTTCACCGTCTATTCAGGGCCCCCGCTGGGATCATTGTCGAACGCGGATGGGCACAGAATGGGGCACGGTTTGTTCGTTTCTGATGCAAGCAAAGTCACAGAATTCTACATCCGATTGTTTGGCTGGTCTTTTGGCACCCCAAAAGACGGATTGATGTCTGTGACGACACCCCAAGGCTACAGATTTTCTGTTCACGAAATTCCAGATCCGGCCTTGCGTGGAAAAGAAGAATATTGGGGTGTATATTTTGCCGTGGGCAGCATCGAAGCATCCAAAGCCATCGTCAGGCGCCATGGCGGTGCACAGGTGACGGATATGTCCCTGCCCGAAGGTCGCGCTGCTTTGATGCATGACCCAGACGGCGGCGCATTTTTCCTTGTGGAACCGTCCGGTCCAGCGCGCGCGGCTCCGATCGGTTCGCAATGGCCCTGGAAAGCATGGTGCGGTATCGCGTTGATGCTTGTTTTGGTGATGACAAACCAATTGTGGCCTTGGGCGATATTTTTTGCATTTTGGGTGTTTCAGGCAGTGCGGACGGGGGAAACATATCTGTTTGAACGTATTGCACGCGGGGCGACCCCACTGACGTTTTGGGTTCTGGTGATAGTCTACATGGCATTGGGGCTTTTGTGCCTACCGATTTGGGGGATTGAATGACACGCTTTGAAGGGAAAACCGCACTTGTCACCGGCGCTGCAGGCGGGATCGGACAGGCAATCGTTGCCGGGTTGCGCGCCGAAGGATGCCGGGTGGCGGTGACGGATCGATCCTGCGCAGGTCTTAAGGCCGAAGTTCGGTTCGAAGGGGACATGCTGGATGCATCCTTTTGCGACAACCTTCCCGTCAGGGTGGCCGAAACCTTTGGGCGGTTGGACATCCTGTTCAACAATGCTGGCGTGATCCCACGCGGTGACATTACCACCCAGACCGACGCGGATTTCGATATGGCCTATGGGGTCAATGTCAAAGCACCGTTTCAGTTGTGTCGCGCCGCGATCCCCATCATGGCGGCCCAAGGGGGCGGTGCAATCGTCAACACGGCGTCCTGTTGGGGCCTGCGACCGGGGCCGAACCATCCGATCTATGTATCGTCCAAAGCGGCCATCGCATCGCTGACCCAATGTCTGGGCCGCGACCACGCCCATCAGGGCATTCGGGTGAACGCTGTTTGCCCGAACGAAGTAGACACCCCGATGCTGCGATCCGGTTTTGAAGCACGGGGCATAGACCCCGATACAGCCATCGAAGATTTGAATGCCTCTGTTCCCTTGGGCCATATTGCATCACCGGAAGAAATTGCTGATGTTGCGTTGTTCTTGGCCTCTGACGCGGCACGCTACATGTGCGGTGCGCTGGTGGAGGTGAATGGGGGGAAGCCCGTCATATGACATTCGACGGCCAGATTGCATTGGTCACCGGGGCCAGTTCCGGAATGGGGGCCGCCACCGCCCGGATGCTGGCCGACAGGGGCGCGCGTGTGTTTACGGCACAGCGGCGGGACGCCGGCTTTGAAGACATCAGCGTCGATATGGCTGACCGCGATGGTTTGGCTGGGGTGATCGATCATATCGCCCAGACCGCAGGCGGGCTGGACATTTTGGTGAACAACGCGGGCCTGATGATGGAAGGCACGGTCGAAGAAAGTCCACTGGCCGATTGGGATGCGCAAATTGCAGTGAACCTGACCGCGCCATTTGTGCTGACAAAACATGCGATGCCCCTGCTGAAACAGGGCGGGGGGGCGATCGTAAATGTTGGGTCCATCGAAGGGTTGGGCAACAACCCCCGTCATCCCGCCTATGGCGCATCAAAGGCTGGCCTGCATGGGTTGACCCGTGCGGTCGCTGTCGATCACGGGCCAGATGGGGTTCGGTGCAACGCGGTTGCGCCCGGGTGGATCGACACACCGCTGAACGTGGATTTTGTTGCAAGCTTGGGCGACCCGGATGCTTTCCGCGCACAGATCGGGGGCATTCACCCTGTTCGCAGAACCGGAAAACCCGAGGAGGTGGCAGAGCTGATTTGTTGGCTCGCCTCAGACGCGGCAAGCTTTGTCACAGGTCAGGTCTGGACGATTGATGGAGGCCGGATGGCCCAGTTGAGTTTGCCATGAACCGCTCATTCTCCGCCGCTACAACCACCCGCATCACCCCCAGCATCATTGACCGGGCCACCCATTGCGCTGACAAAGGCCCCGCCAGAGAATGGATAGACTGCGCTTGTCTGCCAATGGCCGGATTTGTCTTTCCAGCGATAGGTTCCGTCGTCCAACGTCTTCAGGCTTCGATACTTGCGTTTTTCAAGATAGGAATCCCGAACACACCAAATGATCCCCGCAAAAAGAACGGCAAGCATGCATACAATGAAGGTGTTTATCTCAATCATCCTAGGGCGGTGTGGTTTGCATCACAGGGCAAACTTAAGGTGCAGCCATGACCGTTGTCAAACGCCTGCCCCGTGATCCCGGCCCTGCTGCTTGGAATGAAATCCTGCCACCGCAGGCTGATGCCATTCGTCTGGAAGATCAGGTTTTCGCAGATTGGCTGGTGATCGGGGCCGGGTTTGCAGGTCTTACAGCCGCCTACCGTCTGCGCGAATTGCACCCGAATGATCGGATTGTCGTGGTCGATGCAAAGCGCATCGCGCATGGCCCGGCCGGGCGCAATTCAGGGTTCATGATCGATCTGCCCCATGATCTGGCGTCTGATGATTATGGCGGGGGTGTTGCTGCAGACAAAGCAACAACCGCCGCCAACAGGGCCGCCATCGATTATGCCAAAGGCATGGCAGCCGCGTACGACATTCCGAAATGGGCGTTTGACCCCTGCGGAAAATGGAATGCCGCCGCCACGGACAAAGGCCACCAGCACAATCTGGATTACGCACATCATCTGGCGGATATGGGCGAAGGGTTCGATCTGTATGATGCCGCCCGGATGCGGGATTTGACGGGCACTGATTATTACCAGTCGGGCCTCTACACGCCCGGCACCGTCATGCTGCAACCGGCCGCCTACATGCGCGCGCTGGCCGATGGGCTGCGGTCACAGGGGGTTCAGATTTTTGAAAACGCGCCAGTCCTGCGGATGGATCGCAAAATTTTCTGGACCGCAAAAACACCCCTTGGATCCGTAGAAGCGCCAAAGGTCATTCTGGCCGTGAATGGGCATGCCAACAGCTTTGGCCATTTTCAGGGGCAGTTGATGCATGTGTTCACCTATGCCTCGATGACCCGGCCCCTGACAGTGGAAGAAATCGCGCTGCTGGGGGGTGCCTCGGATTGGGGGGCAACCCCCGCCGATCCATTGGGCACAACGGTGCGGCGGATTTCCGGGATTGGCGGCGACCGCATCATCATCCGCAACCGCGCGACGTTCGATCCCAAAATGATGGTGTCGGATGCAAGGATCGCTGCCGTCGGGCGTACCCATGACCGAAGCTTTGCCGCACGCTTCCCAATGCTGAAAGACGTGGCGATGGAATATCGCTGGGGCGGGCGGTTGTGCCTGTCGCGCAACAACGTGGCGGCGTTCGGCGCGGTCGATCAGGATGTGTTTGCCGCATGCTGCCAAAACGGGCTGGGCGCGGCCAAGGGCACATTGCATGGCATGCTGGCAGCTGATCTGGCCAGCGAACAAGATTCAGATCTGTTGCAACAGGTGATGGCAGAAGAAGCCCCCAAATCCCTGCCACCCAGCCCCGTGGCATGGCTGGGCGCGAACGCGATCATGCGCTGGGGCGAATTGCGTGCAGGGCGTGAATTATAACCCACGTCTTGGCAACGGGCTGACGCGGCGCTTGTCAGGACCCAAAATGCGTGACAGTGCATCCGCATGTTGATCGCGCTGATTGTTCTTTCCCTGACCTATATCCTGTCCCAGTTTTTCCGGGCGTTTCTGGCGGTCTTGACGCCGGCATTGGGGGCCGATCTGGGCGCGACCGCCGTGGACCTGACCGAAGCGTCCGGTGCATGGTTTCTGGTGTTTGCGGCGATGCAATTGCCCGTCGGTTGGGCGTTGGACACGATTGGCCCACGCCGCACGACCAGTGTGTTGGTCGCCATCGGGGCCGGTGGTGGCTGCGCGGTGTTTGCGATGGCAACGGACCCGTGGCATGTCACCGCCGCCATGGCGCTGATCGGGGTTGGATGTTCGCCGGTGTTGATGGCGTCATTCTTCCTGATCGCGCGCACCTATCCGGCGGCGGTGTTTGCCACATACACAGGGCTGGTGATTGCCATCGGCAATCTGGGCAACATCGGCGCCAGCCTTCCTATGGCATGGATGGTCGACGCGATGGGCTGGCGTGGTGCCTTGGCCCTGCTGGGTGGTGTGTCCCTCTGCTGTGCAGCGGTGATTGCCGTTGTAACGCCAGATCCTGAACGCGATCTGAACGCACCGCGCGGTCGTTTGTTGGATTTGTTCAAGATCGGGGGATTGTGGCTGATCTTTCCGTTGATGTTCGTCAACTACGCCCCGGCGGCGGGCATCCGTGGGTTGTGGGCGGGACCCTTTTTCGAAGATGTCTATGGCGCCACCGCGACCACCATTGGACAGGCGACAATGATTATGGGGTTTGCCATGGTGATCGGGTCCACCCTGTTTGGCCCGTTGGAACGGCTGTTGGGCACGCGAAAATGGATCGTGATGGGTGCCGCCCTTATGGGGTCCGCCGCTACGGTCGCCTTGGCCTATCTTGGAACGAACGGCTATTGGACCGTCGTCAGTCTGCTGGTGTTGATCGGCATTTCCGGCACGGCGTTCCCGCTGATCGTCGCCCACGCACGGGCCTTTTTCCCAGCCCATTTGACAGGGCGCGGGATGACATTGATCAATCTGTTCGGCATTGGCGGCGTCGGCGTGATGCAGATCATCAGCGGACGGGTGTTTGATGCATCACAGGCCACAAGCACATCGGTGCAGGGGCCATACATGGCGGTCTTTCTGACCTTTGGCCTGACGGTTCTGATCGGTGTTGCGGTCTATCTGTTCAGCCGCGACAGGCTGGATTAACAGGCCCCTTCCCTTTCCCGGCATGCGGGGGTACACGGCCCCCGTCTTACCATAAGGAAAAGGGACAATGTCTTACAAAATCGTCGTCGCGGGCGCCACCGGAAACGTGGGCCGCGAAATGCTGAACATCCTAGAGGAACGCGGGTTCCCGGTACAGGAGATTGCGGTGCTTGCCAGCCGCCGTTCTATTGGAACAGAGGTCAGCTTTGGCGATAAGACGTTAAAGACGCAAGACATTGCGACGTTTGATTTTGCCGGGTGGGATATGGCGCTGTTTGCCATCGGGTCCGACGCAACAAAAGAATACGCCCCAAAGGCCGCCGCCGCTGGCTGCGTGGTGATCGATAATTCGTCGCTGTATCGTTATGATCCCGATGTGCCGTTGATTGTGCCGGAAGTGAATGCGGATGCGATTCACGACTATGCAAAAAAGAACATCATCGCGAACCCGAACTGTTCGACCGCACAGATGGTTGTGGCGCTAAAGCCGCTGCATGACCGTGCGCGGATCAAACGTGTGGTGGTATCCACCTATCAGTCCGTGTCCGGCGCAGGTAAAGACGGGATGGATGAATTGTGGGATCAGACCAAGGCGGTCTATAATCCCACAACGGATGTTCCCCCCAACAAATTCACCAAACAGATCGCCTTCAACGTGATCCCCCATATCGACGTGTTCATGGAAGATGGCACCACGAAAGAAGAATGGAAAATGGTGGCAGAGACGAAGAAAATCGTTGATCCTTCCATCAAGGTGACGGCGACCTGTGTGCGCGTGCCTGTGTTCGTGGGCCATTCAGAAGCCATCAACATCGAATTCGAAGAATTCCTGGACGAAGACGAAGCCCGCGACATCCTGCGCGAAGCGCCGGGCATCATGGTGATCGATAAACGCGAAAATGGTGGATACGTCACACCGGTCGAATGCGCGGGTGATTATGCCACGTTCATCAGCCGGATCCGTCAAGACAGCACCATCGAAAACGGGCTGAACCTGTGGTGCGTATCAGACAACCTGCGCAAAGGTGCGGCCCTGAACGCTGTCCAAATCGCAGAGGTTTTGGGCAACAAGGTCCTGCAAAAGGGCTAACCCCCTATCCGATCGAATAGCAAAGGCCCTGCCAATTGGTGGGGCCTTTATCCTTTGTTCATCCACAGTTTGGGGCAAGAATCAGACACATAGGGGGCAGACACACGGCAAAGGAAACCACCATGTTCACGTTCAGATTCCGCTGTCCCATCCGCAAACGGCATGGTCAAAGACTGGCCCCCCCGGTGCGCATGCAGCACGATGTGAGGGCAAAACCAGCGACCAACCGTTCCGCCGTCGAACATGTGTTTGCAGCGGAACTTGCTGATCTTCGGCGCCATACACAGAAATAGACTTCGGCAGGATTGCGCAGGGTTGTGCACCACAGGTGCGCCCATATTGCACATCACCCCAATTAAACCGCAGGGTATGAAAAAGGGGGGCAATCCATGCGCAAGACTTTTTTGATGGCCAGCGTGGCCTTTTGGCCGATGATCGCAAATGCGGATACGTTCACTGTCCCCATGGTGCCCAGCGCAGCCACAGTTTTTCCCCAAGGGGCAATTGTTCAGTCCCGCACGGTGGTCCGAACCGAACCGGGGGATCATCAAATCCGATTTCTGGTTCCAAACGCCACGATGCAGCGCCGGTTGCCACGATTTGACGTGGAAGGTGCAACCGTACTTGGGCTGTCGGCGCGGAACTCAATATCAGAAGACATCAAATCTTACCTGACCGAACGCGAAGAAAATTTGCTAACGCAACGGGACACACTGAACGAAGACCGCGATATTCTTGCCGCGCGCATTGCCGGGTTGAACGCCGAACGAAACGCGGTTGATGCGCAGGCCACGTATCTGCGCGCCATTCGACCCGCGACCGATGCGCCACAAACATTGGAAGATTTGCAGGCCATTTCCGATTTCCTGCCCACCGCCTTGCAGGCCGTTGCTGCGCGGCAAGCAGACATCGACGCCATGCTGAAAACAGCGCAGGAAGAATGGACGGATCTGTCGGCGGAAATTGATCGGCTGAACGCGCAAATTCAGGCCGCAGGCCTGCCCACACAGGCGTGGTGGGAAGTTGTGCTGGATGCGTCGAACCCGGACGGCGGCGAGATCAGCATTACAATGGCAGCATTTTTTGGCGATGCTGGATGGACACCAACATATGATGTGACGCTGAACGAAGCTGAAAACATCGTCGTCATGGACCGGACCGCCACCATATATCAAAACACGGGCCAAGGGTGGTTTGATGTCCAAACCAGACTGTCATCAGCAGAACCCTTCCAACGGATCGACCCAACGCAGCCACAGCGCGACCGGATTGATTTGTTCAACGAAGCCAAGGTCGGCTACAGCACGTCAAGCCGGATGGCCGAACCGGCAGCGGCACCGCAACTGATGGCAGATGCCGTTGCGGAAATGGCTGGTCCAACGGGCCAGTTCGATGGGGTCGAGGTGATCTTTACCCTCCCCACCCCATTATCGATTGGCACCGGGCGCGGGCTTGGCCAAATCACCCCGCTGAACACGCTGGAACTGGATGTAGATGTCGATCGCTACGCAAACGCGCGGTACGATGAAAACGCCCATGTCCGGGCGCAATTCCGGAACGATACGGGCGAACCCATCCTGTCAGGTCAGGCACGGTTTTACCGGGACGACACGTTGATCGGGGAAAAGCCTTTCGGCTTTGTCGCCGCAGGGGCGCAGTCTGATCTGTTCTTTGGTCCGGATAAGACCCTGCCGGTAACCTTGAAATTCTTGTCGGAACAATCCGGCGACCGTGGCTTTTTCAGCCAATCCAACACCCGCCGCGAAGAAATCGCGTTTGAAGTCGAAAATCTGGGGTCTGTGGACCGCGATATCGTGCTGACCTATGCCCTGCCCATCGCAGTCGACGAAGATCTGGACATCACGCATGCCTTTACCAATCGCCCCGACCGGATGGATGTGGATGGTGAACCGGGGGTGGCGGAATGGGATATCCCGTTGGCGCCGGGCGAAACGCAGGCTGTGGGGATGACCTTCACGCTGACATGGCCCGAAGGTCAAACAATAAACTGGCAGCCCTAAACCTTGACAAAGGCGTCTTTGGCGGGGTCGAATTGTTCCAACGTGCCTGATCCGATGTCGGTCCAAAGCCCGTGCAGGGTCAACGCGTCCGCCTCTGCCGCTTGTTTGACAAACGGGAATGTCATCAGGTTTTCAAGCGACACCAGAACCGCTTCGCGTTCCAGACGTGCAACGCGTTCGGCGTCGTCCTTGATGTCTTTGACCCTGTCAAAGCCCGGGCGCAGGATGTCGATCCACCGTCCGACAAAACTGTTTGGGTCTTCCAAAGCTGGGGCCTGACCGCTGCACATATCATGGCAGCCTTTCACACCGCCGCACAGGGAATGCCCCATCACCACGATATGCGCGACCTTCAGTGCGGTGACCGCGTATTCGATGGCGGCCGACGTTCCGTGGTATTGCCCATCGGGTGCGCAGGGCGGAACAAGGGATGCGATGTTGCGGTGCACGAAAAAATCGCCTTCTTGTGCGCCGAAAATCTGCGTTGGGTGCACACGGCTGTCGCAACATGAAATCACCATGGCCCGCGGGTGTTGGCCTTCTGCGGCCAAATGGCGAAACCACGTTTCATTGTCGTGAAATGCGGTTGATTTCCACCCTGCGTAGCGCTGCGCCATGTATGTGGGCAGCGTTCGAATATGTCCCATCTTTTCTTCCTTTGACGTCTTTTTTGGTCACAGGTCATAACAATTTAGTTCAATAGACCAAGCGAAAACTGGGCGCGCCACTTTCAGATCATCGTTAATTTCACCCTTTGATAACGACTGGGGTCCAAACCCGTATGAACCGTGGGGGCGGTAAGTGGATGGAATTGAAACCGTGGAAAATATTGCAGTCATCGCGTTTGATGAAGGTGTACAGCTGGACGCAGACCAATTGGGCGCGCTTTACACACATCTGGGTGATGAACAGGCCGACGTTGTTGTGTGTCGCGCACTGGAAGAACTGGCCAATCGGCTGTCGCTGATCGAAAGGTCGTATTATCAATCAGATTTTGCCGGGCTGGCCAAAGCCACGCGTGGTCTTGTGGGCATCGCAGATCAGGTGGGCATGAAAAAGCTGGCACAGGTCGCCAAGGACGTTGTTGCGCTGGCCAAAGACAGCGACAGCCCCGCGTTGGCTGCAGCACTTGCCCGGCTGGTGCGTCTGGGGGATCGGTCGCTGACCGCGATCTGGGAAGTGCAGGATATGAACGGGGCCGTTTGACACGGCCCACCGCACAGCTAGGGTGACAGGGATGGCAAAAGGACCGACCCATGCAACACCCCAGCTTTGCCGATCCAAATGACGGCGCAACGCCACTTTGGATCATCGACCAGGACCAAGTTGAAACGTGGAAAACACAGCTGACGCTGGATCAGAATGCATGGGCAGATGCCAATGGATTTTCTGGCCAGCTGGGTCAGGTTTGCGTGCTTCCCGGGGATCAGGGCATTGCCGCTGTTGCCTTGGGTGCAGGCACAGTGCAGTCGCGGCGGCGTCGCCGATTTGGCGTTGTTTCGGGGTATGCGAAAATTCCGGCTGGCAGCTATGCGCTGGCCCATGATGCAGCACCGGATGTGGCACAGGAACTGGCACTGGGCTGGCTGTTGTCCGAATATCGGTTTGACCGCTATGCATCGCAATCTGCGGCGAAAGCCAAACTTGTGTGCCCCGCCGGTGTCGATGCCAAACGCAGTCTTGCCATGGCCGCAGGCGAATACCTGACCCGCGACCTGATCAACACCCCATCATCCGACATGGGCCCTTCAGAACTGGAAACCGCAACCCGTGCGCTGGCCGATGCGTTTGGCGCAGCGCTGAAGGTCATTCAGGGCGATGATCTTTTGGCGCAGAATTTTCCAATGATCCACACAGTTGGCCGCGCATCGAACCGCGCCCCGCGGCTTTTGGATATGACATGGGGCGACACGGGCCCGACGGTGACCCTTGTGGGCAAGGGCGTGTGTTTTGACACGGGCGGTCTGAACATCAAACCTGCCGGGTCCATGGGGTTGATGAAGAAAGACATGGGTGGGGCCGCGCATGTTTTGGGCCTGGCCCATATGATCATGGCAACCCAAATGCCGGTTCGGTTGCGCGTTCTGATCCCCGCCGTTGAAAACAGCATAAGCAGCAACGCCTATCGCCCGCAGGATATTCTGACCAGCCGCAAGGGCCTGACCGTTGAAATCAACAACACCGATGCAGAAGGGCGTCTTGTTCTGGCAGATGCACTTGCGCTGGCGGACGAAACGCCCCCGGATCTGATGATCTGCATGGCGACGCTGACGGGTGCCGCACGTGTGGCTGTTGGGCCTGATCTTGCCCCCTATTACACAGACGATGAAGCCCTGAACGCCGCCATCGTTGCAGGCGCGACCCAAATGCAGGATCCGGTGTGGCGCATGCCGTTTCACGATCCATACGAAGCGATGATCGAACCCGGCATTGCTGATCTGGACAACGCCCCCAAAGGGGGGTTCGCAGGCTCCATCACGGCGGCCCTGTTCCTGCGCCGCTTTGTGACCAGCACGGACCGGTTTGTGCATTTTGATTGCTATGGCTGGCAACCCGCCGCAGCCCCTGCCCGCCCCAAGGGCGGCGCGGGTCAGGGCACACGGGCACTGTTTGATGCCATTCCAAAGGTTCTGGGGTTGTGACGGACCCGCGCACAATCTTTGCAATGGATCATGTTGCCGACGTGGCCTTGAAGGGTCAGGTCGACGCATCTGTGTTTCGCACCCCCGTGCGGATGCAGATTGGAACACCCGTTGCCGATATCATGCGATCTTCGCCCCAAGCGCTGGAACGGCAGTTCCTGTTGGGGGAAACTGTCGATGTTCTGGACCCCGCATCGCAAAATCCGACCTGCCGATCAGAAACCAGTGGGTATGTGGGTTTCACCAGTCAGGCTGCGTTGGCCGAACATGTCCCTGCCAGCCACATCGTCCATGCACCCGCAAGTTTTCTGTTTGATGCCGATGATTTCAAGACACGGCATCCCCGTTGGATTTCCATGGGATCTTTGCTGACGGTCACCGATGAAACCACCCGATTTTTCAAAACGCACACCGGGCAATTCGTGCCAAAGCGCCACGTCCGCGACATCAGCTTTGCCGACCCTGATCCTGTCGCATCATTGGCCGGATTGGTTGGCGTGCCCTATCTTTGGGGTGGCAATTCAGCGGCCGGGATCGACTGTTCTGGATTGGTTCAGATGATGATGCGTCTGGCTGGATCATCCTGCCCCGGTGACAGTGATCAACAGGCTGGCGCGCTTGGCGATGCGCTGGCGATGGATGCACCGGTTCAACGGGGTGATCTGTGGTTTTGGAAAGGGCACGTGGCCATTTCGTGGGATGAAAACACACTGATCCACGCAAATGCCCATCATATGTCTGTCCAGTTCGAAGGCCTGACCGACGCCATCAAACGGATCAAAGACCAGGGCGATGGTCCGGTGACCGCCCGCAGACGGGTGTTCTAATCCACCGCTTTGATCAGCTTGCGTTCCAAAACGGCCAGAACCTGACGCAGGTCGTGGCCCCGTTTCAAAATCTGACCTTCCGCGCCGATCACCGCATACATGCCTTGTTTGGCGCGCAGCTTGGGCCGTTTTTCAATCCGGTACAGCGGATGTTCCGCCGTGCGTTTGAACACAGAAAAAACCGCCACGTCTTTCAGCGATGAAATCCCGTAATCGCGCCATTCACCTGCTGCCACCATGCGCCCGTACAGCGACATGATCGGCCCAAGTTCAAGGCGGTGAAACGCGGTAACCGAATTATGGTTCCGTGAAAAATCAGCAGGAATAACTGTCATGCCCCAAGACTTGCTGCAAAATTCGTTCAAATCAAGCGTGCCGTTAAAGTGCCGCAAAATCGTCTGATCCGCGGCCTGATTTCTGCGTCAGGCTGACATTTTGGGTCAGTATGACTATCCTTGGTGTATAGGGTTCGCTGCCTTTTATTCTTCTTGCCCCCACTCGGATAATGGTGGCGGCCCTATGCGCCAATCATCCCAAAATGATCTTCCTGCTGGACCCCCCCTTTCAACCGCGTATGAAAGGATCAGGTCGCAAAGGGAATTTGGCAAATGGCAAAACCGGTGGTTCTGTGTATTTTGGATGGCTGGGGCATTGGCCCGACTGATGCTGGAAATGCACCTGCGTTGGCCGAAACCCCGACCATGGATCATCTGATGGCGACCTGCCCCCACGCCACGCTGATCACCCATGGGCCTGACGCCGGTCTGCCAACCGGGCAAATGGGAAATTCCGAAGTTGGGCACACCAACATCGGCGCGGGCCGGGTTGTGGCGATGGATTTGGGGCAAATTGATCTGGCAATTGAAGATGGCAGTTTCTTTGAAAACGATGCAATTCTGGATTTTGCCCAAACATTGAAAACCAGCGGCGGTACTGCGCATTTGGTCGGTTTGGTCAGCGATGGCGGGGTGCACAGTCATCTGAACCACTTGATTGCAGCCGCGCAAATCATGGCGGACCAGGGCGTCAGAACCTGCATCCATGCCATCACAGATGGGCGCGACGTGGCACCGAAATCTGCCTTGACGTATCTGGCCGATTTGCAGGCCGCCCTTCCCGACGGGGTGGCGATCAAAACGGTCACGGGGCGCTATTTCGCGCTGGACCGTGACAACCGTTGGGACCGGGTTCAAAAGGCGCATGATGCGATTATGCGCGGTGCCACGGATACGGTTTGTGCGCCCATCGCAGGGATCAAAGATGCCTATGCCGCAGGCACAACGGATGAATTCATTGAACCGTTCAAGGTGCCCGATTATGACGGCATGTCTGATGGTGATGGGGTGTTTTTCCTAAACTTCCGCGCCGACCGGGCACGCGAAATTCTGGCAACCATGGCTGATCCGGATTTTGACGCTTTCGATGTTTCCGGCCGCCCGAAACTGGCCGCCTGCCTTGGCATGGTCAGCTATTCAGACAGCCACGACACATACATGACCACCGCCTTTCCCAAACGCAACATTCCCAACACGCTGGGGGAATGGGTTTCAAAACAGGGCAAGCGCCAGTTCCGATTGGCGGAAACCGAAAAATACCCCCATGTGACATTCTTTTTGAACGGTGGCGTCGAAGTTCCCTATGACGGCGAAGATCGGTTCATGCCCCCATCCCCCAAAGTTGCGACGTATGATTTGCAACCCGAAATGTCTGCCCCGCAGGTCACTGAAAAATTCGTCCAAGCCATCGAAGCCGGGTATGATCTGATTGTCACCAATTTTGCCAATCCCGATATGGTGGGCCACACAGGCGATCTATCGGCGGCCATCGCGTCGTGCGAAGCAGTCGACCTTGGTCTGAAACAGGTGGTCAAGGCGTTGACAGATGCAGGTGGGACCATGATCGTGACCGCAGACCACGGAAACTGTGAAATGATGATCGACCCAGACACAGGCGGCCCCCATACGGCCCACACCACGAACCCGGTTCCGGTGATCCTGTTCAATGGGCCCGATGGGGCCACGCTGGCCAACGGGCGATTGGCCGATCTTGCGCCAACTGTTCTGGCATTGATGGGCCTGCCGCAGCCGGATGACATGACAGGGGTGTCGTTGATCCGATGAAATGGTGCGCTGCCCTTTTCGCCCTTTGGGCCAGTTGCGCGGCCGCCGGCCCTGCCGAAGACGCAGCGCAAGCCGCAGAAGATTTGCGCCGTGCATCCGCCCTTTTGGAAACTGTGGAAGGGCGGCGGGACCGGGTCAATGCGCTGACAGAAACCATTCGCGCCTTGGAAAATGGCATGGCCGCATTGCGCGAAGGACTGCGCCGTGCGGCAATCCGTGAAACTGCGCTGAACCAAAGCCTGACGGCCCGCAATGCGGATATTGGTCGGTTGTTGGGAACGCTTCAGATGATCAGCCGTTCCCCGGAACCCAGCCTTTTGTTGCATCCCAAAGGACCAACGGGGACCGCACGGTCTGGCATGATCCTGGCCGATTTGACCCCCAGCCTGCAGGCTGAAGCGATGCAATTGCAGGCCCAAATTTCGGAAATGCAGCGGTTGCAGGACCTGCAGTTGTCTGCACAAACGATTTTGCAAAGGGGTTTGGTGGATTTGCAAACCGCACGGATCGATCTGTCAAAGGCGATTTCGAACCGCACGGAATTGCCCCTGCGCTTTACCGAAGACGAAACCGCAATGACGATCCTGATTGCGACCGCAGACACATTAGATGCGTTTGCCGCAGGCATTTCCAGTCTGCCGCTGAACCGCGATGATGCCGATCTGCCCAGCGCGGCATCGCTTGCCGGATCTATAACGCCGCCCGCCCTGGGCCGGGTGTTGCGCAAATTCAACGAAGCAGACGCCAGCGGCATTCGACGCCCAGGTGTCATCATGGTGACGGAACCCGCTGCCTTGGTCAGCGCCCCGGCGGCCGGCACCGTTCGGTTTCAGGGCCCGCTATTGGATTACGGGAACGTTGTCATCTTGGAACCCGCCACGGATATCCTGTTCATTTTCGCCGGATTAGGAGAGGTTTTTGCCGAAACTGGTGAAGTTGTGATCAAAGGTGCGCCGCTGGGGCTGATGCCCACAGGCGATGGGGGTGGCACGAACCGCCAAGACACGCTTTATATAGAAGTGAGAAAAGACCAATCGCCGGTCAATCCGGCGGGGTGGTTCAGGTTTTAAAGGTCAGGTATCAATGAACGTTTCGAAATGGATGGCCGCCGCTGCAGGGATTGCAGTTGGTGTTGCCGCAACACCCTATGTCGCAGGGCCATTGGTCGCGCAGCAATCCAACACCAATTCCGTCTATCAGCAGCTTGATCTGTTTGGGGACATTTTCGAACGCATCCGCCGCGACTATGTGGAAGAAGTGGATGATGGCGATCTGATTGAATCTGCCATTGACGGGATGCTGACATCGCTAGACCCCCATTCCAGCTATCTGTCGCCGGATGATGCCGCTGACATGCGCGTTCAAACCCGCGGCGAATTTGGCGGGTTGGGCATCGAGGTTACCCAGGAAGAGGGTTTTGTCAAAGTTGTCACCCCAATGGATGACACACCGGCTTTCAACGCAGGCATTCAACCGGGCGATTTCATCACCCACGTGGATGGCACGGGCCTGTTGGGGCTGACCTTGGACGAAGCCGTTGAACTGATGCGCGGTCCCGTTGGATCCGACATCGTGATCACCGTGGTACGTGAAGGCGAAGCGGAACCCTTTGATGTGACCATCACGCGTGACACGATCAAACTGACCGCGGTGCGCGACCGCACGGTGGGAAAAACCGTTGTCTTGCGCGTGTCGACGTTCAACGATCAGACCTATCCCAACCTGCGCGACGGCATCGCCCAACAGGTCGCAGATGCAGGCGGAATCGAAAATATTGATGGGTTTGTCGTCGATCTGCGCAACAATCCCGGTGGGCTTCTGGATCAGGCCATTCTGGTTTCGGACGCCTTTTTGGAAAAGGGTGAAATCGTTTCCACCCGGGGGCGGACCGAAGGCGACAGCGAACGCTGGAATGCGAAACCTGATGATCTGGCACAGGGCAAGCCTGTTGTCGTGTTGATCAACGGGGGGTCTGCGTCTGCGTCTGAAATCGTGGCCGGGGCGTTGCAGGATCATCACCGCGCCGTCGTTGTCGGCACCCGCAGTTTCGGCAAAGGATCTGTTCAATCGGTCATGCCTTTGCCCGGGGGCGGGGCCATGCGGCTGACCACGGCACGGTATTACACACCATCTGGGCGGTCGATTCAGGCGCTTGGCATTTCGCCCGACATCGTCGTTGAACAACCCCCACGCCCCATCGGTGAACAGGCAGATGAAGAAACCGAACGCCCCAACCGGACAGAGGCTGATCTGCGCGGGTCGCTGGACAATGATTCCCTGTCCGAAGAAGAACGCAATCAAATCGAAGCAGAACGCACTGCCGCCGAAGAAGCCGCAGAACTGCGCGAAGAAGATTATCAACTGGCCTATGCGATCGACATCCTGAAGGGTCTGAACGTTTTGCAACCGGCTGACTGATGCTTGATCGGTCCAAACTGAAATACCGGCCAAATGTTGGGATCATGATCCTGAACGCGGATGGTCAGGTGTTTGTCGGTCAACGCACCGACAGGTACACGGATGCATGGCAAATGCCCCAAGGTGGCGTGGACAAGGGCGAAGACCCATACCCCGCTGCCTTGCGCGAAATGGAAGAAGAAACCGGCATCACCGCCGACAAGGTCACGCTGATTGCAGAAAGTGCGACGTGGCTGCCCTATGAATTGCCCGATGATCTGATCCCGAAATTGTGGAACGGGAAATATCGGGGGCAGGAACAGAAATGGTATCTGTTCCGCTTTCATGGGGCCGACAGCGACGTGAACATCGAAACCGATCATCAGGAATTCCGGGCGTGGAAATGGCTGCCGGTCAATGCATTGCTGGATGCCATCGTACCGTTCAAGCGGTCGGTTTACGAGGGCGTGTTGGCAGAGTTTGAGGAGCACCTATGATCCGAATGTCCGCAATCCTGATTTCCGCGTTCTGGGCGTCCACCGCACTGTCATTAAGCTGCGTGCCGCAATCTGGCGCATCCATGTATGTCGCGGCTGCAGAATCAGAGGATCGGTTCTTGCCCGTCGTGGGGCAATTCACATTCCCCAACGATCAAGTGCAACGCGAAGAAACCCTGGATGCGAACGGGCAAGAAGATATCAACGCCCCAAAGGGTGTCAGCTTTGCCGCGACCATCGCCGGTCATGCGCTGTCGTCGCGTGGTTTTGACGCGCCGGTCGATTTGCCTGTGACGATTGCGATTCACTGCGTTGGCCCATGGTGCGGTGGCGTGCCAAACGGGTCAGATGTTCTGGCACTTTTGCGTGAAACCGATACAGGATACGTGGTCGATGCCCATGCCTGCGGTGGATCCGTCATGACATTGTACGAAGGGAATATGGCCGAAGCTGATGCGTTTGTTGCTTGCCACAAAAGTGGGACCTGCAAAGATCCGTTTCGCTAGCCTATTCCGGCAACCAGAAATCCATCGCGCCGCTTTCGTCACCCAGAAACCCTTCCATTCGGTTTTTGGGTTTTTGCGGTCGTGGGGCCGGATCAACAAAGGCTTTGCGCAACCCGAACATGGCCAATTCCTTTAGCCCGCGCTGACGCATTTTATGGGCATGGGTTGGTTGAACAAGAAAACTCGGTGTCATGGTACTGCCTTTCGTTACGAAGGTCTTAATGTCCGATCCTGCCGGGACTAAGGCACAAACCTGACCCGGAAACGGAATTTTCGCGCCAAGCTGGAAAAGTTTTAACGACCCCTAAATTGATAGACAGATCGACGGAGGGCACCCATGTCAGTGAAATACGGACCCACAAAGGGCGAATACATCTTTCGGCTGTGCGGCGGGTTATTGGTATTTGCCTTGCTGTTGGTGGCCTATCTGACCAAGGGGTTTCCCCCGGGGTTGGCCGCTGTTGAAACATTCCTGTTTGGCGGGTCGTTTGCTGCGTTTTTGGTGCTTCATTCCACCTATCGCATCGCCAAAGGGCTGTACCGCATTCCCGGCACCCATCAGCCCAAAGGCAAAGTCTGGCGTCCCTGATCGGTCAACATCCACGCGTCTGGTCCATCTAACACCACCGGATAGATCGGGCGGCCATAGCCCGCACCCCCATCAGTGTTGATCCGGTTCACATAGCGCGTTGGATGATCCAGCGCCGTATGGCCATGAACGACCAGCTTTTCATAGGGTGCCGTATGATCGACGAACCCTTCACGGATCCACAGCAGATCGTTTTCCACCTGATCCTTGAAGGGCACGCCCGGCTTGACCCCGGCGTGAACAAAGAACAGATCATCGGTGTCGTGGGTCAAGACCGCTGTGGTCAGAAAATCTATGTGGGATTGTGGCACCAGCGCACGGGCATCGGCATGCACATCGCCAAACCGGCGCCGTCCTTCGAAACTGACGCCATAGCTTTGCAATGTGGTCTGGCCCCCCAGCCGTTCATGATACCACGTATATTCCAGAAAAAGATGCGGGTCGTGGCGGGCCACAGGTTCCAGAAACCATGTGAACATGCGGTCATGGTTGCCCTTCAGGAACGTCCAGTTGCGCCCGGCATCCCGCCCGGCGATCAGCAGGTCCAGCACACCCCGGCTGTTTGGCCCCCGGTCGGTGTAATCGCCCATGAACACGATCTTCGCATCCGGCCCGCCATCGCGTTCGATCCAGCCCAGCGCATCTTCCAACATGGACAACTGCCCATGGATATCCCCAACCGCATATAACAAAGGCTGCCCCCATCGTGATTGGGGACAGCCTTAATCGTGTTGAACACGAAAGGGAACTTATGCGTTCTTGCGCTTCACTTCTTCCATGAAGCGGTGCTTGATCACCGGGCCGTCCAGTTCAATGACGGGCACCGGGATGTTGCCGCTTTCGCATTTGGCGACGATGATCGTCATCTTGCCGCTGTCTTTTGCAGCTTGCAGCGTTGCGGCGGTGTCTTCGGCCTGACATTCAATCACGGTGTCACAGCCACAGGCGGATGCCACAGCCGCCAAAGATGTCTTTTTGCCAGCATAGGTCGCCTGATCCCCGGTGGACCCATAGGACCCGTTGTCGATGATCAGCAGAATGAAATTGTCCGCCACATTGTTGGCAATGGTTGGCAATGTGCCCAGGTTCGTCAGGATCGATCCGTCACCATCAATCGCGATGACACGTTCTTTCTGTGTCAGGGCCAACCCCAACCCGATAGACGACGCCAAACCCATCGTGCCCAGCATGTAGAAATTTGACGGTTGATCGCCCATCATATGCAATTCTTGGCTTGGCAGACCGATGTTGCAAACGACCAGTTCGTCTTTCAGAACAGGGATCAGTGTTTTGATAATATCGCTGCGGATCATATCAGTACCCTCCCCAGAAATTGCTGTCGGTCAAAACGGCTGTGGGTTTGCGCGTCATATACGTGTGGTTCAGGATCGAATCCAAATCGCGAATGTCATCAGGTTCGTGGAAATGGTACGTTTGAATGCCCAGCTGCGCCAAAAGTGGTTTGGTGTGCACAGCCATTTCCGCCTGAATGGCGACCCGTTCACCAATTTCACCGCGATATGAAATGATCATTGGCAGCGGCATATTGTAAAACTGCGTCAGCGACGACAGCGTGTTCACTGTCACGCCAATCGCGGTGTTCTGCATGATGATCGCGGGGCGTTTGCCGCCCATCCACGCACCTGCGCACAGGCCCATGCCTTCGTCTTCTTTGTTGGATGGCACATGCATGATGTCAGGGTGCGCTTCGCATCCATCAATCACATCACCAAGCTGCTTACAGGGGACAGTGGTCACAAACTCTACTTTGTTGCGCACCAGACTGTCGACGATTTGATCGCTGACCGACATGGGATTCCTTTCTGAAGTTGCCCCAACATACACAAAATGTAAGCGCTTACAATTACAATTCGACAGATCGGTTCCAGGCAAAGAAAAAGGCCGCACCACTGGATGCGACCCCGATTTCATTTCTGCGCGATTGGGCTATGCGACATCAAATTCCAAACGGCTGACCTGTTGGAACATGCCCGTCGCATTCAGCGCGGCCAGCACAGGATCGGGCAAGGCTTCGTCGATGTACAGCAGGGCAATCGCCTCCCCCCCGACTGCGTCGCGGCCAAGCGTAAAGTTCGCGATGTTGACCCCATTCTTGCCCATCGTGTTGCCCAACAGGCCAATGATGCCGGGCACATCTTCGTTCGTGGTGTACAGCATGTGCTGTCCAATCTCTGCGTCGACGTTGATGCCCTTGATCTGGATGAACCGTGGTTTGCCATCACTGAACACTGTCCCGGCAACGGATCGTTCGCGTTTGTCTGTCACCACCGTCACCTTGATATAGGCATCGAACACACCTGATTTCGCCTGATTGGTGGTCGAAATATTGATGCCCCGTTCGGCGGCAATCACAGGGGCAGACACCATGTTCACATCAGGGTTTCCGGCTTTCATGATCCCGGCAATCACACCACAATTCAGCGCCTCAAGGTTCATTTCAGCGACCTTGCCGTCATACAGGATGTTGATCGCCTTGATCCCTTCGTCGGTCAGTTGGCCGATGAACGAACCCAAATGCCCGGCCAGTTTCAGCCACGGCCCCATCACGCGCGCCTCTTCCGCTGTGACGGATGGCATGTTCAATGCATTCGTCACCGCACCCGTCAGCAGATAGTCCGACATTTGTTCAGCCACCTGCAACGCAACGTTTTCCTGCGCTTCGGTCGTCGCGGCGCCCAAGTGGGGTGTGCAAACCACGTTGGGCAGGTTGAACAAGGGGCTGTCGGTTGCAGGTTCAACTTCGAACACGTCAAAGGCCGCACCGGCAACGTGGCCGGATTTCAACGCATCTGCCAAGGCCGCTTCGTCGACCAAACCGCCGCGTGCACAATTCACAATCCGCACGCCCGGTTTCATCTTTGCAATCGCACCGGCGTTGATGATGTTGGCTGTCTGTTCGGTTTTGGGCACGTGCAAGGTGATGAAGTCGGCGCGGGCCAACAATTCATCCAGTTCCACCTTTTCAACACCCAGTTTTTTGGCACGTTCTTCGGACAGGAACGGGTCATAGGCGACGACCTTCATCTTCAACCCTACAGCGCGTTCGCAGACGATCCCGCCAATATTGCCAGCACCGATCACGCCAAGGGTCTTGCCCGTCAGCTCAACCCCCATGAATTTGGACTTTTCCCATTTACCGGCGTGGGTTGATGCGCTTGCCTCTGGAATTTGGCGGGCGACGGCAAACATCATCGCAATCGCATGTTCGGCGGTGGTGATCATGTTGCCAAACGGGGTGTTCATCACGATGATCCCCTTTTTCGACGCCGCGGCCCGATCGATATTGTCAACACCGATCCCGGCGCGACCGATGACCTTCAGATTGTCCGCAGCGGCAATAATCTTTTCGGTGGCTTTGGTCGCTGACCGGATCGCAAGACCATCATATTGCCCGATGATCTTTTGCAATTCAGCTTTGTCCTTGCCCAATTCAGGGCGGAAATCCACGTCAATGCCGCGATCTTTGAAGATTTGAACGGCAGCTTCCGACAGTTTGTCAGAAATAAGTACTTTAGGCATTTTCATCGTCCTTCGGATGCAGGGCCATCGCCCCGCCAATATCGGTAAGATGGGCTAAACCCACCGTTCACGCCGCTTGTGCCAGCGCCTCAAATTCAGTGTGATAGGCCCAGTCCAGCCACGGCAGCATCGCCGCGATATCGCTGGTTTCCACTGTCCCGCCGCACCAGATGCGCAGCCCCGCAGGCGCATCGCGGTAGGCGCCAATGTCCAGCGCGATCCCTTCAACCTCCAACCGCTTGGCAACCGCCTTGGCAAAGGCCGCACCGTCTGTGATCACCGGATTTGTGAATTTCAAACACACCGATGTGACAGACCGTGTCGCCGGATCCACGGCCAGATTGCCGATCCAGTCATTGGCATCGCAGAAATCCCAAATCGCCTTGGCGTTCGCTTCGGCCCGGGCTTTCAAACCGTCCAACCCGCCGACGGATTCCGCCCAATCTAGGGCGAACAGATAATCCTCAACACACAGCATGGATGGTGTGTTGATCGTGGCCCCGGTAAAGATACCTTCGATCAGCTTTCCCCCCTTGGTCAGGCGGAAAATCTTGGGCAGTGGCCATGCAGGGGTGTACTGTTCCAACCGGTCCACCGCGCGCGGTGACAGGATCAAAATCCCATGCGCCGCTTCGCCACCCAACACTTTTTGCCAAGAAAACGTGGTCACATCCAGCTTGTCCCACGGCAGGTCCATCGCAAACGCTGCTGATGTTGCATCGCACAGCGTCAGCCCCGCGCGGTCTGCCGGGATCGGGTCACCGGGTACGCGCACGCCAGATGTCGTCCCATTCCACGTAAAGCAGACATCGTGGTCGTAATTCAGCGCTGCCATATCAACGATGTTTCCGTAATCCGCCGTGTGCACCGTCGCGTCGATCTTCAGCTGTTTGACCGCATCCGTGACCCATCCCGCGCCAAAGGATTCCCACGCGACCATTTCAACCGGCCGTTCCCCCAACAGGTTCCACATGGCCATTTCATAGGCCCCGGTGTCCGACGCAGGGACAATCCCGATGCGGTAATCCGCAGGAACACCCAAAATGTCACGGGTCTTTTCAATCGCTGCTTTCAGCTTGTCTTTGCCAACAGCCGCGCGGTGTGACCGACCCAAAGGCGCGTCACGCAAAGCATCCAATGTCCATGTGGGGGGCTTGGCACAAGGGCCAGATGAAAAACGCGGATTCGCCGGCCGCGTTGCCGGTTTTTGATATGCCATCAGTGGTATCCTTACAGATATGTGTCCTGCGTTGGGGCAGGATGTCCCACAGCCCGGCTACAGGCAGGGCACCAAACCCACAACCCCCAAAAGATGCAAATAATCGACAGTTGATTATGAAAAAACGTCACATTCGTCGCCGAAAGGAAACGTCTTGCATCAGACTTCCCGGCACGGCATCCCACAGGGAAACAACCGGGATCATCCATATGTACGTCACCGTCCTGACCACGCACCCTGCAACACTTGGGCTTGACGCCACCTTTTGCGACGTGCTGCGCAACGCGTGGGGCGGCGGTGACATTACGTGGCTGGCGGATGGCGAAGCCGCTGAATTTCCGATCCCTGTGGTGCCTGACAATCACCGCGATGTCTGGGCCGATGCACAGGCCATGGATATCGATCTGAACATCGTTCCTGCTGCAAACCGGCGCAAAAAGATGCTGTTGGCCGATATGGACAGCACCATGATCCGGCAGGAATGCATCGATGAACTCGCCGCTGTGGCAGGGGTGGGTGCGCGGGTGGCCGATATCACCGCCCGCGCAATGAACGGGGAATTGGATTTTGAAGCCGCCCTGCGCGAACGGGTCAGTCTTTTGAAGGGTCTGCCAACCAGCACCATACAAACCGTGATCGACACGCGCATCACGCTGATGCCCGGCGGCAAAACACTGCTTGCGACAATGAAATCAAATGGGGCCTACGCGGCCCTTGTGTCTGGTGGGTTCACGGCCTTCACGGCCCACATTGCCGCCACGCTCGGGTTCGACGAACACCGCGCCAATACGCTGTTGTCTGACGCAGACACCCTGACGGGCACCGTGGGCCTGCCCATTTTGGGCCAACAGGCAAAGGTGGACGCACTTGACGAACTGACGTTGCGCCATGGATTTTCAGACGCTGAAGTCATCGCGGTTGGTGATGGCGCAAATGATCTTGGCATGCTGACCCGTGCGGGGCTTGGTGTTGCTTTGCACGCGAAACCATCCGTGCAGGCGCAGTGCGATATCCGCATCAACCATGGGGATCTGACCGCGCTTTTGTATCTTCAGGGCTACGCCAAAACAGACTTTAAACCCTGATCTTCATTTTGCCCCAAGTACTCCGGGGGGTGGGTCATTCCCCGGAATGACCCGGGGGGGCAGCGCCCCCCTTGCCCCAAAGATCATGCCGCCCCGGAACGGGGCGTCCGTCAGATCAATCCGGCGGCCGCCCGGGTTTGGCCGACCACCAGCCCGTCCCAGTTTTTCAATGGCCCACCCACACGTTTGACCGCCGCGGGGTGTTCCGCGTCAATCAATCCCAGCCGGATCAGCAAGGCGGTGATCACGGCTTCGGACGCGCGTGTCGCGCCATCTTCAATCTTCACGGCAATCCCCAGCTTCTGGTCCGGGATGATGGCCGTGAACACCGCCTCTGCCCCGGTTTTCACGGCCACACCCGGAACCGCGCGCATCAGTTCGGTACAGGCACGGGTGTCGCCCGCCACCAATTCCGGATGCGCCATCATGGCATCGCGCAAAGACGCTGTTGTGTCTGACACCGCGCAACGCGCCATGGCACGCGCCAACCCCTGCACGCTGCAGGCGTGGTTTGGCGCAGAACAGCCGTCAATCCCAAACCCCGGGCTGTCTTCGCCCGTGAAATCTTCGAATGCGGCCTTTACGGCCACCTGCACGGGATGGGCCGGATCATGGTATTCCGGTCCGGCTTTCATATCCTGTGCCAAAGTCAGAAATCCGCAATGTTTGCCCGAACAATTGTTGTGAACCCGGCAGGGTGATGCGCCATCCCGGATCAATTCGGCATGGGCCGGACCGTCCGCAGGGTCTTGTGGGCCACACCGCAAATCATCTTCGCCCAGCCCCAGATCTGCCAGCCAACGGCGCACCGGATCGGTGTGGATCGCCGCCCCTTGATGGGATGCACAGGCCAGTGCCAGTTGCCGGGATGTCAGGCCGTACCGGTCTGCGGCCCCAGACTGGACCAACGGCACAGCCTGAAGGATTTTGCACGAAGATCGCGGCAGGATCACCGTGTCAGGATCGCCCCATGCATCAACGATATCACCGTCTGCATGCATGATCACCGCGTGCCCCCGGTGGACGCTTTCCAGAAAATCGCCACGCCAAAGTTCGACCATTGGGACTGATGGCATGATTTTGCCTCCTATTTCTGCACTTTTTTGCCGAAGTGGGCCCATAAACCCCTTTTCGCAAAGATGTGACGTGGGCTACATTGCGTGTATCGAGTAAGAAAAAGGCAGACCAGCAAAAAGCAAGTCCACTTGCGCGGTCCGCGAAGGTCAAAATGGAAAAGAGGCATCCATGATCAAAACAATAATGCTAGGCTTGGTATGCGCTCTTGGCGTGTCTACGGCCCTTGCGGCACAGACTGTAACGAACCCCGTTGCGCGGTTCGATGACTGGTCCGTGTTCGAAGTTGACAACCCCGAAGAATGTTTCGCCGTAACGGCACCCCGGCTGACCGTGAACACCCGTGGCGGGCAAGAGGTGCAGGTGCGCCGCAGTGAAATCCTGTTGTTTGTGTTCTATCGTCCCAGCGCGAACACCAAGGGCCAGATCGCGTTCACCGGCGGCTATCCGTTTGCAACGGGTCGGTCGATTACGCTGGAAGTCGACAATCGCAGCTATGACCTGTCGACCAAAGGCGAATGGGCCTGGCCTGCAACACCAGAAGATGACGCCGTAATCGCCGCCGCCATGCGCCGCGGCGCAAAAGCAACGATCACCGGGCAATCCGGGCGCGGCACAGTGACCAAGGACGAGTTCAGCCTGACCGGCTTTACCGCGGCCATGGCAGATGCGGAACGCCGCTGCGCCAGCTGATCATCCGGCCCATTGGAATCAGACACAGGCCCTGCTACACGCGGGGCCTTATTCTTTTTGAATGGACAGACCCATGACGGACGCGACAGCACCGATCACGCAAGATGTACTGACACTTCCGCGCAAACTGCCGGATGGCCCGATCAACCTGATCGGATTGACACGCGACGGCCTGCGCGACGCGTTGCTGGCGGCAGGTACGCCAGAAAAACAGGCCAAGATGCGCACGGGTCAGGTCTGGCAATGGCTGTATCAAAAGGGCGTGCGCGATTTTGGCGACATGACAAATCTGTCCAAAGATTACCGTGCGTTGCTGGCCGATCATTTCACCATTGAAATTCCGCAGGTCGTTTCAAAACAGGTGTCATCAGATGGCACGCGCAAATATCTGGTGCGCATTGCGGGCGGGCATGAAGTGGAAACGGTCTATATCCCCGAAGAAGATCGCGGCACATTGTGCATTTCTTCGCAGGTCGGATGCACGCTGACCTGTTCGTTCTGCCACACTGGCACGCAGAAATTGGTGCGCAATTTGACCCCGGCTGAAATCATTGGTCAGGTGATGATGGCCCGCGACGATCTGGGGGAATGGCCAGAACCCGGCCGCAACCCGAAAAATGAAACGCGGCTGCTGTCGAATATCGTTCTGATGGGCATGGGCGAACCGCTGTATAATTTCGAAAACGTACGTGACGCGATGAAAATCGCGATGGACCCCGAAGGCATTTCGTTGTCACGGCGGCGGATCACCCTATCGACATCTGGCGTGGTGCCGGAAATCGCGCGCACGGCAACGGAAATCGGCTGCTTGCTGGCCGTATCCTTTCACGCCACCGAAGATGCAACCCGCGACAAATTGGTTCCGATCAACAAACGTTGGAATATCGCCGAACTGCTTGACGCCTTGAAAGCCTATCCCAAGGCCAGCAATTCAGAACGCATCACGTTCGAATACGTCATGTTGAAAGATGTGAATGACAGCGATGCAGATGCGCACCGTCTGGTTGAACTGATCAAGGATATCCCGGCCAAGGTGAACCTGATCCCGTTTAACCCATGGCCGGGTGCGCCATATGAACGGTCGTCGAACAACCGCATTCGTGCCTTTGCCAATATCATTTATCAGGCGGGCTATGCCTCCCCGATCCGCACCCCACGGGGTGAAGATATCATGGCCGCGTGTGGGCAGTTGAAATCTGCCACGGAACGCGCCCGCAAATCACGGGCCCAGATCGCAGCAGAAGCCGGGATCTGACAGGCCCGGCCCAGCCGGTTTGACGTTACAGGTGGCTGATCGGGCAGATCAGCTTTCCATGGGGCGCGGTTGCCAGATAACCCAGACGGATTTGAAACCCTTTGTGGGCCAGCCGTTGTTGCAAATCATCCTGATTGCGCGCTTCGCGAAAATCACGGGCCACCAACCGCGACACGGCCGATACATCGGCGGCGCTGGCTTCGGGGGCCAATGACAGGTGCATCATGTCACTCATCTGATCCTCCTTCGATCAAACAGACCTGTTTGATGTCAGGCCAGTTTGATCCCAAAGGGTATCAATTCCCTTAAACCTGCGTGCGCAGGCGTCTAAAGGGCCAGATGTGCCAGCGCGTCGTCCGCCGTTTCAACGAAATGAAACAGGTTCAGATCTTCATCAGAAATGGTGCCCGCATCGGCCAGTGCATCCCAATCGATGATTTTGCGCCAGAATGCTTCGCCAAACAATAGGAACGGCACTGGTGCCATGCGCCCGGTTTGGATCAGGGTCAGGCTTTCAAACAGTTCATCCAGCGTGCCAAATCCCCCCGGGAACACACAGATGGCCTTGGCCCGCAGCAGAAAATGCATCTTGCGGATCGCAAAGTAGTGAAAATTGAAACATAATTCCGGCGTCACATATGGGTTTGGCGCCTGTTCATGGGGCAGGACGATGTTCAACCCGATGGACCGGCCGCCTGCGTCCATTGCGCCGCGGTTGCCCGCCTCCATCACGCCGGGACCACCACCGGTGACCACGACGTTTTCATGCCCATCCGATTTGGCCGTGACACGTTCGGCCAAAACGCGCGCTTCTTCATAGAATACGGAAAGATCAGACAGGGTCTGTGTCCGGGCGGTGTCTTTTTTCGCGGGTTCAGGGATGCGCGCCCCACCGAACATCACGATGGTGCTGTTCACCCCGGCGGCATCCAGCATCATTTCAGGCTTCATCAATTCCAGCTGCAACCGGACAGCGCGCAATTCATCAGCGCACATGAAATCCGGGTCCGAAAACGCCAGCCGATAGGCCGGCGCACGGGTTTGGGGGGTATCGGGCGTTTCCTGCGCCGCTTTCATGTCTTGGGGGGCTGAACGCATTTTGTGGCGACGGGTCATCGAATTATCCCTGTTCGGTGTGATTTAAGCACAGTGTTTAGGCTGCAATCCCCCCTGTGCAAAGAAAATCATCTGAACGGGGCGGATCAGTGGTAGACCCTTGCCCAAACCGCACGGCACAAGGACTGACAGATGGCCAAAAAGATCAGACGCGCTTTGGATGCAACGCTGGGCCGCTGGATGCGGCATTTCTTTTTCATCCTGCTGCGCAGCTATTACGGGCTGTTTTTCAACATCAGCATCGCAGACAAAGCCGCATTGCAAGACCAGCCGGGTGGGTTGATCCTGTCCACCCATGGCAGCCGCCATGACGGCCCGATTGTTGCAGCGCTGTTGTACACCACGCGCCGTGTGCGGCCCGCCGTGGCCTACAGCGAATATTACAGCCCCCTGCAATGGTTCCCGCTGATGATTTCGGGGTGTGTGCCGATGTCGTCACCCAAAACATGGACCCCGGACCGCCGCGCCGCACAAAAAACAAAGGCGTTGCAGGCATTGCGCAACATCATTGGAAACGGAAATACGATCCTTTTGTTTCCGGGGGGCGGGATCAAGAAGCAACGGATGGAAATCATTCAACCCCACTTCAGCGGGGCCTATGACACGATCAAGGAATTGGGCGATATTCCGGTGACGATCATCAAGATCCGTGGACTTAGCCCCCATGAAACACAGCGGCGCGATATGTTTTGGCGGTTCTTGGGCATTTCCAAAGGGCGCAGGCATGTGCTGATTGATATACAACCATTGGACGCCCCGCTGAATACATCTGTGCCTTTGGCTGAATTCAACGCCGATCTGGAAGCGCGGTTCAATTCCGATCTGACCCCACACACCCCTGAACAACCCTTGGCCGCAAAAAAGCCAAGTCGGCAATGACACGGCGCACCTTTCCCTTTGGTCACCACCGCGCTATGTGGCGCAGCACAACGAAATGAAGGGGGTTCCCATGTCAAATGCACAGCTTGAATCAGCCATCGAGGCAGCGTGGGACGCCCGCGATACCATCACCCCGGCCACCACAGGTGAAACCCGCGAAGCCATCGAAGACACGCTGAACGCATTGGACAGCGGCAGCCTGCGCGTCGCAGAACGTCAAGACAGCGGCGATTGGCATGTGAACCAATGGGCCAAAAAGGCCGTTCTGCTGGGCTTTCGCCTGAAAGATATGGAAATGCAGGAAGGGTCCGCACAAGGCGGATCTTGGTGGGACAAAGTCGACAGCAAATGGAAAGGCTGGGGCGAAAACGAATGGGGTGCCGCCGGATTCCGCGCGGTGCCAAACTGTGTGGTCCGCAAATCCGCTTATATCGCACCCGGCGTGGTGCTGATGCCATCCTTTGTGAACCTTGGGGCCTATGTCGACAGCGGCACGATGGTCGATACATGGGCAACGGTCGGGTCTTGCGCGCAAATCGGTAAGAACGTGCACCTGTCGGGGGGTGTTGGCATTGGCGGGGTTCTGGAACCCATGCAGGCGGGCCCCACCATCATCGAAGACAATTGCTTTATTGGGGCCCGGTCAGAAGTTGTGGAAGGCTGCATCGTGCGCGAAGGGTCCGTTTTGGGCATGGGCGTGTTCATCGGCAAATCCACCAAAATCGTAGACCGCGAAACAGGCGAAGTCATGTACGGCGAAGTCCCCCCCTATTCCGTGGTTGTCGCCGGGTCCATGCCATCCAAAAACAACGTGAACCTGTATTGCGCCGTCATCGTGAAACGCGTTGACGAACAAACCCGCAGCAAAACCGGAATCAACGAACTTTTGCGCGATTGATCCACGCGCGGTCAGAATGAAGCGCGATGGCCCTTTGGGGCCATTGCACAATTTTTCAGCTTTTCGCCGACGGAAAGACTTGGACGATGCGTAGAACGGGTATCAAACGGAAAGATACCATGAAGACCTACTGTACCGCCATCACCATCGCACTTTTGTCGACGTCCGCTGCCAATGCCCATGTTTCAATCACGGTTGAGGGCGATCAACGCTGCATTACATCCGACGGCACACCCGACCACAGCGTCGGCCCGTTTCGTGCCGGCGCATCTTTGCAGCCACAAGCCCACAACTATTGCGTCGATGCGACGCCAGAACGCACGGGCGCAACCACGCAAAACGTGCGTGTGTCCGGAATCACAGTGACAGGAATCCCGCTACGGCCCGGTACCGCCGAATACTATGATGCATCCGCCGCCAAAGGATATTCCCGCAACACTGCGTCTGGCTGGAATGTTGAAGGGATGGGTGGATTAACAATGGATGCGCAAAATGCCCATGTGGATGGGCGCGGGTTGTATCATTATCACGGCGTTCCATCTGCCGTCACAGCCAGTTTGAACGGGACCCTGTTTGGCTATGCCGCTGATGGGTTCGAAATCCATTATGTGGGCAGCAATGCGCAATCGTCTTGGCAATTGAAAAGCGGTATACGCCCATCAGGCCCTGGTGGGTCATATGACGGTACCTATGTTCAGGACTACGAATTTGTTGCAGGGTCCGGCAATCTAGACGCATGCAACGGCGCTTTGTTGAACGGCGAATACGTCTATTTTGCCACCGACACATTCCCGTTTTTTCCGCGCTGTTTCAAAGGCACTGTGACCGAACAGTTCATCCGGGGCCGTTGACCCCCGCCTAATTCGCATCCCCGAACCACTTTCGGGTCAGGGATGCGTATTCCCCACTTTCCCGCAAGCGCAGCAGGGATTGGTTGATCCGTTCAGCCAATGGCGACCCCGACGGAAGGGCCATACCGTAATTTTCCGGCAGGAACGCGCGCCCGATCAGGGTCGAAGGCACGGGCGGGTTTTGCGTCACGTAATAGGCCAGAATGGGCGCATCAAAAACAACCGCGTCGACTTCCCCGCGTTCATAGGCCGCCAGCATATCCTGCAGCCCAGTGAATGCGACAAAGTTCAGATCGCGGCCTTCCAAGAACCCTGCCGCCGTGGACCCGCTGATCGTTGCAACCCGCTTATCGTACAGATCATTGATGCCCTGCACATTGTTCTGGATCGCATCCACCGTCAGGGTCGCGGTGATTTTCGCCACGAAAATCGACACGATAAACAACGATGACACCACCATAATCGTGCCCAGAACCCGACCCAGAAACGTGCGTGGTGCAACCTGTTCAAAGCCGCCATTCACGATCAGGTTCAATGCCCACCAGAACGCCGGGAAATTGGCCTTTCCAGCGGTTTCATCGAAATAATCATGGTGCCTGCGTTCCAGTACCCACATGATCATACCCAACAGCCACAGCCCACCAAAGGCTGCGCAAACTGCAAGCAAAACATCCCACCGGCCCAAGATCGACCAGACGCTTAGCCCGTTGTTGTCTTCGGGCACCATGATCTGCAAACCGCTTAGGTAAATGGGCTGGGTGAAATCCATCACGCTTTCCCGGGCCGACGTGATCGAAATATTCGCAATGGCCCCATCGGCGGCACCACTTTCCACGGCCGCCAGCATGTCGCCGAACACATCAACGCGGGTGAATTCGTAGTCCAGCTGCAAATCTTCAGCCACCGCACGCCACAGATCAATGCTAAACCCGGCATCCTGCCCGTTTTCAACCATCGAAAATGGGGGGCGTGTGATCGTGACGATGTTCAGCGGATCGCTTTGCGCAACCCCCATCATCGGCATCAGCAATGCCCAAACCAACAACAAAAACCGTTTCATCCCCGGATTCCCGTTTCACCCACATCCCCAGACGGGTTAAGGGATGGTGCGCAAAAGGAATAGTTAAACGTGACGAAGGAACGCAAAAAACACGCCGTTTACACGCTGGTGGTGCAAGTTGGGCGCAAGTCTGGCGATGGCTTGCCCAAAGACGCCACCGGTGGGGCACTTATGATCTATGCCGCCGGGGTCGACGAAGCGGAAGCCGTGCGCGAAACCGTGGCGATTCTGAAACAGGCTGATCTCGCCCCGTTGGATGTGACGGGCTATGGAACATTGGCCGATCGCGAAGCGCTGGGTCACGACATTGAACCCGAAGAACGCGCCTTGATGCAGCGGGCCTTGGATGAAAATTCGGTGGTGGTCGCGCAAATGACACCGTTTTACGGGGATGAAAACCATGACTGATCCTGTTGCACTGACAGCCGATTTGGTGCGCTGTGCCTCTGTCACGCCAGCCGAAGGCGGCGCCCTGACGTTGCTGGAAAACAGGCTGTCGGCATCCGGCTTTCACTGCACGCGCGTGGATCGCAATGGAATTGCCAATCTGTATGCCCGCTGGGGCGAAAAGGCCCACCCAAAAACATTTGGGTTCAACGGACATACAGATGTGGTGCCAATTGGCGATGCGAATGCATGGACGCAAGATCCCTTTGGCGCCGCCATCGTAGATGGTGTGATGTACGGTCGCGGAACGACCGACATGAAATCTGGGGTGGCTGCTTTTGCTGCCGCGGCAATGGATTTTGTCCGCCAATCACCGCCCGATGGATCGATCGTTCTGGCCATCACCGGTGACGAAGAAGGCGACGCCCAAGATGGCACCATCGCACTTCTGGACTGGATGGAGGCTGAGGCCGAAAAGCTGGACGTGTGTCTGGTTGGGGAACCCACCTGCCCCAACACCATGGGCGATATGATGAAAATCGGGCGGCGTGGATCCATGACCGCCTATTTCACCGTGATCGGGGTGCAAGGGCATTCAGCCTATCCGCACCGTGCGAAAAATCCTGTACCGGCCATGGCGCGGCTGATGGATGTTCTGGCGTCCCACGAACTGGATCAGGGGACTGATCATTTCGACCCATCGACCCTTGCCGTGGTTACGATTGATACGGGAAATCCCGCCAACAACGTGATCCCCGCACAATGCACATCAACGGTGAACATCCGTTTCAACGACGCCCATGGGTCATCCGACCTGATCAAATGGTTGCGGTCGGCCGCCGATCAGGTCGCCGCTGATTTTGATGTGACCATTGATATGCGCACACAGGTTTCCGGGGAAAGTTTCATCACCCCGCCGGGTCGGTTGTCTGATCTTGTGGCCGCCGCTGTCCATGCCGAAACAGGTGTCACGCCAGAACTGTCCACATCAGGCGGCACATCCGATGCACGGTTCATGCAGCACCACTGCCCCACGGTGGAATTCGGCTTGGTTGGCAAGACCATGCATCAGGTCGACGAACGGGTCGAGGTTGCGCAGATCACACAACTGAAAGCCATTTATACCCGTATTCTGCAGGACTATTTTGCATGACCCTGATCATTCAGGAAACCGATGATATCGCAACCTGTCAGGCCATCCGCAGGGTCGTGTTCATTGATGGGCAGAACGTGCCCGAACACGAAGAAGTGGATGGCAAAGACCCCGATGCCAGCCACGTTCTTGCGTGGGTGAATGGGTCTGCCATCGGCACGGCACGGGTTTTGCCCTTTGGGACAACTTCGAAAATTGGGCGGGTCGCCGTTCTTGAAGAACACCGTGGCACAGGCATCGGCGCCGCCATCATCGAAGCCTGCCATGCCGCGGCCCGCAGACAAGGGGCGACGCGCGTCATTTTGGGATCGCAGACCCATGCCATCGGGTTTTATGAACAATTGGGTTACCGCGCCTATGGCGATGTGTTCGATGATGCAGGGATTCCCCACCGCATGATGGAATTGCCCCTATGACGCCAAAGCTGGTGATCATGGTGAAAGAACCGCATCCCGGCCGCGTCAAAACCCGACTGGGCCGCGATATCGGCATGACACGCGCCGCATGGTGGTTTCGCCATCAGACCCGGGCGCTGATCCGCCGCGTTCAAGATCCGCGCTGGCAAACGGTTCTGGCCGTTGCCCCGGATTTTGAAGGGATGCAAAGCCGTGTTTGGCCTGCCCATCTGCCCCGCGTGCCCCAAGGACCCGGTGATCTGGGCGATCGGATGGGGCGTCTGTTTCGGTCTTTGCCACCGGGACCGGTATGCATCATCGGCGCTGATATTCCGGGCGTCACCAAGACCCGCATCAACGCGGCATTCCGGGCTTTGGGGTCGCACGATGCCGTATTTGGCCCGGCCCCCGATGGGGGCTATTGGCTGGTCGGGATGAAACGCACGGGCCGCATTCCAACAACCCTGTTTCAAGATGTGCGGTGGTCAACGGAACATGCGCTGGCAGACACCATGGCCAGCCTGCCTGATCAACGGATCGCACGGGTTGATCGCTTGCGGGATGTGGATACGGTTGCCGATCTTTAATCTGGCAGAGTGGGCTGTTGATCTTTTCTCGTCCGCACCCTTGGGTCGTTGACCCCGCTATATCCATTTGGGTTTTTCCAGCCGCCAACCCATGTTAGGGGCGCGTATGAAACATTTTCCGTCCAAAGATCAGGTGCTGGAATTCATTCGCGACAACCCCGCGAAATCCACCAAGCGCGACATTGCAAAGGCTTTTGGGATCAAGGGGCAGGACCGCATTGAACTCAAGCGGCTGTTGAAAGAACTGGCCGCAGACGGACACGTGACCCAGAAACGGCGCAGCTTTGGCGATCCCAATGTGATGCCCCCTGTCGCTGTTCTTGCAATCCTTGGGCCAGATGCGGATGGGGATGTGTTTGCCCAACCGGCCGAATGGCATGGCGACGCACCGGTGCCCCGCATCTTGATGCAACACCGCGATGGCGACCCGACGCTGGGCAAGGGTGACCGCGCGCTGACCCGTTTGACCGAAGTCACAGGCGAAGATCACACCCACACGGGGCGCTTGATTCGCAAGATCGGGTCTAACCCGTCGCGGGTGTTGGGCATTTTTCGGGGGGACCGGATTGTCCCGATCGACAAAGGCGCAAACAAGGATTGGCTGGTGCGCGAAGGCGACGATGGGGGCGCCAAAGATGGCGAACTGGTCGAAGCCGAAGCCATTGGTTCGCGGTCCCGCATGGGCCTGCCCCGCGCCAAGGTCACAGAAGTTCTGGGCGATCCCGGTGCCGCAAGGTCCGTTTCGCTGATCGCCATTCACCAGCATGGCATTCCAGACCATTTCGACGATGAAGTGATTTCACAGGCAGACGCGGCAGAACCGGCTTCACCCCATGGCCGCACAGATCTGACGCATCTGCCGCTGGTCACCATCGACCCATCCGATGCCCGTGACCACGATGATGCCTGCTGCGCCATTGCCCATGATGATGGCAGTTTCACGCTATGGGTCGCGATTGCAGATGTGGCCCATTACGTCACACCCGGATCCCCTTTGGATCGGGCGGCCCGTGATCGCGGCAATTCGACATATTTTCCAGACCGCGTGGTGCCGATGCTGCCGGATGTGTTGTCAGGGGATCTGTGTTCCCTGCACGAAGGGGTCGACCGCCCCTGCATGGCCGTGGAAATCAGGATCAACGCACAGGGGCAGAAACTGTCGCACCAATTTCATCGGGGCTGGATGAATTCCCCCGCTGCGCTGAGTTATGAAGAAGCGCAAGAAGCGGTCGACGGCACCCCCACAGACCGCGCTGCGGGGCTGTTGGATGATGTGCTCAAACCGTTGTTCGCCGCATACGAAGCGTTGAAAATTGCCCGGTCTGACCGACAGCCGCTGGAATTGGATTTGCCCGAACGCCGGATCGAACTGACCGACGATGGACAGGTCAAATCCGTCAAATTCCGCGACCGATTTGACGCGCATAAACTGATCGAAGAATTCATGGTGCTGGCCAACGTCTGCGCCGCTGAAACGCTGATCGCGAAACGCCAGCCCCTGCTGTTTCGCAATCACGAAGAACCCGATCAGGACAAACTGGACTCCTTGCGTGAAACCGCAAAGTCCGTTGGCCTGACGTTGGCGAAAGGTCAGGTTTTGCAGACCCGGCACCTGAACAAGCTGCTGAACGACGCCGCTGGCAAGGAAGAGGCAGAGCTGATCAACATTTCCACCCTGCGGTCCATGTCGCAGGCCTATTACGGGCCGGAAAACATGTCCCACTTCGGGTTGGCGTTGAAGAATTATGCCCATTTCACCAGCCCCATCCGCCGCTATGCGGATCTGCTGGTGCACCGCGCGCTGATCACCGCCCACGGCTGGGGCGACGACGGGCTGACGAACGCGGATATGGACGGGATAAAGGCCACAGGCGAACATATCAGCATGACCGAACGCCGGTCGATGCTGGCCGAACGCGATACCACGGACCGCTATCTGGCGCGATACATGGCCGACCGTGTGGGCAACGAATTCAGCGGCCGGGTCGCTGGCATCGCCAAGTTTGGGGTGTTCATCAAACTGGATGAAACGGGCGCTGATGGTTTGGTTCCCATGCGGGAACTGGGGCGCGAATATTTCAACTATGATCGTGACACACAAACGCTGGTCGGATCTGACACGGGCACTGTCATCGCATTGGGCCAAAGGGCCCTTGTTCGGGTGGCAGAGGCAGAGGCGATGACCGGTGGGCTATTGTTTGATCTGTTGGAACTGGACAGCGCAAAGCTGGACCGCCGGTCGCGCCCCGGCAAGGCACGGCGGTACGGCAAACCGTCGGGCAAGAAAAAGACCCGCAAAGTTTCTCGGCGGCGCAAATGACGTTTGATGCATGGAAGTCTGATTTTCTGGTGCGGTCTGAATTTCCAGCCGCCCTTGCCGATCTTCTGACCCATATTTCAGCCCCTGAAAAGGCTGACGCCACACAGGCCGAAGCGCGTAAGACGCTAAAGCAATACCTGGACCTGACCGTTTCGGACACGCGGATCGCCAAAGGCCAGGCACTTATAGCAGGCATGGACTTTGCCCCCATCACCCACCGCCACGATGTCGATCCGGCGCTGTTGCTTGCGATTTGGGGCATGGAAACAAACTTTGGCGCCGTACTGGGTGACGTGCCGGTGTTTTCGGCCCTTGCCACGCTGGCCGCCGCAGGCCGCCGACGCGCGATGTTTGAAGATCAGTTGATGGCAGCAGCCGAAATGGTCGCACGCGGCATTGATCCCAATACCATGATCGGCAGCTGGGCGGGGGCCATGGGCCACACCCAGTTCATGCCACGATCCTGGATCCGGTTCGCAGAAAGCACCGGACCTGATCTGCCAGATCTGACCGGGCGTCCTGCGGACGCGCTTTTGTCTTCTGCTGCGTACCTGTCGGCACACGGTGCGCGTTCAGACCAGCCATGGGGCACGATGGTCCAGTTGCCCGATGGGTTGGACTTGCGCGCAGCGCGCCATGCCCCCGCGCAATCTTTGGGCAACTGGGGCTTTGAAACCGATCTGCCCGATGGGATGTATCGGTTGATCGTCCCCGCCGGGGTTGGGGGGCCGGCGTTTCTGGTGTCTGCGACCTATGACGCTGTGCTGGCCTACAACCATGCCGATGCCTATGCGCTGGCCGTGTGCCATTTGGCCGACCGGATCAACGGCGCGGCCGCGTGGAACTGCGGATGGCCGGCGGATGGTCGGGGGCTGTCGCTAGACGAAATGAAGGCGTTGCAGGCGCGACTGACCGAATTGGGTTTTGACACGCAAGGGGCAGATGGGTTCACCGGCCCCAACACAGTCAAAGCGATAGAGGCTTATCAGCTGGCCCAAGGCCTGCCCGTCGATGGGTTTGCAGGAATGGCCTTGTACGATCGGCTGTGTGGATAGGGCACGTGCATGTGCCGCCTGCCCAAGATGGCTTGGGGGCGGTCATGTGGTGATCGTCTGTCGATTGTATCTTTTGCAAAAGGGCAAAACGTGGATCCACGTATCCCGAACCCACACCCCCCAGATTTAAGGGCGGGCGTTGGGTTCTGTGCAAAACGCTGCGCAGCGTGTGATTGGGGTTTACCGTCCGCGCCTGAAGCCTGCGTAAACACACCGTTCGTTGGGGGTGACAGCCACCGCCTGACTAGTGAAAATCCCGCGATTTGGGGATCACACGTACATTGCGTGGATGGGTGCGTTGACCGGGCATGGACCGCACCTGATTGCTGATCGGATGTGTCGGGTGGTCGCCGCGTACTGTGATGGGCGGCAGTTCGACATCGGCCAGATGATCCAATGCATCTGTACGGTTTTCGATGTGTTGCACCACCACATGCAACACCTTGCCATCGGTCTGCACCTGCCCTGTCACTGACATCAGCCGGGATGACATGATCACCCCCCGCATCGCTTCGAACTTATCGGGCCAGATGACAAGGTTCGCCACGCCCGTTTCATCTTCCAACGTGATGAAACAGACCCCTTTGGCCGACCCCGGTTTTTGCCGCACCAGCACCAACCCGGCCAGCTTCACCCGCCGCCCATGGCCCATCCCCCACAGTTCCGACGCGCAGGCGTATCCTTGGGTGCGCAGCGAATTGCGGAAGAACGACATGGGATGCGCCTTTAGGGATAGGCGGGTGGTTTGGTAATCGGCCACGACCTCTTCTGCCTTTGGCATTTTGGGCAGGGCGACGGGCGCATCTGCCCCCTGCGCAGGCGCATCCGCCGCATCAAACACCGGCGCATCCGCCCCGCCCAGATGGCCCATCACATCCCACATCCCATCGCGGCGGGTGTGGCCCAATGACCCCAGCGCGTCCGCCTCTGCCAGCAGTTTCATCTGGCGGCGGTCCAGCCGGGCGCGGTGGCGCAGATCATCCACATCCCTGAAGGGTCGCGCGGCCATCACCCGTTCCATCGCATCCTGTTGCAACCCATCCACCTGACGCAGCCCCAAACGCAGGGCCAAGCCATCTTCCAACGTACAATCCCAATCGGAATAGCCCACATCAATCGGCCGCACCTGCACCCCGTTTTCCCGCGCATCGCGCACGATTTGCGCGGGCGCGTAAAACCCCATCGGTTGGGAATTCAGCAAGGCACAGGCGAACACAGCCGGATGATGGCATTTCATCCACGACGACACATAGACCAGTTTCGCAAAACTGGCGGCATGGCTTTCGGGGAACCCGTATTCGCCGAACCCTTCGATCTGCGAAAAACAGCGGGCGGCGAATTCCGGATCATACCCCCGCCCCACCATGCGGCTGACCATTTTTTCCTTGTGTTCCGACACCATGCCCTTGGCCCGGAACGTCGCCATGGCCTTGCGCAGTTTGTTCGCCTCTGCCCCGGAAAATTCAGCCGCGACCATGGCGATTTTCATGGCCTGTTCTTGAAAGATTGGCACGCCCAGCGTCCGGCCCAGAATTTTCTGCAATTCATCCTGCGGGTGCTGCGGGCCGGGGGCGGGGTAAATGATCGCCTCTTGCCCCTGACGTCGCCTTAGATACGGGTGGACCATGTCGCCTTGAATCGGGCCCGGGCGGACAATCGCAACTTCGATCACCAGATCATAAAACACACGCGGGCGCAGTTTCGGCAGCATCGCCATTTGTGCCCGGCTTTCCACCTGAAACACGCCCAAGGATTCCCCCCGGCACAGCATATCATAGGTGGGGCGCTGGTCATCGGGAACGTCGTGTTCTTTGGGCACCGTCGCCAGATCATAGTCGATGTCACAATGATCACGCAGCAGGTTGAACCCCTTGGCGATGCAGGTCAGCATGCCCAGTGCCAGCACATCGACCTTGAAAATGCCCAATGCATCAATGTCGTCTTTATCCCATTCAATAAAACTGCGGTCCGGCATGGCCGCGTTGCCGATGGGCACGATTTCGATCAACGGTGTTTCTGTCAGGATAAACCCGCCCACATGCTGGCCCAGATGACGCGGCATGCCGATCATGTCGCGCGCCAGTTTCAACACCATCCGCAGGTAAGGGTCGTTCAGGTCCAACCCCGCTTCTTTTACGCGGTCATCGCCCACCTTGGATTCAAACTGCCCCCACACAGTGGACGACAGTTTGGAGGTGATATCTTCGGTCAGGCCCATGACCTTTCCGACCTCCCGGATCGCGGACCGGGGGCGATAATGGATCACGGTGGCGCACAGCCCCGCGCGGGTGCGCCCGTATTTGGCGTAGATATACTGAATCACCTCTTCCCGGCGTTCATGTTCGAAATCGATATCAATATCGGGCGGTTCATCCCGTTCTTCGGACAGGAAACGTTCGAAAAGGACATCATGTTCGTTCGGATCAACCGCCGTGATCCCCAAACAGAAACACACCGCTGAATTTGCCGCAGACCCCCGCCCCTGACACAGGATCGGCGGGTCAGCGACGTCACGGGCATAAGTCACGATGTCATGGATGGTCAGGAAATATGTGGCGATGTTCTTTTTGCCGATCAGCGCAAATTCCTTTTCCACCGTCGCCTTTACATGATCTGGCATCCCATCTGGATACCGCAGCTTTGCCCCTTCCCATGTCAGACGTTCCAGATGTTCCATGGGGGTGCAGTCTTTGGGGATAATTTCGTGCGGGTATTCGTATTTCAGGTCGGTCAGGCGGAAATCGATCTGGTCGGCCAGATGGCGCGTCGCCTGAATCGCATCGGGCCAATCGGCGAACAGCCGCAGCATTTGCCCGGGGGTTTTCAGGTGCCGTTCCGCGTTTTGTTCCAGCAGGGATCCCGCCGATTTGATCGTCGTCTTTTCCCGGATGCAGGTCATCACATCCTGCAAGGGCCGCCGGGCGGGATCGTGGTACAGCACATCATTTGTGGCCAGCAGATGCAGCCCGTGATGCTGCGCCAGCGCAGCCAGCCGTGTGATCCGCGCCCGGTCCTGGCCCTGATACAGGGCGTTGGCCCCGACGTACTGTAGGGTGGGTGAAACCCACCGCACGCGGGCAAGCGTCTGCGCAAACACATCCAAATCCGCCCCGGGCATGGCGATCAAGTGGATTCCCTCTGCATGGTCCGCCAACATGTGCAGCGTGATCTGGGTGACGTCTTTGTCCTGCCATCCGCCGTCCGTGGTCGCCATTTTCCCCTTGGACAGCAGCGTCGACAGACGGCCATAGGCCGCGCGGTCTTGGGGGTAGGCCAAAAATTCAGCCCCACAGGTCAGCACCAATCGGCACCCGATCAGCGCATCGACACAGGCCGTGCGCCCTTCGGACCACATGCGCACGACACCTGCCAAAGTGTTGCGGTCCGCGATGCCGATCTTGTCGTACCCCAACGCATTGGCAGCCACCACCATGTCCAACGGTTCAGACGCACCGCGCAGGAACGAAAAGGCAGACGCCACACCAAATTCCACAAACGGCGCGGGTGGGTTTGGGGTGAAACCGTCGTCGTCTGGCAGTGTGCGTTTGGGGGGGCCTTCAGATAGGGGCATGGGAAATCACACATTACATTTATAGGGCGAAGCAGACCTCGGGTGGCGCAAATGCGCCTCCCGTCGAACCAATGGTTCGCCTTCGGCAAAACGGGGAGGTCGGCGCAGCCCGGTGGTGCCACCGGGCAGGTTTTTCGAACGAAGAAAAATAGATTTGAAATACAAGATCATCACCCAAACACCCCATGCACAAACCACCGGGGGGCACCGCCGCGCCCGTCACCCACGGTGCCTTCGCGGTAGACCCAGAACCGGCGTCCACTGGTGTCTTCGACCCGGTAATAGTCGCGCAGACGGGTGCCGGGGCGGTCGTTCCACCATTCGGGGGCGATGCGTTCTGGCCCTTCGTATCGGACCACATCCAAAGGCCGCCCCCGCCATTTCAACCGCACGGGCGGGCCTTCGGGGATGGCATAGATCACGTGTACTTCTTCCGGGGTTTGAAACAATGTCAGCGGGCGGGTGGGCCGGTCCAGCACCGCTGTCCCCGCGTCCTTGACCGCTGGCACCCAGGCCTGCGCCCGTTCGGGGATGTGGCTGTCATGCAGCACAGGGCGGGTGACGTGGTTCGGGCCCAGCCGGGCCGTCAGGCGGTCGATCAGATGGCCCAGTGCTTGCTCCGTGTTGACCTTGCCCGTCAGATCGGGCTGCGCGGCATCCAACCGTTCAGGGTCCGCGGCTTCCAACAGGACCGCATCAAAGCCAAAGCCCGGGTCAATCCGATCCAGCTTTCCATCAAACAGCCGCGCCATATGCGCCGCGTCACGGGTGGGCTTGGCAAGCGCGGCTTCAACCCAGCGGCGTTCCCCATCGGTGCGGAACACTGTGATCCGCATCCGGCGGCAACCTTCGCCCCGTCGGTCCAGCTGGGCAGACAGGGTTTCGGTCAGCCCCGGGATCAGCGGCACGGGGTCCTGCACCGGTTCAGCCAACCGCATCAACGCACGCAGGGGCACAGGATCATCCATGGGGGCGACGGGTTCTGGCAACTGGCCCAGCGCCTGATCCAGACGGATCAGGGGGTTCTGCGCAGCCTCAACCTTGGCAAAGCGGCGCATCAGCGATGACCGGGGAATGGTGCGTAATTGGCCCACGGTTTTGATCCCCACGCGGCGCAGGGTCTGGTTCGCGTCAGATGGCAGGCGCAACGATGCCACGGGCAGCGGGTCCAGATCAGCAATATCATGGCATTGCGACCGCACACCGCCATAGCGGGCCAAAGCCCAAGCCGCACCCCATGTGGGGGCAATCGCCAGTTGCGTTTCCAAACCAGACAGGGACAGTTTTTCTTCCATTTCCTTTAACATTGCGTCTTCGCCCCCAAACAGGTGATCAGACCCAGTGGTATCGATCACCAATGCCCCGGCCCCGGCCGCCGCCATGGGATCCACACTGACCCATGGCGACCAGCGTTTGGCCCAGCCTGCCAGACGGTCCAGAAACGCCCGGTCACCGGGATCATCGGCGTATTCCACGATGATGTCCGGCGCGGCGGCGCGAATGTCGACCACACGCTTGCCCACTTCGGCCCCCAACAGACGTGCGGGGCGGGTGGTGTCGTGGATCACCGGGCCGTGCGGTCCATCCTTGGCCAGAATGATGGGCAGTTCATCGGGCGGTTCGTCCCATGTGGTCTGGCGCAGTTTCCGCCACCGATCCATCGCCAGATGCGGAAAGAAAACAGAGACGATCCTGCGGTTTGGCATCCGGGTCATGGCGCACCTGCCATGTGCCGGGTTTCACCGCGCGGGACCGAAACAATTCCGCCTGCCACTGGGCCAGCCCCGGCGCGGTCTTGTTCCACTGCGGGGTGGTAGACCCCTGCGATGTGACGGCCCAGCGTTCGCGGGCCGCAGACAGCACCCGTTCCCCACCCCGGCGCATCAGCCAACAGGGAACACCGGCTGCTTCGGCCCGCATGGCAAGGCGTTTGCTGGCCGTAAAATCCAGCTTGTTTGTATCGCCCCACACTTCGCCCACAACAGCGGCCAGCGCCGAACACCCCAGCCCCATTTCCATCGCGGCCAGCGCATCGGGCACACGGTTCGCCCGCACGTGGATGATGGGCTGTTTCACCCCCGGCGCGTAGGGCAGCCCGGTATCCAGCGCAGACAAACGATCCTGCACCCACAGGATCGGCGCAACACCATCCAGCCGCCCCTGAAGGGCCGCCAATATAAACCCGATCCCCGCCCCATCGGCAGAGTTGCCCCAAACTTCGGACAAGGTGGGCCGGGACAGATCGTGCGGCGTCGTCTTGCCGCGATTGCCCTGCAGATCGGGGAATGCAACAATTTGGGTCATACACGGTCGATTCTCTTTGTTCACTATTTGTTCTCATTCTGGAACGCCGAAGTCAACAAACCAATCTTCCGAACCTGTGGCCGCAGTCTTGCCATATTTCCCATCTAATTTTTGGGATGATCAGGTTAGTATGATCATGTGTGTTTTGTTAAATAGTGAGGGCGCGTTATGCCATTGGTCGACGTACACGACGTATTCTGTTTCACATCCGGGGATGTGGCAGTCGGAAACAGCTTCAATTTCAGCGATGCGACACTGGTTGATCCAGTAACAATCGACACATCGTTTCTGTATGGGCAGCCGCAAATTTTTACCAGCGGCCCAAACCAGACAGACTTCAACGGCAGCGATGCCACATTCTTGGGTGGCTTCAACATGGAAGCAACGCTGGATGATGGGACGGTGACAACAATCGGTGGCAATTACATCGAAACTGCAGACGGAAATACATATGTCATGTTCAACGATGGCGCAGGTGATTTCAACATCGTCAGCGGCACAGTGACCAGCGCGGGCCAGCCCCGCGAAAACATTCTGACGTCCGGCACCGAAGACAACAATCAGGACATCGGCACGCCACCCTGTTTTACACCCGACAGCATTATCGAAACGCAAGATGGCCCGAAACGGATATGTGATCTTGAAATCGGGGATCGCATTTTGACCAAAGACGCAGGCCATCAACCCCTGCGCTGGGTGCACGGACGGGCACTGAATGCCGCGTGGCTGGCGGCGAACCCCGATCTGAAACCCATCGTTATCACCAAGGGTGCGCTGGCCGCACACACACCGGATCGCGATATGATGGTGTCACCGGGGCATCTGTTCTTGATCATTGATCCGACCACGGGCGAAGAAGTATTCGTGCCTGCCCGTCAGCTGTTGAACCGGGATGGCGTCCACCGTGCAGACGTCACACAGACCGTGTATGTCCACCTGATGTTTGACACACATCAGGTCGTTCGCGTGGATGGCTGCTGGTCGGAAAGCTTTCAACCCAGCCTGGGGTCCGTGATTGGTTTGCGGGGTGATGCACAATCCGAACTGCTGCGCATCTTTCCGGAACTTGCCACATCAGAAGGTTTGGAAAGCTATGCTGCAGCACGACCAACGCTGTACCGGAAAAAGGCAAAGAACCGAATCACGGGTTTGGCCGGTCTGCCGCTTCAGTAGATTCACCCACAAAATAATTCACAGAACAGGCAAAATTTGCCTGCAAAGCCCCAATCCGTGCCAATGGTTGCCATAATTCACGAAGGAAACTGTGATATGGCAGCCTTGTAACTGTTCTATATGTGAGGCCAAATCATGCCCGTAACCCTTGGATCTGCATTCTTGAGTGACACCGAAGTCACGGCACTTGGTCAAGAACACAGCTTTGCAAACGGTGAAATCACCGGCATCGAAAACGATGTGACCTTCACATCTGCTACCAGCAACGAACCCTATGTTGATATCGGCGACACGCTGACCATTGGCGGTGTGAACTATACCATCGTTGACCAAAGTGGTGGT
>JAHDBC010000001.1:49895-76088 GCA_020630595.1 Planktomarina sp.
GCCCCTTGTTTCACCCCTGGCACGATGATCGAAACGCCGGATGGTCTGTGCGATGTGGATGATCTGGAAGTTGGCGATTTGGTTATGACCAAAGACCACGGCCCACAGCCCCTGCGCTGGGTGTTCAAACGCACCTTGGCCAAAAGCTGGATGTCAGACAACAACAGCATGACACCCGTGATGATCAAGGCTGGTGCACTGGGGCCAAACACCCCATCGCGTGACAGTGTTGTATCGCCCGGGCACATGATGCTGATCACAGCCACCGCCGAAGATGGCACCGTGGAAGAGGTGCTGGTCCCAGCCCGTCAATTGGTTGTCAGCGGTTCAGCGGTTCAGCTGGAACCACAAAAAACCACATACATCCACCTGATGTTTGACGCCCACGAAGTCGTAAAGGCAGATGGCGCATGGTCTGAAAGTTTCCGCCCCGGTCCGGCGTCCATGCATTTCATGGGCACATCGGCGCGTCGCGAATTGCTGACAATTTTCCCAGAACTGGCCACATCAGACGGTCTGGCCGCACTGACACCTGTGCGCCCATCCCTGTATCGCAAAGATGCGCAACGGGCGATTTCAGCAGCACGGTTGTCTTAATCTTGCCAATGCAACGGCGTTTCCGAATTGGGAACGCCGTTGCGTGCCAAATACCCAGCCAAAGCACGCTGATGCTTTGCAATAAAGCGAAGCGCGGTTTCATTTCCGGTTTGGCGAAAAAATTCGATCATCGTTGAAACACTGGCCTGAACCGGGGTGTTCGGGGCTTCAGGCCGTTCGTTCCAAAACGCGGCAACGGCACCCTGTGCGGTCGACCAATCCAAGGATGCAGGATCCGACAACACGGCCAAAATCGCACGGTCTTGATCAGCCAGCATTTCAGGCGATGAAAACGGATCACGCCCCGTTGCCATCAACACCGCACGCACACACCACCGCAGTTTCAACACGCAATCCTGCGGCGCGGCGGCCCTTACGTGCGGCGACATCAGGAAAGCGGCGAAATCTGCCGCATGATGCAAAACCGCATTATATGAGGCCGCCGGGGCAAACGCTTGGCGCAAACCATCAAACCGACCGTCTGGATCATGCAGAACCTGCGCGGTTTCCAACACCGATTGGACGAACAGATCGCCCTGCCCGGCACGATCCAGAAACCGATCGGAATTTGCAAAAAAGAATGACACCTTTCCGATGGATTGATCACGGTCCATCGGATCATTTGACAGGCACAGAAGATCCAGATCCGACCCCGCGCGCGCGGCCCCCAACGCGCGGCTGCCGTAAAATGCAATCGCGGCGCCTTGATCCGGGCAGATGGTCAGCACAAGTGCAGGCAAATCCCCCGCATTGGCAAACGATGATCCCGCTGGGATGGCCACCGGGGTCAGGGCCTGCAAAGGCGTATCGTTTGCCCTGCACCTGTCCGCCATGGCGATGATGACACCGGCCCGGCCCTGCGGCATTTGACCGACAGCGCCCGACGGCAGCACCCACCGCTGCACATCGAAACAGGATGACAGATCAAGGCAGGTTGGTTTCAAGCCCGTCATTTGTTAAAACCTTTGCAAGGGGTGTGGGCGACATTGGTTCGGTTCATCCTACCGCAAAAGGTATCTGTTGGTGTGTTAAAATCTGTTGCATCCCTGTGGCTTGGCCCCAAGCCCAGTTTTCTGGAACGCCTGACCGTGCAGTCATATCTGGATGCCGGGCATAGATTTATCCTGTATTCTGATCTGCCTGCCACAGACTGGCCCACAGGTGTTGATTTGCGCCATCCCCACGATGTCGCGCCTGAAACACCAATGCCCAGTCGCAAAGACGGTCGCCATGCCATTGCGATTTATTCCGATATCTTTCGGTTAAAGATGTTGCAGCAGGGTATCGGCCCCTGGGTGGATATGGATGCCTATTGCCTGCGGCCCTTTGATTTTGATGACCCGCATATTTTTGGCTTTTCCGAACGCGGGATGATCCTGAACGGGGTGTTGGGCCTGCCAGCGAAAAGCCCGGTCCTGAGCTATTTGTTGGATCACATGGATATACCAAACCCGGTGCCGCCATGGCTGAATGAAAAGCAAAGCCAAAAGGTGACGGCGTTCAGAAACGCGGGGCGCGATTGGTCAATCGTTGATTTCGCGTGGGGTATTTCGGGGCCAAGGGCATTGCATCACGGGTTGGCCCGATTTGATCTAACGCCCAAGGCCCAGCCGTGGACCGTATTTTATTCATCCCTGTTTGAACATTTTGCGGCCCTGTTCGAACCGGGTCCACAGATCAAAAAGCTGGAACATCCCGACACAAAATCCATTCACTTTATCGGAAAATGCAAAGAGGTTCTGGCCGATTTGCCCGGCGGCCTGCCACCACCCACGTCTTATCTGGACCACCTTTGCCGAAAGCACGGGATTGATCCGGCAGACCATCCCGTGACGAAACAGGGATGATGTGACACCAGCGCTTATTCGTCCAGCGGCGGCAAAACTGCGACAGTTTCAATGATTGCCAATGTCGTCTTATCGGTCGTGAGCTGGGCCAACTGCGCAGGTTCAAGCGCAACGATGCCCACACGCCGCAACGGTTCTTCCGCCAATGTTTGCATGCTTGCGTTGACGAACCCTTCTTCCGTGCCCGTGGCTGGCGTGCCTTGGGCACTGGAAATGCGGCAGATCACCTCAACAATGCCCCACCGCCCCGCCTGCGGATATGTCCAATGCATGGTCATGGCTTCATCGCCACGTGTCAGCACCCGCACCTTTGTCAAATCCGTATCCGCCCGGCGCGCAAAACCCGGCACGGTGCGGCGCTGCAGTTCCATGATCTGGTCCAACGATGCGCCGCCCCGGTCAGTCGTGGCATAAAAGACAGTGCGCGCCAGTGCGATGCTTTCAACGGCTGCATCCGGGATTGCGGCACCTGGCGCAATCGCCGTCCAACCATCCGCTTCAAGGGATGCCATCAAAACATCGAAATCGCGTTCATCTGCAAGACAGGCCGCGGGCGCGGTCTGCGCATATCCGGCTGAGGTCATGGAGGTCAGGGCCAGCGACGCAGCAAAAACGATGTTTTTCAAAACGGTATCTCCTCTGATCTTTGTCAGAGGTATGATTGAAACAAAGCCACGCAAGGCGTGCCATTTGCCTACTGTTGTTGCGCGACAAAAAATCGCGGCGCGAAATGATCAATCGGCCCCGTCGCCAAAAATCGTATCCCCGAAATCACGCATGTAAATTCGCAGCCATGGGGTGAACCGATCCGGGTCCAGTTCCAACCGCGCTTCCAGATCGGCAAGTTCAATCCATTCCACGGCGGCCACTTCATCTGGGTTCAGGTCCCATACGAAATCAGCTGGCGCTTCGGCGGTGAAAATATCGACGACTTCGTGTTCAATCAGCCCCCCACCCACATCAGCACGGTATTCAACGGTGTCGCGATAAATGGGCGTCAGCCCTTTGATCCCCAATTCTTCGTCCAACCGCCGCACCGCGCAGGTCACGGCGTCTTCGTCAAATTCCGGGTGGGTACAACAGGTGTTCGCCCACAGCCCCGGCGTGTGGTATTTCGACAGCGCCCGTTGCTGGATCAGTGTTTTGTCACCCTGCATCACGAACACGGAAACGGCCTTGTGACGCAGGCCTTTTTCGTGGGCTTCCAGTTTTTCCACAGGTGTCAGTTCGCCGTTGACCCAGGTCGGGATCATGATGGTCATACTTTTTCAGGCCTCACCAACCCTGTCAGATGCAGCATGTTCTTAATGCCGATCTTGATATGGGCCAAGGGCCGCGCAGCGACCAGCTTCTTGTTCATATACGCTTCGAACGTCAGGCGCTGAACATCCACGTCATGGCACAAAGACACGAACCGTTCGCGGCGCATATCTGATTTGTAATATGCATCCTGCATCGACCGCAGCACCTTGAACACGGTTTTGTGGTCTTTCATCCACAATTTGCGCGCGTAGTTCAGATTGGCCGCTTTGCCTGTCGCCAGCACCTTTTCTGCGGCGCGACCGGCCACCCGCCCCCCCATCATGGCGTAATAGATCCCTTCGCCCGATGATGGGGCCACAACGCCGGCGGCGTCGCCGGCCAACACGACATCGCGGCCATTGTCCCATTTTTTCAGGGGTTCCAGCGGAATGGGCGCGCCTTCTTTCCGGATGGTTTTGCAGTCAGCCAATCCCGAAGCCTTGCGCAAATCGGCAGTCGCTTTCTTCAGGTCAATGTCCAAGTCTTCGGTCCCCATGCCAACAGAACAGGAGGATCCATGCGGAAACACCCATCCATAAAAATCAGGAGAGATTTTCCCGTCATACACCACATCGCAGCGCGTTGGATCATAGTGTTCCGTCTTGCCGGGGCTTTCGATGATTTCATGGTAGGCAATGACGTATGGAATCTTGTCGCCACCCGGGACTTCTTGCTGGGCCACTTTGGACCGTGCACCGTCTGCGCCAATGATCACCTTGCCCGTCAGGCGAACTTCGTCCCCGGTTTCTTTTTCGCGAAACACCACGTGACTGCCCTGATCATCCCGTTCAATCCGCAGATAGGTGCCCGTGTGGCGATCGGCCCCGGACCGTGATGCCCGCGCACGCAGGAATTCATCAAAATGTTCACGGTCAACCATTCCGACAAAACCGTTTTCGATGGGAATATCGACCTTGCGCGCTGTTGGTGAAATCATTCTGGCGGTGTTGATTTTTGCGACCAGCTGATCTTCGGGGATGTTGAAATCCCAAATCGCGCGGGGCGGGATGGCCCCCCCGCAGGGCTTGATCCGCCCATCCCGGTCAATCATCGCAACCTTGCGCCCTGCTTCGGCCAAATCATGGGCCGCTGTCGCCCCTGCTGGGCCACCGCCCACAACAATCACATCATAGGTCATGGCTATTCTCCTGGTTGAAGCATTGGCGCGCGCGCCGGGGTCGAAAGAATGCGCAGCGCGACGAGCGCGGCCGCAAGAAACAGCGCAGCTTCTGCAAAGAACACGACACCATAGGCGGCGGTGTCGGTCAGAAACGCACGTGCAATATCAAGTGTGCCGGTCGCCATCAGCCCGGCCAGACCCGCCGCAACCGCCTGCGATGCACCAAACACACCCATGCGCAGGCCCGTGGCCCCTTCGCATTCGGATGACAAAAGCATCATGGAACCGACTGCCCCTACAACGAACAATCCATTGCCAAAGCCCAACAGGACCGCGGACGGGATAATGGGCAGGGTCGCGCCAAGGGCCAACAGGCCAGCGGCGGATAGGACGCAGCCCATTACGGCCCACATCCGCAACGTGCCGATGGAAAACGCCGACAACGCCCCGGCCAAGATCATGCCGATCAATGCTGCACCATCTTTGCCCCCTGATAATTTCGTGGAATCTTCGGGGCTTAGACCGTGAACATGCCCTGCAAAGGGTTCAAGCACCAGTTCGCTTAGGTAAAACGCCAGGATTGACAGAAAAACGAACCCAGTGAATTGGCGGGCCGCAGGATCAGCCCACGTGGCCCGCAATGCGTCTGCCAGATGGATATGATCCGGTTCTGGGGCATGGCCCAGCCGCCCTTCGATCCGCCATGTTGCGATCCATGTCATCACAACGGCAATCACGCCAACATAGGATACAATACGGATCAACCGTTCGGGGCTGTAGGGTTCCAATGCAATTCCGGTGCCGATGGACGCAATGATGGCCCCCGCGATCAGGAACAGCCACGCAATGGTTGCAGCGGCGCCTTTGCGTTTTCCGTCCGTCGCCGTGGCCAGCATTGCCAGAAACGACGTGCCAGCGGCACCAATGCCCAGTCCCAGCGCAGCATAGGCCACAACCCAGATCAACAACGCAGCCCCAGTGTTTGTGTCGCCGATCTGAATGCCCCAGGCCGCCAAAACAAGGCTAAGCGCCACAACAACAACGCCGCCCAGAATGAACGGCGTCCGCCCACCTTTGGCGTCGGATCGATGGCCCCACATGGGTCGGGTCATTTGCACACCGTAATGCAGCGCCACCAACAGGCCGGGCAACACCGCAGGCAAGGCAAGTTCGACTGTCATCAAGCGATTGAACAGGTTCACGGGCAGTGCCGTCAGGCCACCAATCGCGGCATTGACCAGACACAGCCGGACCAGATTGCCCCAGCCCAGCGTCATGCGCCCATCCCCCGCAGGGCAAAGGCCGTAATCATCATGCCCAGAACGTAGGGACCAACGCCTGTGCCATTGTACCAAGGGGCCAATGCTTTGGGGTCTGTCATCATTTTCCCCATGGCCCAGAATTGAACATACAACAGCAGGATCACGGCAGCGGCGTGCAGTTGCATATTCCACCAACACAGCAAAGCGATCACTGCGATTTGTGGCACTGCCATCACCCAACAGGCCATCCGTGCCGCGCGTTCAGGGCCAAGCGTGACCGGCAGAGAGTTCACACCCATCTGGCGGTCGCCTTCCAAGGCTTTGAAATCGTTCAACGTCATGATGCCATGGGCGCCCAGCCCATACAGAACTGCGACAACCACCACTTCCATAGAGGGTGCACCGGCTGACAAAACGGCGGCACCTGTAAACCAAGGCAATGTTTCATAGCTTAGCCCGACAAGACCCGGACCCCAAAGGCCAGACCGTTTCAGGCGAACAGGTTCCGCAGAATACGCCCACGCAGCCGCAACACCCGCAACCGTGGCCGCAAAGCCCCATGGGCCAAGCTGCCAACCGACAAACAGCGACAGGGCTGTCATGGCCAGCGCAATGTACAGACCCCAATATCCTGGAATACGCCCCGATGGGATCGGGCGGTTGGGTTCATTGATTGCATCCACGTGACGGTCACACCAATCATTCGCCGCTTGGCTCATCCCGCAGACGATCGGGCCCGCCAGAACAATGCCCAACAGCACCAGAAACGGGGCCGAAAGGATAGGCGTGCCGGATGACACGACGCCACACATATAAGCCCACATCGGCGGGAACCATGTGATCGGTTTGATCAGCTGCAACGCGGCCCACGGATCAGGATATATGCGGACGTGTAAATCTGAACTTACACTCATACTGTCAATCTGACATGACAAATATGAGTCAGGCAAGGCATAACCGGCCAAAAATCAGGATTTCGCCACATGCCAGCGGCGAATTCCCAATTTATCCATTCAGTTGCCCGGGGTCAGTCGCGCGCCAAAAGACCGTATTTGCGTAACTTGACGTACAAAGACTGGCGCGACAGGCCCAACATTTCAGCCGCAGCCACGCGGTTGTTGCGGGTCAGTTCGACGGCTGTTTCGATACACATCTTTTCAACCACATCCGTGGTTTCCGACACGATGTCTTTCAATGTCGCAGACCCAACCAGTTCCATCACGGACCTGACTGCGTCGTCACTGACTGGGGCACCGGGTTTGCGCACGGCTTCGGCACGGCTGGCATCGCGGATCACGAACACATAAACCGGATGCGCGCGATCGTTCAGATACGTGACTGAAATTTCAACAGACACTTGATTGCCATATTCGCCTTCCAGCTTTGTGGCGTACAGACGCATGCGTCCGGCACGGGCCGCGTTTTCCAGCAAAACCTTGGTATCAACGGTGCCACGCACCAGATAATTGGCCAACGGTTTGCCTTTGACATTCGCCGCGTGGGCCGCATCGGCCAGGTTCAGGAAACTTTCATTAGCGGCCTGAATGACACCGTCTTTGTCCGTGAATACGATTGCATCAGACCCATCCTGATACAGGGCAGACAGGTTTTCTGTCAGTTCATCCGACACGCTGTCATCAAGATCAGCCGGGTCAATGCGGCACAGCAAAAGCCGTTCCCCAGACGCACGAAACACGGATGGGTTGATCGTCACCTGTTTGCGCGACCTGCGCGTTTGCAACACGACGGCACGGCCCGTATCAGACACCGCCGCATTCGACAGATTGTCCAAAAATTCGCCCCGGCGGCGACCTTCGAATTCCTGCGCAAAGGCAGATCCAGTCAGATCATCACGCGACGCACCCAGCAAAACTGCAGCAGCGTTGTTCACATCTGTAATGCGGCCGTTACTTAGGTTAACAAAAATAACGGCGTCACGGGCCGCATCCATCAGCACTTTATAGCGGGTGTCATAGTCCCGTTGCGCTTCGTAATCTTTTTCAAGCGCAATCTGTGCTTTGACCAATTGTTGCTGCATTTCAGCGATTGGGCGCAGATCACGCCCCAAAAGAAGCAGCGATCCATCTGGACCGATTCGGTGCATTGTGTACCGAATCGGGAATTCCCAGTTCGATGAATCGACGTGATTCAGCTCAACCGGTTTGATCGGATTTTGGCCTTCCAATGCCGCGGCCATTTGGTTGTCCAACTTTGGCACGCTTTCGACTGTCAGGAAGTCGCGGATATCGCTGCCCTCCCAATGTTCCAAACGGCCATGGGCGGGGTGCTGATAGCTGGTCAAAACAGACAGGATTTGGCCGTTTTGATCAATCACAAGGGCAATGTCAGAGGCGCTTGCGATAATGTCGCCCAGCAGTTCCGGCGCAATCAACGGGATGGATCCCGAAGACCAATATCGCATGCCACGCGACGTCATCGGTTCACCGCTTGCATAGCTAAAGTCGAGGTCATCATTTAAGACCTCCTCGGCCAGGTTTGTGGCCCTGCGTCGGCGGAAAGATTCATCAGACCGCATTTTTTTGCGGCCTCAATTGGGTCATTAAGCGTATAGTCGGCACCGGTCAGCGTCTTTACGTCGTTGTTGTGATCCAAGATCGAACCGCCAATTACGACTGGCGCCGATCCGTTCCCTTTGTTTCGAATATGTTTGACCAATTCCCGCAGCATTTCAAGCTTTTCAGAAGAGCTTGCGGAAACCATAACAGCGTCAAAATAAACACTTTCTAGCTGTTTCGGCGCGGAATTGACATCCTGTCCCAACATAAGTTCGACAGCAATACCATGACGCCGCAGCTGGCTGGTTGCGACCATGGCGCCAAGTGTGTGGTACGCATCTTTCAACACGATCATCAGCACCGTTGCCTGGGGTTCCGGATGGTCTGTCAGCCGATCCAGATCCCGCACCATGGCCTGCAATCGGGCCGCCCCGATTGTGACATCCGCGAACGACAATTGATCGACACACCAACTGTCACCAAACCATCTGGCGGCGGCTGGAATGTAGCGATCGATCAGCACCGCAGGCGTCAGGCCAGCGGCCACGGCGCGTTCGATAAACGCGGCGCGATTGTCTTCGGGAAAGGCGCGAACGGCATCCACCAGCGCACCCACCCATTCGCGGTCAGGGTGAAGGAAATCTGTGCGTGAGCCATGCGCAACAATAGACAGCGCCCGCCCTGCAAGCGCTGTTACATTGCCAGACCTGGCAGAGGCACCATTGCTGCGCCCCGATTTGCGGTCTTCTGACATCACATTTCCTTTGACCGATATATGGGAACTACCAGCAGGTTTTGCCAGCACCACTTCACCAAACAGCGGCCTAATCACAGTGTCCCAAGTCCGTTGCGTATTGTCAAAATGATTTGACAGGTCGCGATCTTCTTCCAGCATCTTCAGACCCACCTTCGTGAACCATCACAGACGAAATTATCTGACTTTTTCTGCCTTCAGGATTGAAAGCCCTACACCGCAAACTAGGACATCTGTCAACTTTTCAAGTGTAAGTTCAAGTTGACACTTTGCCGGACTCAGTTCAGGTTGGACTTACCGCCCAAACAAGGGAGGCAGGGAATGAACAGGAAGGCAGAAGGTCCAGCATCTGGGCTTGCCCTTTATACGCCGGAACAACGCAAACGCCGCGACCAGTCTGTCTGGACGCTGGTGCAGGGTCTGTTGGCCCCATTGCAATTCTTGGTGTTTGTTATTTCTGCTGTTCTTGTTGTCCGGTATCTTTGGACCGGCGCAGGGTATGAAATTGCCACCCAATCCGTCCTCGCGAAAACCGCCCTGCTGTATTTGATCATGATCACAGGCGCGATCTGGGAAAAGGTTGTGTTTGGCCAGTACCTGTTCGCACCTGCGTTTTTCTGGGAAGATGTTTTTTCCTTTGGCGTGATCGCTTTGCACACGCTGTATCTGTGGGCCGTGTTCAGCGGATCGGTCGGCCCTGTCGGGCAAATGTGGATCGCACTGGCAGCCTATGCCACCTATGTCGTCAATGCCGGACAGTTCATCTGGAAACTGCGCATGGCGCGGCTGCAATCTGATGCACAGATGGGGGCGGCGGCATGAAGGATTTCCCGAACACCCCCGCCAAAGGATGTGGCGACACTCCAATCCTGAAAGAACGCGGTCAGCGCGAAGTGTTCTGTGGATTGACTGGGATCATCTGGCTGCACCGTAAAATGCAGGACGCATTCTTTCTGGTCGTCGGCAGCCGCACATGCGCACATTTGCTGCAATCGGCAGCCGGTGTGATGATTTTTGCGGAACCCCGGTTCGGAACGGCCATCCTTGAAGAAAAGGATTTGGCCGGGCTTGCCGATGCGAATGACGAACTTGACAGAGAAGTCGAACGACTACTGTCAAGGCGGCCTGACATTAAGCAATTGTTCCTTGTCGGGTCTTGCCCGTCTGAAGTGATAAAATTGGATCTGTCCCGTGCAGCCGAACGGTTGTCGGAACGGTATCTGCCGGACGTGCGGGTCGTGAACTTTTCCGGCTCTGGCATTGAAACCACATTCACCCAAGGCGAAGACACGTGCCTTGCAGCGATGGTTCCCAATCTGCCGCACAGCGACGAACGGTCCCTGCTGGTGGCTGGGGCGTTGCCCGACGTTGTCGAAGATCAGATGCGCGATCTTTTGTCCAAAATGGGGATCGAAAATGTGCAGGTTCTGCCTGCGGCCAACGCGGCGTCGGAACGCGGTATCGGGCCCAACACGGTGTTTGCGCTGGCCCAGCCGTTCCTTGGGGAAACCCATGCCGAACTGATCCGCCGGGGCTGCCGCCACATCACTGCACCGTTCCCGTTCGGGGCGCAGGGCACAACCGCATGGTTGCGCGCCATTGCGACCGAATTCGGGGTGCCCGATGATCTGTTCGAACAGGTCACTGCCGCCCCACGGGCCCGGGCCGAAAAGGCAATCGCAGCACACGCCCAAGACCTGAACGGAAAGTCGGTTTTCTTCTTTCCCGACAGCCAGCTTGAGATTCCGCTGGCTCGCTTTTTGTCGAATGAGTGTGGCATGAATGCCATAGAAATTGGCGCGCCCTATATTCAAAAATCCATCGTGGGCGCCGATCTGGATCTGATTCCCGAAGGCCCAACCCTGTCGGAAGGGCAAGATGTTGACCTGCAACTGGATCGCGCCCGTGCGGCCCGACCCGATATCACCGTGTGCGGTCTGGGTCTTGCCAATCCGTTGGAAGCCGAAGGCCTGACCACCAAATGGGCCATCGAACTGGTCTTCACCCCGGTCCATTTCTATGAACAGGCCGGCGATCTGGCAGGTTTGTTCAGCCGCCCCATGCGCCGCAAGGCTGCGATCAAAGCGTTCCACCCAAACCGGATGGAGGCTGCAGAATGAAGCTGACCGTCTGGACATACGAAGGCCCGCCCCATGTTGGCGCAATGCGCGTTGCCACGGGCATGAAGGGTTTGCATTACGTATTGCATGCCCCGCAAGGCGACACCTATGCGGATTTGCTGTTCACGATGATCGAACGGCGCAACCATCGCCCCCCGGTCAGTTACACCACATTCCAAGACCGCGATCTGGGGGCCGATACGGCGTATCTGTTCAAAGATGCCTGCAATGATGCCTATGAACGTTTCAAACCCGAAGCGATCATCGTCGGCGCATCCTGCACAGCGGAACTGATCCAAGACGATCCCGGTGGGCTTGCCGAAACTTTGGGCCTGCCGTGCCCTGTGATCCCGCTGGAACTGCCCAGCTATTCACGCAAAGAAAATTTTGGGGCCGATGAAACGTTCTTTCAGATCGTGCGCCATCTGGCTCGGCCCATGGACCGCACCGCACATGTGACCTGCAATCTGATTGGCCCAACGGGTCTGGGGTTCCGGCACCGTGATGATGTGATCGAACTGACCGGACTGTTGGAAGAACTGGGGGTCACCGTCAACGTCTGCGCCCCGATGGGGGCGACCCCCACTGATATCACAACGCTGGGTCAGGCACATTTCAATGTTCTGATGTATCCGGAAACCGGCGAAATGGCCGCGCGGTTCATGGAACGTGAATTTGGCCAGCCGTTCACCAAGACGGTTCCTATTGGCGTTGGCGCAACACGCGATTTCATCGAAGAAGTGCGCGCCATCACGGGCCAACATGGTGATATTGATGAAAGCCGCCTGCGCATGCCATGGTGGTCGGCATCGGTGGATTCCACCTATTTGACCGGCAAGCGGGTCTTTATCTTTGGCGATGCGACCCATGTCAAAACATCTGCCCGCATCGCCCGCGATGAAATGGGATTCGAAGTGGTTGGGCTGGGGTGTTACAACCGTGAATTTGCCCGCGACATCCGCGCCCTTGGCAAGGAATACGGGGTCGAAGCACTGATCACCGACGATTATCTGGACGTCGAAAAGCGCATCGAAGAATTGGCCCCGGAAATGATTCTGGGCACGCAGATGGAACGCCACATTGGCAAACGTCTGGGCATCCCCTGTGCGGTCATTTCCGCCCCTGTTCACGTGCAAGACTTCCCGGCGCGCTATTCCCCGCAGATGGGGTTCGAAGGCGCGAACGTGATCTTTGACACTTGGATTCATCCGCTGGTCATGGGGCTGGAAGAACACCTGTTGGCGATGTTCCGCGAAGATTTCGAATTCCATGATGACAACGGCGCATCCCACCACGGTGGCAAAATCGACCTGCGCGATGTCGCGCCCACCGCCCCGATCCAAAGCGAAGCCCCCGCCGTGCCGCAAGTGCAGACGGATGGCACAATCGTCTGGGTGCCAGCTGCTGAAAAAGAGCTGAAGAAAATCCCGTTTTTTGTGCGTGGGAAAGCCAAACGCAACACCGAAAAATACGCGGCCGAACTGGGTGTGACAGAAATCACCGTCGATACGCTGTACGAAGCAAAGGCCCACTATGCGCGATAATCTGGATATCCCAGGCTACCGCGTCTGTATCGTGACGCTGGACCGGCATGCCGCTGGCCCTGCGATGCGTGCCCTGCCGTTTTTGCAAGACGAATTCCCGGGCTTGTCCGTCACCATTCACGCCGCTGCGGAATGGGGTGAAAACCCACACCTGTTGGAAGAAGCAAAGATTGACATTGCCCACGCAAATATCGTGGTCGCAGGCGTTCTGTTTTTGGAAGAACACGTACAGGCGGTTTTGCCGGCATTCAAAGCCCGACGCGATGCGCTGGATGCATTCGTGGGCATTGTGGCAGATCAACAGATCGTCAACCTGACCAAAATGGGCGACGTCGATCTGTCCCAGCCTGCGTCTGGCGCGATGGCGATCCTGAAAAAGCTGAAACCCAAGACCAAAAAGAAATCCAGCGGCGAAGGGCAGATGAAGATTCTGCGCCGCCTGCCAAAGATACTGAAGTTTCTGCCGGGCAAGGCACAGGATCTGCGCGCCTATTTCCTGAACATGCAATATTGGCTGGGCGGATCAGACGACAACATTCGGGAAATGATCCGGTTTCTGGTATCGCGCTATTCCACGAACCCTGACTGGAACCTGATCGAAGCCGCAGACCCCGTGCAATACCCGGACGTGGGTCTGTACCACCCTTCGTTGCCCGGACATGGCGTCACAACCGATCTGGACGATCTGCCAAAACCCGATGCGCCTGTGGCGACCGTCGGGCTTTTGATGTTGCGGTCATACATTCTGGCTGGGGACTGCGCCCATTATCGGGGTGTCATCGAACGGTTCGAAGCCCGTGGCATCCGCGTGATTCCGGCCTTTGCAGGGGGGTTGGACGGACGCCCTGCGATCGAACGCTATTTCGCAGGCCGGATCGATGTGATGGTGTCTTTGACCGGGTTCAGCCTTGTGGGTGGGCCAGCCTATAACGACAGTGACGCGGCTGTGGCGGTTCTGAAGGATTTGAACCTGCCATACGTCGCGGCCCATCCGCTGGAATTCCAAACCCTTCAGGAATGGTCCACATCAGACGGTGGTCTGGGCCCCGTTGAAACGACCATGTTGGTCGCCCTTCCTGAAATTGACGGGGCAACGAACCCAACCGTATTTGCGGGGCGCCACGGCGAACATGGCTGCCAAGGATGCCAATATCAGTGCGCGGCACAAGGTCAGGCCAAAGAAATGGCCCCCTGTTTTGAACGCATTGATGTTCTGGCAGAAAAAGCACTGCGGCTGGCATCACTGCGCCGCAAACGCAACGCCTACAAAAAAGTTGGGGTGGTTCTGTTCGGCTTTCCCCCCAACGCGGGCGCAGTTGGCACCGCCGCCTACCTGAGCGTTTTTGAAAGCCTGTTCAACACATTGCAGCGGTTGAAGCGTGACGGTTACACAGTCGATGTGCCTGCGGATGTGGATGCCCTGCGATCCATGGTGCTGGACGGCAATGCCAAACAGTTGGGGCAAGAAGCGAACGTGGCCGATCACGTCACCGCTGATCATATCGTTGCCAACACACCGCCCCTGAAAGCCATCGAAGATGTTTGGGGGCCCGCCCCGGGCAAGGTGCAATCCGATGGGCGCGGGGTGTTCATTTTGGGCCAGCACTTCGGGAATGTGTTCGTCGGTGTTCAGCCCACGTTCGGATACGAAGGCGACCCGATGCGGTTGCTGTTCGAAAAGGGCTTTGCCCCCACGCACGCCTTTGTGCAGTTTTACATGTGGCTGAAAAACACGTTCCAAGCTGATGTGCTGCTGCATTTCGGCATGCATGGTGCACTGGAATTCATGCCGGGCAAACAGGCCGGTCTGGGCGCGCGGGATTGGCCCGACCGATTGGTGGGCGAAATGCCCAACGTATATCTGTACGCATCGAACAACCCATCCGAAGCGTCGTTGGCCAAACGACGGTCAAATGCCGTAACGATCACGCATGTAACACCGCCGCTTGCCACATCTGGCCTGTACAAAGGTCTGCAAGATCTGAAAGACAGCCTGTCGCGGTACCGCGCAATGAAGCCGACCGAAAACCGGTCAGAGCTTGAGGCGCTGATCCGTGATCAGGCAGATGCCGTCGACATGTCCGGCCAGCCAGAAGATTTGTGGCTGCGCCTTTTGGAAACCGAAGACGCGCTGATCCCGGACGGGCTGCATGTCATGGGCCGCCAACCCGGTGCCGCCGAACTGGAAGAACACATCAGCGTCATGGCGGATCAATCCCCGCAAAGTGCTGCAAAGGTGCGTGAACTTTTGTCTGGGGACCATGAACTTGATGGTTTGATGCGGGCATTGTCGGGTCACTTTATCGAACCCGTACCCGGCGGTGATCTGATCCGTGGGGCCGATATCCTGCCTGCAGGGCGCAATATTCACGCGTTTGATCCGTTCCGGATGCCCACGGCCTTTGCTTGTGTAGATGGCAAAAAACTGGCCGATGTGCTGCTGGCGGCGCAAGATGAATTGCCCAAATCCGTTGCTTTGGTTCTTTGGGGATCTGACAATATCAAATCTGACGGGGGGCCGATTGCGCAGGCGCTGGCCTTGATGGGGTGCAAGCCACGGTTTGACGACTATGGCCGTTTGGCCGGTGCTGATCTGATCCCGCTGGCTGAACTGGGCCGACCCCGCATTGACGTCGTGATGACCCTGTCGGGCATTTTCCGCGATCTGTTGCCGCTGCAAACCCGCATGTTGGCAGAAGCAGCATTTGCCTGTGCATCCGCAGATGAACCGCTGGATCAAAACTACATCCGCGCCCATGCGCTGGCCTATGCCGAAGAACACGGCGTTGATCTGGAAGAAGCATCACTGCGTGTCTTTTCCAACGCCGAAGGGGCCTATGGATCGAACGTGAATGTTCTGGTCGATTCATCGGGGTTTGATGATGAGGATGAACTGGCCGATGCGTACGAAGCGCGCAAATCCTTTGCCTATGGCCGGAACGGGAAATCATCCAAAAACATGGGGCTGCTGCAATCGGCATTGAAAGATGTGGAAGTGGCTTACCAGAATCTTGAATCCGTCGAATTGGGCGTGACGACTGTTGATCATTACTTCGACACTTTGGGCGGCATCGCCCGCGCCGTGAAACGCGCCAAAGGCGGCACGGAAGCAAAGGTCTTTATCGGCGACCAAACCCGGGGTGGTGCAAAAGTGCGCACCTTGCAGGAACAGGTTGCGCTGGAAACCCGCAGCCGGTCCCTGAATCCCAAATGGTTCGAAGGCATGCTGAAACATGGCCACGAAGGTGTGCGCCAGATCGAAGCACAGGTGACGAACACACTGGGATGGTCTGCCACCACGGGGCAGGTGGATCCTTGGGTCTATCAACGCCTGTCTGAAACATTTGTGCTGGATGCTGACATGCGCCAGCGACTGGCGGACCTGAACCCGCAGGCATCCGTGCGCATGGCAAACCGCCTGCTGGAAGCCAGCGACCGGGATTATTGGCAGCCCGATGCGGAAACGCTGGAAGCGCTGCAAAACGCGGCGGATGCCCTTGAAGATCAACTCGAAGGGATCGCGGCGGAATGATGAAATTTTCTTTGATCGGAGGCCACTCATGAGCCCCTTGGACGACAAAAACCCCCCTGCCCAACGCGCCGCAATGCGCGAAGCCGCTGGTCTTGCCAAGCGTGGCCTTGGCACACCGCCCGTTATTCGCAAAGGCGAAGATGGCGAAGGGTCCGTACAGGTCCATCAGGACATGTCGACCGTGATCGAAGGCGCAAAGGTCTTTTCCGTTTACGGCAAAGGCGGGATCGGCAAATCAACCACATCGTCGAACCTGTCGGCTGCGTTTTCCAAACTGGGCAAACGGGTGCTGCAGATCGGGTGTGATCCAAAGCATGACAGCACATTCACCCTGACAGGTCAGTTGCAACCCACCGTGATCGACATCTTGAAAGAAGTTGATTTCCACGCCGAAGAACTGCGCCCCGAAGATTTCGTTACCGAAGGGTATAACGGCGTCATGTGCGTAGAAGCGGGCGGCCCGCCCGCCGGTACGGGATGTGGTGGCTATGTCGTTGGCCAGACCGTCAAGCTTCTGAAACAGCACCACATGCTGGAAGACACCGATGTCGTAATCTTTGACGTGTTGGGTGATGTTGTGTGTGGCGGCTTTGCAGCCCCGCTTCAACACGCAGATCGCGCGGTTATTGTGACGGCGAATGATTTCGACAGCATCTACGCGATGAACCGGATCATCGCGGCGGTGCAGGCCAAATCGAAAAACTACAATGTGCGACTGGCCGGCTGCATCGCGAACCGGTCAAAGGCAACCGATGAAGTTGACCGTTATTGTGATACCGTTGGGTTCAACCGCATCGCGCATATGCCCGATATCGACGCAATCCGCCGGTCCCGGTTGAAGAAAAAAACCCTGTTCGAAATGCCAGACGAAGAAGACATCGTTCTGGCCCGCAAAGAATACATCCGTCTGGCCGAAACGCTTTATGCCGGGACAGACCCGCTGGCCCCTGCGCCGTTGCCAGATCGCGAAATCTTTGAACTGTTGGGGTTCGATTGATGGACGGTAATTTTCAGGCAGACATCGAAACGACGGTGCGCGGCGCGCATTCTGCGGTGGGGCAACGCCCCGCCTCTGCTGCTTATGGCAAGACGTTGGATCGGGTTGAAACCTATTTTGACCAGACAGCGACCAAAACATGGGAACAGCTGACATCAACTGCGCCAGTGTCCAAGGTGCGGCAAACAGTGCGCAAAGGCCGTGATGCCATGCGCGCCCTGATGTTGTCGCGGTTGCCCATGGATCTAACGGGCCAGCGTGTGCTGGATGCAGGCTGTGGCACTGGGTTGATGACCGAAGAATTGGCGCGGCGCGGTGCGCAGGTTGTGGCGATTGATATTTCACCCAACCTGATCGACATCGCACGCAAGCGGATTCCGTTGCATCTGCACAGCCAGATCGATTTTTGCGACGGCGATATGCTGGATGCTGGTTTGGGCCATTTTGACCACGTGGTCGCAATGGACAGCCTGATTTATTACACGGCAGACGACATCGGACAGGCACTGGCAAAGCTGGCACCCCGCGTGTCGGGCAAAGTGATTTTCACCGTCGCACCGCGTACACCCTTCCTGATGGTGTTTTGGTATGCTGGGAAACTGTTTCCGAAACGTGACCGCAGCCCCGTGATGATCCCACATCGCAAAGCGCCGATCGCCCGGGCCGCCCGTGCGGCAGGCGCACGGGGCAAATTGCGCGACATCAAACGCATATCGTCCGGCTTCTACACCTCCCAAGCGTTGGAGTTCGAAGGTTGAGCGATAAGCGGCATCCCCTGACTCAGTTCACGCTGAATATGTTGCCCTTCGCGGACGCAACATCCGAAGGCTTGCCGCTTAAACAACTGCTGCGCCTGTCGCTGTTCCAGATCAGCGTTGGCATGTGTGCGGTGATGCTGCTGGGCACATTGAACCGTGTGATGATCGTGGAACTGTCTGTTCCAGCAACATTTGTTGCGATCATGATTGCCCTGCCCGTGCTGTCGGCCCCGTTCCGGGCACTTTTGGGGTTCAAATCCGACAACTATCGCAGTGCGATTGGCTGGAAACGCCTGCCCTATCTATGGTTCGGAACGCTGTATCAGTTTGGTGGCTTGGCCATCATGCCGTTTGGCCTGATTCTTTTGACGGGTTCGCAGGCAATCGGCCCGACATGGGCGGCAGAGGTTGGATCGTCGCTTGCATTTCTTCTGTGCGGCATTGGCATGCACATGACACAGACCGCTGGTCTTGCCCTGGCGGCAGACCGCGCAGATGACGAAACGCGTGGGCGTGTTGTGGCCCTTTTGTATGTGATGTTCCTGATTGGCATGGGTGTATCTGCGCTGATCGTCGGCGCATTGCTGCGCGATTTCAGCGAATTCCGCCTGATCCAAGTGGTGCAAGGCACGGCTGTTGTCACCATTGTTCTGAACGTGATCGCCCTGTGGAAACAGGAACGCATCAAGCCGATGTCAAAAGAAGAACGGGCAAAGCCACAACCGAAATTCAACGACGCCTGGAACGATTATCTGGCGGGTGGCAACGCAGGCCGTCTGCTGGTTGTCGTGTTCTTGGGCACGCTGGCGTTCAACATGCAAGACGTGCTTTTGGAACCCTACGGTGGAGAGGTTCTGGGCCTTTCAGTGTCTGCCACCACCCTTTTGACCGCGGCATGGGCCGCTGGTGCGCTGGTTGGGTTTGGTCTGGCCGCGAAATGGCTGGGGCGGCAGATGAATGTCTACACCATGTGTGGGCGCGGGCTTTTGTTTGGCCTGATCGCATTTTGCGCGGTGATTTTTGCTGCGCCCCTGAATTCAGCCCTTTTGTTCTTTATCGGGGCCACCCTTATCGGATTTGGCGGGGGGCTGTTTTCTGTGGCAACCCTGACCGCCGCAATGAATATGCCAACAGACGGCCTTGCCGGTCGTGGGTTGGCGTTAGGTGCATGGGGGGCCGCGCAAGCGACCGCCGCAGGCATCGCCATCGCAGTGGGAGGATCACTGCGTGATGTTGTAAACGCGGCTGCCATGTCTGGCAGTTTGGGCCCGGGTCTGGTCGACCCTTCGGTCGGCTATTCCGTCGTCTATCACATCGAAATTTACCTATTGTTCGCAACCCTCATCGCCTTGGGTCCGCTGGTGCGGTCCAGGGTACATCCTATCCAACCCAAGGGGGACGGTCGGCTTGGCCTGGCCGACTTCCCCACGTAACACTCGGAGGCTATCACTATGGTTGGTGTAGAATTTTTCGGAAATGTGGACCTGGCGAGCATCGCCATTTGGTCTTTCTGGGTCTTCTTTGCGTTCCTGATCTACTATTTGCAGACGGAAAACATGCGCGAAGGGTATCCGTTGGAACTGGACAGCGGCGAAGAAGCCCCGAACCAGGGGCCTTTCCCCGTTCCATCCCCAAAAACATTTGACCTGCCCCATGGTCGCGGACAAGTGACTGTGCCCAGCGCAGAAAATGAAGCGGCGCATCGCCGGGCCGATCTGGCACTGGAACAATCCAGCCGCGCAGCTGGTTCGCCGTTCATCCCAACAGGCGATCCAATGGCCGATGGCGTTGGCCCTGCATCTTGGGCACCCCGTCGCGACGTGCCGGAATTGGATGGCAAAGGGCATCCAAAAATCGTCCCCATGGCCACTTTGGATGCGTTCCACGTGTCTGCCGGTCGTGACCCACGTGGGCTGCGGGTGCAATCCGGTGACGGTGAACCCGTTGGCGTGATCACCGACATGTGGATCGACGAACCAGAACAGCTGGTCCGCTATCTGGAAATGGAACTGACCACTGAATTGGGTGGCGGCAAACGCCTGATCCCGATGCAACTGGCGAAAATCAAGTCCGACCGCGTTGTCGTTCGGTCGTTGTTCGAAGCCAACTTTGCCGGTGTTCCAACCACCAAATCCCCGACGCAGGTGACCCTGCTGGAAGAAGACAAAATCTGTGCTTACTATGGCGGTGGCACGCTTTATGCGTCGCCTGACCGTCTGGAGCCGCAACTCTAAGAACGGATCAACACAATGTCCCACGACGATTTCGCATTCGACCCCATCCCCGGCCTGCCAGGCATCCCACCCCAAGGTGAGGAAATCCTGTGGCAGGGGAAACCCGACGCATACACCCTGGCCCGCCAGGCGCTGTCACTGCATTGGGTTGCAGGCTATTTCGCCCTGTTGACGGTCTGGCGTGTTGGGGCATCGTCCACATCATTTCCCATGGGCGAAGCCATCGCCCATGGGGTCCCATTCGTTCTGGCAGGTGTTGTATCCTGCGGAATTTTGTACCTTTTCGCTTGGGCCAATGCCCGGGCAACCATTTATACGCTGACCACCCATCGCGTCGCGATCAAGATGGGCGTGGCCCTGCAGATGACATTGAATCTGCCCTATACACAGATCAACAACGCAAACCTGCAAGCCAACAAAAATGGCACAGGCACCATCGCGTTAGAACTGAAGGATGACGACGCAAAGCTGTCGTACCTGATGACATGGCCCCACGTTCGCCCGTGGAAAATGGCCAAAACCCAACCGGCCCTGCGCTGCATCCCGGATGCCGCCAAGATTGCCCAGATGCTGGCCGATGCCGCGGAAACGCGCGTGTCGGACGCATCAACCATTCGCGTGTCCGCACCTGACGCGCTCCCAGCGGAGTAAGTCCCCATGTCTATGACCAATGAACAAGCCAAACTTCTAAAACGGGACAAGGAAATGATCCCCCTCGTGCTGATCCGCGCGATGTTCTTTCTTGCGATCCTGTCGGTGGCGCTTGTCGCTTATGCCCGGCTGACGGATCGACCATTGGTGGGGGTCGCCCCGGAATTGGACGTGGCTGCGGAAACGCAAGTTCTGCTGACGGCGAACCCAGAACAGCGCGGTGGGTTCTTTATTCAAGACCTGAACGGCAACACGTTGGTGTCTTCCGCTGATCCGAAAGCCGGATTCGTGGGTGTCATCGGGCAGGCGCTGTCGCGCCGCCGTGATCTGCGTGATGTTGATCCTGCGTCGCCCCTGCGCCTTGTGCGCCGGGTGGATGGCCGCGTGGACATCATCGACGACGCATCTGGCCTGTCGATCGAATTGATGAGCTATGGCGCAGACAACATCGCCGTTTTCAACCGCCTGATCCCAGGGGGGGCAAGCTAATGGGTTTTTTCACACGCACCCGCGAAACGGCGCCTTGCGTCGTGACAATCAGCCACAAATTCGAAGAACTGTCGGCCCACGTGAAATTCACCAATGGCGCGGTCATCAACCCCGGTGACAGTGTCTTGGTCCATGGATCCGAAATCATGGCGCCCTATGGCGAAGTGGTCAGCGAAGAACGGACCGCCACCATCACACGCGCATCTGGTCTGGAACAATTGTGGACCCGCGCAACAGGTGATCTGGAATTCATCGAACTGTGTGAATTTTCATTCTCAGAGGAGGTTTTCGCATGAACGCGCAAGCACCCCGCAAACAACTGAACGGCAAGCATTCCCCCGTTTCCCTGCATGGCACAAACGAAGAATTCACGTCTGAACAAGCGACCGATGTGGCGATGCAGGATACCCTGCTGACACCCCGGTTCTACACCACCGACTTTGATGAAATGGACGCAATCGATGTATCCCCAGTCCGTGCGGATTGGGATCAGTTGATTGGCGAAATGGCCGCAGACCCCAACAAAGGGCATTTCAAAAAGAATGCCGATTGGGATCAGGTTGACTGGGATGGCATGGAACCTGAATTGAAAAAGGAATTCATCGACTTCCTGATTTCATCCTGTACCGCTGAATTCAGCGGCTGCGTTCTGTACAAAGAAATGAAACGGCGTGGGTCGAACCCTGATGTGACACAACTGTTTCAGCTGATGGCCCGGGACGAAGCGCGGCACGCAGGTTTCATCAACGATGCATTGCGCGAAGCGGGCATTGCCGTGAATCTGGGCTTTTTGACGCAACAGAAGAAATACACCTATTTCCGGCCTAAGTTCATCTACTACGCCACCTATCTTTCCGAAAAGATCGGATACGCCCGCTACATCACGATTTTCCGGCACTTGCAGGAAAACCCAGACAAGCGGTTCCACCCGATTTTCAAATGGTTTGAAGAGTGGTGCAATGATGAATTCCGCCACGGGGAAGCCTTTGCCTTGCTGATGAAAACCGATCCAAAGCTGACCCAGGGCAAAAACGTCTGGTGGATCAAATTCTTCCTGACTGCGGTCTATGGCACCATGTGGGTGCGCGATCACCAACGCCCTGCGTTCCATGCCGCCCTTGGTGTGGACGAAGCATGGTATGGTCAGGAAGTGTTTCGCAAGACATCTGAAATGACCAAACAGATTTTCCCGATCACACTGGATATCGATCACCCGGCTTGGATTCCAACCCTTAACAAATTGCGCGATGCGAATGTTCAGATTGCGGATGGCAAACGCGCAGGGGGATTGGGTGGCCGCATCAAGCAAATGATCGGCACTGCCAAGGCCGGCATGGCATTCGCACGGCTTTACATGATCCCGTCTGTGAAACACACGCCACCGGCGTCCACAATGCTGCAGCCCGCCTACTGATGTTTGCAAGCCCGGTCATAGCTGCGTTTCTGGCGCTGATGCTGTGGTGGATGTCCACAGGCCTGATCCTGTTGGCCGTGCGCCGTGCAGATCAGGCCGGCGGACGTGCGTTCCATGGGCTGATTTGTTGGGGGCTGCCGTTTCTTGTGTTGGGCGCCGTCGCCGTTATGCAATCGGTTCAGGCCCTGACGGTCGCGGGGATGTATATCGGTTTTGCCGGGGCCTTGTGCATCTGGGGCTGGATCGAAATGACGTTTCTGACCGGGCTGGTGACTGGACCGCGCAAATTGCCGATGACCGCACAAACACCCGGCGAACGATTTGCGCAAGCCTGGGGTGTTGTGGCCTATCACGAAACGCTTTTGCTGATCGGGTTTCTGGGCATTGTTCTAGCCACAATCGGGCAACCCAACCCCATCGCAGCATGGACGTATGGTATGTTGCTGTTTGCCCGCGTGCTTGCGAAATTGAACCTGTTCAACGGGGTGCCGGGAATCAATACGGACGCCGTTCCCACCCCGTTGTCCCATATCACCAGCTATTTCCGCACATCGGATCCAAGCTGGGTGTTCCCCTTATCCGTCACAGTTCTATCTTTGTTCACAGCTTTTTGGGTCGAAAGACTGGTCCATGCTGCGACAGATGCGTCCGCTGTGATGTTTGCCTTCTTGTCAGCCTTGACGGCGCTCGCGTTGTTAGAGCATTGGATGATGCTAATCCCGCTGGCTGACACGAAATTGTGGCGCTGGATGATGCCTGATCGTCCAACTGCTGTAACTGTCACCAACGAACCATGAAGAAAGAGACAGCCAGAATGACGTTTGACGACATCTTTCAAGCTCAGCTCGACCAGTTGAAGCAAGACGGAAACTACCGTTACTTCAAGGAACTGGAACGCAAAGCAGGGAAATTCCCACGTGCCGCCAATCACACCGACGAAGGCGTCACAGATGTGACCGTTTGGTGTTCCAACGATTACCTGGGCATGGGCCAGCACCCAAAGGTTATCGGCGCGATGCAAGAAGCGGTCGAACGCTGCGGTACCGGCGCAGGTGGCACCCGCAACATTTCAGGCACGAACCACGACCACCTGTTGTTGGAACGCGAACTTGCGGACTTGCACGGCAAGGAATCCGCACTGCTGTTCACATCGGGCTATGTGTCGAACTGGACTTCGCTTTCGACGTTGGGCGCGAAAATTCCGAACGCCGTCATCCTGTCAGACGCGGGCAACCACGCATCCATGATCGAAGGCGTGCGCCATTCCAAGGCCGACAAGGTGATCTGGAAACACAACGACACCGATGATCTTGACCGCAAATTGGCGGCACTGGGCGATCGGCCCAAGATCGTGGCATTCGAATCCGTTTATTCCATGGATGGCGACATCGCCCCCATCGAAGAAATCGTGGAAGTCTGCGAAAAGCACGGCGCGTTTTCTTACATCGACGAAGTGCACGCGGTTGGCATGTATGGCCCCCGGGGCGGTGGCGTCACCGAAGAACGCGGATTGGCCCATCGCATCGACCTGATCGAAGGCACACTGGGCAAGGCATTTGGCTGTGTTGGCGGCTATGTCACCGGATCTTCGGCGATGTGTGATTTCATCCGGTCTTTCGGATCAGGGTTCATCTTTACAACGGCCCTGCCCCCGGCGGTCGCCGCCGCCGCGCGAACATCCATTGCGCATCTGAAAGAAAGCAGCACGGAACGCGAAGGGCAGAAACGTCAGGTCGCATATCTGCGCAAAAAGCTGGATGCCGCTGGCATTCCGCACATGATGAACGAAAGCCATATTGTCCCCGTGATGATCAAGGATCCCGTGAAGACGCGGATGATCAGTGACTATCTGATGGATATGTATGGCATCTACGTGCAACCCATCAACTACCCGACTGTCCCCAAAGGCACCGAACGGTTGCGGTTCACACCATCACCGTTCCATTCAGACGCCGACATTGACCATCTTGTGATGGCACTTTCGGAACTTTGGAAGCAGTGCGCTGTTTCGCATGCTGTGGCGTGATCGGGATCACAAAAAAGTTTTCTGGCAAAGGTGGACGGTGGTCCGTTGCGTCCTACCCTTCAATCAAAGTGAGAAGTGGAGGAATACCCAATGAAATTCACACGTCGTGATACAATCGCCCTGATCGGTGGCGCAGCCGGTGCAGCAGCCCTGCCCGCAGGCTTGTCTATGGCCGCAAGCCATGCATCTGACAGCGACGACACACCAAACGTTCACGAAGTTCAGATGCTGAACAAGCATCCAGAAAATGCACGTGAACGTCAGGTGTTTTACCCAGACATCATCCGCGCCAAAGTGGGTGACACGATCAAGTTCATCTCTGTTGATCGTGGCCACAATTCCGAATTCGAAGCCGATTGGTCCCCAGAGGGCGGCACCGAATGGGAAGGCGCAATTGGCGAAGACATCGAAGTCGTCATCGAAGTCGAAGGTGCCTATGGCTACAAATGCACGCCGCACGCGTCCGCTGGCATGGTTGGCCTGATCCTTGTTGGTGATGTGTCTGGCAACTACGAAGACCTGAAAGGCGAACGCTTCCGCGGCAAAGCCAAGAAACGGTTTGAAGATATCTTTGAACGGGCCGACGCTTTGCTGGCCGAAGAAGAATCTGCCTAAGCGCATCGTTATAACTTGATTTGGAAAGGCAGGCCCACGGGCCTGCTTTTTCGTTAGTGGAACAGCCAATCGAACCAAGATCGTTTGGGTGTAACACGGGGCAGGATCATCGGTTCGTCCGGTCCGACCGACACCCTTGAATTTCCAATCGGGCGGCCCTGGTCAAATTCGCTGATTTCGATCGTGGCGCTGGCCGGAAACAGGACCGTCAGGTCAGCATACCCATCCACCGGATAAGCGATATAGCCCATGTAGGCCATCAAGCTATCGACGGAAAACAGCGACAGCCCCTGGGGCACATTGCACACCCCAATCGCCGTGAACGCATCAATCGGATCGCGAAATGGAACATCAAATTCGGGCGGATGAACCATCATGGACATCGCTTCGAAGATGACCGGTTCGCCTGCCACAG
>JAHDBC010000001.1:76188-319689 GCA_020630595.1 Planktomarina sp.
GGCGGATGAACCATCATGGACATCGCTTCGAAGATGACCGGTTCGCCTGCCACAGTTGCAGTCACATCAGCGAAAAACGCATCGCCATGTTCCCATGTCCCGGCGCGAAACGGGGTGATATCCACCTGATCCTGCGCCGTTACAAATCCATCTGGAAATGGCGCGAATTTTTCCGGCAACAATGGCGCAGGAATGCGGATGAACAGTTCCACCGCATCTGGATCGCGATCAATCATCACCTGATAGTCCGCGGTCCACACCGGGGACGCAAGAACGATAAAACACACTGATGCCAACGCAGTCTTCATGGATCAAAATATATGTCTGACCGCCGCTTGGTCAAAACCCCGAAAGGTCGCATGGCCAATCATCGCGCAATAGGGCAGACACCCACGACGGAGGATTTTATGCGCATCGCATTCATAGCAACCCTTGCCCTGATCATTGGCGTTATCGGCTATGCTTTTTGGCCCACGTCGGCTGACCGACCCACGCCATTGCCTTCCGTTGGTCCGGAACGGGGGGCGACAGTCTTTCGGTCCTATTGCGCCACATGCCACCAGATCACTGCGCCCGATGGCACCAAGTTTGCGGGCGGAAACGCAATGGCCGGGCCCAATCTTTATGGTGTTATCGGGCGTTCAGGCGGCGCGGTTGAAGGCTATCGCTACAGTTCAGCGCTGTCTGCTGCCGGGGCAGACCATGGGTTGATCTGGACCCCGGACACCGTTGCCGCCTATGTTCAGGACCCGACAGGGTATTTGCGCCAAATCACGGCAGACGACCGCGCCCGCAGCAAAATGGCGTTTCGACTGCGTACCAGTACGGCAGCCGACGATGCACGGTCCGTTGCCGCATATCTGGAACAGTTCGCGGCGCGCTAAACTTTCATCGCGGGAACGACCCGCCCGGCACATTCAAGGGCCGTTGCAACAATGTCTACGGCGGTTAGCCCCGCGTCTTCATACATGCGTGCCGGGCTGGCCTGATCAATGAACCGATCCGGCAGGGTCATGGTCCGCATGGCAAGCCCGCGATCAAACGCCCCTGCATTGGCCAGTTCGTGCATGACCATCGCGCCAAACCCGCCAACGGCCCCCTGTTCCACGGTGATCAACGCCCGATGATGACGGGCCAATTGATGGATCAGTGGCTTGTCCAGCGGTTTGGCAAAGCGTGCGTCCACCAGCGTAACGCTGACGCCATGATCCAACAGCATCTGACGCGCATCGGCGCAGATATCCAAATGCCCGCCGAATGACAGGATCGCCACATCTGTGCCTTCGGCCACGATGCGACCTTTCCCAATCGCAAGGGATTGCGGCGTCTGTGGCATATCAACACCAACGCCTTCGCCCCGTGGGAACCGGAACGCGATGGGACCATCGTCATAGTCCACAGCGGTTTGGACCATATGCGCCAATTCCGCTTCGTCAGCTGGGGCCATCACAACCATGTTTGGCAGGGCGGCCATGTACCCGATATCAAATGCGCCCGCATGGGTTGGACCGTCTGCCCCAACAAGACCAGCCCGATCCAGCGCGAACCGCACGGGCAGATTTTGCAGCGCCACATCATGCACCACCTGGTCATAGCCCCGCTGCAAGAACGATGAATAGATGGCGCAGAACGGCTTCATCCCCGTCGCCGCAAGGCCCGCAGCGAATGTCACGGCATGCTGTTCAGCAATGCCCACATCAAACACCCGCTTTGGCATTGCCTTTTGCAGGATATCCAAACCCGTGCCACCGGGCATCGCAGCGGTGATCCCAACCACCCGGCTGTCTGATTGTGCAGCCGCCAACAGGCCCTGTCCGAACACCTTGGTGTATGTGGGCGCATTGGGTACAGATTTCTTTTGTTCGCCTGTTGCGGGGTCGAATTTCGCGACACCGTGATAGCAATCGTTCGATGCTTCGGCGGGGGCGTATCCTTTGCCCTTGGTCGTGCAGACATGGATCAACACCGGCCCGTTCGCCCGGGTGCGGGCTGTGCGCAACACGGGCAAAAGTTGTGACATATCGTGCCCATCAATCGGCCCGATGTAACTGAACCCCAGTTCTTCGAATAAAGTGCCTGCACCGCCGCCCATGCCGGTCACCAGTTGGCGCGCGCGCTTTGCATGGTCGCGGAATGGGCCGGGCAAGGCAGATTCGAATCCTTCCGCCATTTGTGCAAGTGGGCTGGTGTACAGACTGGACAGATAACTGGACATTGCCCCTACGGGCGGCGCGATGGACATTTCATTGTCGTTCAGGATCACGAACAACCGCCGTCCTTCGGCGCCAGCATTGTTCATCGCTTCGTAGGCCATGCCCGCGCTGATCGATCCGTCACCGATGACCGCAATGGCATCGCCTGTGTCCATGCCCAGATCGCGGCCCGTGGAAAAGCCGAGTGCGGCGGAAATCGACGTTGATGAATGGGCCGCCCCGAATGGGTCATAGTCGGATTCTGCGCGTTTGGTGAAACCGGACAGCCCGCCTTCTTGGCGCAATGTACGGATCCGGTCGCGGCGGCCGGTCAGAATTTTGTGCGGGTAACATTGATGCCCCACATCCCACACCAACTTGTCGTGGGGCGTATTGAACACGGCATGGATCGCCACCGTCAGTTCAACCACACCCAACGACGACCCCAAATGCCCACCCGTTTCGGATACGGCCGATACGACCTCTGCCCGCAGTTCGTCAGACAGAACGGCCAGTTCGGAATCGGAAAATTGCGCCAGATCACTGGGGTAGGTGACACGGTCCAAATGTGGGGTGATGGGGCGGGACATTGCGGATCCTTTCAAAGTGATGCGGGCAAAAAAAGCGCCGCGAGAGGGGAAACCCTCCGCGGCGTCAGTGTCCTGTAGCCAACAGGAAGGGAACCGGGGTGGAAGACCCCGAGGATCAAGCCCCAGCTACGGGGCCCGAACCCATAGGCGGGGCCATATGCCGGCCCCAGCCAATCCTTATTCTGCAGCCGTATCGTACACCGCTGGAACACCCGGCTTGGTTTCCGAATATTCGATTGGTGTTGGATCACCGGCTTGCTTGCTTTCTTCTGGCAGTGCGAGACCGATCAGGTAGATCACGTAAATGAACGCCCAGATCCCAACCACCAGAAGGGCCGCATATCCTGCGCCTTTCATCATCAGCCCCAGAACATCCATCCGCAGACGGGATTCACGGCTGAAGGTGAAGATATCGTTTTGGTCAGACATATCGCATTCCTTCCTTAGTAGATCTTCGGCAGGTAGCCGTGTGCGTCAGCCCATGCAGACCAATCATCCACCACGGTGCCCGTCAGCAAAATGCCGATGCCGCCAGTCAGTGTTGTCAGAACTGCAAACCACCACGCCCAGCGGTGAATGCCTTCCATTGTGGCGTTAAAGCCCATGGTCCAGCGCCAGAACAGGGCAGCCCGTTCAGATGCCGTGCCGCGGTCCACGATTTGTTCAATCTCACGATCGCCACCAAACCGGGATACGGCCAGGATGGTTGCGCCGTGCATCGCGAACAGCAGGGCGGACCCATACAGGAACACGATCGAAAGGGCGTGGAATGGATTGTAGAACAAGTTGCCATACGTGATGGAAAACAGGTTCGTCCAATCAAGGTGCGAGAAGATACCGTATGGCACCGCTTCGCCCCAATCGCCCATCAGGATCGGACGGATCAGACCCAGAACCAGGAACAACCAAATCGCGGATGCAAAGGCGTAACAGACGTGTTTGCCCATGCCCAACTGATCAGCCAGCACGTAGCTGCGGATCCACCAGGAAATGACGGATACAAGCAGAAAGAAACTTGCGATCAGCCACCAGCCACCGTCATCCAACGGGGCAAAGCCAAGGCCATAACCCACTGGCGGTTCCAGCGACAAATAGAACAATTCGCGCATGAACAATGCCGGCGAATAATCGACTTGCGCCCAGTAGCTCATCCCGACGATGAAGAACCATGCGAAACCGGTTGCCAAAGACACCACACCAAAGGGGCCAAGGTACACCGGACCCAGCTGGGCGTTGCCGAACCAGCCAAACAGGTTGGAAAATCCGGGCTTGCCTGCACGTTCTTCGATCAGGTTGTTTTCGTTATCCATGCCCCATTCGGGTTCGCCCCGAACCTGGACCTGGGTGAAGATGTTTTGATATTCAGCCATCTGTCATCCCTCCTTACAGGTCAGCCCACCAGGGCAGTTCCAGATACCAATCCCACCACGCGATCCATTCATCGAACCAGATGGTTCCCGAAATCACGATACAAATGGCGGACCAGATGCCTGCGTTCAGCGCAACGAACAGACCCAGACGGTGGATGCCCAATGTGCCAACGGAATAGCCGATGAAATCGCGGAAGAACGTGTCTTCGTGATCTGGCGTTTTCATTTCCGTGCCCTTGGCAGGGTTCACAGCTGAAAGAACCAGCGCACCGTGCAGCGCAAGCGCCAGACAGGTGGTGAAGAAGAACGTGATCGCGACCATGTGGGCCGGATTGTAGTGGAAGTTGCCATAGGCATAGCCCACGTTGTTCACCCAGTTCAGGTGCGTGAAAATACCATATGGAAATGCATGACCCCATGCGCCCATCAAAACGGGCCGGATCACCACCAGTGTCACATAGGCCAGAATGGCCACGCTAAAGGCGAATGGGACGTGATACCCCATGCCCAGCTTGCGGCAAATTTCAACTTCACGCATGGCCCAGGACACAAAGGCCCCAATGGCGCAGATGGTGATCAATTGCCAATATCCGCCTTCATTCAAAGGCGCGAACCCCAACCCGTATTCCAGTGCCGGTGGTTCAATAGAGATGAGCCATGGGTTCCATGTCCCACCATTGGCAGCGTCGATAAGAATCAACAGCGTGCCAAGTGCAGCGAAAAAGATCGTCGTGACCCCGAAAAAGCCCACATAGAAAGGGCCAACCCAGAAGTCGAACAGATCGCCGCCGACCAGCGTCCCTCCGCGGACGCGGTATTTTCTTTCGAAGCTGAGCAGTGCCATACTTCTATTCTCCGCTTTGTGGCGTCCCGAACCTTACGGACCATGGTCTGGGGCGTCAGTTGTCTGTTCAATTTTTATTGGTGCGGGCAGGACGGTACGCCCCGCCCGCAACCGGAATGGTCGTTACCCGCCAAAGGCTTGGGTGAACCAGTTTGTTTGTTCGTAGGACAGCAGAACCAAGTGGATCATTGCTGCCAGCAAGAACAGGAACACGCCCTGCGCCACGAAAACGCGACGTGGGTCAAAGACGAGCCAGATTTTGTAAAATTGTGCCATCTTTGATGCTCCTTAGAACGCGAACCAAGGCAGTTTGATGTACGTCAGTACGTGAGCGACAACGGCAATCAGTGTGAAAACTGTCAGACCGCTCATGTAGACTGAGTGCAGCTCTTGCGCTTGTTCGTCAGTCAAACCTGTGAACGACAGGTCAGATTTATCAGCCATAAGACTTCCTTTCGAAAACATATGCTGACGCCGCGCACCCCGCGGCCGGGTTCCCTTGGGGGTTATCCCCTTGGGGTGCCTGCACCAAAGTCGCCCCTGATACAGATCGGTTCATCCCCGGGGCGCGAACGCCCCCAGGACATGTCGGAGAGATGAGCGGACCAATCATCCCCGAACCTCGTGTTACGCGCTAAAGATCATCGGTGTGATGATCCGGGCTTGCGACCATGCGCGTTTGATGGGGCCCTTTTCAGGCAGCGACAGTTGCCGCGCCGCAGACAGGGCCCAGGTCAGAAACGAAAGCGGCAGGGCCGCCACGAAAATGACCGTGAAATAAGCATAATATTCGCGCTTTGGGGGCGCGGTGCGTGTCCGCACCTGTGGGGCATTCGACGTAAAGTCGGTCATGCGTTCTCTCCTGTTTTTGCACCCGTCTTGTTGGTGTCGGGTTGCAGAGCGCGGACAGTTTCGACCACCACACGTTCGGCACCACTTTCCAACGCGGCCTTTTCTGCGGCGTCGCGCAGGGTCTTGGCCGCGGAAATGCGGGTGAGAATCGGGTGGGTGGCGACGATGCGATCAAGTTCCCGCTGGGCATCCTCATCCCAAGGGAAATCGCGACGTAGGGTTGTTGGCGTGGCTTCTGCACTGTCCATTTCCGTGCCAAGCGGCAGAATATGAAACAGTGCGTCAAAAAGACCATTACAGACTTCTTGCAGCAGATATGTGGCCCCGGCGTAGCCCATGAATGGCGTGCCGGTATGGCGTCGAATGGCGGCCCCGGGGAACGATGCCGGAATGTATGCAGGCGACGGGCCATGACCGGCCTTCAATTCCGCTAAGTACATCTTTTCATTGATAGAACCCATAACAATCAACGGGCGCTTTTCAGCCATCAGCTGGCGCACTTCATCGTTGTCGGTCTTCTTGCCACGGCAGCGGGCAACGGCGAACGCGCAAGGCAAACCCAGATCGGTTTCCATGTAGTGGCGAATGCCCCGCGCATAGGTTTCATTGGCCACAATTGCAAAGGTTGCAGTGGCAAAGAAATCCTGTGTCACAGATCGCCATAGGTCCCAGATGGGTTTTATGGTAGAATGCTTTTCACGTTCAATGAATGGTTCGGGGTCGAGCCCGAGGAGTTCACCAAGGGTCCGCAAAAACTTGGTGGTGGACTCGACCCCTATCGGCGCTTGAAGGTAGGGCTTCGCAAGAAGCTCTGCCAACCCGCGTCCGAACTCGCGGTACATGCATACGTTCACATCGGCATTCACCAAGTTACGCATTTCAGCCACATGGCTGCCAAGGGGCATCACCATGTTGACCTCTGCACCGATGCCTTCGATCAGCCGGCGGACTTCGGCCAGATCAGAAGGCATATTAAACGTCCCATACATGGGACCCAGGATATTGACCCGCGGCTTCGCACCCGCTTCCCGTTTCTTTTCGGGGGGCATGCGGCCCTTGGTCATTCCAAATTCTGTAAAGATCCATGTCATCGCCCGGTCGGCGGCTTCCCATTGATCTTCGTCAATCGTGCGCGGCAGGAACCGCTGGATATTCGTGCCTTGCGGGGTGACGCCGCCACCGATCATTTCAGCGATCGACCCCGTCACCACCACCGCAGGCAAAGCTGGATCCAGCGTACCCCAGGCGCGTTTCATGGCGCCTTCGGTCCCGTCTCGGCCCAACTCTTCCTCGCCCAGACCTGTGACCACAATCGGCAATTCATGTGGGGGCAATCCGTCCGTATAATGAAGAACGGATGTCACAGGCAGGTTTTCACAGCCCACAGGGCCATCGATCACGCATTGCAGGCCTTTGGTCGCGCAGAATGCATAGATCGCGCCCCAATATCCCCCTGCCCTATCGTGATCTTGGATCAACATTACACCATCTCCGCCGCTTTGGCCGCGCGGGCTTGTTTATCCAGCTTTTTCTGGTGGGCGGCGCGGAATTCCGGGCGCAGGTTCGGTGATCCTTCCCAAACGCCAGCGGTGTCTTCGCGGCCCACGCCTTCGAAAAAGGCTTTCATGTGATCCATGCGATCTTTGTTGGCCATGGCCGCATTCACAACCTGCGCCAAGGACCCGGCACCCGCTGGCCCCATCAACGGCCGGGCGGAAATCAGGTTGGTGTAATACAAACCGGGGATCGCCAATTCCTTGGCCTTTTGCACAACGGGTGTAGTGCCAATCGCCAAGTCAGGTTTGATCGCTTCCATCGCGGAACAGTCATCTTCCAGCGATGCGCGGTATTTGACGGATACGCCCTTGCTTTCCAACCATGCGGCATCGTCCGCCGACCATGGTGTTTTCTGGCACGCGGTTCCCACATAGGCGACGTTTGCACCGGATTCGATCAACAGGCGTGCAACCAGCAGTTCGGACCCTTCATACCCCGACAAGGTGATCGTTCCGTCAATCGGCATCGCGCCCAGCGCGCCCTTGATGGCTGGCAGGAACGCATTTTGCGCCGCCGCCACTTTGTCGGCAGACAGACCAAAGGCATCACCAATGTTGGACAACCACGCTGCCGTGCCATCATGGCCCACAGGCGCAGACCCAACAACCGGACGACCCGCCGCCTGAAATTCGCGGACGGACGCTGTGTAGAATGGATGGATCGCCGCGACAGCGCCGCAATCAAGCGCGGAATACAATTCGCGCCATTCGCGGCATGGAACGGTTGGCCCAACGGCCAGCCCCATGGGGGCCAGCATTTGACCGATGATCATGGGATCGGCCGGGAACATTTCGCCCAGCAATGTCACGGTGGGGCGATCATTCTTGCCACCGACGGGTGCAGGCACGGGGCCTGCTTCAATTTCGGCGCGGGCGTAATTCAGCATGGCACCGGCCAGCACATCTTTCGCCTCTGCATGGGTGGGAACGCCAAAGCCCGGCACATCAATGCCAACGATCCGAACCCCATTGATTTCAGATGGCAGCAAACGCAGCGGCACGCCAGATGCCGTGGGCACGCACAGGTTCGTCACGACAATGGCGTCGTATTTATCAGGGTCCGCCATTTCATGCACGCTGTCACGAATATCTTCGAACAGTTTGCCGGTGACCAGCGTTTCCGAATTGAACGGCACATAGCCCACCGACCGACGCGCGCCGTAGAAATGCGACACAAAGGTCAGCCCGTAAACGCAGCACGCAGACCCAGACAGGACCGTTGCCGTGCGCCGCATCCGCAATCCGACGCGCAATGACCCAAAGGCGGGGCACATGGATTGGGGTTTGTCGTGCGGGCCTTGGGGGTAATCCTTGGCGTATTGATCCAGAATTTCTGAATTGCCTGCCATGCGTGCCGCGGCTTCCATTTCGGCGGCACCCGCGTGGCAGCCCATGCCATCCACAGGGGTCGCACCCGCAGGTTCGACCCGGTCCGTTCCGGTCATCACGTCAGCCTGATCGGCGGTGTCATATTTGATTTCTTCAGACACCAATCAAACCTCGTCGTAGATAACTTCCAGGGATTCTTTGGGGGCGGATTTGGATCCACGCATGTCTTCATCGGTTGCAGGCGTCAGTGTGACCCCAGCGCCTGTTTCAGACCCATCAAACAGTTCCAACAGCCCGTCTTGGGACAGCGGCGTCGGCCGCACGGGCGGGGCTTCGGCCACGTTCATCCCCAGTTCCGCAAACAGCGCGCCCCACTGGGATGCATCTGTTCCGACAATCTGATAATTCGCCGATTTCTTGCGCAGGTCGTCATCTTGCGGAATGGACGCCAAAATTGGAATATCCACCGCTTTGGCAAAAGCCTGCGCTTCGCCGGAATGGTCATCCTTGTTCACAACCAGACCCGCCACGCCGACGTTGCCACCCAGCTTGCGGAAATATTCCACGGCGGAACACACGTTGTTTGCCACATACAGCGACTGCAGATCGTTTGATGCGACCAAGATCACCTTTTGCGCCATGTCACGGGCAATCGGCAGGCCAAACCCGCCGCAGACCACGTCGCCCAGGAAATCCAGCAGGACATAGTCAAAATCCCAATCGTGGAAGCCCAGCTTTTCCAGCAGTTCAAACCCGTGAATAATGCCACGGCCACCGCACCCCCGGCCAACCTCTGGCCCGCCCAGTTCCATGGCAAAGACACCACCACGCTTGAAACAAACGTCGCCGATTTGCACTTCTTCGCCGGCCAGTTTTTTCTTGGTCGATGTTTCGATGATCGTGGGGCAGGCCTTGCCACCGAACAAAAGGGATGTGGTGTCCGATTTCGGATCACAGCCGATCAGCAACACCCGCTTGCCCTGTTCGGCCATCATGTGGGACAGATTTGCCAGCGTGAACGATTTTCCGATCCCGCCTTTGCCGTAAATCGCGATGATCTGCGTGTCTTTGGTCGCTTCGGTCGGGATGATGTCAGCCAGATCTTCGTTGGCTTCATCTTTCAGACGCTGATCAAAAGACTTCAGGTTTGGTACGTCGAGGCTCATTGAATAGCACTCCAATCCAGGATCATTTTCAGGCAGTTCGGGTCGGTGAATGCCGTTTCGTAAGCCGCGCTTGCGTCAGCTGGCTGCGATGTGTGTGTGATCAGGTCAGCCAAGGACAGCGCACCGCTTTCGACCAATTGGCGGGTCGCGGTCAGGTCACAACGGTCCCATTCGGCCGCGATGCGCATCCGCGCCTCTTTCATGAATGCGGGCGGAAACGCGAAGGACAGCGGCTGGGTATAAAACCCGGCCAGAACAATTTCCCCGCCTTTGCCCAACCGTGTGATCCAGTCGTTCAACAGATCACCACGCCCGGACGCATCGTAGATTGACATGTAATCCCGGCGATCGTCCGCATCAGGATGCAAGACCTGATACCCCATCGCCCCTGACGTCCGATCGGGGTTTACTTCCCAAACGGTGGGGGGCGGGCCACCGGCTGCAACGGTCAAACGGGCCAAAAGCCGGCCCAGCACACCGTGACCGATGATCAAATCAGGCAACGCCTTGTTCGGACCAGCAAGCGCATGGCGCGCGGTCGCAGCCAAAGCCAACAGCGCCCCTTCAGCCCCAAAACCGGGATCAATTTTTGTTACCCGGTCTTCGGCGCTGATCAGGCGTTTTGCTGATCCGCCAAACAGGCCAAATGCGCCATCATAACAGTTCGCACCGGGCACAAAGACGTAATCGCCTGCCTTCAACGTGCAATCAGACCCTGCTTCAACAACGACGCCGGCTGATTCATATCCTGGGACCAACGGATACCCCATCCCCGGAAACGGCGGCATGTTTCCTGACCAGAACAGATTTTCCGTGCCAGTCGAAATACCGGAATGCTGAACGTCGATCACCAAATCGCCAGCACCGGGATCGTTCAATCCCAGTTCAGCCAGACCCAATGCGCGGGGTCCTGACATCATGACGGCGGTAGTCTGCATCAAATCCAGTTCCTTTTGCGAATCTTAGTGACACAGGGGTGTGCCCGTTTGTCGCACTGTAAGCATAACCTGACACTTTAAACTGTCAAACGTATTGGACAGTTTTTCGCGAATAAATGTGTTCAGGCGGGTTTGCGGGCCGTCACAACGGACGTGATAAAGGGCCGGGGCGCATGCGGCGTTTGTACATCAACAAAGCCAACCGACTGACAACATTCAGATATTTGGGCCTGCGACCGTGCGCGACCCGTCTGCATTGCAAGGGTATAAAGCGCAAAATACACATCCCCCGCGCGCGTGGGATTTTGGCCACCGGTCATGGGTTCCGACACCACCAACCGCCCGCCCGGGGGCAGTGCAGTGTAAATTTTGCCTAACAGTGCCGCCACTGTTGCGTCGGCGTGATCGTATAAAACGCGGATCAGGGTGATCGTATCCGCCCCAGCGGGCAAAGGATCATCACGAAAACTGCCGGGGTGAACCTGCACCCTGTCCAGCAGGCCCGCGCCACGGAATCTGCTTTGCGCACCCGGGACAACAGCAGGCAAATCAAACAGATGCAGCGCAGGCCCCCGATGCCGCTGACCGACCGCGGTCAGAAACGCACCGGTGCCACCACCAACATCCAAAACGGCCCGGGATTTTGAAAAATCCACTGTGCGCAATGTATCTTCCGCGACCAGACGCTGGCTGTCCGCCATCAAATCGGAATACGTGCGCGTCACATCTGGATCGACGGCCGCACCTGCGCCAAAAACGTAAGGCCAAAATTCAGCGAGTTCTGTTTTCACATCGCCACGAAAGAACGCCACCGGATCTGACAGATCACGGTAGAACACATCATGGTGTCGGATCATCTGGACCAGCCCCGGAACCGTCAGAAGCGCGGCGCCCCGGCTGGTCAAACGGTATGCACCACGCCGATTCGCAACCAGACCCAGCGCGGCGGTGGCCTGCATGAGAATGTGCAGGCGTTCTTTCGGAATGGCCACATGGGCGAAAAGATCATCAAGGGTTTTTGGGCCGTCTTTCAGCTGATCCAGAATGCGCAATTCGACGACTGCGTATAACACCTGTGACTGCGCGAATCCGGCAACCAGATCGAACAGCGCCTCCCCTTCTTTGCGGGCAATGCGGGACAGGCCCGGCACCCGGGCCGCAAACGACTGGAACCGCTGGGACCCCGCCAATTTTGCAACCCACCCGGCTTTCCAGCGCATCGGTGTTTCCCGCGCGCCAAGGGATCCGGTGTGTTGATTCATTGTGCCGGAATGGTCGGATGGACAGGGGTCAGCCGTTCAGCCGTATGGCGCACCATCTGCGCCAGATCAGCTTCACCCGGACACGACGGGATAGAAGCGATCGCCCCCGCCAGAATATCTTTCAGTCGGTTGATCGCCCCCGTGACACCCAGCTGCGTCACCGCATTGGGGCGATTGTGCAGGTCATCCTGCCCCACTGGTTTGCCCAGCGCATCTGCATCATACAGGGCATCGCGCAAATCATCAGCCACTTGAAACGCTTCGCCAATCCGCGCACCCAATTCTTCCCACGGTTCGGGGTCTTGACCGGCGGCGATGGCACCCATCTGGGTGGCTGCAATGAACAGGGCCCCGGTTTTGGCCTGATGATATGCTGACAGATTGATGTCCGCTTCGCTTTCCCAAGCCTGTCCTGCACAAATCCCCAATGGCGAACCCGTGCGCTGCGACAGCGTCAGGACCAATTGAATGGCACGTTCGGCATCGACGTCTGCGGTTCTGGCCAAAACTTCAAAAGCAAGAACGATCAGGCTGTCACCTGTCAAAACGGCCAAGGGTTCTGAATACGCCCGGTGAATTGTTGGCTTGCCACGCCGGATGTCGGCATCATCAAAACAGGGCATGTCATCGTGGACAAGCGACGCACAGTGGATCAGTTCAAGCGCGACAGCCGCCGCATCGGTCAATGCCGGATCGGGATCCCCACAGGCCTGCGCTACAGACATCAGGATTGTCGGACGAATGCGGGCCCCGCCCGGGGTCACGGCATAATCCAGTGCGCTGGCCAATTGCGCGGGGGCCATTCCGGCTTTGCCCTGCCCCACCGCAATGGCACGGCGCATTGCTGATTCGATCCGCTGGCTTTGGGACATGGAATCCTCCGCATTCGATAAGGGGTGTCAGTCCCGTTTGACAGATTGTCATCCAAATCAGACGCAATACTGTAAATCAAACTGGACATATTTAGAGCCCGAGTCAACAATGACCCATCTTTTTGGCGGAGCTTTCAGATCACGAACTGCAGGAATATCGTTGTCGTGGGTGCCGGTGTGGGCGGATTGGCGGCCGCCATGCGCTTGTCTGCTGCGGGTCACCACGTCACCGTCTTGGAAAAGGCTGGCGGTCCGGGGGGCAAAATGCGCACGTCCCCGTCAGATGCAGGCCCCATCGACATTGGCCCCACGGTGCTGACCATGCGGTGGGTGTTCGAAGATCTGTTTCGCGCCGCCGGAACAGACCTGACTGACCACGTAACCCTGACCGAAGACACCATTTTGGCACGGCACTGGTGGCATGATGGATCAACGCTTGATCTGTTTTCCGACCCCGAACAATCCGCAAAGTCAGTATGGGGCTTTGCCGGATCCAAGGGGGAACGACAGTTTCGCGCTTTTTCCAATCGTGCGCGTCGCTTGTTCGAAGCCTTTCAAGGGCCGATGATGGAAACTGCGCAGCCATCGTCAATGGGATTGGCGCTGCGCGTTCTGAAAACGCCGCGCCTGATCATGGATATGGCGCCGCTGCATACAATGATGCAGTCACTGGCGCGGCAGTTCGATGATCCGCGATTACGCCAATTGTATGGGCGGTATGCAACCTATGTCGGCGGAAGCCCCTTTGGCGCGCCCGCGCTGTTGTCGTTGATCGCCCATTCCGAAGCCTTGGGCGTTTGGTCCATAAAAGGCGGGATGCATGCGTTGGCCCAAGCGATGGAAACCGTGGCGCAGTCCATGGGCGTACGGTTCGCATATCATCAAACAGTCAAATCAATCTTGACCCACGACGGAAAAGCCACGGGCGTTCAAACAGCCGATGGCAACTGGATGGCCGATTGTGTGGTCTTCAACGGCGACCCTGCGGCATTGGCCGGTGGGCTGTTGGGTCAATCCACACGGCGTGCGGTTTCCAAATCATCGGTTGAACCGCGCAGCCTATCCGCGTGGGTCTGGGGGTTTCAGTCCACCCCCAACGGCCCCCCGCTGGCGCACCACAATGTGTTTTTCGGCAAAAACCCAAAGGAAGAATTTGACCCTTTGACCCAAGGCAAAATGCCAGACGACCCAACCCTGTACATCTGTGCGCAGGATCGCGGCGGCGGCCATATTCCAACTGGGCCAGAACGGTTTGAAATCATCATGAACGGTGCGCCCACCCACGCACAGACCGCCACCACCAAGGAAAAAGAGCTATGTCATCAGCGGACCTTTCACGCATTGAAACAGCATGGGCTGACGTTCGGCCCGGAACCGAAAGTGCAGGCGCTGACGACACCCGCAGATTTCAACGCGCTGTTTCCCGGCAGTCAGGGATCCCTGTACGGGCGTTCCCCGCATGGGATGACAGCCGGGTTGAAGCGCCCAACAGCGCGGACCCGGATCAGGGGCCTTTATCTGGTGGGCGGCGGGGCGCATCCGGGGGCGGGGGTGCCGATGGCGACCCTCTCCGCGATGCACGTGGCCGGGGCGATCGCACAGGACCAAACTTCGATCTTGCCGTCCCGCCGAACGGGTATGCCTGGTGGTATGTCGACGGGATCGAGTCCGGCGGAATAGGCCGATCCATATCCATCATCGGGTTTATCGGGTCCGTGTTTTCGCCATGGTATGCGTGGTCGGGGCGCAAGCGGCCAGAAAACAACTGCTGCATCAATGTCGCGACCTATGGCCCCGGCGGGCGATTTACCATGACCGACCGGGGTACGGCGGCCCTGCGCAAATCATCCGATGTGTTTGAGGTGGGGCCGTCCAAAATGACATGGGACGGAACGCAGCTGGTGATCGATATCAACGAATGGGGATCGCCCCCGATGGTTGGCCCAGTGCGCGGACAGGTGATTGTAACCCCCCGCGCCATAACGACCGTCGAATTGCCACTGACAGCGGACGGCGCACATATCTGGCGCCCCTTTTCCCCCACATCCGACATAGAGGTGAATCTGGAAGCCAAAGGCTGGCAATGGAAAGGGCATGGATATTTTGACGCCAACTTTGGCACCCGCGCCCTTGAACAGGATTTCAGCTATTGGACATGGGGCCGTTATCCTTTGGCGGATGGGTCTGTGTGTTTTTATGACGCGGATCGGTTGGATGGTTCACAGCTGGGTGTTGGCATCCAGTTCGATGCAGAAAATCACCCCACAGTGATCGACGCCCCGCCAAAAGTGCGGTTCAAAAATTCTGCATGGCAAGTGCGGCGCGAAACCCGGGCTGATGTCGGCGTCATGCCCGTGCAGGTAAAGGGCATGTTGGACGCGCCCTTTTATTCGCGGTCCATGGTGAAAACGCGTTTCAACGGCGAAGAAACCACCGGTGTTCACGAAGCGTTGGATCTGAACCGATTTTCAAATCCCCTGCTGAAACCGATGCTGGCGTGTCGTGTTCCGCGCCGTGCCGGATGGACATTCAAAGATTAGGCTTCGACCGCCACATGCGCGTTCTTGCGCCAAATCCATGCGTTCAATGCACCCGCATAGCTGACCCAGATCAGGTAAGGAACAAACAGCCATCCCGCCGCCGGCACAATTTGCCAGAACGTCAGCATCGTGGCCGCAACCGCAAACCACAGGCAGCCAATAACCACCAAGGCAGCGCCCAAACGTTTCAGCCCGAAAAATACCGGCGTCCACAATGTGTTCAACGCGATTTGCAAAGCCCAGAACGCCAGTGCAAAGCCGGATCCTTGTTCCATCGCGACCCATGTCGCGGCGACTGCCGCAGAAATATACAATGTGACCCACGCCAGTGGGAACAACCATGGCGGCGGCGTCCAAACAGGTTTCTTCAGCCGCTTGAAATACCAATCATCCGGCGGGAACAGCGAACCCGTCGCGCCAGCGGCGCAGGTGGCCGCCAGAAATACGATGAAAATTTGCCAATCCATGGGTGTTCAACCTTTCAAGTATGCTTACTAACTAGGTTGAACGTCCCCAGGTTCCAACATGTTTCGCTGCTGTGCAGCATCGCGCTGACGCAAATCAGCCAAGACATCCAGCACCGCTTTGGTTCTGCTGGGGTGTTTTTGTGTGGTGTCAGCCGCAGCATCCACCAGAAATCTGACCTCTGGCAAAGGGTCGGCGTATACGACGGCGGACTGGGGCGCAGCCATGCTGACCCCGGATCGCACCAGCGCCAAACCCAACCAGCCCAGCTTTTGTCCTTTGGTCGTGATCGCACGCGAAGAAATGGAATCGTATCCATTCCGCCGCAGCTTACCACCGATCCCACAATAGATGTGGCGCGCGGCATAAATTGCGGGTCGCGATGATAAGGGCAGTGCCGTAATCCCTGCCTCTGACCGGCGATAAAGCCGATCCGCCTCTGCCAGCAAACGCTTGGTCATTGTCCGAATGGCCGGGCGCGGCAGGGGATCGTGGTAAAAGGCTTGCAGGTCTATTCCAGCGTCATCCATCCAATCGGTTGGCATGTAGAACCGCTTGAACCGGGCATCTTCGCCCACATCGCGGGCAATGTTCGTCAACTGCATCGCAACACCCAGATCACAGGCCCGCGCCAATGCGTTGGGATCGCGAACGCCCATCAGCACGGTCATCATCGCCCCCACAGCAGACGCAACGCGCGCAGAATACGCGCGCACATCAGACAAGGTCGCATAGGTTCGTTCCTGCGCGTCCCAAGCGAACCCTTCCAACAGGGCCTCTGGCAGGGCGCGGGGCATATCATGTTGATCGATCATCGCGGCAAAGGCGCGATCAATGGGGCTGTTCGCAGGGCGACCTTCGTAGATGGCATCCAACCGGTCTTGCAAACGCAACACGGCGGCCGCCTTTTCCGGCACTTCATCCACGGCATCATCCGCAAAACGGCAAAACGCATAAAGCGCCAGCGCGGGGTCGCGCACTTTGGCAGGCAACAGCTTGGACGCTGCATGAAACGAATAGCTGCCCGTGCGAATGGCGTCCCGGCAATGTTGCAGATCAGCGTCGTTCATTCGGCAGGCACCCGTGTCACATCGGGGATCAGCTTGCCCAGCACTTCGGCGGCTGACACAACCCCCGGCACCCCTGCGCCCGGATGCGTTCCGGCGCCAACCAGATACAGGCCCTTGGCCTCTTCGCTTACGTTGTGCGGGCGGAACCAGGCCGACTGCAGTATCCGTGGTTCGATGCTGAATCCGGCCCCCGCGGGGGACAGATAGCGGCTTTCGAAATCTTCGGGCGTGAACATCATTTCTGCGCTGATGTGATCTTCGAACCCTGGCATCATGTCATTTACGACCTTGGCCACTTTTTGGCGGTAGCTGTCTTTGACCACGTCCCAGTTCACGGGGAATTCGCCGCCAATATGCGGCACTGGCGACAGGACATAGAACGTATCGTCGCCGTCCGGCGCAACAGTGGGATCCGTTACGGACGGGCGATGCACATACAGGCTGAAATCATCCGCAAGGTGTTCGTGCATAAAGATATCTTTCAACAGGCCCTGATATCGCGGCCCGTTGACGATCGTGTGGTGCCCCACATCTGCCCATTTGCCCTTTGTGCCTTTGGTCCCGAAATACCAAACGAACAGACCCATCGACAGGCGGGTCTTATCCAGCTTGCGGTCAGTCCAACGTTTCTTGGGGTGGTTGCGCAACAAATGGCGATAGGTGAACCCCGCATCCGCGTTTGACACAACGATGTCAGCACGCATGATTTCGCCCGTTTCCAACCGGACCCCTGCGGCAGCGCCGTCTTTGATCAGTATTTCATCGACAGTTGAATTCATCCGCATCAAACCGCCCTGATCTTCGATCACGTTGACCATCTGGCGGGCAATTTCCTGAACCCCGCCCATGGCATAATGGACGCCGAATTCCTTTTCCAGATGACTGACCAGAATATACATGCTGGTCACGTGCAACGGGTCGCCACCGATAAACAGAGGATGAAAGGAAAACGCCATTTGCAGGCGCGGGTCTTTGAACCGTCGCTTGGCGTGTTGGTAAACCGACCGATCCGCCCGCAGCATACCGAACCGGGGCAACACCTTTACCAGATCCCACAGTTTGTGCATGGGACGGCGACCCAAATCTTCGAACCCGAACCAATAGCGTTCTTCGCTATCTACCAGAAACTTGCGATATCCTTTGACATCCCCGGGCGACAATTGACGCACCTGTTCTTCGACGGCGTCTTCGTCGCCCGACATCACAAACTTGGACCCATCCGGCCAACGGATTTCATAGAATGGGTCCAACGCACGCAAATCCACATCATCGCGGAAATTGCGCCCGCAGGCGGCCCATAAATCTTCGAATGTCTGGGGCACCGTTACAATTGTCGGACCCAGATCGAATCGGTGGCCGTTCTGGGTGATTGATGACCCCCGACCACCCGGTTCATCCAGCCGATCAATCACCGTAACCCGGTATCCCTTGGCACCAAGTCGCATGGCACCGGCCAAACCACCCAAACCCGCGCCAATCACAATTGCATGGGGCTGTGTGGCCCCGCCAAGGGTTGGATCAAGTCGTGTCATGGGGCGGATTCCTTTTGACTGTCTAGTAAAGTTTACATTTAGATAGACGTGAAAGCCACTGTGTCTTTTATTTATTTTGAAAATATGTAAGCCTAGATTGACAACCAAAGGGACCCGCAACCCGTGCCGCAGACCGTCAGCCTGTCTTTCTTTCGTTTTGACACCGCGTTTTCGCGGGCTTGGGCGTTTGCGATGATGGGGTTGGCGCGGCCTGCCATGGCACGCGTTCCCGGAATCGGGTTCTGGAAATTGTGCGGTTCCGGCACAGGCGAAGGGTTCACACCCCTGCCAAACATCAGCGTCTATGCGATCCTTGCGGTCTGGCCGGATGAAGACACGGCGCGCGCACAAACATCAGATGCGGCCGTGTATAAACGGTATCAGTCCAAAGCGGGTGAACATTGGACGGTCTTTCTGACCCCATCGCAGGCGCGGGGGGAATGGTCTGGTCAGGCCCCGTTCACAGTTGCGGATGTGGAATTGGATGGCCCTTTGGCTGCATTGACGCGGGCGACGATAAAACCGTCCATCATGCAACGATTTTGGGGGCGTGTGCCATCGATCAGCAAGGTGATCGGATCAGACCCCAATGTCGCCTTCAAGATCGGGATCGGAGAGATCCCGTGGTTCCATCAGGTCACATTTTCCATATGGCCCAACGCCGCCGCCATGGCCCGGTTTGCCCGGGGGGACGGCCCCCACGGCCAGGCGATCAAAGCTGTGCGTGACGGCGCATGGTTCAAAGAAGAACTTTATGCCCGGTTTGCCATCGTTGGCGATGCGGGCACCTGGGGCGGTGAAAGCCCCCTTTCCAAACTGCAGGTGCAGACATGAAAACGCCCTTTCCTTTTTCCGCCATTGTCGGACAGGACGACATGAAACTGGCTATGGTGCTTACGGCCATCGACCCCGGCATCGGGGGGGTATTGGTGTTTGGCGATCGTGGCACAGGGAAATCCACAGCCGTGCGCGGATTGGCTGCATTGCTGCCGCCGATCATGGCCGTGGACGGATGCCCTGTAAATTCCGCTGACACCGCAGATGTTCCCGATTGGTGGACAGGTGCCACCGGCGACATGATCGAAAAACCAACCCCTGTGATCGACCTGCCGCTTGGTGCGACAGAAGACCGTGTCGTTGGCGCGCTGGATATCGAAAAAGCGCTGGCCAAGGGGGAAAAGGCATTCGAACCCGGTTTGCTGGCCCGGGCGAACCGGGGGTATCTTTACATCGACGAATGCAACCTGCTGGAAGATCACATTGTTGATCTGCTTTTGGATGTGGCGCAATCGGGCGAAAACCTTGTCGAACGCGAAGGGCTATCAATCCGGCATGATGCACGTTTTGTGTTGGTCGGATCAGGCAACCCGGAAGAAGGTGAATTGCGCCCGCAACTTTTGGATCGGTTTGGCCTGTCCGTCGATGTGACCAGCCCACAAGACATCGAAACACGGGTCGAAGTCATCAAACGCCGGGACCGTTATGAAACCGATCGCGCCGCGTTTATGGATGCCTGGGCCGGCGAAGACGCCAAAATCCGTGCTGCCATTCTGGCAGGCCGCGACCAACTGGCCAAAGTGGCCACCCCGGCCAAAGCACTGGAAACCTGTGCGCAGCTGTGCATCGCGTTGGGATCAGACGGTCTGCGCGGTGAACTGACATTGCTGCGCACGGCCCGCGCGCTGGCCGCATACGAAGGGGCCGGGTCAATCACCACAGATCACATCAAGCGCATCGCACCATCCGCCCTGCGCCACCGTCTGCGCCGCGACCCATTGGACGAAGCCGGATCAGGCGCGCGCGTGATGCGCGTGGTGGAAGAGGTTTTGGGGTGACCCACCCCACGTGGGATCAGGCCAGTTTGGCGCTGCGCCTTTTGGCGCTTGATCCCGTGGGATTGGGCGGTGTCTGGGTGCGGGCCCGGTCCGGCCCGGTGCGGGATCGGTTTCTGGATGCCGTATCCAATCTGCCCGGCGCACAAACCAAAATTCCCGCAACCGCAACGGACGATGCACTGTTTGGCGGGCTGGATCTGGCACAAACGTTAGACCGGGGGCACACCGTTCGAACCACGGGTCTATTAGCCCGGGAAGGGGTTTGGCTTTTGACCATGGCCGAACGCATTCCATCGGATTTGGCGGGGCGCATCACGCTGGCGATGGACGATGGAACGAAAGCCACCGTAGTCGCATTGGACGAAGGGGTTGATGACGAAATTCTGCCACCCGGCATTACGGATCGTCTTGCTTTTCATCTGGACCTCGAAGGGCTGCGATTGGCGGAAACGGCGACGATTCCCCTGCAACAGGGTCACATTTTGGACATTTGCACCCCGGATGATATTGCCCAGACCATCACATCGATTGCCACACAATTCGGGATCACCAGTGCGCGGGCGATCCTGTTCACACTGCGGGCGGCACGCGCCCACGCCGCCCTGCACCAGCGCGACACTGTGGACGATGCTGATGTAATGGCGGCCGCCGGGCTGGTGTTGGCCCCACGCGCAACACAAGTGCCAACAGTGGAAGAAGACGATCCCGTCGATACACCGCCACCGCCCGACGCAACTGAACCGGATGGCGATCAGGGTAAGGGCAACCAAGACGATTTGACCATCCCCGAAGATATCCTGCTGGAAGCAGTGAAAGCTGCGCTGCCCGCGGATCTTTTGGCCCAAGTCGCAGCCCGCAACCATCGCGTTGCCAACGGCGGCGGCAGCGGATCCGGTGACAGGCAAAAGGGCAACCGCCGGGGCCGGCCCCTTGCCCCCCGGCAAGGCCGATTTGATGGACGGGCGCGGCTGGATCTGGTTGCGACACTTCGGGCAGCGGCCCCTTGGCAGATGGTCCGCAAACGAACTGCAAAGACCCAGCGCCCGATCCATATCCGATCAACAGATCTGCGGTTCAAGCGGTTCGAAGACCAATCCGACCGCCTGTTGATTTTCACCGTCGATGCGTCCGGGTCTGCTGCAATCGCACGTTTGGCAGAAGCGAAAGGCGCGGTCGAACTTTTGCTGGCCGAAGCATACGCCCGACGGGATCATGTGTCGCTTGTCGCATTTCGCGGGAACGGGGCAGAACTTCTTCTTCCGCCGACGCGGTCATTGGTGCAGACCAAGCGGCGGTTGGCGTCATTGGCAGGCGGCGGTGGCACCCCACTGGCCGCAGGACTTAAAACCGCGATGGACGTCGCCCGTTCCGCCAAGGGCAAGGGCCTGACGCCCACCGTCGCCCTGTTGACAGATGGTCGGGCCAACATCGCGCTGGATGGGACAGCCAATCGCGCCCAAGCGGCTGCCGATGCCCAGCGCATGGCGCAACAAGCGCAGTCAGAATCCATTCAGGGGCTGGTGATCGATGTGTCCAAGCGCCCCGAAAAGGCGTTGCAATCGTTGGCCAGCCATCTGGCTGCGCCCTACATCCCCCTGCCTCGCGCAGATGCCAAACGCCTGTCGCAAGCCGTTTCGGCCAGTTTGGACGCGATGTAATGGATTGGGCGCTGGCGCAGGCATGGTGGCCGCACGCGGATCACAGCCGGTTCATCGTCAGCGGCGGCACCACCTGGCATGTCCAACAAATGGGTGACGGCCCTGATCTTGTGTTGATCCACGGCGCTGGTGGTGCAACGCAAAGCTGGCGCAACCTGATGCCAATCTTGGCGCGCCACTATCGGTGCACCGCGATGGATGTACCGGGGCAGGGGCTGTCCAAACCATTGCCAGGTGGCAGGGCCGATCTGAACACGCTGACCCGTGCGATCAGCGCGCTGATCACGGACCTGAACCTCACGCCCAAGGCGACAGTTGCGCATTCTGCTGGCGGTGCCATTGCCCTGCGGATGGCCGAAATGGGGGCACCGCAACCCATTGTTGCGATCAACGCCGCCCTGTCAAAATTTGACGGAATCGCCGGGTGGCTGTTTCCCGTTGCGGCGAAACTGTTGGCCGCATTGCCTTTTGCGCCAGATGTTTTTGCCCGCACGGGGGGGCAACCCGCCAACGTGAAACGCCTGTTGGTCAACACCGGATCCACCGTCACCGATGAAGGCCTGCATCTGTATGGAAAATTGGCGTCCGATCCGGATCATGTTCGCGGCACGTTGCGCATGATGGCGGATTGGGCGCTGGACGGGTTGTTGACACGCTTACCCAACAACCCGGCCCACACCCTGTTCATCGTGGGCGACAAAGATGGGACGGTCCCCCCCGATGTATCCATCAAGGCGGCGCGGCGCATGAAGAACGCGCATATTCACCATTTCGAAACACTGGGCCATCTGGCCCATGAAGAAGCGGCAGAAGACGTCGCCCGGGTGATTTTGGCCCACCTGAACCAGAAAAAACCCCGCCAATAGGCGGGGCAAAGGTGGTGCACTGCGAGGGCCGCAGGCACAGGCGGTAATCAAATTCTTCTTGTCCTGATTGGTCTTGGGACTGCGTTTTCGTCAGTTCGGACGATCGCGCATTTCTGCGCGAATTTGCTGGCGCAACAGATCGATTGAAATCACTTTCCCGTCGCGTTTGAAGTTCCAGTAAGCCCACCCGTTGCAGCTGGGGGCCTTTTCCAGTGCAGCGCCGACCTGATGGATCGATCCTGCTGCATCACCACTGACCAGCGTTCCGTCGGCGCGAACCTTGGCTGTTTTTCCACGTGGGCTGGTCAGCACTTCGCCCGGGCGCAGCATGCCGCGTTCCACCAATTGCCCAAAGGGCACCCGGGGTTCAGACCGTTTGGACACAGCCGTTTTCAATGCGTCGGTGTCATATTTGCGAATGGCCTTCAGCCGTTTTTCGGCGACCTTGCGGTATTCTTCTTCCCGTTCGATGCCAATGAAATCGCGGCCCAATGCCTTTGCCACTGCGCCGGTGGTCCCCGATCCAAAGAACGGGTCCAAAACCACATCGCCGGGGTTTGTTGATCCGACCAGCACACGGTGCAGCAAGGATTCCGGTTTTTGGGTTGGGTGGGCTTTTTCGCCTTGTTCGTTTTTCAACCGTTCATGTCCTGTGCAAATCGGCAGGACCCAGTCGCTGCGCATTTGGGTGCCTTCGTTCAGTGACTTCAGCGCCTCGTAATTGAATGTGTATTTTGACCCTTCGGATTTCGAAGCCCAGATCATCGTTTCATGGGCGTTGGTCAGGCGTTTGCCCCGAAAGTTGGGCATCGGGTTCGTCTTGCGCCACACCACATCATTCAGGATCCAAAAGCCCGCGTCCTGCAAGGATGCGCCAACACGAAAGATGTTGTGATAGCTGCCGATCACCCAGATCGCCCCATCGGGCTTTAGGATGCGCCGCGCGGCAGCCAACCATTCACGCGTAAACTGATCGTAAGCGGCAAAACTGGAAAACTGATCCCAATCATCATCGACCGCGTCGACCTTGGAATTATTGGGTCGATGAAGGTCTGATTTCAGCTGAAGATTGTAGGGGGGATCTGCGAAGATCAGGTCGATGGAATTTTCCGGAAGGCTGTTCATCACCTCCACACAGTCACCATCCAATATCCTGTTCAAAGGCAGCTTGGGGCCGCCCTTCTTCATGGGTATTACGTTCATTTCACTGCCTCGTTCCACGCCGCATTTTGCGATCATTGGTTGGGCACCAAGATGAGTCAGGACCGATTCGCGGTCAATTTCTTTTTGAATCAGCGGGTTAGATTTTTTTCTTGCAACAATATGTTGTGTACCGGTTTGAACGACCGTCTATGGTGTGGGGTCACGCCCAAATCTTCCAACGCTATTTTGTGTGCAGGGGTCGGATAACCCATATTCGTGTCCCAGCCGTACCCCGGATACTGTTGCGCTAAATCCCACATGACCAAATCTCGCTTGATTTTGGCCACAATTGAAGCGGCAGCAATCGACTGTGATCGGCTGTCACCTTTGACCAAAGGGCGCGCTTTCGTCGGAAAGTCGGATGGGATCATGTTGCCATCGATCAACGCAACGTCCGGCATCACCGGTAAGTCGTAAACGGCGCGCACCATGGCAAGATGCGACGCACGCAGAATGTTGTGTTCGTCAATTTCCGCGACCGACGCCCATCCGATGCCAATCTGGGCAACACCGTCCAGCGCGTCTAGCGCCACGCCCCGCATTTTTGCGGTCAGTTTCTTGCTGTCATCCAGTCCATCGGGAATCGCCTCTGGGTTCAAAATCACCGCTGCGGCGCAAACCGGCCCTGCCAACGGGCCACGCCCCACCTCATCGACACCGGCGATGGTGCGAAAACCGGATGCAAACAGGCTGCGTTCGATTGTGAAATTCGGGGCCATGCGACTGCCTAGCCTGCAAGACCAGAAAGAAAAAGGGGGGCGGGTCCCATGTCCATACCCCGCCCCCCTTTTCATCAGCCGACCCTGTTTGGATCGGGTAGATTCTTATTCGATGCTGTATCCCGCACGCCGCAAACAGCGGGGGCGGTACCCGCGGCGGCGTTCCCCTTGGGTTGTGCGCACGCGGCTGAAACAATGATCGGGCAGATTGACCAAGGTTGCATGGACTGTCGTCCGGCTCAGGCATCGTTGCAGCATCAGGCGCACCCGGCCATGGGGGGTATCCAGCCGGCGGATACAGTCCGCCGACAGCGCCGCCCGATTGCGGGGTGTAGTGCGGTTCCGCTGGGGCTGGGGTTGCGGCAGCACAAGGTTGTTGCGTGTGTGCGGGTTTTGCGCTGATCGGTCGTCATCTTTGCGGTGCTTCAAGGCCAGACCAACAATCGCGGCAATCGCCACGCCCAAGGCAATCTGTTCCCCCGTGGACCGTTGTGTTTGGGCCTGCGCGGGCGGGGTCAGGGCCATGGCAACAGCCGTTGCCGTAATCAGAAGAATTGCTTTCATGTCTGCACCTTTCGTTGAAGCGGGATCTGGTCCAACGGTGCGGCAACGGTGCAAAATCGCGCAATAACGCCGGCGTGTTATTGGATAACGGCGCACAGTTCTTGCCTGTCAGGGTGCGACGTTCATAGTATCCCCCCATGAAACTGATTTCTTTGATCGCCCTTGGGGCCATGTGTGCCAGTTCGGCGTCAGCCGGATGTTTTGTGGAATATAAAGCCAAACAGGACGACCCTTTGGTGCTGCACTATGGGTTTTTGGAACTTCCTGCGCCCTGCCCCGACGATCCGATACCAGCAACGGCAGACCGGCTGTTGGCAGCGGGCTGGACCCTGTTGACCGTTCAATCCGCCGCAGAGACGGATCCAACCCCAGAACAAAAGGAAAATGCCGGTGACAACTTCCTTAGGTACTGACACCGCGCGGGGCTTGGGCCGTGTGATTGCGTTGGGTGTGGCCGCGATCGTGGTTCTGTTGACGGTGGCGGCGCTGTGGCTGTTCGTGACTTTGCCCGATGGCAATGCATTCAATGACCGTGTGGAACGCATCTTTGTGGAAAATGAAGCGCTGACCGCACAGAACGATATTCAGTTTCTGGAAATTCTTGCGCAATCGGGCACTGCTTTTGCGGATACGTTGGCCAGTTACCGGGTCGTTATTTTTGTGCTGTTGTTGTTTGCCACCGCGCTGTTGGTCGCGACGCTTGTTTTTCTGGTTCTATTGATCGCGTTGAACCGACGTATGGCCCAAGTCGAAGCGTCGGGCATACAGGTCCGGTCTTTGTATATCAGTCGTGCGCAGAACCTTGTTTTGCTTAACAACATGGAATTCAAACTGACAGATGCCGCCACCGAAACACTGGCCGCATTGGCAGAGGCGCGAATGGACGGCGACATGCTGTCTGGCGCGGAACTTGAATCGTTGATTTCCGGGCGCCCCACATCCGACTGCGAAGAAGCCGCAGGCGCCACGCGCATCAAACGCCTGCGCGATGTATTGGGCAATCAGATGGTAACCCAGCTGTTGATCCGGAACGTGGCACGGCGCGGCTATATGTTGGCCATCGACAAGGACGTGATTGAACTGACGTAAATGTCCCACGTTGATCCCCAGAACCGTTAGCGATAACACACCAAGAAAGAAGGGGGCGATGCGATGATTGTTTGTGCAGGCGACTGTTTGGTTGATTTGATCCAGTCCGGGCGGGATGGTGCAGCCATTAAATTTGATGGCCTGCGCGGCGGATCCACGTACAACACGGCGCTTGCCGCCGCCCGTCAATCTGCCCCCACCGGGTTTTTGACGCCCATGTCCACGGATACCCTGGGGCAATTTATGATCGAAGAAATGGCAAATAGCGGTGTGGCGCAATTGATGCCCCCCACCGACGCGCCAACATCGCTGGCTGTTGTGACCCTGTCTGATGGCATCCCCAGCTATCAGTTCTACCGCCAAGGCGTCGCTGACCGCGCAACAGATCTGGCCAAAATGCGCAGCCATGCCCCTGCCGATATGACGGTCTTGCATATTTCGTCGCTTGGTCTGGCAGAAGGGCAAGATGCAGACGATCTGGCGGCATTCTTTGCAGAACAACCCGATACCGTGCTGAAATCGGTGGACCCAAACATCCGGGCCCTGCTGATCCCAGACCGGGCCAGCTATCTGGACCGTCTTTGGAAGGTCTTGGCGTCCGCAGATGTGATCAAATTGTCAGACGAAGATCTGGAATGGATTTTCGAAACACATGATCTGACAGACGGTTTCCGCCAGCTGATGGAAAAAACAAATGCGCCGTTGGTCGTTCTGACCATGGGGGAAAAGGGCGCGCGCGCAAATTTCCAGATGAATGACATCCCCGTGCCTGTTGGCACCGCTGACCCGTTTGTGGACAGCGTCGGCGCGGGTGATACGTTTATGGGGACGATGCTGGCACAGCTTAACGCTGCCGGTGCCGTAACCCGCACATCTGTCGCGGCCCTGTCTGTGGATCAGGTGACGGCGATTTTGAACACCGCCGCGCGGGCTGCTGCCATAAATTGCAGCCGCAAGGGCTGTAATCCGCCATGGGCGGCAGAGTTAAAGTAGCAAACACCCCAAACTCCGCCTACATATAGAAGCAGGAGGAGATGTCATGGCTTTACCTGTTGCCCCGCTGGCCGGCATTGCATTGCGGTATGGCGCCGTTGCAGTGGCAACCTACGCCGCCACGCGCACCATTCCGAAATTGCGCCGCAATCAGGACACTGAAGATGTGCTGGATACAGTGGAAGAAGGCATCGAACTGCGCCGCGACGCGGAACAGATCAATGGCACCGGCCGCTTTCGGCGGGTTGTCCGACTGGGGCGCAATGGCCCGGGTGTGGAAATCGATGCCACCGCGCTGACCCGCATCCGCTTCAAAAGGGTTTGACCCATGCAACTGATCACAGCACCACCGTCCCCTTATGCGCGCAAGGCCCGCGTGGTTTTGCGGGAATTGAATTTGCTGGATGCCGTGGAAGAAATCGATGTGGCGACAAACCCGCTGCAATCCACGGATCAGGCGCTTGCAGGCAATCCAACGGGCCGCATTCCATCGCTGATCCGCGCAGACGGTCCCGCCCTGTATGACAGCCGCGTGATCACCCGCTTTTTGAATGATTTGGGCAATGGCACACTCTATCCCGAAGGCGGCTGGGATATCCTGACGCTGGAAGCCACGGGCGATGCGATCATGGATTCGACCGTTGGCATGGTTTACGAAAAACGTCTGCGGTCCAAAACCCAGCAAAGCCCAGAATGGCTGGATGCACAGTGGGGCAAGGCCAGCCGGGCCGTGGCCGCCCTTGAAACGCGCTGGATGCCGCTTTTGAACGGGCCATTGCATATGGGCCAGATCAGCGTTGCATGTGCCTTGGGCTATCTTGATTTGCGCCATTCTGACCGGGGTTGGCGCGATCAACACACCACGCTTGCCGCATGGTTTGATCAGTTTGCGCAGCGCGACAGCATGGTCGCAACACACGTCGACCCCTGAAACTTCCATCACATCGCTGAAAGTGCGCCCGATTGTCCGCTGGACGCCCCCGCCAACCCGGGCTAGATACCCGCGGGACGTTGCCCTGTTTCGGGGTGCGATTCATGGGGCGTACCCGCCCGTAAGACACAAATTGGAGGAACCTCGTGGCGCACACAGACGAACACGAAGGCACCCGCAGAGATTTTCTGTATTATGCCACCGCCGGTACCGGCGCTGTGGTCACGGGTGTGGCAGGTTGGGCATTGGTCAACCAGATGAACCCATCCGCGGACGTCCGCGCGTTGTCATCGATCCGCGTGGATATCAGCGGCGTGGAACCCGGCACACAGCTGACCGTCCTGTTTCAAGGCAAGCCGGTCTTCATCCGTCGCCGGACCGAAGCGGAAATTGCAGCGGCCCGTGCCGATGATGATGCCGCTTTGCAAGACCCGATCGCCCGGAACGAAAACGTCGGCGAAGCGCCAGCGACAGATGCCAACCGCGCGTTGGACGAAGATGGCGAATGGCTGGTGATGCTGGGTGTGTGTACCCACTTGGGCTGTGTGCCGCTGGGCGATGGCGCTGGTGATTTTGGCGGTTGGTTCTGCCCCTGCCACGGGTCCCACTACGATACGGCTGGCCGTATTCGCAAAGGCCCCGCAAACCAAAACCTGCTGGTCCCGACCGCCGCGTTCGACGGCGACGACCTCGTACTCGGATAAAGGAGAAGACCCATGGGTGGAATTCCCCACGACCATTACGAACCAAAGTCCAACTTTGAAAAAGGGATGGCAAAGCGCCTTCCGATTTTTGGCCTGTTGTACGACACGCTGATGATCCCAACCCCAAAGAACCTGAATTGGATGTGGATTTGGGGCATCGTGCTGACATTCTGTCTGGCGCTGCAAATCATCACCGGCATCGTGCTGGTCATGCATTATATCCCACACGAAGACATGGCGTTTGCGTCTGTTGAACACATCATGCGCAACGTGAACGGCGGCCACATGATCCGCTATTTCCACATGAATGGCGCGTCGCTGTTCTTTGTGGCGGTGTATCTGCACATTTTCCGCGGTCTTTATTATGGTTCTTACAAGGCCCCGCGCGAAGTCACGTGGATCATCGGCATGCTGATCTATCTGTTGATGATGGGCACAGCGTTCATGGGCTACGTTCTGCCATGGGGTCAGATGTCGTTCCACGGAACGGCCGTGATCACCGGCCTGTTTGGCGCGATCCCATTCGTGGGTGAAGCACTGCAAACATGGTTGCTGGGCGCATCTTCCGTGGGTCAGCCTGCGCTGAACCGTTTCTTCAGCCTTCACTACCTGCTGCCGTTTGTGATTGCCGGTTTGGTGATCGTTCACATCTGGGCGTTCCACACCACAGGCAACAACAACCCAACAGGTGTCGAAGTGCGCCGCACATCGAAAGCCGAAGCGGAAAAAGACACGCTGCCGTTCTGGCCCTACTTCGTGATCAAGGACCTGTTTGCGCTGGCCGTGATCTTGGTCGTGTTCATGGCAATCGTTGGCTTCATGCCAAATTACCTGGGCCACCCAGACAACTATATCGAAGCAAACCCACTGGCGACGCCTGCACACATCGTGCCGGAATGGTATTTCCTGCCATTCTACGCGATCCTGCGTGCGTTCACCGCGGACGTCTGGCTGGTGATGTTTGTTGACTTCATCACAGGCGGCATTGTCGACGCGAAATTCTTTGGCGTTCTGGCGATGTTCGGTGCGATTGCCGTGATGGCACTGGCCCCATGGTTGGATACATCCAGCGTACGGTCCGGCCGGTATCGCCCGATGTTCAAAATCTGGTTCTGGATTTTGGTCGCTGACTTCATCTTCTTGATGTGGTTGGGCGCGATGCCAGCGGAAGAACCCTATGCATCCCTATCTTTGTTGGGATCAACATATTGGTTCGCATACTTCCTGGTGATCCTGCCATTGTTGGGTGTTCTGGAAAAACCCGAACAGCCACCGGCGACCATCGAAGACGATTTCAAGGCTCATTACGGCAAGGGCGATTCTGTCGCCACACCGGCAGAGTAAAAAGGAACGATACGACAATGTTCAAGACACTCACCACCGGTCTGGCCCTTACTGTCGCTTTGGCGGCAGGCGGGGCCCACGCCGCAGGCGAAGCGCCCAAGGTCACGGATTACGACTTTTCGTTCGAAGGTCCGTTTGGCGCTTATGATCAGATGCAGCTGCAGCGCGGCCTGCAGGTTTACACTGAAATCTGTTCCGCCTGTCACGGTTTGAAATTCGTTCCAATCCGGACGCTGGCGGATGACGGCGGCCCACACCTGCCCGAAGATCAGGTGCGCGCCTATGCTGAATTCTACGAAGTTTGGGATCCGACCCTGTTCGACGGCGAAGGCGATTTCCGCCCCGCCGTTCCAGCCGATCACTTCCCCGAAGTGCTGTCTGCAAACGCACCTGACTTGTCCTTGATGGCCAAAGCCCGTGCTGGGTTCAGCGGCCCGTTGGGATCCGGGATCAACCAGCTGGTCAAAGGCATGGGCGGCGCGGAATACATCGCGTCCTTGTTGGCCGGATACGAAGATCCACCATCCTGCGCACCGGATGATTTCGACGGCAGCTACAACGCGGTCTTCACCGCTGGCGGCTATCCAGTCGAATGCTATGACGAAGATGGCAAACGCAAATACCCCGGTTCATGGATCGGGATGTCCCAGCCATTGTGGGGCGATGATGTGGAATATGCTGACGGCACCGAAGCAACCATCGAACAAGCGTCCCAGGACGTTGCCGCCTTTTTGATGTGGACAGCCGAACCAAAGCTGAACGCACGCAAGCAGGCTGGTTTCGTGGGTGTGATCATCCTGTCGTTGCTGGCGGCCCTGTTGTACCTGACCAACAAGCGCATCTGGGCACCGGTCAAAGGCAAAGACTGATCCAAGCGATCATCACTTAGATCAAGAACGGCCCTTCGGGGCCGTTTTTTTATGGCCGATTGCGTTGGATATGCGCCTCTAGGGCGGCCAACCCTTCGTCCAGCCCTTTGCGTCCACAGCCCAGGCGGAACCTGTCGGTCGGCGTCGGGCCAAGGTCGGACCGATAGATCGTGCTGGGCAGGAACAAAACACCACTGTCTTCGACCAAGGCGCGGCAAAATTCTTCCACACCCTCTGCCCCCTTGTATCTGGGGAATGCCATGCAAGACCCATCCGGCCGCCGCCAATCAAACAAATCGGGGTGCCGGGCAAAGAACGCATCCCATTTGATCAGGTTCTGATCCACGATCGCGTTGTTACGGGCCAAAATCTGATCGCGTGCTTTCAGGGCAATCAGTGCCAACCGTTCGCTGGGTCCGGAATTGCAGATCGACAGGTAGTGTTTCAGCCGTTCCATCTTTGACAGAACTTCACGATCTTGGCAGGCAATCCACCCAATTCGCAGCCCCGGCAGACCATAAGATTTCGACATCACGCCCAGCGACAAACCGCGTTCATAGACATCTGCGATGAACGGCAAGTGCTGTGTGCCTGTCGGGCCCAGACCATTGAAAATTTCATCGTGCAGAATCCAAATGCCATGTTTCCGGCACAGATCAATCAGCGCCATGTACCGGTCCAACGGCAAGATTGCCCCGGTCGGGTTGTGGGGAAAGTTGATCGTCACCAACCGGGTGTTGGGCTGGATGGCTGCGGCAATTCGGTCGATATCCAGCGACCAGTTGTCATCAGGGTCCAACGGAACGCCAGTGGCCGAACAGATCATATGCGGCAGCGTTTCATGGGATTGATAGTTCGGTGTCACAACAATGGCGTGGCTGTCTGCATCCAAAAGAACACTGTTGGCGGCAAAAATCCCTTCGCTTGCCCCGGCAAAGCACAGGATATTGCTGGCGGATTGATCGGCAAATGTTCCGGCAATCACATCCCGCAAATCCGGCGCGCCAAAGGTTTCGGTGTACCCCAACGCCATGCCTTCGAATCCCGCGCGGTCTTCGTCGGATGCCATGGCCAGAAGATCGGGCAGGGTCATGGTTTCCGCGTCGGATGCGGTCATGTGATACCGCGCTTTGAATTCCCATTTTGAAAAATGGGTTTCGAGTCGAAAATCAGGAAGCGTGGGCATAGGGTGGCTCCGGAAACCAGAAAGACCCGTGATGATTACCTTAACCCACGATCAGATCGAACCCCTAATCGATTGGACAGCCGCCACTGATGCCATCCGACAAGCATACATTGATGCATCGGCCGGGCGGGTGAACTTGCCGCCAGTCGGACACATCACATTTCCCGAAACGGGTGGCGATTGCCACATCAAATATGGTCACGTGACGGGAACCACGTCGTTCGTGATCAAAGTGGCAACGGGCTTTCCTAGAAATGCTGATGCGGGCCTGCCAAACGGCAACGGGCTAGTCTTGGTTTTATCATCTGAAACAGGCGCGGTGCAGGCCATGCTGCATGATCAAATGCTGCTGACTGATATTCGTACCGCGCTTGGTGGCGTAGTGGCGACCCAGTCGTTGGCACGGCCAGATGCGCGGAAGTTGCTTGTGATTGGGACAAGCGTTCAGGCACAATGGCAGGTTCGAACACATGCACGCGAAATCCCGGGATTAAGCGAAATCACGATGTGGGGCCGGACACCTGCAAAGATATTGGCAGCAGCGGATGTATTGGCACCATTCGCACAGGTCAAACCAACCCAGGACCTGCGCAGTGCGGTGGAAAATGCCGACATTATTGTAACTGCCACCGGTGCAACCCGTGCGCTGATCAGGTCCGAATGGGTGCGGCCAGGAACGCACATTACGGCGGTCGGCGCAGATGCACCGGGCAAGCAAGAGCTGGACCCGGCGCTGGTGGCGAAATCTGATCTGATCACCGTTGATTCTATAAGCCAGTGTTCCGACCACGGCGAGGTCAGCCATGCGATTAAAGCGGGTCACTTAAGGGTCGATCAACTTGTAGAGCTCGGAAAGGTTCTGGAAGGGAGCGCAGCCGGTCGACCCTCAGATCAGGCAATTACGTTGACAGATTTGACCGGAATCGCAGCACAAGACATCGCGATCGCCACCGCAGTTCTAAATGCGCATCAGGATCAACGGCCCAGATAATCGCGCAGAGCTTGCGGCGGTTCAGCCAACAACTGATGCGTCGGTCGCAGAGGGTGCGCCACATTGTCAGCAACAAAACATGCAGTGTCACAGGACGTTTGCCAATCTTCCAAATTGTGGCTGACCATCAAAACGGTTGCATTATTTTTGACCTGAACCTGTTTTACCAAGTCCAACATATCCTTGCGCAGCGCAGGTCCCAGTGCGGCAAAGGGTTCATCCAAAAGAATCAGCGGTTTGGATCGCAGCAACATCCGTGCAATGGCGACACGGCTTTGCTGACCGCCAGATAAATTTGACGGCAGCGCGGTTGCATGGTCGCTTAGACCCACGGAACGAATTGCCTCTTTTACGGCCTCCTTTTGCGCGGTGTTAGGGTTAAGGTTGGGGGCCAGTCCAAGGCTGACATTCTGTTCAACTGTCAGATGGGGAAACAGGTTGTTGTGCTGGAACAGCATCGAAACCGGCCTTTGTCCAGGATCAGCAGTCATCGGTTGCCCACACCATTCAATCTGACCACGGATCGGACGAACAAACCCTGCGATGCCGGACAGAAGGGTGGATTTACCACCCCCCGATGGGCCAACGATTGCCGTCCAACCCCCGGCGGGAATTTCAAAATCGGCGGACAGACGAAAATCGCCTTGGGCCAAAACCACCTGATCGAACCTAAGCACGGCCCCGCCCCCCACGATCAAACATCCAAAACAAAAGCAGGCTAAAGCCCACCAGAATCAATGCCGCCCCGGCCGCATCATCCATCCGGTACGCGCCCATCAATCGGTAAAGCGCAAGTGGCAGCGTTTCGACTGCCGGGTCAGCAAACAGTGTGATCACACCCAAATCCCCCATCGACAACGCCGCCGCCAACCCCATCGCAAACCCCAAGGGCCGACGCACCGCTGGCAAAACCACATATCGCGCCCATGTTCCCTGCGGCATCCCGATGGACTGCCGCAACCGATCATGATCCGAATAAACCTGCGCAACTGCAGGGGCCAGAACCCGCAAGGCGAACGGCAGTGACATCACCGCATTGACCGTCAGCGTCACCACCAGCGCAAAATCCATTGGGCGGGCAAAGGGAAAGATCATCAAGAACAGCCCCGTTCCAATCACAAGGGGGCTGGTCGCCAGACCCAGAACACCAATGCCTTCTGCCAGTTTGCGCACCCCATCCGCAGACCGTGCGACCATCAGCGCAAGGCCCAGCGCCATGGCCGCGCACAACAGCGCAGACAGCACGGCCACCCAAACAGACGTCCAAAGCGCAGACCAGATTGACGATGGCAGCCCCCACAGGCCGGGCAGCCCCGACAGGACGATCGCACCAAGCGGCACCAACAAGAACGCCGCCCCCAGCCCGATCCAAGCCCAATCGAGCGGCGAAGGGCGCGACCACGTGGGCACAACCCCCACATCCGACCCCCCCTGCACCCGCGGCAAGGGCACAAGAAACGCAAGCGCCGCGACACAAACACATATCGCAATCTGGATCAGGCCCAGCGTTGCAGCCTTGCCAATATCGAAATCAAACCGAAACGCCTGATAGACCGCCAGTTCGATCGTCGTGGCGCGGGGTCCACCGCCGACGGCCAAGGCAACGGTAAAGCTGGTCAGGCACAACAGAAAGATCAACAGGAACGCACCCGGTAGACTGCGTTTCAGCATGGGCCATTCGATCAACCGGTGCAGCGCAAACCCATCGGCCCCCAATGATGCGGCCAACCGGAACTGCCCCGGCGGGACTGACAGCCAGCCCTGCAAGATCAACCGTGTGGCAAGGGGCAGGTTAAAGAACACATGGGCCAGGATGACGCCCCCAGCGCCATAGATCGACACATTCGGCAAACCCAACAGCGTCAGCCCGTCGTTGATCCAGCCTGACCGACCAAAAACCGCGATCAGGCCCAAAACACCCACAATAACAGGCAGGATAAAGGGCGCCCCCAACAGGGTCACCAACATGGACCGCCCCGGAAACGACCGCCGCGCCAAGGCGCGGGCAATGGGAACCGCGCAAATCACACTGATCCCGGCAGACAGCAGCGCCTGCCACACGGTAAAGCGGACTGCGGCCCAATCCCCGGCCCGCAACCCGCCATACCCTTCGGCCCGCAAAGCGACCATCGCCAGCGTTCCAAGGCTAAGCGTCAGCAGCAGGGCCAGAACCCCGCTGCCAACCACGCGCCGTATCGTTACTTCGACAGTGCGGCTTGCCATTCGGCCAATGCGTCATCACGCACCGCTGCGGCCTGTTCGGGCGCAAAAATCAACGATTGTTCCGCAGGCAACGCCATCGGAAAGCCATCCGGCAAACCGGAGGCCGGTGTCACAGCAGGGAACATCCAGTTGGTCGTTGGAATGATCGACTGAAACGCATCGGTCACCATGAAGTTCAGGAATTGATCTGCCAATTCAGGTTGATCTGATCCTGCCAATTTCCCGGCGACTTCGATCTGCATGTAATGCCCTTCGTCAAAGGTGGCGAATGTCTTGGACATGTCTTCTTCAGCGATGATGTGATAGGCTGGCGACGTTGTGTACGACAGAACCATGTCTGCTTCACCTTCAAGGAACATGCCGTATGCTTCTGACCAGCCAGCGGTAACAGTGACCACATTATCAGCCAGATTTTCCCAAATCATTGGCGCATCGTCACCATAGGCTTGCTTGACCCACATCAACAGACCCAGCCCGGGGGTTGATGAACGCGGGTCTTGGATAACGATCTTCGTGTCGCTGTCGCCCAGTGCCTTGAAATTGGCAGGCAAATCAGCGCCAGCATTGCCAACGAATGCGAAATAGCCCCAGTCAAATGGCACGAAAGTTGGGTCATCCCAGCCGCCCGGTACAGCAAAATCTGCTGTGACAGAATGGGGTGCAAACAGATCCGTCGCCGCAGCTGCAGCCGTCAGATTCGTATCCAGACCCAGCACCACATCGGCATCGGATCGCGCACCTTCCAGCTGAATGCGGGCCAAAAGGGCCGCACCATCGCCGGCAGGTACGATTTGCAAGTCACAGCCACAGGTCGCTTCGAATGCTTCTTCCACCGCTGGGCCGGGGCCCCAATCGGATGCAAAACTGTCATAGGTATAGACTGTCAGCACAGGGGTGTCCGCCATCACGGACGTTGCTGTCATCAGTCCTGCGAAAAAGAAAGGAACGGTTTTCATGTAATCCTCCATATCGCCGGACGGGGTTCGGGAATGGAGATGTCCATACCTTCCCTCCGCCGGTCTTAACCGGTTCAGGTTCAACGGGTCCGCTTACGCATCTCAGCCAACTTGGCCCCCCGAGGTAGCGTTCGCATACGCCACGGCATGGCATTTTGCAACCTCACGAAAACTGGTATGATTCAAACATTTTCATGTGGTCCCTTTGTCCAAGGTATTTTATGGTGATCGTAGGTAGGGATAGGACCGTGCTGCAAAAACTGGGTGGAGCTTTCATTTGCTGTGCCGCACTGGTGGGGTGTGACCTCAGGCCCGGTGACCCTGTTGCTGTTTTGGAACAAAACCTGATTGAACAACGGTGCGCGATCAACATTGCAGCCCTTGGCGACATGCGCAAACGCGGCATTTTGCCGGACCCGGACATGGTCGCCGGTTGCGACACGCGCGCCCGACCCAAAGACGTTGATATCACGCCCCGGCCAGATGTACCCCGCCCAACGTCCGCCGACGCCGAAGCGTTGCGGTTTGATCTGGTCGCACGGCGGATGAATCCACAGTTTGCGGATGACCTGATGACATCCGAAGCCTTTGAAGACTACGTTTTGATGTACGGGCAATGGAAATCCCTGCGGCCCTAGGACGCTTGCCCCCTTTGCGCCAGACCGTTATGCCGCCCCTGAACAGAAGGGACGCGGCATGAGCCTGAACAGCTTTGGACATTTGTTTCGTGTAACCACCTGGGGCGAAAGCCACGGACCGGCGCTGGGCGCGACCGTGGATGGCTGCCCCCCGGGCGTTCACATCGATGAATCAATGATCCAACAGTGGTTGGACAAACGAAAACCGGGCCAAAACAAATTCACGACACAGCGCCGCGAACCCGATCAGGTCAAAATCCTGTCCGGTGTATTCGAAGGCCAAACCACGGGCACCCCGGTCCAGCTGATGATCGAAAACACCGATCAACGGTCCAAGGATTACGGGGACATCATGGATAAATTCCGCCCCGGCCACGCAGACATCACCTATTATCAGAAATACGGCATCCGCGATTATCGCGGGGGGGGGCGGTCTTCTGCGCGCGAAACGGCAGCACGGGTTGCCGCAGGCGGTTTGGCCCGCGAAGCGATCAAGTCCATAGCGCCAGACCTGCGGATCACAGGTTATATGACCCAAATGGGCCCGCATGGCATTGATCGTTCAAAGATAGATTTGGACCAGATCAACAAGAATCCGTTTTGGACGCCAGATGCCGACGCCGCAGCCACATGGGCCGATTATCTGGACGGCATCCGCAAATCAGGGTCATCCGTTGGCGCTGTAATCGAAGTGATCGCCCAAGGCGTTCCAGCCGGACTTGGTGCGCCGATTTATGGGAAATTAGACACGGATTTGGCTGCCGCCATGATGTCAATCAACGCGGTCAAAGGCGTGGAAATTGGCGATGGCATGGCCGCCGCCACCCTGACAGGCGAAGCGAACGCAGATGAAATTTCCATGGGGCCAGACGGCCCTGTTTATGGATCAAACCATGCCGGTGGCATTCTGGGTGGCATCAGCACGGGGCAAGACGTTGTGGTGCGGTTCGCGGTGAAACCCACATCCTCTATCCTGACCACGCGCGACACGATCACGAAATCTGGCGAAGCGGCAGAAATCATCACCAAGGGCCGCCACGACCCCTGCGTTGGCATCCGCGCCGTACCGGTGGGCGAAGCCATGATGGCCTGTGTGATCCTGGATCACCTGCTGCTGCATCGGGGCCAGATTGGGGAAAACCGTGGGATCATCGGATAACCGTCCCCGATGGGTGCTGGCGCTGATTGCGCTGGTGTCTGGTTGGGGTCTTCTGACCGCTGCGCTGTCGATCTATGAATACGTTCGGTTCGGGGTGCAATGGGGGTTTCTGACCGGTGAACGTGACTTGGACCCCGTCTTTTTCAGCATGTCACTGCACATGATCCAACCTTATGGCGCGCTGTCGATGTTGACGGGGAATGCCGTGATTGCCGCGCTGTTTGTGCCGCTGATCTTCGGGTTTGGCTTTTTTCGCGGCATGGTTGGTCGCGCCAGCCTGATTGCGGTGTTCGTTTTTTCGGTGATGTTTGCAGGCGATATCATGGCCAGCGGATACGCGTTTCACTTTGGCGCCACATGGGCCGAAGGCGAAGCGTTTCGCGAATTGTTTTTCGCCCCCGGCCTGATCATCGCAGTGTTCGGGCCGGGTTTGATCTTGTTTGGTTGGGCAATCTGGCGGCGTTAGGCCGTTGCAGCGGCAAGCGCCGCATCCAACAGATTGGCAATCGCCGACTGCGACGTATTTGCCACGATGCGCCCAATTTCCTGATCGCCCTTCAATGCGACCAGCGTTGACCGGCGTGGAATATTCAACCTTTTGACCAGATCACCCCGGCCATACTGATCCCAATCCACACGGACGAAGGTGATGTTTTGATCATAAGCTGGGTTTGCCTGTTTCAGGGCCTGAATGCGGCGTTCCTGCGCCTTGCACGTGGTGCACCAATCGGCTGCAAAATCCACAAACACGGTTTTGCCTTCATCCAACAATTGGTCCACCAAGCCGGGTGTGTAATCAAGGTCTGCAAATGCAGCAGCCGGCACCGTTGCGGCGGCAGTTGCAGTGATCAGAAAGGTACGACGATCCATGGGGGACACTCCTTTGTAAGATTAAAAACGAACAGACAGATCTTGGAACCAGTACGGCAGGGTATCCAAGGCCCAGATTTCGATGACATGGTGCAGCTTGAACAAAATTGCTGCGCCCACAATGATGAAGACGACGCCCAAAATGGGACGGGATTTTTCAGCAATGCGGCGCATCAACGCCTGCCGCTTTTGCAGTGCAGACCGGGCACCATAGCCCAGACCCACGATGATGGTCGAAACGCCCAGCGCAAAAAAGATCATCGTTGTGGTTGCACCGATCACAGACCCACCGGTCGAAGCAAAGCTCATTGCGGCACCCAAGGTTGGTCCGACACAGGGCGTCCAAACGGCGCCCAGCAGCATGCCACCCAGAAACTGACCGCGCAGCCCACGATCCAGCCCATCCATCTGGCTGTCTGCGCTGGCGGCAAAACCACCCGTCGCTGTGGCAAACCGCGTGGACAATTGCGGCACCAACAGCACCAAACCGAACGCCACCATCAATGCTGCCGCGATCTGGCTGATCAGCAGGTCATCAATGCCCAGCGCCACGCCGAAACTGGCGACGAACACGCCCAGCACAACAAATGTCAGGCTCATCCCCGCGGCCAACGCCACTGGACCCCATTTGCTGGCTTGCAGGGCCGTTGCCAACACGATGGGCAGCACGGGCAGCACACATGGATTGATCAGGGTCAAAAGACCGGCAAGATATGCAAAAACAAGCGTCATCCAGAATGACATGGGCCAAGCAGGCCGCAATGTCAGCCAAAATCGGGTTACAGCCTATAACATCAGCGTGGGGCGATCCGTGAACGCTGCACCATGAAAATACCGATTGTGATGATCGCAACGCCAAAGATATCCACTGCGCCCAGCGATTCCCCCAATAGGATGGCGGCAATGGCGACCCCGAAGAATGGATTCAGAAAATGGAACGTCGCGGCTTTGACGGCCCCGATCCGACCGACCAGCCAGAACCAGATGAACGTCGCCACCAACCCCGGAAAGATCGTTGTGTAGGCGAATGCGGCCGTCAGACGCGGCGACCATGTGACATCCCATGTTTCAAACATCAGCCCGGGCACCAACAGCGCGGCCGCCCCCACCAGCATTTGCAACCCGACGATCATCAGTAGATTGCCACCCGATGACGCCCCCCGGACCATCAAGGTTGCCGTTGTCAAAGCACAGACCCCGATCAAACACAGCGCAACACCAAACAGATCTGTGCCGCCTTGCAAACGTGCGCCCATAATCAGCCCGACACCGATGATCCCGGCGCACAAGCCAATGACCCCCAAAGGCGGCAGCCGGTCGCGAAAAATCAACCAGCCCGCCAATGCCACCAACAACGGCATGGTTGATGCAATGATGGACGCCAGCGATGCTTCAACCGTTTGCATCGCGATGAAATTCAGGCCCAGGTACAGCGCGTTCTGGCAGATGCCGAACACCAGCGTCGCCTTCCATTGGTCGCGGGTCAGCATCCATGATTGTCCCAGACCGCGCGCAATGATGACGCCAAGGAGTCCAGACAAAAAGAACCGCAGTGACAACGACAACATCGGTGGCGCTTCGGCAACGATGATCCGGGCGGAACTGAACGCTGATGACCAAATCAGGGCAAAGGTCAGCCCGGCCAGGATTGCCCGAATATCCATCTGTTCCCTTTCTGCGCCCATAAAAAAAGGCCGCCCACCGGGCGACCCTTTAACACTTCTGGTGGATTGGCAAGTCAGCCGTTGACCTGATCCCGCAGCGATTTTGCGATGGTCACTTTCACAACCTTGTCGGCATCTTTCTTGACCATTTCCTGTGTGGCAGGGTTGCGCACCATCCGTTCAGGACGTTCGCGGCAATACACTTTTCCAATACCCGGCAACGTCACGGAACCGCCGCCAACAACTTCGCGCACGGTCACGTTGCACACGGCATCCAGCGCCGCGGCGGCGGCTTTCTTGTCAGCGCCCATTTCTTCGGCAAGTGCTGCGATCAGTTGCGTTTTGGTCAAAGGTTTTGCCATTATTCTTTACTCCCTACTGCCCCTTATGTGGGCTATTTCGGGGATAGCCTACCGTGATGTTGTATTCACACACAACAAATAGCTGACACAAATACGATTTTTTTTGCGGCCCTTACAAAAACGCTGTTTCGTTGAAACTGCGCAATTTCCGCGAATGGATCCGTTCCAACGGCATATCGCGCAGAATTTCCATGGCACGAATGCCAATCAGCAAGTGACGCTGGACCTGCGTGGTATAGAAATCCGTCGCCATGCCGGGCAGTTTCAATTCACCATGCAGCGGCTTGTCTGACACGCACAAAAGCGTTCCATAAGGGACGCGAAACCGGAAACCATTTGCGGCGATGGTCGCGCTTTCCATGTCCAATGCGACGGCCCGCGATTGCGACAAACGCTGAACCGGGCCTTGTTGGTCGCGCAACTCCCAGTTGCGATTGTCAATCGTGGCGACGGTGCCTGTCCGCATCAGCCGTTTCAATTCGTAGCCTTCAAGTTCGGTCACTTCTGCGACGGCTTGTTCAAGGCTTGTCTGAATTTCGGCAAGTGCGGGGATCGGCACCCATACGGGCAAATCATCGTCTAGAACATGATCTTCCCGCAGATACGCATGCGCCAGAACGAAATCCCCCAACGCCTGTGAATTGCGCAGCCCGGCGCAATGCCCAACCATCAACCACGCATGGGGGCGCAACACGGCGATATGATCCGTTGCCGTTTTCGCATTCGATGGGCCGACGCCGATGTTCACCAAGGTGATCCCCGATCCATCCGCCGCTTTCAGGTGATAGGTCGGCATCTGCGGCAGCTTGGCCGGCAAATCCAATGGCGCGTCGCCCGTTGAAATTTCAACATTCCCGGTGGCAACAAAGCTGGTGTAGGGCGACCCCGGATCGTCCAGCATCCGGCGCGCATAGGCTTCGAATTCCGTGACATAGAATTGGTAGTTGGTGAACAACACATGGTTCTGGAAATGCGCGGGATCCGTGGCAGTGTAATGCGCCAAACGGGCCAGCGAATAATCCACCCGCTGCGCGGTAAACGGGGCAAGGGGTTCCGGGCTGCCCGGCGCCAGCGACGACGTACCATTGACGATATCGTCATTCGTGGTCGCCAAATCCGGCACATCGAATGTGTCGCGCAACGTGAACCCGGCTGCGCCATCTTGTGGGATCGCCACATCCGCACCCGCAACGGCAAAATGCACAGGCATGGGCGTATCAGATGGCCCCACATGAACGGCAACGGCATGGTTTTCGATCAGCAGATCAATTTGCTGAACCAAATACGCCCGGAACAATCGGGGACGGGTGATCGTTGTCGCATAGGTCCCGGGCCCCGCCACATGGCCGAAAGACAGGCGACTGTCGATGGACGCAAAGCTGGATGTGGTCAACCGAACTTCTGGATAAAAGGCGCGAATGCGATGGTCCGGCGGCCCATCGACCAGTGCAGACTTGAAAGCAGACGACAAAAACTCCACCGCTTCATCGTACAAGGCAATCAGATGATCCACCGCTTTCGTGGCATCGGTAAAGGTCTTGTTGGCCTGCGTTGGGGGGTGGGTTGTTATTCGGTCTGTCATTGTGCCTCTAGAATAAGTTCTGTTTGTTTGAATGTTGTCACGTCGATCAAGCCTTTGTCGCTGATCCGCAATTCAGGGATGACAACCAGCGCCAAAAGCGAATGTTGCATGTACGCATTGTTCAGGGTGCATCCACAGTCGGCCATGGCCTGCACCATCTGGTCGGCCTTTGCCGCGACTTCGGTGGCCGGGGAATCAGACATCAATCCCGCGATGGGCAATTCGATCAGCGCCAGTTCCCGGCCATCTTTCCACACGGTGACCCCGCCCCCCACATCTGCAAGGCGGTTCGCGGCAAGGGCCATGGCATCGCGGCAAGTACCGACGACGATCATGTGGTGGCTGTCATGGGCCACGGTGGATGCCATAGCCATATCACCCGCATAACCAAACCCTGACACAAAGGCGTTCGTGACGCCGCCCGTGGCGCGATGGCGTTCCACCAGCGCGATCTGGCAAACGTCATCTTTTCCTTCAATCAACCCGCCGTGCACAGGTAAGGTTGCCGTTTTGGCCTGTGTCGGCGCCTGATTTTCAACCACCCCGATCACACGGACCGTCGCCTGTGATGTGCCCGCTGGGGCGGGGATTTCAAAATCAGCCGCACGTTTGTGGGCACCCATGTTCACCGTGCCACGCGCATCGGCGGGCCAATCCAGATGCGGGCATTCCACCGCGATTTGGCCCTGTTCAGCCACAACCACACCCCGCGCAATCACCGTTTCAATGGGCAGGCTGCGCAGGTCAGATGTCAGGATCACATCGGCCCGCCGCCCCGGCGCGATGGACCCAAGTTCGCGTTCCAGACCAAAATGGGTGGCCGTATTGATCGTCGCCATTTGCAGTGCCACCATCGGATCACAGCCGCAGTCAATGGCGTGGCGCACAACCCTGTTCATGTGCCCATCATTGACCAATGTGCCGGAATGACAGTCATCGGTGCACAGAATGAAATTTCGCGGGTCCAGCCCCTGTTCGGTCACGGCCTTGATCTGGGTTTCAACATCATACCACGCGGATCCCAGCCGCATCATCATGCGCATCCCTTGGCGAACGCGGGATATACCATCTTCGACACAGGTGCCTTCGTGATCGTCCGCAGGACCCCCGGCGGCATAGGCGTGGAACGCTGGCCCCCGGTCCGGCGATGCATAATGCCCGCCAATGGTGCGCCCGGCCCGGGCCGTTGCGGCCATTTCAGCCAGCATTTTGGGATCTTCGTGGATCACGCCCGGGAAATTCATCATTTCGCCCAACCCGATGATGCCGGGCCATGTCATCGCCTGTGCCACGTCATCAGGGGTGATTTCGTGGCCGGTTGTTTCCAAACCCGGGGCAGACGGTGCGCACGATGGCATTTGCGTGTAGATGTTGATGGGTTGCATCAACGCTTCGTCGTGCATCAAACGCACACCACGCAGACCCAGAACATTGGCGATTTCGTGCGGGTCCGTGAACATCGTGGTGGTCCCGTGGGGGATTACGGCACGTGCAAATTCAGCCGGGGTCAACATGCCCGATTCAATGTGCATATGCCCATCGCACAGGCCCGGGATCATTGTCTGGTCAGTGGTAATCACCTGCGTTTGGTCGCCAATACAATGGGATGCATCAGGCCCAACATATGCAAATCGGCCAGATTTGATCGCAACATCCCAGCGCAGGATTTCACGGGTGTGGACATTTGCAACATGGCCACCTTGGATCACCATGTCTGCGGGGGCGCGGCCTGCTGCAACGGCGATCAAATCGCCGGCAACATCTGGCCATGACGGAAATTTCTGTACCATGACCATACGTTTCTGATTTAGACCGCATGCGCAACCCCCGCCCCTGCAAAAGGACCCTGCCCCATGGACATCGTTATCTTTCACAACCCGGCCTGCGGCACATCGCGCAACGTGGTGCGTTTGGTGCAAGATGCGGGCTACAGCCCCACGGTGGTGGAATATCTGCAAACCGGTTGGACCAAACCCCAGCTTCAGGCCCTATTTGCAGCAGCCGACCTGACCCCACGCGAGGCGCTGCGGACCAGCAAATCGCCCGCCGAAGATCTTGGTCTAACCCAGCCGGATGTGGCCGACGAAACCCTGCTGGATGCGATGGTGGAACACCCCATTCTGGTCAACCGCCCCATCGTTGCAACCCGCAAAGGCGTGCGTCTGTGCCGCCCTTCGGGTCAGGTTTTGGCGCTGTTGGATGATTGGCCTGCCGCACCCTATGCAAAGGAAGACGGTTCCCTGATCATTGATACAGACGGTCAGCCGGTGCCGGGGGCCTGACGCAAAAAACATGACTTTTCCACAATCTGACATCACAAAAGTCCAAATTTAGCCCTGATCCGGAACCAATAATGCCCAGTCTTTCAGTGGTGTGGATATGCAGATGCAATTGGGTTTGTGGAAAAACGAATGTGGGGCCATCGTCTCTGATTGGGTGGTGGTTGGGGCGTCTGTTGTGGGGCTGGGGGCTGCGGCGGCACTGATGCTGTCGGGCAGCACAGAAGACCTTGCCGGCGACGTTCAGCGCAATTTGACACAAACAACTGTATCCACCCCCGATTTGGATTTTCAGGTTAACGGTCCCCCCGCGACACAACTTGATGCCATAGAATACGCATCTTACGTGGGAAAAAGTGACGATTCAGGCGGAACCATTGATAACGACACGATCAACGGTGTCATCGCAGATAAGAATGCCCTGTCCGACAGCCAGCTTCAGCAGGAATATGCGACCGGTGTCATGATCGGCCCTATGCAACGTCCATCCGCCTTGGGTCAGTTGAAACAGGACGTGGTGACCGACCTGTTGATCGAACGCGGCTACAACCCCCCGTGGGAAGAAGCACCGATTTACAACACAACCCCCACATCTTTGACGGCCGATGATTTCGCCGAACTGTGGGATGGGGAAACAGCGCTGACCACACGTGCGGCGGTGGTCGCGGCGATTGTCGAATTCGACACGCTGCACGACCTGAACCTGCCCGCGGCCTTGGAAACAGCAGAAACCAAGTGGGAATACATCATCATCGAAGCGTTGATGGAAGAACGCGGTCTGTCGGAACCCGCAACAAAAGGCTAGCGCTTACCGAAATTATGGTGTGGACTCCGGGTAAATCTGAACAGGACCATACCATGACGACGACGGGAACGAATCTGGATCATTGGGCAGAACGCGTCGATTTGGCGGCTGCCTTTCGCTGGGCCGAACGACTGAACCTGCACGAAGGCGTTGCCAATCATTTCAGCTTTGCCATCAACGATGATGGCACGCAGTTCTTGATGAACCCCAACCAGATGCATTTTCGCCGGATCAAGGCATCGGACATGCTGATGATCGATGCGAATGACCCTGAAACCATGAATGGGCCCAACGCGCCTGACCCAACAGCGTGGGGCTTGCATGGCGGGCTGCACCGCCATTGCCCCCACGCGCGCTGCGCGATGCATGTGCATTCGCCCTATGCCACTGCGCTTGCCATTCTTGCAGATGGGGTTTTGCCCCCGGTCGATCAGAATGCGGCGACGTTCTATAACCGCACCGTTGTCGACGACCATTACGGTGGGCTGGCCTTCGAAGACGAAGGCGCGCGGTGTGCACAGCTGTTTGACGACCCTAAGAAAAAGGTCATGGTGATGGGCAACCACGGCGTCATGGTGATCGGGGATACGGTCGCAGAAACCTTTAACCGGCTGTATTATTTTGAACGCGCGTGCATGACGTATATTCTGGCGCTGCAAACGGGCAAACCATTGCGCGTTCTGTCGGATGAAGTGGCTGAAAAAACAGCGCGGGAACTGGAATCCTATCCCGAACAGGATGTGCGGCATTTGGCAGAACTGAAGGCCATTCTGGACGAAGAAGGGTCAAATTACGCAAATTAGGGTCTGGCATGGCAGAAGACAAAGTCGTCGTTGAAAACATCAACACGCCCGGGCGCACGTCCCGGGTGGACCGCACCAAATACGAAGACATGCGCCGCGCATATTTGGATGGGTTGACCGATACCGCCCCCGGTCTGACCGCCGCCGAGGCGAAAGAGGCCGCAAAACGCACCCTAAGCCCTGATGTGTTCCCCGGTGGGGCAACGGCGGGATGGTGGGCCAAAACAGTGCAACTGGATCTAGAGGCCAAGGGCATCGTGGCCCGCAGCAACACCAAACCCTTGCGATTTTACAAAACCGACAAAGCCTGATGTCGCAATGGGGCAAGACAGCCCCTGCCATCAGACCAACCCTGTGCGGGACCGCAAAAAGGGGGGCCGCACATGACCACGGAAACAGATATCGCCGGTGAGGCGGAACGCTGGAACCATCACCCCGGCGAAGTGATGTTGAACCCCTTGTTTCAATGGCCGTTGCGCACGCGCGCGATCTTAAAGTGGTATGCCGCCTATTGGCTGGCGATTTCCACAACAACGGTGACAATCGTGGCGGCGGTCATTGTTTATTTCATCCTGCTGCCACCGTTGGACAGCATGCAGACGTGGCATTGGTCATGGATGCTGCGGGTTTATCTGGCCAACGCGATCCCCCATGCCCTTATCGCGGGCGGATTGCATATATGGCTGTATCACTGGCGGCGACAGGATTTGCGGTTCAAATTCGATGCGCGCGACCAAACGCGCGACAATGGGCATTTCACTTTCCGCAACCAGATTCACGACAACATGTTCTGGTCCATCGTATCTGGCTATACCCAATGGACGGTGGCCCAGTGGCTGGTTTTCTGGGCCATGGCAAATGGCTGGGCGCCCGCGTTCCTGTTCCCGGAAAATCCTGTCTGGTTTGTTTTGATGTTTCCGTTTTTGGTGGTCTGGTCCAGCTTTCATTTCTATTGGGTGCACCGCGCGCTGCACGTGCCGTGGCTGTACAAAATCGCCCATGCGCTGCATCACCGGAACATCAATGTCGGCCCTTGGTCTGGCATTTCGATGCATCCGGTCGAACATTTTTTGTTTTACACCAATTTCCTGATCCACTTGGTGGTGCCCAGCCATCCAATTCACGTCTTGTTTCACGGCTATATGCAATCGATCCACCCGGTGTTCAGCCATTCAGGATTCGAAATGTTGGAAGTGCGGCGCGGCAAGACAAAAGCCAAAATGGGCGATTTCTTTCACCAGCTGCACCACAAATATTTTGAATGCAATTACGGCACCGTGGAAATGCCGTGGGACCGTTGGTTCGGCACGTTCCACAACGGATCAAAAGAAGCCACCGACCGCACCCGGAAATTCAAAAAACAGATGTACACTTAGCGGGGCGCGGCATAGCGTTTGACCCATGCGCTATGTCCTTCTTTTTCTAACGATGTGGTCCCCTGCTTTCGGACAGGGGACGAACCAACCCATTCAGGACGAACGCCTGAATGTGCCTGCCTGTTTTGCAGCGGTGGACCACTTGCCGGCGTCTTATCGGGCGCAGTTGCAACAGGCCTGCATCGCCATCCCGGCCAAGCTGTGCGACGTTCGCGGGTCGGTACAAGCCTGCTATGATGACACCAACCGACTGGTCTTTGCTTACGTGCGCGAACACCGCGACGCGCTGCCTGAAACGATCGAGGCCGCGCCTTTGGCCCAGCGCAGTTACGCAGCCGCATTGGCACGGATTGATGCGATGCTGTCTTTTGGCGGTGAATGCGAAACCCAAACCGAACTGTGCGATTACAGTCTGACCACATCTGCCCTGTCGGCCCTGTTTTTGCAGGCACGCCGGGCGGGCGTCACCTTGGGCGGTGCACAATGACCCACGGGTTCACCAGCGTCAGGCAGATCGTTGAACAGGGGTATTGCGTCAGCTGTGGCCTGTGCAGCGCGATCAGCAACGGGCGTGCCGCGATGGGCTGGACCGCAGGCGGGAACTACCGGCCAGATACATCCGCCCTGTCTGACAGCGAAGAAAAAAACATTCTGTCCCTGTGCCCCGGTATCAATCTGACTGGACCATTTGACGCAAATTCCCCCGCATTAGACCCTGTTTGGGGCAAGATTGGCGATGTTTCGATGGGCTGGGCCACGGACCCCGAAACCCAACACCGGTCGTCTGCAGGCGGGGTGATGACAGCCATCAACCGCTATCTGTTGGAAACTGGTCAGGTGGATTTCGTACTGCAGGTTGCAGCCGCACAAGACGATGCATTGCACAGCGAACCCGTCATGATCCGCGACCCGGACGATTTGTTGACCGGGTCACAGTCACGCTATGCGCCGGTTGCACCACTGAAAGTCATTTACCAAGCGTTGGACCTGGGCGAACGGTTTTCCGTATCCCTCAAACCCTGCGACATTGCCGGTGTGCGCAACCTGCAACGGATCGATGGCCGCGCACGTGACCTGATCTTTTACACGCAAACGATGTTTTGCGGAACGACCCCCGCCCGATCCGAAACCGAAGCGTTTTTTGATCGGCGCGATGTCGATCCTGCGTCATTGGTTCATATGCAGTGGCGTGGCGATGGGTGCCCCGGCAAGACCAAGGGCACCCTGCCCGATGGCACAATCGTAGATGGCCCTTACAGCGAACTTTGGACCGGCAAGTGGCAAACCCAATTCCGATGCAAGATCTGCCCTGATGCGGTCGGTCTTCAGGCCGATTTGGCAACGGGCGATATCTGGGCGGGTGGCATGCCAACGGGTGAAACGCCGGGCGAAAATGCGATCATCCCGCACACGGATATCGGGTTGCAGGTGTATCGCGGCGCGGTTGATGCGGGCTATCTGCATGTGGTGCCATTGGATATCGATGCAGTGAACGATTCGCAGCCACACCACGTTGCGTTGCGCCGCACATTCGGAACGCGGGTGGCCGCCACCACCGCAGCCGGGCACGCTGCACCGAACTATACCAACCTGAACGAAACGGCACTGACCGCGACCCTTACCGATGCGGAACGGGACGCGACATTTGCCGGGACCCGCGAACGGGTCAGCAAGGGACAGGCAGATGAATGCGTGGATTTCGATGGCTTCGACTGATGCGTCGCGAACAGGATGGACCTGTCTGAAATAGGCATTATGCCATTGCCAACATCAGGGGGACCACCATGCAATACGGTTTGACAGAAGAACAGGAAATGATCGCCAGCACCGTGCGATCTTTTGTCGAGAAAGAGATTTATCCCCACGAAGACCTGGTCGAACGCACCGGCGAAGTCCCCGCTGAAATCGCACAGGACATCAAACAAAAGACCATCGATCTGGGCTTTTACGCCTGCAACTTTCCCGAATCGGTTGGTTGCGCCGGGCTGAACCATGTTGAATTCGCGCTGGTTGAACGCGAACTGGGTCGCGGATCCATGGCGCTGAACCACTTTTTCGGCCGTCCCCAAAATATTCTGATGGCCTGCGAAGGCGAACAGATCGAACGCTACCTGATGCCAGCGGTGCGCGGCGAACGCATGGATGCGCTTGCGATGACAGAACCGGGTGCCGGGTCAGACGTGCGGGGGATGAAATGTGCGGCTGTGCGTGATGGCGGCGATTGGGTGGTCAATGGCACAAAACATTTCATCAGCGGCGCAGAACACGCCGATTTCTTGATCGTGTTCATCGCCACCGGGGAAGATCAAACCCCCAAGGGCCCCAAAAAGCGCATCACCTGTTTTCTGGTCGACCGGGGCCACCCGGGGTTCACAATCCGCGATGGATACAAATCCGTCAGCCACCGCGGATACAAAAACATGATCCTTGAATTTGATGATTGCCGCCTGCCGGATGCGGCCGTTCTTGGTGAAGTGGACGGTGGGTTCGACGTGATGAACACTTGGCTGTACGCAACGCGGATCACGGTCGCCGCCATGTCCGTGGGGCGCGCGCGCCGTGCCTTTGATTACGCGCTGGATTACGCGGCCACACGCGAACAGTTCGGCCAGAAAATCGGAAAGTTTCAGGGGGTCAGTTTCCAGTTGGCTGACATGATCACGGAAATTGATGCCGCCGACCTTTTGACGCTGGCGTCCGCTGACCGGTTGGACAAGGGCCTGCCTGCGAACCGTGAAATCGCATCGGCCAAACTTTACGCAACTGAAATGCTGGCCCGGGTCACGGATGCGGCCATTCAGGTGCATGGCGGCATGGGTTTGATGGATGATTACCCGCTGGAACGGTTTTGGCGTGATGCCCGCGTCGAACGGATTTGGGATGGGACATCAGAAATTCAGCGCCACATCATCAGTCGCGATCTGTTGCGCGCACTTGGCGCCTAAGCACACGCAACAAATCACAGGGAAGAGGATGAGTATTGTTTGCCCCCCAATGATCCTAAATTTCGGCCGAAACGGTCGGTTGAAGGGCACAGCCATCGACGCTCCCGCCTGTGCTGCCCTTATAGGGTTGCTCATCTTGCTTAACAAAACGTTAACGGGGTTAAGAAATGGGTGATTTGACCAGACTTTTTGCACCCAAGACAATCGCCGTGATCGGCGGCGGCGCATGGTGCGAAGCGATCATTGCCGCTGCACGGCAGGTGGGGTTCACGGGAACCATTGTTCCGGTTCACCCCGCGGGCAAAACGATTGCGGGCCTTGCGTCTGTAACATCGGCCGATCAGATAGACACCCCGATTGATGCGGCCTTCATCGGCGTGAACCGCCACGCCACATTGGATGTTGTGGCGCAGCTGCGCGATTTGGATTGCGGCGGTGCGACCTGTTTCGCCAGCGGCTTTTCGGAAGCCGAAGCCGAAGATGCAACAGGCACCGATTTGCAATCCCAGCTTGTTGCCGCCGCGGGGGACATGCCGATTCTGGGTCCAAACTGTTATGGATTTCTGAACGCGCTGGATGGCGCGGGGATCTGGCCGGATCAGCATGGATTGGTCCCTGTGGATCGCGGCGTCGCCATTCTGACCCAAAGTTCAAACATCCTGATCAATCTGACCATGCAGATGCGCGGCCTGCCCATCGCACAGGTCGTGGCCTGCGGGAATCAGGCGCAAACGACCCAAACCGATATCGGACTGCATTTGCTGGACGATCCCCGCATCACCGCTTTGGGCCTGCACATCGAAGGGTTCGGTGATTTGCGCGGGTGGGAAAGCTTGGCGCAAAAGGCACGGGCCAAAGGCATTGCCTTGATCGCCCTGAAATCCGGGCGATCTGATCAGGCGCAGGCGGCAGCCATTTCCCACACCGCATCCCTGACTGGCAGCGATGCGGGTGCAGATGCGTTTCTGAAACGGCTGGGCATTCGCCGCGCCAACAGTCTGCCCGTATTTTTGGAAGCGTTGAAGCTGGCCCATGTTTTTGGGCCACTGCCTGCAAAATCCATTGCAAGCATTTCCTGTTCCGGTGGCGAGGCAGCGCTTGCCGCTGATACCGCATTGAACACGCAGCTGACGTTTCCCCCGTTGACCGAACCACAACGGGGTGCGCTGTCAGCCGTGTTGGGGCCGATGGTCGCTTTGGCCAATCCGCTGGACTATCACACCTATATCTGGCGGGACATGGCATCCATGACGGCCTGCTGGGCGGCACTGACTGGGGACAATGTGACCCTAACGCTGGTGATTTTGGACTATCCCCGTGCCGATCGGTGCGACGCATCTGATTGGGATGTGGCAACCCGCGCCGTTATCGAAGCCGCGCGAACGTCGGGGCGGCGGTTTGCCGTTGTTGCCACCCTGCCCGAATTGTTGCCGGAACACACCGCCGCGCATCTGATGGCCCATGGCGTTGCGCCATTGAACGGGTTGGATCATGCGATGGCCGCCATCGATCTGATGTCTGATCCCGTGCCCCCCGCACCGGACCCAGTGTTATTGCCCGGAAACGACAGGGCGACGTCCCCCCTGACAGAGGCGCAGGCGAAATCGGAATTGGCAGAATTCGGTGTGCCCATTCCCGGCAACGTCACAGTCACAGGCCCCGTGACCAACATTCCGCTGCAGTTCCCCGTCGCGGTCAAGGTGCTGGGTCTGGCCCATAAAACAGGGGCCGATGGATTGGCGTTGAACCTGCAATCGCTTGAACAGGTTCAAACCGCGCAGGCAACGCTGGCGGCGGGGGATTTGCTGATCGAAGAAATGGTCCCGGATGCGGTTGCGGAAATTCTGGTTGGCGTGACACGCGATCCGGCGCATGGGTTTGTGCTAACCGTGGGCGCGGGCGGCACAATGACTGAAATTCTTGCTGATACGGCATCTGTGCTGATCCCCGCAACCGATGCAGACATCCGTGCGGCCCTGTCCGGGCTGCAAATTGCGCCAATTTTGAACGGGTATCGCGGCAAACCCGGCATGAATTGGGATGCCGCGGTCCAGACCATCATGTCCATCCAATCATATGTCATTGCAAAGGCCGATCAGGTCGAAGAGGTTGAGGTCAACCCGATGATCTGCACCCCGACCCGGGCGGTCGCGGTCGACGCATTGATCCGCACCGCGCCCTAAGCGAAAGGCACATCATGTCTGATACCCCCGTCAAAACCCACCGCGAAGGTGCCATTCTTCAGGTCACGCTGGACCGACCAAAGGCCAATGCGATTGATCTGCAGACATCCCGGCAAATGGGTCAGGTGTTTGCCGAATTTCGCGATGATCCGGATTTGCGCGTTTGCATCATCACTGGTGCGGGGGAAAAATTCTTTTGCCCCGGATGGGATTTGAAGGCGGCGGCTGACGGGGATGAAGTTGATGGCGATTATGGCGTCGGTGGGTTTGGCGGGTTGCAGGAACTGCGCGATCTGAACAAGCCCGTGATCGCCGCCGTTAACGGCATCTGCTGCGGCGGTGGTTTGGAATGGGCTTTGTCGGCAGATATCATTCTGGCGGCGGACCATGCGACATTTGCCCTGCCCGAAATCCGATCTGGCACAGTTGCGGACGCGGCATCAGTCAAACTGCCCAAGCGCATTCCCTATCATATTGCGATGGAATTGTTATTGACCGGCCGTTGGTTTGACGTGACCGAAGCAAAGACCTGGGGATTGGTCAATCATGCCTATCCTGCGGATCAACTTATGGATCAGGCGTGGGAAATGGCGCGGCTTTTGGCGTCTGGCCCGCCGTTGGTCTATGCCGCGATCAAGGAAGTCGTTCGCGATGCGGAAGACAGCAAATTTCAGGATGCCATGAACCGCATTACGGGCCGGCATCTGAAAACAGTTGATGTGCTTTATGCCAGTGAAGACCAGTTGGAAGGAGCAAAGGCGTTTGCCGAAAAGCGTGACCCCGTCTGGAAAGGCAAATAGCCCATGGCGGGAAACGCAAGGCTATCTGCGTTTTTGGAACTGAACGATCCACCCCAGATCATCCGCATGATCCCCTGTCGCGCCTTGATGGTAAAGACGGCAGGCGCTTAGGGTCAGGCCAGATATATCTGCAGACAAAGTGTCGAAAGCAGATTGAAAACCGGCGGCCTGATAATGCATCTGGTTGATCCCCAAAACGAACCAACCGCCCGGTTTGGTGATACGCAGCAGTTCCGGCAACGGGTCTGGCCCCAAATGGCCAAGCGTGAAGGTTCCCGCACTGATGATCAGATCATAGGTATGATCCGCCAGCGGCAAGGGTTTCAGCAAATCGGCCTGCATCAGGTCGGCATACAGCCCCTTTTGTTCAGCGATACGCAGCATTTCGGGCGAAAGATCCAATCCGTGCAGGCCCCCGGTCCAACGCCCGGACAGATGTTCGCCAACCGCACCCGTCCCCACCCCAACGTCAAGCGCAAGGCCCCGGGCTGGCAGTGCAAGGGCCGCCCGGGCCAAATGTTCGGGCATCGCGTACTGATGACCCTGAACAAATGTCGCGTCATAGGTTTCCGCCCAATCATCGTACAAACGGCGATGATCGTCCTGCGCGCCCAGCGCATAGGCCGCATCCAGATTTGGTGATTTCCCCATCACTTCCCCTTTTCCTGTGCAGACTATGGGCCTAAGTCAGGCCCATGACAAAGACCCTTTTGTGCATCGGTTACAGCTATTCGGCCCAGGCATTGGTGCCGCATCTGGAAGGCTGGTCAATCATTGGCACCACGCGGTCCGCTGAAAAAGCAGCAGCCATCACCAGTGGACAAGTCACCGGTGTTGTTTGGCCCGGCACAGATCTGACCCCCTATCTGGAACAGGCGACGCATCTGTTGATGTCTGCTTCGCCGCTTGAAAATGGGGATCCATTGTTGGCGGCGTTTGATCTGTCTGCATATTCGTTCGAATGGGTCGGCTATCTGTCCACGACGGGGGTTTATGGCGACCATGACGGGAATTGGGTCGATGAAACCACACCGTTGGCACCATCCACGCGGCGGGGCAAACAGCGCGTCGCGGCGGAAACGGCGTGGCAGGCGGCTGGCGTGCCGCTGCATATATTTCGATTGGCTGGCATTTATGGCCCCGGGCGTGGGCCGTTTTCCAAGGTTCGCAAGGGCACGGCCCAACGCATCATAAAACAGGGTCAGGTTTTTTCACGCATCCACGTGGACGATATTGGGCAAACCCTTGCGGCCAGCATCGCACAGCCAAACCCCGGGTCTGCCTATAATGTTTGTGATGATGATCCTGCCCCGCCGCAGGATGTGATCGGCCATGCGGCAGAATTGCTGGGCTTGCCTTTGCCCCCGGCGCTGGATTTCGAAACGGCGGATATGTCGGCCATGGCCCGCAGTTTCTATGCGGAAAACAAACGCGTTCGGAATGATCGGATCAAAGATGAACTGGGTGTCGCACTGAAATTTCCCACCTACCGCGAAGGGTTGGCGGATCTTTTGCGCCGCGAACGGGATCAGCCGTGACGGATGCCCACCCGGCGCAACCCCCACGCAAGGGCGCAAAACACCGCGAAAACGACCACGGCGACAACGACGTTGGTGATGTAAAATTCCATCCGGCCTGAAAGGTCCAGATTGTTCAGGAATGGATAGGGCAAACCACTGGTCACAGTGCCCGTGGGCGTATCATTCAATGGGCCGATCACCCATTCCGCCCACAACAGGTATCCCACCACGGTCGACATCAGCCAACACAGGCCACTGATGATCCGCGTAAAGACGCGATTGATCAAGAACGCATCGATCCACATCAGCACCGCGCCCACACCGTGCATGTAATATTCACGCCACCAAACCTGCAGCGTTCCATCTTTGGTCACCGATGCAGAATCTGCAAAGTACAGCCGCCAAAACAGGAACACGACCATCAGATTGACGACTGCCGTTGCGGATGAAAATCCATCAAATCGATTGTCGCTGATGTCGTAGGAAATCATCAAAACGCGCGCCGCCACAAAGGTGGACATGAACAGCGCCCAAACCGTCAAATACCGGAACGGTCCACCGAACCCATCCCATTCAGATGACACAACGGAATAGACACAGAAAAAAGCGGCCAATCCAAAGACCAGCCACCGATAGGATTTGATCAAAGCTGAATGTTCCATGGGCGCAGGCTACTGCGTTGCTTCGGCCCGTCAACACTGCCGCAACGGCATGTCATGTGGCCGCCCGTTTTCCGTCCAGTTGCGCGATCCCCAGAAGATCCAGAACCTTGGTTTCGATGTCACCTGCCGTCAGCCCAGCCATGGCATACATATCCGCTGGGCTGGCCTGATCGATGAACGTGTCGGGCAGGACCATGGACCGAAATTTCAACCCCGTGTCGAACACGCCTTCTTCTGCCAACAGCTGGGCCACATGTGACCCGAACCCGCCAACTGCGCCTTCTTCGATGGTGATGACAACGTCGTGGGTCGCTGCCAAGCCGATGATCAAATCACGGTCCAGCGGTTTGGCAAACCGCGCATCCGCAACGGTGGGGTGCAACCCTTTTGATTGCAATCGATCCGCGGCCAGTTCAACTTCGGCCAGACGGGTGCCAAACGACAGGATCGCCACTTTCGCCCCTTCCCTGACAATACGGCCTTTCCCGATTTCCAAGGGTTCCGGGGCTTCAGGGATATCCACGCCAACGCCTTCGCCCCGTGGAAAACGGAATGCGATCGGGCCGTCATCATGGGCCACGGCAGTGGCCACCATGCGGGCAAGTTCTGCTTCGTCGGCGGCGGCCATCACGACCATCCCGGGAAGATTTGCAAGATAGGCCACATCAAAAGAACCGGCATGGGTTGCGCCATCGGCACCCACCAAGCCTGCACGATCGATGGCAAACCGGACCGGCAACCCCTGCAATGCAACATCGTGCACAACCTGATCGTAGCCGCGCTGCAAAAACGTGGAATACATCGCACAAAATGGCTTCATCCCACCCGCAGCCAATGCCGCCGAAAACGTGACGCCGTGCTGTTCTGCAATGCCCACATCAAAACAGCGCGATGGGTAACGTTCCGCAAACAGATTCAGCCCCGTTCCGTCAGGCATGGCGGCGGTCACGGCGCAGACCTTGTCATCTTTGGCGGCGAAATCCAGCAAGGTTTTCGCAAAGACCGAAGTATAGGACGGCGCGTTGGATTTCGCCTTTTTCTGTTCGCCCGTGATCACATCGAATTTGGCAGTGGCGTGGCCTTTGTCCCGCGCAGCTTCGGCGGGGGCGTAACCTTTGCCTTTCTGCGTCACCACATGGATCAGGATCGGCCCGTTGGCCCGATCCTTCACCGTGCGCAAAACCGGCAGCAATTGATCCATGTCATGCCCGTCGATGGGGCCCAGATAGGAAAAGCCCAATTGTTCGAACATCGTGCCGCCGACTGTCATATGTTTCAGCATGTCTTTGGCGCGTTTTGCCCCTTCGCGCAGGGGCGGCGGCAACAGGCTGACGGCGCCCTTGGCGGCGGCCTTGAATTCCTGAAACGGTTCGCCTGCATACAGTTGGGACAAATACGATGACAGCGCGCCGACGGGTGGGGCAATGGACATTTCATTGTCGTTCAGAATAACGATCATCCGCTTTTTCAAGTGACCGGCGTTGTTCATCGCTTCAAACGCCATGCCAGCGGACATTGATCCGTCACCGATCACAGCAATGGCATCGCCGATCCCATGTTCTGTCGCACCACCCAGATCGCGGGCCACGGCAAAGCCCAGTGCCGCAGAAATTGACGTGGACGAATGCGCGGCCCCAAAAGGATCGTAGGGCGATTCCGCCCGTTTGCAGAACCCCGATAGCCCGTCTTTCATGCGCAAGGTCCGGATGCGATCACGCCGTCCGGTCAGAATTTTGTGCGGATAGCATTGGTGCGACACATCCCAAATGATCCGGTCTTTGGGGGCATCAAACACCGCGTGCAACGCCACGGTCAGTTCCACCACACCCAAACCTGCGCCCAGATGCCCACCCGTTTCGGACACGGCCGAAATCGTTTCCTGCCGCAGTTCATCCGCAACCTGTTTCAATTGTGCATCCGTCAGCCCATTCAGGTCTGCGGGCGTTGAAACAGTGTCTAACACTGGGGTTTTGGGGCGATCAGACATGGGATGCCTTTCGTTTATTTCTTGCGGTCAACCACGAACTGGGCAGCCGCCTTTAGTGTTTCGGCGCGATGGCCATAGGGGGCAAGCGCATCGGATGCTTCATCGACCAAGGCACGCGCACGCGCCTTTGCCTGATCCAACCCCAAAAGCGATACAAAGGTTGCCTTTCCAGCCTCTGCATCTTTTTGTGTCGCTTTGCCGACTTCTGCCGCATCGCCTTCTACATCCAAGATGTCGTCCGCAATCTGAAAGGCGAGGCCCAGCGCAACGGCATAGCGACGCAGGGGGGCCGGATCTTCGCCAGCCAAAACCGCGCCAGCCTGCGCCGACCACCGGATCAAAGCGCCCGTTTTGTTGTGTTGAAGGTCCGAAATTTCATCCAGATTAAGGGGTGTGGAAGCAGTTTCGGCGGCGATATCCTGTGCCTGCCCCAGTACCATGCCCTCTGCCCCACTGGATTTCGCCAACCCTGCAATCAGGGCGATCCGGACGGCGGCATCCCCATGGGTGGTCGGATCGGCCAAAAGATCAAACGCCAGTGTTTGAAGGCCATCGCCCACCAGTACGGCCGTGCCATCATCCCACTTTTTATGTACCGTGGGCTGGCCCCGGCGCAGATCATCATCGTCCATGCATGGCAGATCATCGTGAACCAACGAATAGGCGTGCAATGCTTCGACCGCCGCCCCGGCAAATGCAGGACCATGGCCCGGCACATCAAACAAGGCAGCGGATTCCATGACCAAAAACCCGCGCAGACCTTTGCCCCCAGCGACCGCATAGCGCATGCCATGAACGACCGGCAGGTCCGCGTACCCGGCCATCCGGTCCGCCAGAACGGCCTGCGTCGCTGCAGCAGCAGCAGATAGTCGTTCAGGAAAGGACATCGGTTCAGACGCCGTCCAGCGGTTTATGCCCCGTGGGCTGACCGTCTGCGTTCAATGTGATCGCGGCAACTTTTTCTTCTGCCGCTTTCAGCTTGTCTTCGCAGTGCTTTTTCAGTGCAGCGCCGCGTTCATACAATGCGATGGAATCGTCCAGCGCGACATCGCCGCGTTCCAATTGGGTCACAACCTGTTCCAGTTCGGCCATCGCCGCTTCGAAACTCATCCCTGATACATCGGTGTCAGCCATTGCCACGCTCCATCAAAACCTTAACGTGTGCCTTGGCGCTGGCGGCCAAGGCTTCCAAATCATAGCCACCTTCCAGACAACTTACCACCCGGCCTGACGCATGGGTGTCAGCCAAATCATACAGCTGGTCCGTCGCCCAGGCGAAGTCTTCTTCTTGCAGTTCCATACCCGCCAATGGATCAGCCGCATGTGCATCAAATCCTGCGGAAATCAGCAGAAGTTCAGGTTGCCACCGATCCACCATGGGCAACACCTGTTCTTGCATGGCTTTGCGAAACGCCATGCGGCCCGCGCCATCGGGCAGGGGAACGTTCAACACGTTGTTATAGCCGCCCGTTTCATGCGCATGCCCTGTGCCGGGGTACAGCGGCATTTGGTGGGTCGATGCAAAAAAGATACGGTCATCCCCTTCCACCAAATCCTGCGTGCCATTGCCGTGGTGAACATCGAAATCCACGATCGCCACACGTTTCAGGCCATGATGATCCAACGCATGTTTCGCGGCCAAGGCAATGTTGCCAAAGAAACAAAACCCCATTGGTGTCGATGTTTCGCAATGGTGCCCCGGTGGGCGCATCGCGACGAAGGCGTTTTTGGTTTCGCCCGCCATCACCATATCAACCGCCTTGATCGCGCCGCCCGCAGCGCGCAGCGCGGCCTCTAACGTGCCGGGTGACATATGCGTATCGCCATCCAGCGACACCCACCCATCAGACGGGGAAGCGGATTTGATGAAATCAATGTGGTCCTGTGGATGCGCACGCAGCAGATCGTCATCCGCAACTAGTGGCGCGGTCACCGTGGGCAGATCCAGCGGCGCCAAGGCCGCAAGGATGTATTCCAGCCGCGCAACCTGTTCAGGGTGGCCCGGTGGTGTCACATGCTGCAGGCAAGCGGGGTGTGTGATGATGGTCGTTGTCATGCCCGTGTCAAAGCGGAAAAGACACGGGCTGGCAAGGCGGACCTGTTATTCCGGCGCAAGCATGTACCCGGCCCCACGCACCGTTTGCAGGTAACGTGGCTGTTTCGGGTCCGCTTCGATTTTGCGGCGCAAGCGTGTGATTTGAACATCGACAGCGCGTTCCTGGGCCTGCCCCCCATCCCGGCCCAATTCTTCGACCAGTTTGGTGCGGGTCAATGCTTCGCCCGGTGCCGCTGAAAAAATACGCATCAGGTGGCTTTCGGTGGCGGTCAACCGCACCAGATCGTTGCCCTGCCACATTTCGCCCCGGTCAATGTCATAGCGTACGGGGCCAAGGTGCAGCACTTTCGGGATTTTCTTTTCTGGTTCCGGCGCAGGGGCACGGCGCAAAATGGCGTTGATGCGCAACAGCAATTCTTTGGGTTCAAACGGTTTGGCCAGATAATCGTCAGCCCCGGCTTCCAGCCCTTTGATCCGATCTTCGGTATCGCCTTTGGCTGTTAACAAAAGAATGGGCGTAGACCGTGTTTCGCGCAGATGCGCCGTCAGTTCGATCCCACTTTCGCCGGGCATCATCACATCCATGATGATCATATCGAAATCAAGACCCGACAAAATGCGCCGCGCATGGGCTGCATCCCGGGCTGCAGACACCAAGAACCCGTTTCGGATCAGGAATTTTTGCAGCAATGTGCGGATGCGTTCGTCGTCATCCACGATCATCAAATGTGCGTCTGGTATCATGCCCCGCCCTTCTCGCTCAGCTTGATATACATTTTACGCATCTCTGGGTCCATCATGGCTTCAAGCACTTCACGAAACCCGTGAACAGCTTCGGGTCCGGCTTGTTTGTAAGCTTTGCGCATGCGGGCACTTTGGGCAAATGACAATTCACGTTCCAGTGTTTGCCCCGCGTCTGTCAGGGTTAGATTGCGTTCGCGTTTGTCTTTCAGACCGACCGTGTTTTCCACCAACCCATCTTCGATCAACGTGCGCAGAACACGGTTCAGGCTTTGCTTGGTCACGCCAAGAATGTTCAACAAATTGTTCACCGTTGTGCCCGGACTGCGCGCGATAAAGTGCAGGGCGCGGTGGTGCGCGCGGCCATACCCCTGATCGACCAAAATCCGGTCCGGATCTGCGGTAAACCCGCGATAGGCAAAGAACATCGCTTCGATCCCTTTGCGCAGCTGATCATCTGTCAAAAACAGCAACGCTTCGCCCAATTCGGAACGTCCGGTCGGATCAGCCATAATTTTCACCCTGTCGCTTTTTTAGGCAAGATACGTCAGTGTTGTTGACATTCCAAGAATCGATTGTTAGCCAATCACACATTTTGCGCAACTTTATGTCCGCATCGGTCATATTGGCGTAATTTTCATAAACCTTAGCCACCTGAAGGAGGAGAGACATGGCAGGTTACGACGACCGCGACGGCATCATCTGGATGGATGGTGAATTGGTGGACTGGCGTTCTGCGAACGTCCACATTTTGACCCACGGCATGCACTATGCATCATCCGTATTCGAAGGGGAACGCGCCTATAACGGAAAGATTTTCCTGTCGCGCGAACACACCGAACGGCTGCATTTTTCCGCAGGCGAATTGGATTTTGAAATCCCGTTTTCGGTGGATGAAATCGAAGACGCCAAGAAAGCCGTGCTAAAGGCCAACGGATTGTCCGACGCATATGTGCGCGCAATCGCATGGCGCGGCGCAGGCGAAGACATGGGCGTCGCATCTGCACGCAACCCGGTTCATCTTGCCATCGCGGCATGGGAATGGGGCGCATACTATGGCGACGCGAAATACGATGGCGCCAAGCTGGATATTTCGAAATGGAAACGGCCATCCCCGGAAACCATTCCCGTCCATGCCAAGGCCGCTGGATTGTACATGATCTGTACAACCTCCAAACACGCCGCCGAAGCCAAAGGGTGCAGCGACGCCCTGTTCATGGATTATCGCGGCTACGTGGCCGAAGCGACCGGCGCGAATATCTTTTTCGTGAAAGATGGCGAAGTGCACACCCCGCTGGCTGATTGTTTCCTGAACGGCCTGACGCGGCAAACCGTGATTGGCATGCTGCGGGACAAACAGATCAAGGTTCACGAACGCCACATCATGCCAGAAGAACTGGACAGTTTCGAACAGTGCTGGCTGACCGGCACCGCCGCCGAAGTCACACCGGTTGGGCAGATCGGCGAACACAAATATGTCGTGGGTGATCTGTGCCGCCAGATGGCCGAAGATTACGAGGCATTGGTCCGGTCTTAACCCGGCCCATAATCAATCAAAAAGCCCCGCCAACCGGACGGGGCTTTTTTCTATTTTCGTTCCAGATCAGTCAGCCGCTGGCCGTCATCGCCCAGATGGTTGCCCGCATCGCCAGCCCAATCGCCTTCCTGTTTGATCGCTTCGGCCTGTTCGGGTGGCAGTTCACGGGCCAAATCTGCGACTGGACGGTCGTCGCGGTCCACTTCTTCCAGTTCAGTCAACTGCGCGGCACCGGCATTTGGAATCTCTGTCAGGTTTTCCGTATGCGTGCCGGATCCCGGCTGGGTGCTGTCTGTTGTTTTGTCGGCCATGTGCGTTCTCCTTTGGATAAAGAACGCGGGTGGATCGAATTGGTTCAAATTGCGGGGGGCGACTGATGCGTCAGCCATGCGGTAGCGCAAATCACAGCCCCAAAGATCACTGTTTCGACGCGCACCGTTCGGTGCAGGGCGGCAGCCGACTGTGTTGCGACACTGCGGCGGTTGTACACAGCGCACAGCAAAACACCCACCACCAGCGCAACCTTGACCAAAAGCGTGCGGCCATAGGAGTCTGATACCAACGCGCTGACGGACCCAACCATCAGGTAAGACAGGACAAGTCCGAATGCGATTGCAAGTGGCACCAATGCCATGGCCCAGCGCCCAAACCACGCACCGACCGAAACCTTGGCACCCCGGTCCGCACACAGGATCAGGACAATCCCACCGGCCCAGAACGCCATAACACCCACGTGAAAGGCCACAAGGGACATGGCATACCCAGACACGGCAGCGCCATGCCCCGTCGATGCGATGGCAAACACAACGCCAACGACCGCCGCAACGCCAAACCCGAACCACAGGCCGGACAGCATCAAAAAGCCCCCGGCAATCGCCCATGCAAAATCAGATCGCGCTTTGGGGGTTTCCAACAGAATTTCATGGATAAACGGATCAAACATCCCGTCCCATGCCCCGGCCAGATCATAGGCTGACGTCGCATAACTGCCCGCCGCCCCAGCCAGCAGAACCGCCCCAAACGCAGCGCCCCACCATGGTCGGGGCATCATCGCCTGCCCAGCGCCAAGCAAACGCAGAACAAAGGGGCCTGTTCCAAAAAAGCCCGCACCCAAAAGCACGGCCTTTAGGGTGACAGTCAGGATGATCATTGTTCCGTCAATGTGAACGAAACAGTCCCCGTTTGAACGTGGCCATCAGACCCGATCCCGCGCCAGTCCAGCGTGATCAACCCCGGTGCCAGCGCTGTGTCAGCCGGGATGTCAAACACCGTGGCCGCAGGGCCGCGCGGCACATCCAACCGAACCACTGTTTCGTTTTCAGTCAACGTCACAACCGCAAGCCGCATGGGGTTGGCAAAGGTCAGCGTGATCACAGGGGGCAGTTCAGCAATAACCGACCCCATCGCCGGATTTGATCCGGACAGCTTTGAATGCGCCTGCGCAACGTGCGCCCCAAAGATTGAAACGGCGACCAATGTCAGAACACGTATCCACATGTCAGAAATCCAAGTTTTCAACACTCAGCGCGTTTTGCTGAATGAATTCGCGCCGGGGTTCAACAACATCGCCCATCAGCTTGGTAAACAGGTCATCCGCTTCTGCCAAATCGTCAATCTTGACTTGCAACAATGTCCGGGCGTCGGGGTCCAGCGTGGTTTCCCACAGTTGATCGGGGTTCATTTCGCCCAAACCCTTGTAGCGTTGCAGGGTGTTGCCCTTTTCACCTTCTTCCAAGATCGCAGCCAGCAGGGATAGCGGCCCATAGATCAGGGTGGATCGGTCTTTGCGGACCAGGGTGGCGGGTGTGCCGTACACTTCTTGCAGGTTTGCGGTAAAGGTTCCGGTTTTGGATGCTTCGCCAGACCGCAACATGGGGCCATCCAATGTCCGCACTTCTTCAACGCCGCGCAGGATACGCGCCAGACGGATGCCTTTGTCTTGCGTGATGCGGCCCTGCCAACCTTTTTCGTATTCCAACGCGATCAGATCCAAACGGGCTGCGACTTTGTCGGCCACGCCTTGCAGATCACGATCCACCGCGCCCGGAACAAAGGCGCCAGCAATCGCCGCCTGTTCCAGAATGTGGCGCGGATAATGGGTTGGGAACGCATCCAACAGACGCTTCAATTGACGCGCTTCTGTCACCACGCGGATCAGGTCGGCACCTGTCATTTCCATGCCATTGCCCAATCGCAAGACTGCGCCTTCGACACCCTGTTCAACCAGATAATCGTCCAGTGCCGCTTGGTCTTTCAAATACACCTCTGACCGACCACGGCTGACTTTGTACAAGGGCGGCTGGGCGATATACAAATACCCACCTTCGATCAGTTCGGGCATCTGCCGGAAAAAGAAGGTCAACAGCAGCGTCCGAATGTGCGCGCCGTCCACATCGGCGTCCGTCATGATCACAATCTTGTGGTAGCGAAGTTTTTCGATGTTGAATTCATCGCGGCCAATCCCGGTGCCCAGCGCCATGACCAAATTGCCGATTTCCTGCGAAGACAACATCCGGTCAAACCGCGCGCGTTCCACATTCAGGATCTTGCCGCGCAGGGGCAGCACGGCCTGGGTGCGGCGGTCGCGGCCCGTTTGGGCAGATCCACCGGCACTGTCACCTTCGACCAGAAAGACTTCGGTCTTGGATGGGTCTTTTTCCGAACAGTCTTTCAGTTTCCCAGCCAGATAGTTCACATCCATCGCCGTTTTTCGGCGCGTCAGTTCACGGGCCTTGCGCGCCGCTTCGCGGGCCATGGCGGCTTCTAGGATCTTGCCGACGATGATTTTGGCTTCGCCCGGGTTTTCTTCGAACCATTCAGACAGTTTTTCACCCACCAAACCTTCGACAGCCGGGCGTACTTCTGACGACACAAGCTTGTCTTTCGTTTGGCTGCTGAACTTTGGGTCCGGCACTTTGACGGACAACACGCAGGTCAAACCTTCGCGGGCATCGTCGCCGGTAAAGTTGATCTTTTCTTTCTTTGCGATGCCGCTGTCTTGGGCATATTTCGTGATGGTCCGGGTCAATGCACCCCGGAACCCCGCCATGTGGGTCCCGCCATCCCGTTGGGGAATGTTGTTGGTAAATGGCAGAACGTTTTCATGATAACTGTCGTTCCACCACATCGCGACTTCGACCCCGATGTCGTCCCGTTCGCCTTTCACATAAATCGGTTCGGGCATCACGGATGATTTCGAACGATCCAGATATTTGACGAATTCCTTAACCCCACCTTCGTAGAACAGTTCCGATTTCAGCGGTTCTGCCGGGCGCAGGTCTTCCAGAATGATCCGCACGCCCGAATTCAGAAACGCCAATTCCCGCAATCGTTTTTCCAGTGTTTCAAAGGAATATTCCAAATTGCTGAACGTATCGGTCGATGCAAGAAAACGAACTTCGGTTCCGGTGTCATCGGTTTCCCCAATGACCTTCAGATGTTCCGCGGTTTCCCCATGTTCGAACCGGGCCTGATGGATTTTGCCATCCCGCCACACCTTCAGTTCCAGATAGACGGACAGGGCGTTTACAACCGACACACCAACCCCGTGCAGACCACCCGAGACCTTGTAAGAATTGCTGTCGAATTTCCCACCTGCGTGCAGTTGGGTCATGATGACTTCGGCAGCGGAAACGCCTTCTTCTTCGTGGATGCCCACGGGAATGCCGCGTCCATTGTCGCGCACAGAAACGCTGTCATCGGCGTGAATGGTCACTTTGACGTAATCGGCATGACCCGCCAACGCTTCGTCGATGCCGTTATCCACCACTTCGTACACCATATGGTGCAAACCCGATCCATCGTCCGTATCGCCGATGTACATGCCGGGACGTTTCCGAACAGCCTCTAACCCTTTGAGAACCTTGATAGAATCCGCGCCATATTCTTCGGGCGATTGATCCTGGTCTGACATACTGCTCACCTATCTTTCGTTGCCCGTTTTATAGGGGATTTACAGGTCAATGTCACGTGTCTGACACAAGATGTTGGGGCTATAGATCGCGGGTGTATTCCGCCGTGAACGCCCGGTAGCCCTGCGTGGTCACGGCCAGATGATCCTGCACCTGTTCATGCAATTCAGGCAACTTGTGAAAGGGCACCGAAGGATAGGCATGATGTTCCGCATGGAACGGCATGTTCCATGCAAAAAACCGCACGATCCGGTTGGTCAGCGTTGTGCGGCTGTTCATGAACATATCGGCAACCTGCGGGCACCGACCATGTTCTGCCAATGTGTACAGGCGCAAAACCGGCTGACCTATCAACGCTGGCACGATCCACAGCCAAACCAATGCTGGCGTAACCAACAGGCTTGCAAGGCCGATGGCATAAACCCCCACCAGAATACGCGCTTCCCGCACCACGCGGGGTTTCGCGCGGTCCGGAACAAAATCGCCGTCCACCTGACCCCGGGCCAAACGCAGCGTTGTACGGATCATGGACCCCCAATAGGGCAACCCAGACAGGTACCAGATAAATTGCAGCCATGTTTCTGGTCGGGGCGTTGCGATTTCCGGGTCTTTGCCGGGAATGTTTGTGTGCCGGTGATGCGCCAGATGAAAATAACGAAACCATTCGAATGGCAGGATCAAAACGACCCCACACAGACGCCCCACCCATTCGTTCAAGGGATCAAGGGCAAAGGGCGTTTTATGGGTGCATTCATGTTCCAGCGTGAACAGGAAAACCAAGGCAGTGCCGTACAGCGGCAAAACAACCGCCCAAAAGGGCCAGCCTTGGGCGATCCAGACCGCACAAATCCCCAAAACCCCAACATGCCCTGCCAAATGCAAAAGCCCGGCCCCATTGGACCGTTTCGTCAAATCGGCTTTTGCATCTGCTGAAAGCTGGGACAGGTATGTTTTGTAATCCATCGATTAAGCCGTAAAGGGGATGATCACACCCACGATAATCAGCATGCCCCCCGCTGCAAGGTTTGTGCGCCGCACCGCCGTATCAGACCGAAGAAATCGCCGGATCCGATCCACAAACAGCGCCAGCGCCAAATTCCCAGTCAGCGGAACAAAGAATGATGTCGCGCAGATCGCGGCGGTATCTATCCCGTTCACTGCGCTGACATCGAAAAAGCTGGGCAACAGGGCAAGGTAAAACACACTGGCCTTGGGGTTTGCCCCAACCGCCACAAGCCCTGCCAAAAAACCGGGCACGAAACCCGGGCGGGTCAAACGGGAATCGCCCGTGATCAGGGACCCCGCAGACCGGATCACGATCCAACCCATCCAAATCAGGATGCCCCCCGCAGCAAAGCGCAGAACGGTCAACGTGCCGTCATAGGCATCTGCCAGAACGCTAAGGCCCAAAATAACCAAAAGCGCCCACAGAACATCACCCACAGCCACCCCCAATGACAGGGACAGCGCGCCATGAAAGCCACCTGACATGGCCCGTGCCAAAACCGCCAGCCAGACGGGGCCGGGTGTGATGAACAAAACGAACAACGCCCCAGCGTAAAGCGCCAATTCAGTGGCCGTGATCGTCATCCGCGCACCGCAACGGTGGATCGGTTTTCAATTTCTGCAACTTCCAAATGCTGTGCGCGATCGCCCAATTCATCAAACAATTCAGGGCCTGTGCCTGTCATCCAGGCCTGCGCCCCCAACGCACAGATTTCATCATAAAGCGCGGCGCGGCGGTCTGCATCCAGATGCGCCGCCACTTCGTCCAACAGCAATACGGGCGGTTCGCCAACGCGGTCTTTCAGCGCGCGCCCGTTGGCAAGGATCAGTGAAATCAGCAACGCCTTTTGTTCGCCGGTGCTGCTGTCTTTGGCGGGCACGTTCTTGGCCGCAAAAACCCCGTAAACGTCATCGCGATGCGGCCCGATCAAGGTGCGCCCGGCCTGAATGTCGCGCGGGCGGCTGTCTGCGATCATCGCGGCCAGTTGCGCGGGATCGTTGGGCAGATCGTCCACTTCGCTGTTGGTTAGGGTCAAATCCGCCGTGGGAAAGGCCGTTTCGGCCCGGTCCTGCGCAGCGGCGATTTCGGCAATCGTGTCTTGTCGGTTGCGGCGGATGGCGGCCCCCGCTTCGCCCATCTGTTGTTCCAACACCCCGTACCAATGGGGGTCGCGCACCATGTCCTTTAGCAGACGGTTGCGTTCGCGCATGGCTTTTTCATAGGCCAGCACGTGATCGGCGTGGGACGGTTCGAACGACAGGGTCATACGGTCCAGAAAACGCCTGCGCCCTTCGGCCCCTTCGATCCACAACCGGTCCATGGACGGGATCAGCCAGACGACCCGCATGATACGGCCCAACGCCACTTGCGTTGCGGCTTTGTCGTCAATTCTGACCTGACGCGCACCCCCCTGTTCGGACCATGTTTGCACTTCGTGCAGGCGCCCTTGTGATGTGACATTGGCCTTGATTTTCCACCCCAAGGCTTCGGGGCGGCGTGTCATATCCTCTGCGCTGGCGCGGCGAATGCCCCGGCCCGGCGACAGCAGCGATACAGCTTCCAGAATATTGGTTTTTCCCGCCCCATTGGCCCCGAAAATGGCCAATGGGCGATCATCACAGTCCAGACGCACCACATGGTGCGACCGAAAATGTGACAGGGTAAGATGGCTGACAGACAGGGTGCGTCAGACCCGCATCGGCATAACGACATAGATCGCAGACGTATCGTTGCCTTCGCGCATCAATGTCGGGTCACCGGGCGAATTGAACAGGAACACGGCATTTTCGCGGTCCACCTGATTGGCAATTTCCAACAGGTATTTCGCGTTGAACCCGATTTCCATTTTTTCATCACCATAAGCGACGGCAAGTTCTTCTTCGGCGTTGCCCGCATCCGGTGCATTGACAGACAGGATCAGTCGATCTTCGTCCAATGCCAGCTTCACTGCGCGGGATCGTTCGGATGACACCGTTGCCACACGATCAACCGCTTTTGCAAAGTCTGCGGCATCGACTTCCAGTTTCCGCGTGTTCGCGGCTGGGATGACGCGCATGTAATCGGGGAACGTTCCATCGATCACCTTGGACGTCAACGTGACATCCGGCGTTGCAAAACGCACTTTGGTTTCTGAAACGGATACCGCAATCTGTGCGTCATCATCATCCAGCAATTTGCGCAGTTCGTTCACCGTTTTGCGCGGTACGATCACGCCCGGCATGTCTGCGGCCCCCGCTGGAACATCCGCATCAATGCGGGCCAACCGATGGCCATCGGTTGCGACGGCACGCAAAACCTTGCCATCATCACCGTCAGCGACGTGCAAATAGATGCCGTTCAGATAATAGCGCGTTTCTTCGGTTGAAATCGCAAACTTCGCCTTGTCGAACAGGCGGCGCAAAACCATCGCAGACGCGGAATAATTCGCCGCGTAATCGGTGGTTGGCATGATCGGGAAATCTTCTTTCGGCAGGGTTGCCAGCTGAAAATTGGACCGCCCGGCTTCGACGGTCAAACGACCAGATGCGCTGTCGTCTGTCAGATTCACCAACGACCCATCCGGCAGTTTGCGCACAATTTCGTGCAAGGTCACAGCGCTAACCGTGGTGGCCCCGGATCGTTCGACCATTGCGCTGACCTTGTCGACCACTTCGATATCCAGGTCTGTCGCACGGAACGATACATGATCGCCTTCGGCTTCGATCAGAACATTCGCCAAAATCGGAATGGTGTTGCGGCGTTCAACAACTGACTGGGCCTGACTGACAGCTTTCAGCAAAGCGCTGCGTTCAATAGACAGTTTCATGGCGCTGACTCCGTAACATCACTGCGGGGGTAGACCGTAGCGGCTTTTGGCACGGACTCAAGAGGGTTTAACCCTCCAAAGCCCGCCGCAGCATAATGATATCGTCGGAAATCTGGCTGTCTTGGTTCTGCAGCTCTTCGATCCGTTTCACACCGTGCATGACTGTCGTGTGATCGCGCCCACCAAACCGGCGTCCAATTTCAGGAAGGGACCGGGTGGTCAGCTGTTTGCACAGATACATCGCAATCTGCCGGGGCCGCGCAAAGGTACGAACCCGTTTCGGGCCCAGCATATCTGACAAACGAATGTTGTAGTGGTCGCTGACTTTGCGCTGAATGTCTTCGACCGTGATCTTGCGGTCGCTGGCGCGCAACACATCCGACAAACAGTCCTGTGTCAGTTCAATCGTAATGGCCCGCCCAACCAAAGATCCAAAGGCGAACAGCCGGGTCAACGCGCCCTCCAGAACGCGCACGTTGCTGGAAATACGGTGAGCCAGGAATTCGACCACTTCGGGTCCAATATCGATGCCGGGATACGCTGACCGGTACATATCGATCTTGGCCTGCAAAATCCCAAGCCGCAGTTCGTATGTCGTGGGGTGCAGATCCACAACCAGACCGCACTGCAGACGGCTGGCGATGCGATCTTCCAGATCCTTGATTTCAGACGGTGCGCGATCTGCGGAAATGATGATCTGCTTGTTCTGATCCACAAGCGCATTGAACGTGTGAAAAAATTCTTCCTGCGTGCTGTCCTTGCCGGCGATGAATTGAACATCATCCACCATCAACACATCAACCGACCGAAACAGTTCCTTGAAATCCATCATTTTGCGTTCGCGCAAAGATTGTACAAAGCGGTACATGAACTGTTCCGCAGACAAATACATGACATTCAGTTTGGGCTGATTGCGCTGCAATTCCCACGCAATTGCGTGCATCAAGTGCGTTTTGCCCAAACCGACACCGCCGTACAAAAACAGCGGGTTAAAGGTCACAGGCCCGCCTTCGGCAACGCGTTTGGCGGCGGCATAGGCCAATTCGTTTGGCTTTCCGACGATGAAGTTTTCGAAGGTGAACCGATCATCCAGTTTGGCACCGGTCAATTCCTGTGGCCGTTCAGGGCTGGCCACACTTTCGAATGTTGAACGGTTCAGGTTTTGTGGAACCTGTGCGGGAACAGAAAACAGAACACGGCTGACTTGCAGCCCGGCATTCCGCAATTGATACAAAATATAATCTTCGAAATGTTGCTGAACGTAATTCCCGAAAAAGCTGGTGGGCACTTCGAATACGGCTGTTTCGCCATCTTCGCCCTTGTAGGTCAGCGGTTCGATCCAAGAGGTATGATTGTTCTGCCCGATCGAATTTTTGAGTTTATCTGACGCAACCTGCCAAGCGCTAAAGCCCATATTCTTCAAAGTCCATTTTCTGAACGTGCAAACACACGCAATACTTTACCGCCACCGATTCGTCCCAAACCGGTATTGGTTCCCACAACCATGGCTAAGCCATGCTTCCACTAATTATTGGACAAAAGCGCGGCATTATTCTGTCGTCGCGCGGGCGTGTTCTGGTGCACGCTTTCAATGTCCCCCCATGACCGATCCACAAAAAAGTGACTCGATAAGGGAAAATACCAATGGGGGGGCGGGACAATCAACGACTCTTCATTGTTGACTCGGCGATTCACGAAAAGGAATCTGTTAAGCATTTGTAAATCTGGGTAAATTTTAGCAATTCAGGTCGGGACCAACCCGGGGCTGGGGGGCATGCCCAAAAATGAAAAAGGCCAGCAAAATGCCAGCCTTTTCTTGAATATATAAAGGGGTTTAGCCCAGTGCCTTAACCCGTGCGGCCAAGCGCGACACTTTCCGTGACGCAGTGTTTTTATGGAAAATTCCCTTGGTCACGCCGCGCATCAATTCAGGCTGTGCGGCCTTCAATGCATCAGCGGCAGCAGCCTGATCGCCGGATGCGATCGCTTCTTCCACTTTGCGCAGATATGTGCGGATGCGGGATTTGCGTGCTTTGTTGACGGCAGTGCGGCGTTCAATCTGACGGGCGCGTTTCTTTGCCTGGGGCGAATTTGCCATGGTGTGTTCCTTGATCCAAAAATAAGACGCATATGTTCGCCAGACCCACAACCGGATCGGATCAAGTTCAAGCCAAAGCGGGCCACACGCGCATGTCTGGCGCGGCGTATAGGACAAACCCGCACCAGATGCAAACCCCGATTATTTGTCGCGGAATTGCGGTTCGCGCTTTTCGATAAAGGCTGACATGCCCTCTTTTTGGTCTTCGGTGGCGAACATCGAAAAGAACAGGCGCTTTTCAAACAACAGCCCTTCGGCCAATGGCGTTTCAAAGGAACGGTTCACCGCCTCTTTCGCGGCCTTGACCGAAATTTGCGATTTTTCCGTGATCTTTTGCGCCGCGCTCATGGCTTCTTCCATCAGCTTTTTGGCGGGCACCACGCGGCTGACAAGGCCGGATTTTTCCGCTTCTTCCGCATCCATGAAACGGCCAGTCAGATGCATGTCCATCGCCTTGGCCTTGCCAATGGCGTGGGTCAGGCGTTGCGTGCCACCAATGCCCGCAATCACGCCCAGGTTGATTTCAGGTTGCCCGAATTTCGCGGTATCGGCACAGATGATGAAGTCGCACATCATGGCAATTTCACAGCCACCGCCCAGCGCGTAACCCGCGACGGCGGCGATGATCGGCTTGCGGGCCCGTTCCAACGCCCGCAATTCGCCGCCCAACAGATCGCCCTGTTCCGCATCGACAAACGTCTTTTCAGCCAATTCCGTGATATCCGCGCCTGCGGCAAACGCCTTGTCTGACCCGGTGATGATCATGCAACGCACTTTGTCGTTCACATCACAGTCCGCCACGGCCTGACCCAGTTCCTGGCACAATTGTGCATTCAGGGCATTCAACGCATCCGGGCGGTTCAGTTTGATCACCGCAACGTGGTCTTTGATATCAACGATTATGGCTTCGTATGCCATGGGGCGGTCCCCTGAATTGTTTCAAGAAGTTTCAGCGTTAGCAGGTTCAACCCATCAATCAAGCTATCTTTGGCATTGCGCACAGTAGAAAGATGACCGTCCTGATTGAACGATTCGGGTGATGGACCCACAGCATCCGTCCGTGCGGCAGGGCCGCCCTTCTTGATCGTAAACCCGGAATGTGTGTTGAAAATATCCAAGCTCTCCATCGGCTTGGCGGTAATCGCGCAGGGATGATCCCCCGGCTGCGATTGCCTCTTCCAGCACCTGACGAATGACTGGAACCATGGCCCGCACACGGGGCGCAGAAATACGCCCCGCTTTGCGTTTTGGGGATATTCCAACACGGTGCAACACTTCGCAGACATAGATATTGCCCAGACCTGAAACGATTCTCTGATCCAACAACGCGGATTTGATCGGTGTGTTCCGCCCTTTCAGCCGCGCGACCAAATAATCTTCGTCAAAGGCATTTCCCAATGGTTCCGGGCCAAGCCCCGCCAACAGTTTGTGCGCTTCAGCCCCCGCTGTGGGCAGCAGATCCATGGCCCCGAACCGGCGCGGATCGTTGAACGTGACCCGCCCACCGTCGGACATGTGCAAAACCACGTGATCATGTTTTGCGGGCGCCGGATGATCGTAGTGAAAATCACCCAAGGATACGCCCGAAATCAACATCCGCCCCGACATGCCCAGATGCACCAGCAGCGATTCCCCCGAACCCAGGTCGGCCAGAAGGTATTTCGACCGCCGCCGCAGCCGTTCGACCCGCTGCCCCGTCAGCCGTGCGGCCATATCAGGCGGGAAAGGCCAGCGCAGATCCGGGCGGTTGATGTCGGCTTGTTCGATCACTTTGCCCTCCATCACGGGGATCAGGCCGCGACGGACTGTCTCAACCTCTGGCAATTCGGGCATTGGTGTCTTCCTTATGGGACATGTGATTGTAACGGGCGCTGGGCGCTCTATAACCACGGTGACTATATAAAGGCGCAAGATCGATGGCCAAGGCTGAACAACCCACCACCCATTTCGGCAATGAAACCGTCCCCGAATCCGAAAAGGCGGGGCGGGTGCAAGGGGTGTTCACGTCAGTTGCGTCGAAATATGACGTGATGAACGATGTAATGTCAGTCGGGATCCATCGCATTTGGAAAGAAGCGATGATGGATTGGCTGGCCCCCCGTGGCGGTCAACAACTGCTGGATGTCGCCGGGGGAACCGGTGACATTTCCTTCAAATTTCTGGGCCGCGCCGGTCATGGCCACGCGACGGTGTGCGATATCACCGAATCCATGCTGGTCGAAGGCCGCAAACGCGCCGAAGCGGAAAGCATGTCTGACAGCCTTGATTGGGTGGTCGGGGATGCCATGGCGTTGCCGTTCCCGGACAACAGCTTTGACGTCTACACCATCAGCTTCGGCATCCGAAATGTGACCCGCCCGCAAGAGGCGTTGAACGAAGCCTACCGCGTGCTGCGCCCCGGTGGGCGTTTGATGGTTCTGGAATTCAGCCAGTTGCCCAACCCGATGATGCAAAAAGCGTATGATTTGTATTCGTTCAACGTCATTCCGCAGATGGGCAAAATGATCGCCAATGACCGCGACAGCTATCAATATCTGGTCGAATCGATCCGCAAATTCCCGGATCAGGATACGTTTCTGGGCATGGTGAAACAGGCAGGCTTTCACAACGCCAGCTATCGCAATCTGACAATGGGCGTGGCCGCCCTGCATTCTGGGTGGAAAATCTAGCGTGCGTGGCCCCCACAATATCCTGCGCCTGATCCGCACCGGTGCAACGCTGGAACGCACAGGTGCGATGAACCTTGTGCTGGATGCGTTCAACGCGCCGCTGGGGTTGCGCATCGTCGCCAAGGTTTTGGGCTGGCCCTTTCAATGGCTGGGATACAAAGGGGACCCGTCACAACCCCCTGCCCCCCGTGCGCTTCAGGCGCTGGGTCCGGCATACATCAAATTCGGGCAGATCCTGTCGACCCGCCCCGATGTGGTGGGCGACGAACTGGCCATCCAACTGCGTGTGTTGCAGGATAAACTGCCGCCCTTTTCGATGCGTGAAGCCAAACGCGAAATTGAAAAGGAGCTGGAACGCCCGGTAGAGGCGATCTTTAGCGAATTTTCCGAACCCGTTGCCGCCGCGTCCCTGGCCCAGGTGCACCGCGCCCGTCTGCGTGACACCGGCGAAGAAGTTGCGGTCAAAGTCCTGCGCCCCGGCATCGAACGCGCGTTCCGGCGCGATGTGGACGCATTTTATCTGGCTGCGCGGATTGTTGAACTGACAGCGCCATTTGCCCGCCGGTTGAAACCCATGGACGTGATCGAACACTTCGAAGGGGTGGTCGAAGGCGAATTGGATTTGCGGCTGGAAACATCCGCCGCCGCGGAATTTGCAGCAAACACGGCCAACGATCCCGGCTTCAAGCTGCCGGAGGTAAAATGGTTTTTGTCATCCCGCCGCGTCATGACGCAGGGATGGGCCGAAGGGATCCCAGCCGGTGATGTGCCGGCCATCGATGCCGCAGGCCATGATCGCAAGGCATTGGGTGAAAGCGTGTTGCGCCTGTTCCTGTTGCACGCGTTGCGGGATGGCTATTTTCACGGCGATATGCACCACGGCAACATCAAGATCGCCGCAAATGGCGATATCATCGCCTATGATTTCGGGATTATGGGGCGGTTGGATGAATATACACGCCGGGTCTATGCGGAAATCCTGTTCGGATTCATTCGCAAAGATTACCGCCGCGTGGCCGAAGTTCACTTCGAAGCCGGATATGTCCCAGCCGACAAGGATGTCGATGAATTTGCACGTGCCCTGCGGTCCGTGGGCGAACCAATCTTTGGCATGGATGCCAGCCAGATCAGCATGGGGCGGCTGCTGAATTACCTGTTCGAAGTGACAGAAACATTCGGCATGGAAACCCGCACGGAACTGATCTTGCTGCAGCGAACCATGGTTGTGGTCGAAGGCGTGGCGCGCAGCCTGTACCCACAGATCAACATCTGGGAAGTCGCGCAGCCGGTCGTCGAAGATTACATCAAGGAATCGATCGGCCCCAAAGCCTTGGCCAAAGATCTGGCAAAGACCGTGCGTGTGTTATCACGCTTTGGGCCAAAACTGCCGCAAATGGCCGAAGATCTGTTGATCCGCACTTATAATCCGCCCAAAGACCCCCCAAAACCGAAAACCCCATGGGGCTTGTTCCTGCTGACCGCGGCGATTGGCGTGGCCGCGGGCATGGGTGGCGCGGTTCTTTTTTCGATCCTTTAACCCCGCAGCCCCCAAACAAAATTGTGAATGTATCCCATCAGCGTTGATTTATATGGCACGCCCCCGCTAAGCCTTCACCGGGAAGAGGGGACGCACCATGACAAACAACCAAGGCGATCAACGCCATCTCACCACACTTGACCGTGATCTGGGCCGGTTTTCCAGCCTGACATCTGCGACGCAGTTCGTGGGTCGCCCCCTGATCGGGATCGGCATTTCCGGCGCGTTTATCGCGCTGGCGGGGATCGTGGCCATGATCTATTTTGGCCTGTCCAACAACAGTTTCATCGTGATCGTTGCGGCCTGTTTGGGGGCGTATATGGCCCTGAACATCGGGGCGAATGACGTCGCCAACAATATGGGGCCCGCCGTGGGGGCAAATGCCCTGACCATGGGTGGCGCGATTGCAATCGCCGTGGTGTTTGAAACCGCTGGTGCCCTGATTGCCGGGGGCGATGTGGTGTCGACAATTGCCAAGGGCATCATTGCGCCCGAACGCATGGGCACCGCATCGGTGTTCATCTGGGCGATGACATCGGCTTTGTTGGCCGCCGCGATTTGGGTGAATCTGGCCACATGGGTGGGCGCGCCCGTTTCCACGACCCATTCGGTTGTGGGTGGTGTTATGGGCGCGGGCATCGCAGCCGCCGGATTTGCCGCAGTCAGCTGGCCCACGATGGGAAAGATCGCCGCCAGCTGGGTGATCTCACCTGTTTTGGGTGGGGCCATCGCGGCGCTGTTTCTGGCGCTGATCAAATCACGCATCATCTACCGCGACGACAAGATCGCGGCCGCCAAAACATGGGTGCCCATTTTGGTTGGCATCATGGGTGGCGCATTCGCATCGTATTTGGCCCTGAAGGGGCTGAAAAAGATCATCAAGATTGATCTGCCCATGGCGCTGATGATCGGTCTGGCAGTCGGCATTGTGATCTGGGCCATCACGATCCCCCTGATACGCAAACAGGCACAGGGGCTGGAAAACCGAAATAAATCGCTGAAAGTTCTGTTCGGCATCCCATTGGTGGTATCTGCCGCCCTTCTTAGCTTTGCGCATGGGGCCAATGATGTGGCGAATGCCGTCGGGCCGTTGGCGGCCATCGTGCAGGCCACGCAATCGGGTGATTTCCTGCAAGCCGTCACCATTCCCACATGGGTCATGGTGATCGGTGCGTTCGGCATTTCGTTTGGGTTGTTGTTGTTCGGGCCAAAGCTGATCCGCATGGTGGGCAGCCAGATCACAAAATTGAACCCGATGCGCGCATACTGCGTGGCGCTTTCCGCGGCGATTACCGTGATCGTGGCAAGTTGGCTGGGCTTGCCCGTCAGTTCGACCCATATCGCAGTCGGTGCGGTCTTTGGTGTTGGGTTTTTCCGCGAATGGGATGCCGAACGGCGTTTGCGCAAAGCGCGGGTCGCGATGCCACACCGCACGCAATACGGCCCGGAAGAACGGCGGCGGCGGAAATTGGTGCGCCGGTCGCATTTCATGACGATCATCGCAGCCTGGATCATCACAGTGCCTGCCGCGGCGATATTGTCTGCGGTGATCTTTTTCGTGATCAACAGCGCGACGGTTTGATCGAATGATACGAAAAGCAAAGGCCCAGCACACAGCGGTGTCTGGGCCTTTGGTTTTATGCGCTTCTGGTGCCGCTGAAGGGACTCGAACCCCCGACCCCATCATTACGAATGACGTGCTCTACCAGCTGAGCTACAGCGGCCCGCCCCAGTGTTTATCAGGTGATCTTCCGGGGGTGTAGGGGATTTAAGTCTTCCCCTCCGAATTTTCTGCAGGATCAGATTGATTTTCGATCACCACGACATCTTCGACAACCGAAACCGCGCCGTCGTCTGCCAATGCGACGGCCTGCGATGCGCCCGTGATCATCGGCAACGTTGCGATTGACAGCGACGTGGACTGTGATGGGCGTTTCCATGAAATGCTGTCAAACGTATCGCAGTTCAGGCAAACGGGTTCCCAATCCTTGTGCGCTTCGCCACAGGCGTCGCAAATCCATTCCGGATCCCGCTGCGCGGCAAGGGCGCGGGTCAACAAACCACGCACGGTGTCATCATCGCCGCCCTGACCCCGTTCAATCGCGGCCATGATTGTCAATGACCGCATGGTCGGATCTTCTTCGACCAGATTGCCCAGCGCGGATGCCGCCGCGGCATAATCTTCGTTGGCGATATGGCTTTCGGCCAGCACCATTTTGCTTTCCGGGTGCGCCGCGTTTGTCTTGGCCAGTTTCTGGAAACGCTTCACACGATCCGCAGCTGTTTCATCAGGCGCAATCGCTGCGTAAGCTGCCGCCAGATCGGGATGCGGCACGGTGGACCACGCCGCCTTGATCACCCGTTCCGCCAGTTTTGGCTGGCCTTTTTCCATGTGGGCCCGTGCCGCCAAAACAACGCCCGGTACCAGATCCGGTGACAGGCGATTGGCTTCGACGGCCAATTCCTGTGCATCGTCCATTTTCCCGGCTTCACGCAGCTTTCGCGCCTCTGACAGCGCCATGATGCCATCGCGGCGGCGGTGCACATCGCGGGGCAACGACCCATAACGCAGCTTGGACGCCAGCGTTTTGCGCGCGCCGGTCCAATCTTCATCACCGGTTTGCAGTTTCAAAAGCGTATCTTGCGTTTCTTCATGCTTGGGTTCGATTTCGTTCGCCTTTTCCGCAAGTTTAAGTGCGGTTTCGGTGTCACCGGTTTCAAGCTTTTGCTGCAGCAAGCCGCGCACCCCGACAAACCGGGTTCGGTCATGGTTCAGCAATTCCTTGTACGTTTGTTCCGCAACCCGGCTGTCACCCGCCTGTTCGGCTGCCTGCGCGATGACAAGGTTCGTCACATCGGGCTTGTTCAGCAAACGGTCCGCCTTTTTGGCCTTGGCCATGGCGGTTTTGCCATCCCCGCTGGCCAGCGCGACCAATCCATCCGACAGCGCATCAATCCCGCGGCGTTCGCGGCTGCGATCAAAATAGCGCGAAAATGCGGTTTCATCACCATTGATGAACTTCAACAGCGCGATGATCAGGCTGAAGACCTTTAGGAAAAGCCAGACCGCCAAGATCAGCAAGATCAAGGCCAGCGTTGCCTGCAGAACGGTCAACGTCACTTCTACCCCGGCAACGGCCACGGTGATGCCGCCGCTGGTTTCCATCAATTGCCCAAAACCAAACGCAAGCGCGGCAACCATTGCCACAAAAATCAGAACCTTTGTCAAAGACCACAACATGGCAATATCCTTAATTTTGGGACAGTTGTGCGGCCATGTCAGCGGCGGCACGTTGCGCATCGGCGCGTGTGTTGGCTTGGTTGACCCATGGGGCCAAGATGTCTTTTGCGGATGAGGGCAAGGCGGCTATTTCTTCCAGCGCATCTGAAATGGCGCCTGTTTTTACCGCTGCTTCTGCGCGCGACAAAACGGCATCCGGGCCAGATCCTTCCTGCGGCGACAAAGACCGCACGTTCAGTTGCGACCGGAAAAACGCACCCAATCCAGATTCACCTTCTTCGCGTGGGGCATCCACACGCGCGGCGGCCAGCGCTGCACGGGCCAGATCCGGGAATTGTTCCTGAAGCGCCGCTTGGGTCGGCACACCATCAGTTGCGTTTTCGGTCAGAATGTCCGGCACAGCGATGTCGGAATTTTCCTGCAAAACGGCAAGGGTGTCTGCATAGCCACCCCCCGACGCAAGGGCGGCCGCAATGGAATTCAGCGCCGATTGCGCGGCGCCCAAACGGGCGGCGTCCACGGCACTTTGTTCCAATGCTGCTGCCTGTTCCTTGGCAGTGGTGATTTCGGCGCGGGCGGCATCTGCGACATTGGTCACATCGTCCAACTGCGCGGCCACGCTGTCGCGCAGGGCCTGAAGCTCCGCGTTATAGGCGGCGATCGCCTCTGGTGCGACAACTTCGGTCAATGGGCGCTTTTCCAAAACGGTGATGCGGTCGTTGATTTGGGTCGCGCTGGCTTCAAGCGTGGCGATTTGATCCGATATATCGGTCAGGCGTGTCGATAGATCAGCCACATCTGATGACAAATCCGGTACAGCCGGGGTTGCCGCCAGTGCAGACACATCGGCAGACAAGGCGGCAACGTCAGACTGCAATTCCGATTGCGCGGATTCCACGGACGCCAATGGGTCAGGGGCATCGCCATTCAGGTATTCGGGCAAATATGTTGCCGCGCCATACCCGATGCCCCCGGCCACCAAACCGCCCAACACCATGGGGACAAAGCCACCCTTGCGCTGCACAACAACCGGTTCGGGCGCAGGTGCCATCGGTGTTTGCGCATCCTGCACTTCTTCCGCAGCGTCGCCGGACGCTGATGGGTCATCATCGGCAGGCGTGTCTTCCGCGACGATATCGCCATCGGCCACGGGTAGTTCTTCGGCAGAACCCTTTTCAGCGTCAGGGGCTGACGTTTCTTCGATAACGACTGCGTCTTCGACGGGTGTGTCTTTTGCGTCCGGTTCGACGGATGTCTTTTTCTTCGCCACGTAACGTGTACCTTCCGATATGCGGTGCGGACCATATCATCCGCAGAAAACTATAACTGCCGGGTCAGATGCTCAACCCCGGTGCGATTCTTCCAGTGTTGCGACCATCATGTCGTGTGACGTTGGGCTGTCCGCAACCCGAATCCGTGAAAACCCCGCGTCGCGGCAGATGTTGGCAACGGAATTGCTGATGCAAACAGCATGATGATTTCGTGTGACTGTCATTTGATCGATCAATAGCTGTGCGGACCGGGGCGAAAAAAGGGGAAGAACCACGGGCGTTCCCCGCTGCAATACAGCCACCGCATCCGGTGAAAGGTCTTGTTCGATCTGATCGTATACAATGCAGTCTGCCACATCGGTCCCTTTTGCTGCCAACACCCCAACCAAATCACCGGTCGTATGGTTCCCCCGCACATGCAGATACCGCACGCCCGGCATTGCGACGAAATCAGCCATCAGGTCCGACACGGTCGCGCCACCGAACCGGGCCTGAAATCCACGATCCAACGTGCGCCGCGTCGTCGCTTGCCCTACGCAAATAGCGCGGCGCCCATGCGGTTCAAAATCTTGGGGCAGGGATTTGATCGCTTGCGATGATGTGACCAGCGCCACATCGAAATCGGGGATTTGAACGTCCCGCGGTTTGACAGCAATCACGGGGCTGATCACCACATCCACCTGCGCCCCCAGCTGGGTTTTGAACGCAATGGACTGCGCCTGCGGGCGGGTGATCAAGATTGGGTGCGCCATTGGTCCCGGGATTGAGCGTTCGGATATCAGATGCTAGGCCCCTGCCAACCAAGATGCAATGGACCCCCATGCCAACACCCCTTTCCATATTGGGTATCGAAAGCAGCTGCGACGATTCCGCCGCCGCAGTCGTGCGGTTTAGTGGGTCATCTGCCGCCATGTTGTCAAACGTCGTACACGGGCAGTCAAAACTGCACGCGGATTTCGGTGGTGTGGTCCCTGAAATTGCCGCCCGCGCCCATGCAGAGGTTTTGGACCACTGCATTCTTCAGGCCATCAAAGAAGCGCAAACGGATTTAGCCTCTATCGATGCCATCGCCGTCACGGCTGGGCCGGGTTTGATCGGTGGTGTGATGTCGGGTGTGATGATGGCAAAGGGATTGGCGGTCGGTCTGGGCAAGCCCCTGATCGGGGTGAACCATCTGGCCGGTCACGCGCTGACGCCCAAATTGACCGATGATCTGGCATTTCCGTATCTGATGCTGCTGGTATCGGGCGGGCACTGCCAGTTTCTGGTTGTGCATGGCGCAGATCAATTTGAACGGCTGGGCGGCACAATTGATGATGCCCCGGGCGAAGCATTTGACAAAACCGCCCGCATTCTTGGCCTGCCACAACCGGGCGGGCCTTCGGTGGAAGCCATGGCCAAGGATGGCGACGCAAAACGATTTCGGTTGCCGCGCCCGCTGTTGGATCGGGCGGGGATGGATATGTCCTTTTCCGGGTTAAAGACCGCCGTTTTGCGCACGCGCGATCAAATTGCCCTGCCGGGGGGCGATTTGCGGCAGGGCGATGTGGCAGATCTGTGTGCTGGCTTTCAGGCCGCGGTCACCGATGTTTTGGCGGAAAAGACCCGCCGGGCCCTACAGGTTTATCTGGACCTTGCACCGGCCACACCGGCCCTTGCGGTCGCGGGTGGTGTGGCCGCAAATGGGGCAATCCGCGCCGCATTGTCATCATTGGCCGCAGACCATGGCGTTGCATTCACTGCACCCCCGCTGGCCCTGTGCACAGACAACGCAGCCATGATTGCCTATGCTGGCGGGCTTTTGTTTCAAGCGGGGCATCAGGACGACATGACATTGCAAGCGCGTCCGCGCTGGCCGCTGGACACATCGCAAGCCGCCATGCTGGGATCAGGGAAAAAGGGGCCAAAGGCCTGAACGAAAGGAACAACAATGCTGTATGCTGTCGTGACGAAAGACAAACCGGGACATTTGCAAGTGCGTCTGGACACGCGCCCCGATCATCTGGAATTTCTGAAATCCAGCCCGGAATTGCGCATGGCCGGTCCGTTCTTGAATGCAGATGACGAAATGTGCGGGTCGTTGTTGGTGATTGAAACCGACACCCTGAAACAGGCCGAAGCCTGGGCCGCGAATGATCCCTATGCCAAGGCGGGTCTGTTTGAATCCGTGACGGTGCAGGCTTGGAAAAAGGTCATCGGGTGATGGCCTATTGGCTGTTCAAATCCGAACCATCCACATGGTCATGGGATCAGCAGGTCGCCCGGGGGGACACCGGCGAAGAATGGGATGGCGTGCGCAACTATCAGGCGCGGAATTTCATGCGGCAGATGGCCGTAGGTGATCTGGGCTTTTTCTACCATTCACAGAAAGAAAAGGCGGTGGTGGGGATTGTTCAGGTGATCGCACAAGCGCACCCGGACAGCACAACCGATGATGATCGTTGGGACTGTGTGGATATCAAGGCCATCGCCCCAATGGTGCAGCCCGTCACATTGGAAATGGTGAAATCAGACCCTAACCTTGCCCAAATGGCGCTGGTGAAATCATCGCGGCTGTCGGTTCAGCCCGTCACTGATAGTGAATGGGCACGGGTTTTGGAATTGGGGCAGACGCCAGACCCCGGTTGATTTTGTCGCACCCCCGGCGCAAGGTTTCATCACAAAACCAAAAACAACCGGGAGGGACCGATGGAATTTTTGAATGTGATTGTGGCGGCGCTGGGGTCGTTCGCCTTTGGCGCGGTGTGGTACATGGCACTGGCCAAACCATGGATGGCCGCATCAGGCGTGGCGGTTGGCCCGGATGGAAATCCAGCCAACAGTTCAGACCCAAAACCCTATATCATGAGCGCGGTCAGCGCGTTGCTGGTGGCGGGCATGATGCGCCACGTGTTTGCCACGGCCCCAGTCGACAGCATCTTTGACGGGGCGTTGAACGGGTTCGGCATTGGCCTGTTTTTCATCAGCCCGTGGATCATGATGAACAACGGCTTTGCGGGCCGTCCGTTCAAGCTGACACTGATTGATGGTGGGTATGCGACCATCGGCTGCACGATCATCGGCGCAATCCTGATGGCGTTCTAAAACGACAAAGGCCCGGGTCAATTGCCCGGGCCCCAATTCAGTTGGCAACAGATTTAACCGTAAACGGATTCTTTGCCGAAATGCTTGGTCAGCATGTAATACACGACCGCACGGTATTTGTTGCGTTCGGATTTGCCGTAGACTTCGATGACCTTGTTGATGCCGTCCATCAATTCCGGACCATCCGCCAGACCCAGCTTTTTCATCAAGAAGTTCTTTTTGACGGTTTCCAGTTCGCTGGGCTGCGACCCGGCCACTGTTGACGCATCCGCATTGTAAATGGCTGGTCCGCACCCGATGGTCACCTTTGTCAAAAGGTCCATGTCAGGGGACATGCCGCATTTATTTTTCAGATCATCCGCATACTGCGCAATCAAATCGTCCCGTTTACCCATATCTTTGCTCCCAAATGGTTCCAATCCCAGTCGACCCTCAAGCCGCCTGAACAAAGCGTAAGGCCTGAAATCGCTGCGATCAAAGGAAATATGCCCTTGAACAGGGGGGAGATTTCCGCCCAAATCCCCCCAAGCACACAATAACGGGAGGGACCAATGGGTTTGTGGGCATTTGTAAAGGGCGCAGGCGAAAAGATTTTCGGCGGCGGTGATGACGAACCAAACAAGGAAGATCTTGAAAATCTGGTCAGCAATTTGGGGCTGAACTACGAAGGTCTGGATTTCAAAGTATCCGGCGATACCGTGGAAATCAGCGGCGATGCGGCGGATCAGGAAACAAAAGAAAAGATCATCATGGCGGTCGGAAACGTCAATGGGATCGCAGCCGTGGACGATAAGGCAGGCGGGGATGACCCGGTATTCCACACGGTTGAAAAAGGTGACACCCTGTGGGCCATCGCGTCAAAAACACTGGGCAACGGTGCGCGCTACGAAGAAATCTTTGAAGCAAACAAACCGATGCTGTCACATCCAGACAAAATCTATCCCGGTCAGGTCCTGATCATCCCCAAAGGATAATCACCGGCACAACCCCCACCCGCGCGTTTGCAGGTGGAAATGATCTGCATGGGCCCGGTTGTAATCGGGCCCAAGCGTGGTGGCATACCAATCACACGATGCATCGCGCACACGGGCCAGAAACGCCCCCTTTGGCCCACCGTCGCCCCAATCATCCAACAGTTCGATCCGCGTGCCATCGGCAAGCGTGAATCCCGCAACATCAATAGCGGCGGCTGTTGCATGTGTGCTCATCCGTGATGACCCGCCGATGGTTCGGCAATTGTAACTGCCCTGTGTGCGGATCGATGCAACGCGCTGGCCAAAAATGTCTTGCGCCGCGGGCTGGACCCCATGTTCCAACCACAGGGCCGTGGTCAACGCCGTGTCACAGCGTGTTTCGGTAGATCGCAGCGCAACATTGGCCAACGCCGTGGTCCGCACCCGCGTTTCGATATGACAGGCATCGCTGACCCGAAAATCCGAAAGAATATCAAAACGCGCGCCGTCTTCCAGCACGGCAGGGCAGTGTTCCGGGTCGTTTCCAACGCGCGACAGTTTCCACGATGTCAGGGGGGTGACGGGGTCACTGATCCGCATGGGTTTGATCGGATTCCAGTGATCTGGCAGCGGCGTCGCCGGGTGCACGATCAAAAATGCACCGCCGCCCACGATGGCGATAACCCCAAGACAAAAGGTGAAGATACGAAAAAACCTGCGCATGACTTGGACCTAAACACTGCTGAAACCCCATTCAACCAATATGGGTCAATCCACATCTGTCATGTCTTATCGGGATGGCCTAAGCTGGGACAAAGCAGCAACATCAAGGGGCACCACAATGAAACAGCCGCGCGCATGGCAACGCATGCTGTCGGGTCGTCGGCTGGATCTGTTGGACCCCACGCCCGTCGACATAGAGATCGAGGATATCGCCCACGGGCTGGCGTTTGTGGCCCGCTGGAACGGGCAAACCATGGGGGATTATCCCTATTCCGTGGCCGAACATTCGTTGCTGGTTGAATCGATCTTTGGCCGGATCGCGCCCAAGGCCACGCCACAGCAACGCATGACAGCCCTGCTGCATGACGCACCGGAATACGTGATCGGCGACATGATTTCACCGGTTAAAACGGCGGTCGGACCGGGATACAAGGAATTGGACAAGCGGCTGGAAGCGGCCATTCATCTGCGGTTTGGATTGCCCGCCGAAACGCCACCCGCCTTGAAGCGCCAAATCAAAAAGGCAGACAATGTTTCTGCATGGTTAGAGGCGACGCAGCTGGCCGGATTTACACCAGCCGAAGCAAACAAATTCTTTGGCCGCATCCCGTCCGAATGGCATGATGGATTGACCCTGCAACTGCGACCGCCCAAAGATGTACGCGCAGATTTCACCAACCGCCACGCCGAACTGTTGGGCCAGCTGTGACACTTAGCGTACGCCCGATGACCGCAGATGACGTGCCCGCCTGTCACAGGATTATCAATCGCGTGATTGAAATTGGAGGGTCGACCGCGCATCAGCCATTTTCATTCGAAGCGTTCAAACAATACTACTTCCACGACCCAGCAATTTCGAACGTCGCCCTGGAACAGGGGCGGGTCGTTGGGTTTCAGGCTGTTTTTGAACAGGAACCGGGGCTGTATTCCATTGGATCATTCACGGATCGTGACCGGCCCGTGCGCGGCGCAGGGCGCGCGTTGGCGGATCAAATGATCAAAGCGTGCCGCGCCGCGGGTGGTCACACGCTGATTGCCAAGATCACATCCGACAACACGGGTGGCCTCGCGTTTTATGCCAAGGTCGGATTTCAGGATTGGAAAACAGTTCCAAATCACCTGACCCGCCCCGATGGGACGGTCGTAGATCAGATCATCAAGCGCATCATTTTGTGACACCTGTCTGTACGGGGGGTGTACAGGGGGTGTACGCATGGTGACATGGTGTTTTTGCCCGATCAGCGTGGGCTGCGTTTGGCCAGAATGCGCTGCAAGGTACGCCGATGCATGTTCAAACGGCGTGCGGTTTCGCTGACGTTTCGGTCACACAATTCATAGACCCGCTGGATATGTTCCCAGCGCACACGATCTGCCGACATCGGATTTTCAGGGGGGGGTGGCAGTTCATCATCTGGCGTCACCAACGCATTCATGATGTCGGCCGCGTCCGCTGGTTTGGACAGGTAATCGGTCGCACCGATTTTCACCGCAGCCACCGCCGTCGCAATGGCACCATACCCTGTCAGCACCACGATGCGGCTGTCTGGCCGCCGGGCGCGCAAAACCTCCACAACGTCCAGCCCATTGCCGTCTTCCAGACGCAAATCCACCACTGCGTATGCGGGCGGACGGGCGGTCGCAATCGCGCGACCCGCAGCCACGGACCCGGCAGTTTCCACCTGAAACCCCCGTTTTTCCATGGCTTTCGCCAGCCGTTTCAAAAACGGTTCATCATCATCAACAAGCAATAGGCTTGGGTCTGGTCCTAGATCCCGCTGCGGTTCGGTCATTGGTGTTTCCCCTTATTGGCCCAGCGCGCTGTGCGTGTGACGGACAACAATCACCCTGTTTCCATCACGCACGCCATTTGGGCCGCCATTTGTTCAGATGATAGATCATTTCCAAAAATCTCAACCACTTGCGCACCTGGGCGCCACAAATAACTAAGACCGGAATGGTTCACCATCGTTGATCCAGCCGCATGCCCCGCCGATTGGGCATATGCGGCAAATGCCTGAACCAATGTCCGGGTTTCGGATTTTGTTCCCGCAACGGCAATCAGCCCACCCGCATGATCATTTGCATAATCCGCAAGAACGGCAGGCGTATCCCGGTCTGGATCAATGGACACAAAGATCGGTTCAATTGCCAAGCCTGCGTTCTTTAGAATGTCTGTCGCCCCGACATTGCGCGGCACATCTATCGGGCAAATATCCGGGCAGGCCGTAAAGCCGAAATAGATCAGCCTTGGCGTATCCTTTGGTGCAATGCTGAACCGTGCGTGGTCTGGCGACGTTAAAATCAGGGGGTCGTCAGTCTGTATTTTGTGCCGTGATACGCCACATGGCGGGCGGTCTTGGCCCACAAACCCAATCAAAACCGGGCCCAGCGCCAGCGCAGCCAAAGCAACGCAGGCAATTAATGCTGTTTTCTGTGTTGCCATATCGGTTGCAACCTTTGACGTTGGGCGGGCACCAAGCAGGGAATATCGATGATGTCAGCCGTTTCCGGGGATTATATCGGCCAAAAGGCCCGCAGCAACTGGCTGCGGTTGCGCACGCTTGTCTATGTTCGTTGGTTTGCCATTGCCGGGCAGCTGTTGGCGTTGCTGCTGGCACAAGAACTTTACGGGATCGTTCTGCCATTTCTGCCCTGCCTTTTGGCGGTTGGGCTGTCTGTTCTGGGCAATTTGATCGCAATCACCGCCTACCCCGACAATCGCCGCCTGTCCGAAGGGGAAACGGTTTTCATGCTGTTGTTTGATATCATTCAGCTGTCGTTTCTTCTGGCGTTGACGGGCGGTCTGAACAATCCGTTTGCCGTCCTGATTTTGGCCCCGGTCACCATTGCGGCAACCGTCCTGCCAACGCGGCTGACCTTGTTCTTGGGCAGTGTTGCGGTGTTTCTGGTCACATTGGTCAGCAGCTTTCATTTGCCGCTAACCACACAAGACGGTGCGATCCTGCGCATGCCCAACGTGTTTGCGTTTGGGTTTTGGGTCGCAATTCTGGTCAGTATTGCATTCATCGCCGTCTACACGCGCCGCGTTACCATCGAAATGGCGTCGATGGCCGAAGCGTTGCTGGCAACACAAATGGCATTGGCGCGGGAACAAAAGCTGACGGACCTGGGCGGGGTTGTCGCGGCCACAGCGCACGAACTGGGAACACCGCTGGCGACGATCAAACTTGTCAGTTCGGAATTGACCGAAGAATTGGAAGGGCAAGATGATCTTCAGGCCGATGCGCGGTTGATCGGGGAACAGGCCAAACGCTGCGGGGACATTTTGAAATCCATGGGCCGGGCTGGCAAAGATGACACCCACCTGCGTACCGCGCCGCTGATCGCGATTGTGGAAGAAGCGGCAGACCCCCACATGGATCGGGGCAAGCTTGTTCAATTCGAAGTGTTGGGCCCGCCCACAAATCATCCGACCATACCGCGAAAGCCCGAAATCATTCACGGCTTGCGCAACCTGATCCAGAACGCTGTCGATTTTTCACGCGAAACCGTCTTTGCAGAGGTGAATTGGTCTGATGAATTTGTCAGCGTTAGAATTTCAGATGATGGAAAAGGGTTTTCCCCACAGGTGATCAACCGGCTGGGTGATCCGTTTGTGCGCCGGCGCTTTTCGTCAGACACCACATCCCGGCCCGGCTACGAAGGCATGGGGTTGGGCCTGTTCATTGCTAAAACACTTTTGGAACGCAGCGGCGCACGGGTCGATTTTTCCAACGGGTTTGACCCCTTGACGCCCGGCATGGCCGAAAACCACCGGGGCGCAATCATCCATGTTGAATGGCCGCGCAGCACGATCGAAGTGCCCGAATCATTCATACTTGAACAAAATCGTCCAATCCGATGACCTGATTAATCCGCTGTTAAGGGCTGACCCCCAAGGTTCTGCCGCAGGAGGTTTCTGGATGTTGTTCGATTCTCTTCAAGCGCCCTTTCTGGTCGGTTTGGCTGTTTTTCTGGCGATACAATTGATCCCATGGGTTTGGGTGCCGCGCAGGCCTGTGCAAGACAAAAATGGTCTAGCGACGGATGCCATTTTTCAGGCAAGTCATCCGTTTCCGTGCTGGCGCGTCGATCAGTTTGGCGTGGTGAAATGGGCAAACAATGCCGCTGATAATATTGGCACCCCCTTTCAATATCAGGCGTTCAAACAACATTTCCATGATCCGCAATCGGCGCGGCACGTTATCGCATCAGACGCAGATGGCGCATCAACATCGTATGATGTGTTCGCAACAGCCTTGGAAAACGGCACCTATTTTTCGGCCTTTCCCACAGACACAGACAGCAAGGGCACGGATGCACAGAAAACCGCCATTCGAACGCTTGCCAATACGTTTTCACATCTTTCCACAGGGCTGGCGATTTTCAGCGCTGATCGCAGCCTAACGACATTCAACCCGGCCCTTTTGGACCTAACGGGTTTCAAATTCGAAACGCTGTCGCGCGGAACCGATGTTCTGTCATTTCTTGATAAGATGCGGGACAGTGGGTTTCTTTTCGAACCCCGTGATTACCAATCCTGGCGCAAGGATTTTGAAAACCTGCATTCTGCCCCGTCGGGCACGGATATCATGGAAAGCTGGACATTGGCGGACGGCCGAACCCTGCGCATGACCGCAAAGGCACAGGCCGATCATTCCGTCGCCTTGTTGCTGGAAGATGTGACCCTGAACACAGATGCAATTCGGGAACTGCGCGAAGACTTGTTTGTTTTGGAACGCATGCTGGACAACAGCAATGTGCCACAGATCACCTTTGATCTTATGGGTCGAATTGTGCATGCCAATGGCCCCTACAAGGCATTTTGGAACCATGATCCGGAAGAAGACGAAATAAAACCGAACCTGCATCGGTGCTGTCGAATGTGGCAGATGAAATCAAATCTGGATGCAAATTGGGCCACCCTGGCGCGTTTGGGGGCGCATTTGTCCCGGGGAAAACAACAAAGTTTCCGTATCGAATGTGAAGGACGCGCACCGTTTGATGTTCAATGCACGGTGCTGTCCGGTCAGATTACGGCGGTCAGTTTTATTGAAGATCGCGGAATTCGGCCCAACGTTCTAAAACCCGCTCAGGAATTCAAAATGCGGGCCTGACAACCCATGCGCCGGTTTGTAGGCTGGCGCAATGAATGCACATCCACAGCAACTGGTCGTTCCTACGCCCGACGATATGGCCACCCTTGGGGTGGCGCTGTCGCATCGGCTGTCAGCTGGAACGGTTGTTGCACTGTCTGGCGACATTGGTGCCGGGAAATCGGTCCTGTGTCGGGCTTTGATCCAATCGCTTTTGCCCCAACCAGAGGATATCCCGTCACCAACGTTTACACTGGTCCAAACCTATGACGGTCGGGATTTCGAAATCTGGCACTGCGATCTGTATCGGTTGAACAGCCCGGATCAGGTTGATGAACTGGGGCTGTTCGATGCATTCGCGACCGCACTTGTTTTGATCGAATGGCCGGACGTCATTGCGAATGATCTGCCCGACGGGCATGTATCGATCAAAATTTCCACCACACCAGATAACAACAGCCGCATTGTGCACATCAATGGGCTGAAAGACAGGATTTGAAATGACCGCGCGCATCGAAATCCGAACCCGTTTTATCCAAGATGCCGGTTGGGGGTCTGCAGCCAGTGTTCCCTTGGCTGGGGATGCATCAAACCGCAAATATTTGCGTCTGACGGACGCTGAAAAAGGGGCAACAGTCCTGATGGACGCAGACCCCCAAAAAGGCGAAGATGTGCGCCCTTTCGTTTTGATTGCAAAGCATCTTGCGGATGCCGGCCTGTCAGCGCCCAAGATTTTCGCGGCGGATGTGGAACAGGGTTTTCTCATCATCGAAGATTTGGGCGATGCGCTGTATGATCGGGTGGTCAACGGCGATCCCGGCAGCGAACTTGAAATCTATCTGGCTGCGTGGGACGCGTTGAAGGTGATTTGGGCAACGCCCCTGCCGCCTGATATTGCGCCCTATGATCCGGCTGACATGGCGCAGAAAGCGGCACTTGTCGCGCAATGGTACGATACCAACCTGCCAGCGGAACCGATCGTATCAGCGCTGCAGGATGTTCTGGAACAGCTTGATTGGTCCGCACCCACACTTGCCCTGCGGGATTTTCATGCCCAAAATCTGCTATGGTTGCCAGATCGCAAATCCGCAGCACAGGTCGGTTTGCTTGATTTTCAGGACGCGCAGCCATCCCATGTTTTGTATGATGTTGTATCGCTGCTGTACGACGCCCGCCGCGATGTGGCGGATACGGTTCGCGCGGCTGTGCTGACCGCAGTGCGCAATGACACCAATCTGTCTGATTTCGATTTGGCGGCCGCCGCACTTTTGGTTCAACGTTCGCTTCGGATTTTGGGGGTGTTTGCACGGTTGTGGGTGCGCGATGGGAAACCAGATTATCTGGAATTGATCCCGCGCGTCTATGGTCAGCTGATGGTCGGTCTGGCCCATCCGGGTCTGGCACCCGTGGCTGCTGCGCTGTCTGACCTTGCAGCGCCAGATGACAATCATATTGCACACATCCGGTCCCGGCGATGACCCGGCCCGCCATGATATTTGCGGCAGGTTTTGGCACGCGGATGCGCCCATTGACCGATACAATGCCAAAACCAATGATCCCGGTGGCCGGACGTCCATTGTTGGATCACACACTGGACCTGATCGATGCGGCAGCCGCAGGCCCGGTGGTGATCAACGCGCATTATCTGGCGGATCATATTGCCAAACATTTGGCCAACACGCCCCATGTCATCCAAATCGAAGACCCCATATTGGAAACCGGGGGCGGTTTGAAACGGGCGGCCGCTGATTTGGCCGCGCCAACCTGCTTTACGCTGAACAGCGACGCCATCTGGGCTGGACCCAATCCACTGAATGTATTGGAACAGAATTGGTCGGATGACATGGGCGCGCTGCTGTTGTTGCAACATGTTGATCAGGTCGCGGGTCGCGCACCACCGGGCGATTTCCACATGGATCCATCTGGCAAGCTGCGCCGTGGCGGGGACTGGGTGTTTCTGGGCGCACAAATCACCACACTTGCGCCTGTAACAGCGCGCCCTGAAACCGTGTTTTCCCTGAACGTCGTTTGGGACGATTTGATCGAACAAGGCCGCGTGTTTGGCGCCGCATATGACGGCGGTTGGTGCGACGTCGGCCGCCCAGAAAATATCGCCAAGGCAGAACAGATGATGCTGAACCGACATGTTTGACCCACAATCCACGCCACGTGTATTTGCCGTTCCGCTTGGCGTTCCGTTTGCAGATGCGCTGCTGGATGGGCTTGAACATCGTGCGGGATCATCTGATCAGATCACGCTGGCCCGCACACAGGTTTATCTGAACACCGAACGATTGCGCCGACACGTGATTGACCGTGCTTCCATGCAAAGCGTGCGGCTGTTGCCACAGCTTAAGCTGGTGACCCAGCTGCCATTCGTGGGAACGGACGATGCTGTTTCACCGCTGGAACAGCAACTGCGTCTGGCCGATCTGATACGCCCCTATCTGAAGGCGTCGCCGAATCTTGCCCCGCGGCAAGCGGCGTTTGATCTGGCCGTCAGCCTGTCTAACCTGATGGACGAAATGATCATCGAAGGCGTTTCTGAGGATGACATATCCGACCTGAACGTGCAGGATCAGTCTGGCTATTGGCGCGACACCCTGAAATTCCTGAACATCGCGAACACCTACGTCCGTTCCGGAAAACATGTCACGTTGGCCCAGCGCAGCCGGATGGCCACCGATCAACTGATCCAGCGCTGGCACGATGATGCACCAAACCACCCGGTCATCATTGCGGGGTCCACGGGTTCCAGACAGACCACGTTCGACCTGATGGCTGCAGCGTGCCGTTTGCCGAATGGCGCGGTCATCCTGCCCGGGTTTGATTGGAACGCGCCCTGGTCTGATCTTTCGGGTCCCAATGCCCGTGAAGATCATCCCCAATACCGATTTGCCAAGTTTCTGGACGATGTGGGCCTAAGCCCGCAACAGGTGAAACCGTGGTCACATACGGCCGCACCAGAACCGAACCGCAACGCCTTGATCAGCTTGTCGCTGCACCCTGCGCCTGTAACAAACCGGTGGCTGAAAGATGGGCCAAAATTGACAGGGCTGGATCAGGCGCTGCGCAATGTCACATGGATCGAAGCCCCCGACCCCCGAACCGAAGCGCAGACCATCGCCGCCAAAATCAGAACGGCGTTGGAACAAGACAAAACCGTCGCGGTCATTTCACCGGACCGCATGCTGACCCGCCGACTGACAGCTGCCTTGTCGAAATGGGGCATCGTTCCCGACGACAGCGCCGGGGTTCCGCTGTCACAGACGCCGCCCGGTCGTTTGCTGCGGGAACTGGCCGATATGCTGTCAAAACCTGTCACCGTGCCCGTTTTGCTGTCTGTTTTGAAACATCCGTTGACACACACCGGTCAAGACCGCGGCCCACATCTGAAACACACCCGTGACTATGAACTGAAACTGCGCCGCGAAGGGCCCCCGTTCCCGGATGCGGCAGACCTGATGGATTGGGCGGCTGATGATGCAGACCGTGCGGATTGGGCGCGCTGGGTTTGTAATGTTATCGAAGGGGTCGATCCAACCCAGCCCCAGTCGTTGGCGGATTGGACGCATGATGTTCGAACCCGGGCCGTGGCGCTTTCATCCGGGCCGTCGGGCGCCACCGGAACACTTTGGGACGAAGAGGCGGGCCGGGAATGCCTGTCGGTTTTGGATGATCTGGTCGCAACCAGCGATGCCACCGGTCCGCATATTTTCAGCGACTATGCCGTTGTCCTGAAACGGTTGCTGCAAGCAGGGCAAATTCGCCAACAATCCGTGCCCAATCCAGCTGTAAAGTTCCTTGGCACGCTTGAGGCGCGATCCCAATCGGCGGATGTCGTCATTCTGGCGGGCTTGAACGAAGGCGTATGGCCCACACTGGGCACGCCAGACCCGTGGATGAACCGGGCCATGCGTGCAGAAGCCGGGCTTTTGCTGCCGGACCGTTCGGTCGGGCTGTCTGCGCATGACTATCAGATTGCGATGGCAAACCCGGATGTCTGGGTCACCCGGTCCTTGCGGTCAGCTGACGCGGAAACGATTCCATCCCGATGGCTAAACCGGTTTGCAAATCTTTTGAACGGTTTGTCAGAAGATGACACGCATCCCCTTTGGGATGCGATGACCCAGCGTGGCGCGCAATGGATGGCCGCAGCAGGGGCATTGAATGATCCGATCGTTACGCCCCCGGCCAGCCGCCCGTCCCCGTGCCCCCCAGTGGATGCGCGCCCGACCAAACTGCCCGTCACCGCGATCACCCGTTTGATCCGCGATCCCTATGCGATTTACGCGCAATACATTCTGGGCCTATACCCGCTTGATCCGCTGTTGGCGGAACCCGATGCGCTTTTGCGCGGGAATGCCGTGCACACCATTCTGGAAGACACGCTGGTTCAGGGGCCATTCCCAGATGCCCACGCAGCCATTTCCGTGCTGATGGCGGAAACGCAACGCATTCTGACCGAACAGGTGCCGTGGCCTGCAGAACGACGCAGGTGGGCCGCAATGATGGCCCGCAATGCCACGGCACTTATGACGACAGAGGTTGCGCTGCAGGCTGGCGTCATGTCCCGCCATTCTGAAATCAAGGGGCAGGCCCTGATCCCGCATCTGGGCTTTACCCTGACCGCAAAGGCGGATCGCATTGATCTGCGCCATGATGAAGTGGTGATCTATGACTACAAGACCGGAAGACTGCCCACCAAAGACAGCCAAAAGGCGTTCGATAAACAGCTTCTTCTTGAAATCGATCTGTTGAAACGCGGTGGATTCGCAGGAATAGACACGAAACTGCCCGTGCGCGCCGAATATGTGGGCGTTGGGTCAGATCTGCGCCGCATCGAAGCGAACACAGAAGATGCAGGCGACAGTTGGCAAGGGTTGATCAAGCTGATCCAAGTCTATCAGACCCCATCACAGGGTTATACTGCACGTCGCGCCATGTTGGCGTCAAATGACGTGGGTCGATACGATCATCTGGCCCGGTACGGCGAATGGGATGTCACCCGATCCCCCAGCGAAAAGGGATCATCGTAATGATCAACGACGCAACCGCCCGGCAGGTCAAATCCGCGAACCCCGCCACATCCACCTGGCTTTCTGCGAATGCGGGGTCAGGCAAAACCCGGGTGCTGACAGACAGGGTGGCCCGGTTGTTGCTGTCTGGCGTGCGCCCGGAAAACATTCTGTGCCTGACCTATACGAAGGCGGCAGCATCAGAAATGCAGAACCGGCTGTTCCAGCGGCTTGGCCGTTGGACGATGCTGGATGAAGCAACGCTTCGAACGGAATTGGCTGAACTGGGCGTCGATCCGGCCGATGTGCCGCATGATTTGCAACGCCCCCGTACCCTGTTTGCAACCGCCATCGAAGCGCCGGGCGGATTAAAGATCCAGACCATTCATTCGTTTTGTTCCGCCCTTTTGCGGCGCTTCCCGTTGGAAGCGCAGGTTTCCCCCCAGTTCCGCGAAATGGAAGACCGTGAACAACGGATGTTGGTGCGCACCATATTGGATCAGATGGCCGATGGTTCAGGCCCATCGCCGTTCGATGCCGTCGCGTTTGAAATGCCAACTGGGTCAGTGGAAGATTTGCTTTTGTCGGTCATTGGCACGCCCGATCTGTTCCAGACAGTCCGAACACAGGATGAAATCTGGTCATCGCTTGGCCTTTCGCCCGGAAAATCAGAAGACGATATCCTGCAAGATGTGTTTTTGCCGGGCGATCATGCGCTTTTGGCGCAGCTTCAGTCTGATATTGCGTTCGATCCTGATGAAAAAACAAATGGTCCCAAGATGGCGGTCGTGCCGCTGACCATGGATCGTGCGACTTTTGATGCGCTTGTCCCGTTGATGTTGGTGAAATCCGAAAAGGATGGTCAGGCGTATCGGTCAAAGGCAGGCGCGTTTCCCAAAGTCGCCACGCGCAAAAAGCTGGCCTATTGCGATGCGCTGGATGCGTTGATCGACCGGATCGCGCTGGGCCATCAGATGATGCTGCATCTGACGGTTGCGAAACGGACCCATGCTCTTGAATCCTTTGCTGTTCCATTTCTTGACGCGTATCGGGCCGAAAAGGCGCGCATTGGGGTGCTTGATTTCAATGATCTGATCACCAAAACCAATGCGCTGTTGCAGGACCGGTATGTGGCCGATTGGGTGCTGTACAAACTGGATGGGGGCATTGACCACATTCTCGTCGACGAAGCGCAAGACACAAGCCCGGACCAGTGGAAGGTGATTGAAAGCCTGACACAGGAAATGACATCTGGTTTGGGTGGGCGTGATGTGGACAGAACCATTTTTGTCGTCGGCGACAAGAAACAATCGATCTATTCATTTCAGGGCGCTGACCCCGCCGGGTTCGACCGGATGCGCGATCATTTTGAACAAAAGCTAAAGACAATCGAACAGCCCTTCCAAAAAGAAGAGCTGGCCCATTCGTTTCGATCTTCGTGCGCAATCTTGCGTGTCGTGGACAAGGTGTTCGAAGGCCAAACCGGGCTGGGACAAGCGTCCGATCATATTGCCTTTAAATCATCCTTGCCCGGTCGGGTTGATGCCTGGGCCTTTGTCGAAGCGCAGTCATCGACAGAAGAAACCAATTGGACCGATCCCGTTGATCTAAAGGCAGACGACCATCACGACAAAATTCTGGCCAACGCAATTGCCAGTGAAATCAAAAAGCTGCTGAAAACGGGAACCTTGCCAGACATCCGGGATGGCGCCGTTCACATGCGCAAGATTGAACCGCGCGATATCCTGATTTTGGTGCGCAGCCGTCAGGCCGGGCTGTTTTCAGAACTGCATCGCGCCTGCAAATCCGCGGAACTGCCTGTGTCTGGGTATGACCGCCTGACCGTGACGGAAGAATTGGCGGTCAAAGACATTCTGGCCCTGCTGTCATTCCTTGCCACGCCCGAAGATGACTATGCGCTGGCCTGTGCGTTGCGGTCCCCTTTGTTCGGCTGGTCAGAAGACGATCTGTATGAACTGACCGCACATCGGGGGGGTGCATTTGTATGGGCCGCATTACGTGATCGGGCGGATGACTGGCCAGAAACAGTGTCTAACCTGCAGGATTTGCGAAAACGCGCAGACTTCATGCGCCCCTACGATCTGTTGGAATACATTCTGACAGATTTGAAAGGCCGGCACCGGCTGATCGGTCGTCTGGGTCGCGAAGCCGAAGAAAGCATTGACGCATTGTCGGCGCTGGCCCTCGATTTTGAACAGGTTCAGGTGCCCAGCCTGACGCAATTCTTGGTCTGGCTGGAACAGGGCGATATCGAAATCAAACGCCAGTTGGATGGGCGCCACAATGAAATCAGGATCATGACAATCCATGGGTCCAAGGGGTTGGAAGCCCCGATTGTGATCCTGCCACAAACCAATCGGCAAAATGCCCCCCGGCAAACCCAGATCGTTGATGAAGATGGGCTGTTGTGGCTGCCCAAACGCGACGATCTTCCCAACAGTCTGCGCAAACGTGACAGCCGCGATACCGCCAAAAGTTTGGAAGAACGCGATCGGCTTTTGTACGTGGCCCTAACCCGCGCCGAAAAATGGTTAATCGTCGCCGGATCGGGAAAAACCGCAAAAGATGATGACAAGAACCAGTATTGGTACAAATCCGTGTGGAATGCGCTGGCACAATGTGGCGCCGAACCCTTTGACAGCCCAACGGGGCCCGGGTTGCGATTTGAACCGCTGAAATGGACGGGCCTGATCGACATGCGCGACGATCACACCGCGACAAAACCGGCTGTTCACACCATTTCGCAAGACCCATTGCCAAAACCCGCGGCGGCGACAAAGCCATTGAACCCGTCGACCCTTCCCGGGCCAAAGACAGTTCCCGGTGATATGGACGGCAGCCCAGACGCCCTTGAATATGGCATTGCGGTGCATGCGTATCTTGAACATTTGCCGGAAATCCCCCGCAATGACTGGCAAAGTGTCACTGAATTTGGAGGCGACGCCGCCCGGGCAGAGGCTGTTTCGATTTTGAACCATCCTGATCTGGCGTGGTTGTTTGGCCCCGGATCCGCTGCAGAAGTGCCCGTGGTTGGGGAATACGCCCCCGGAAAATCAATTTCCGGCGTGATTGACCGCTTGGTGATGCAGGACGATCACGTATGGATCGTGGATTACAAGACCAACCGTGTTGTTCCCGATGATGCAAAAGACATACCGGCGGGGCTGGTTTCCCAAATGCACGCTTATGTGTCGGCCATCCGGCCAGTGTTTCCCGATCATACCATCAAACCCGCAATTCTTTGGACAAAGACAGCGACGATGATGTTGGTTGAAACACCAGATCGTGAGGGGGATGACATATAGCACCCCCAATACCTTGACCTTGGGTCGGCTGGTCCTTACCTTCCGAGTCCAACAAATTTCCATCTTCGGAGTATCTGACAATGGCAACACACGCCGTAACCGACGCGACTTTTGACACTGAAGTCCGCGAATCCGACATCCCCGTTGTTGTCGATTTTTGGGCTGAATGGTGTGGGCCGTGCAAACAGATCGGCCCCGCTTTGGAAGAACTTTCCGAAGAATTCGAAGGCAAGGTGAAAATCGCAAAGGTCAACATCGACAGCGATCCATCAGCCGCTGCCCAACTGGGTGTGCGCGGCATTCCTGCGCTGTTCGTGTTCAAAGACGGCCAAGTGGTTGCAAACAAGACAGGTGCCGCACCAAAGGCCGCCCTGCAATCTTGGATCAACGACGCGATCTAACGATCCTTGATCGGGCATTCCGGCTTCGGGATGCCCCCACCCTTGTGCAACGGCCCGCCCAGCGCCATATAACCGCCCATGCACAAAGGAAGTTTTATGTCCCATTCAGATTTTCCCGGCTGGCACGGCACGACTATTGTCGGGGTCAAGCGTGACGGAATGGTGGCCATCGCCGGTGACGGTCAGGTCAGCCTTGGTCAAACAGTGATCAAAGGCACGGCACGCAAAGTGCGCCGCCTGACGCCGGGTGGGCAGGATGTTGTGGTCGGATTCGCAGGGTCAACAGCTGATGCATTCACACTGTTGGAACGGCTGGAAACCAAGCTGGAAGCGACGCCGGGCCAACTGGCCCGCGCATCCGTGGAATTGGCCAAAGACTGGCGGACCGACAAATACCTGCAAAAGCTGGAAGCCATGCTGATCGTGACCGACGGGTCCGAATTGCTGGTGATCACAGGCGCAGGCGATGTTTTGGAACCAGAACACGGGATTGCGGCGATCGGGTCTGGTGGAAACTTCGCCCTGGCAGCAGCCCGTGGGCTGATGGAAACGGACAAAGACGCAGAAACCATCGCGCGACAGGCCCTGACCATCGCAGCCGATATCTGTGTCTATACCAACGGCAACATGACGGTAGAGGTGATCAAGAATGACTGATCTGACCCCCCGCGAAATCGTTTCGGAATTGGACCGATACATCATCGGGCAAAAAGACGCCAAACGTGCGGTTGCCGTTGCACTGCGCAATCGGTGGCGGCGCAAACAGCTGTCTGATGACCTGCGCGATGAGGTTTATCCGAAGAATATCCTGATGATCGGGCCAACGGGCGTTGGGAAAACAGAAATTTCCCGTCGTTTGGCAAAATTGGCGCGCGCCCCGTTTCTTAAGGTCGAAGCGACGAAATTCACCGAAGTTGGGTACGTGGGGCGCGATGTAGAACAGATCATTCGTGATTTGGTGGATTCCGCAATCGCCATGACCCGTGATCACATGCGCGAAGATGTGCGCCAAAAAGCCGAAGAAGCCGCCGAAGAACGGGTGATCACCGCCATCGCCGGCGAAGACGCGCGGCCCGGAACCCGTGATATGTTCCGCCGCAAACTGCACAGCGGCGAACTGGATAACACGATCATCGAACTGGAAGTCGCAGAACAACAATCCGGCATGCCGATGTTCGATATTCCCGGCCAACCGGGATCCAGCATGGGGATGATGAACCTGTCAGATATGTTCGGCAAAGCCTTTGGCGGTCGATCGGTCAAAAAGAAAATGACCGTCGCAGAAAGCCACAAGGTGTTGGTCGCAGAAGAAGCGGACAATCTGCTGGATGATGAAACGGTGACAAAGGCGGCGCTGGAAGCTGTCGAACAAAATGGCATCGTGTTTCTGGATGAAATCGACAAAGTATGCGCCCGCGCTGACGCACGCGGGGCTGATGTCAGCCGCGAAGGGGTGCAACGCGATCTGTTGCCCCTGATCGAAGGAACGACCGTTTCGACAAAACATGGCCCCGTGAAAACAGACCATATCCTGTTTATCGCATCAGGCGCATTTCACGTGGCAAAACCATCGGATTTGTTGCCAGAATTGCAGGGCCGCCTGCCCATTCGCGTTGAACTGCGTGACCTGACAGAAGGTGATTTTGTGCGCATCCTAAGCGAAACGGAAAACGCGCTGACCTTGCAATATACGGCCCTTATGGGAACCGAAGGCGTCACCGTTACATTTACCGAAGACGGCATCGCCGCCCTTGCCAAAGCAGCGGCAGAGGTGAACGCATCCGTTGAAAACATCGGTGCGCGCCGACTTTACACGATTGTCGAACGGGTGTTCGAAGACCTGTCCTTCGATGCACCAGATCAATCGGGGTCCGATGTGACCGTTGATGCTGATTATGTGAACAGCCACATTGCCGATTTGGCGAAATCTGTCGATCTTAGCCGCTACGTTCTTTAGCGGTTGCTTGAACGGGGGCCGCTTGTCTAATGGCCCCCATGATCACCTTTATCCGTGAAAATGCACCTTGGCTTGCCGTTGGCGGTTTGCTGACGTTCGGATCCAGTTTTGGGCAAACCTTCTTTATCGCGCTGTTCGCGGCCGATATTCAGGGCGCGTTCGGCCTGTCGCATGGGGATTGGGGCGGAATTTACACCATTGCCACGCTTGGGTCCGCCGCTGTGATGATCTGGGCGGGCAAGGCCACGGATGTGTTCCGGGTGCGCGCCATGGTTCCGGTGGTTTGGGGTGTTTTGGCAGGTGCCTGCATCTGGATGGGGGTGGCGGGGCAGGCATGGATGCTGCTGCCGATTATGTTTTTGCTGCGTTTCGCGGGGCAGGGAATGTCGACCCACATCGCGGTTGTGGCGATGTCGCGCTGGTTTGTGGCATCCCGTGGCAAAGCCCTTTCAGTGGCGCGGATCGGCTATTCCGTTGGCGAAGCCGTGTTGCCCCTGCTGATCGTGTGGGCTTTGGTTGTGTTTCAGTGGCAAACGGTCTGGCTGATCGTTGCTGCAAGTGTGATTGTTCTGACGCCACTGGTGGTCGGACTGTTAGGCCAAGAACGCACACCACAAACGCTCGCCAAAGAAAGTGCGTCTGTCGGCATGGCGGGCCGCCATTGGACACGCAACCAAGTTGCCCGCCACTGGTTGTTTTGGATGATGCTGCCAGCGTTGATCGGGCCACCTTGTTTCATAACGGCGTTCTTTTTCCATCAGGTTCATTACACGGGTGTTGTGGGGCTGGAACACATTCAGTTCGTGCAATTTTTTCCGGTCTATACCGGCGTGGCGGTGATTTCCGTCCTGTGGTTTGGCGCGGCCCTTGATCGGTACGGGACAGCACGATTGTTACCAATTCACCAAATTCCGCTGGCGTTGGCCTTTTTCGCCTTTGCGTTTGCGGATGGTCCGTTGGGGATTGGCGTCGGGTTTGTCTTGCTGGGCATGACAGCGGGTGCCACAAACACGCTGCCAAATGCATTTTGGGCGGAATACTTTGGCACCCAACATTTGGGGGCGATCAAATCCATGGCCATGGCCATCATGGTATTCGGGTCTGCGCTGGGCCCGGGTTTGACGGGGATTCTGTTGGATTGGGGCATCGAAATCTCTGCCCAGTTGTGGGCGATGGGCCTGTTTTTTGCCCTGACAACGGTGGCTATGGTGGTCGGATTCGCCCGCGCGCCGCGACTACCGTCTGCGCTTTAGATACACATAAAAGGCCCCGCCCCCACCGTGTTTTTGGTGTGCGGGCGTCACTTCCAATATGGTTTGTGCCAATGGCGGCTGTCGCAACCATTGGGGCAGGCTTTGCCGCAACACCCCAACCCGTTCCGGAACCGGTCCGCTGTCAGCGCGGCCCTTTCCCTTGCCCGTAATGACAAGAACAAGGCGCAACTGGCGCTGTGCAGCGGTCAGAATGAAATTTGCAAGGGCCGGGTGGGCTTCGGCGACTGTCATCCCGTGCAAATCCAGCGTGGCTTCTGGATGCATCCGCCCACGCGACATTCTCCGAAAATGCTTTGCGTCCATATTCGGCGATTGCTTTGATGGGATTTTGGTTTCGGCCTTGGGCTGTGCACGTGATCCGATCCGAAACGCGGGGATCGGATCGGGCGCTGCGACCGGTGTTGGCGTGGGGTCAAAAACAGGGTCTAATACGGGCCGTTCCACTGTTTTTGGTCGTGGTGAAAGCGGGTTGGCGGTTTGGCGCACCTTGTCCCACAATTCCCGTTCATCAGGGCGCAGCTTTCGGGGCATGATCAGAAATCACCAACCGCAGCAAAGGCGTGTTTGGTGGGCAAAAGAACAATCATCCGCCCCGGATCCTTGACCCGTCCTGCGGCCAAACCAGCTGAATCGCCCGTTCCGTAAAAGATATCTGCGCGTTGCGCGCCATCGATTGCTGATCCCGTATCCTGTGCGATCATCAGGCGGTTCAGCGTGTCCCGACCGCCCTTTTCAATCCAGACAGGCGCACCCAACCGGGTAAAGGTCGGATCAACAGCGATGGACCGCATCGTGGTCAACGACCTGTTCATCGCACCCAATGGCCCCTTTTCCGCCGGCACATGATCCACGACACGGAAAAACACATAGGATGGGTTGTGCCACAAAAGTTCGCGCCCATCGTTTGGGTTATCGGCCACCCATTGGGAAATTCGACCCGCTGACACTTCGTGGGGTTCCAATATTTCGCGGCGGATCATTTCTTTGCCCACAGAACGGTAAGGGTGGCCGTTTGCACCGCCGTATCCCAGCCGCATCACCGTGCCATCTTCGAACCGAATGCGCCCCGATCCCTGAATATGCAGAAAGAACGCTTTGACAGGGTCATCCACCCAAGCCAGTTCCAATCCCTGCCCGGCCAGCGCGCCCTGCGAAATCTGGGCCCGTGTAGGGGCAGTTTCGCCGGTTTCAAAATCTTCGGGCATCGCGTGAAGCGGGGTTTGATACCGGCCCGTGCGCGTGCGCGATCCGTTCAGTTCCGGTTCGAAATAGCCCGTGAACAGCATTGGGGTTCCGTCTTCGATCAGAACCGGCTGAAAGAATGTTTCGAAAAACAGGCGCGGATTGGGTTCTTGAAGCGCAACCTGGCACACGGGATCCCAAATCGGATCATCCAGATCTGAACAGGTTTCCCGAAATGCGGAAAGGGCCGCAGCATGATCATCAGCAGCCCAACCATTCAGATCGGAAAAAGACAAAAGCGTTCGGCTGACATCCCCTGCGGCAGGCAATGCGATCAGGCCCAGCACCGCCGCAAGAAACATCCGCATATCATTCCCCGGTCGCCGTCAACTGCCAGTTCGGATCATCGGCACCCATGGTGCGCGAAAACGTCCAAACATCTTTTTGTCGTTTGATCAGGCTGGGGTCGCCTTCGATCACTGTGCCGTCGGCGTTTTTCACAACAGATGTCAGTTCAGCCACAAATTTCACATCGATTGAAGCACGACGGGTGTCGTCCACGAACTGGGCGGACACCAGCTTCACCTCTCTTAGTCCGATGAATTCGGCGTCGACTGTCAGACCTTGTTCCTTGCGGGATTGAACCACACCATCAAACGCATCAAACACATCCGCGTCCAGATAGGGGCGAATGGAATCCATATCGCCATTTTCGAAGGCCATAAGGATCATTTCATAGGCACCGCGGGCACCGCCCACGAATTCGTTCACCGAAAAATCGTTTTCCACACGCTTCATCCGGGCCAGCGCATCGGCTGTGTCGCTGCCTTCTACGGCGTGATCGGTGATATCCCGATCCGGGCCACCTTCGATCACTTCAAAGTCGTGAGATTTTGCCGGTTCACCCATACGGCTGGCGCGGGGCGGGCCTTCGAACCCATCACGGGTTCCCAAAGCGCCACGCAGGCGCATGACCATGAACACGGCGATCGCTGCCAAAATTAGAAGTTGTATCATTTCGGAACCCATGCGCGCCTCGCTGGCAAAAATTGGTATTTTAGCTCTACCGCACTTATGTAAGGCACAGGCAGGGTCAAGTCCACTGACGCAAATGGGAAGGGAAGCACCATGTGGCTGTTAATCGCTTTTATCGCGGTTCCGTTGATTGAAATTGGTCTGTTTATTCAGGTTGGTGGGTGGCTGGGTTTGTGGCCCACGCTGCTGATCGTTTTGCTGACTGCGATTGCGGGCACGTATCTGGTTCGGTCGCAGGGTTTGGCGGCACTGGCAAATTTGCAGCAGTCCATGGGCGAACTGCGTGACCCAACACAACCGTTGGCGCATGGCGCGATGATCCTGTTTTCCGGTGCACTTTTGCTGACACCCGGATTCTTTACCGATGCCGTTGGGTTCGCGTTGCTGGTGCCCGCCATTCGCGATCTGATCATTTCGCGCGTCAAATCACGCATCCACATCCATCAAACCCATGCGAAACGGGCTGAAGACACCGTTTTAGACGGAGAATTCCGCGAAGTCCCGCCGTCAGATGGCCCTTCGCCATGGACGAAGGATTGAGACGGAACGAACGCTCTGCTAAACGCGGTTGAGTTTTATTAAGGAGAGTTCCGTATGGCCGATGAAGACAAGGCAGCAGAAGCGCCACAACAACAGGCCCCGAACATGCGCATTCTTGCGCAATTCATCCGTGATTTGTCATTCGAAAACATTCTGGCCCAAAAAGGCGTCAGCGGCGACGCACAGCCAGAAGTTTCGGTTCAGGTGAACCTGGATGCGCAAAAGCGCAACGTCGAACACCAATACGAAGTGATCGTAAAAACCAAGGTCGAATCAAAGACCAAGGAAAAAGGCGATCCGATGTTCTTGTTGGAAATGGATTATGCCGGGATTTTCCACATTGAAAACGTTCCGGATGATCAACTGCACCCCTATCTGATGATCGAATGTCCACGCATGCTGTTCCCGTTCCTGCGGCGCATTGTATCCGACGTGACACGCGATGGGGGCTTCCCGCCGCTGAATCTGGAAACGATCGATTTCATGGGAATGTACCGCGCAGAAATCACGCGACGCATCGCTGAAAAGGCGAAAGAAAACGCAAACTAAGCCGGTTTGGCCCAGATTGCACCATCACCAAGGGCGGCCACGAATGAATCGTGCGCCGCCTTTTCTGTTTCAGACAGTCGCGATGGCAGGGGGTTGGGGCGCGGCGGCGGCGTCCACCGTTGGCCAGATACCGCAACCGACCCGCTATCGTTTCCATTTTCCTGCAGCATGAAATCGGGCTGTCTGCCGCCGATCAATTCCAGATAAACCTCTGCCAGAATTTCGGAATCAAGCAACGCGCCGTGCAGCGTTCTGGCGGAATTATCGATGGAAAAGCGACGGCACAGCGCATCCAAAGACGCGGGCGACCCGGGAAAGCGGCGGCGCGCGATCATCAATGTATCAATTGCCTGATCCATGGGCAGCAACCGCATGTTGGCCCACCCCAGTTCAGCGTTCAGAAACTTCATGTCAAACGCTGCGTTGTGAATAACCAGCTTTGCGTCGCCCACAAAATCCAGAAACGCGCGGCCCACATCTTTGAAAACGGGTTTATCTGCCAGAAAATCGTCGCCCAACCCGTGCACTTCGAATGCGCCCTGCGGCATGGACCGTTCCGGATTGATGTATTGGTGATAGGTCTTGCCCGTTGGCACGTGGTTGAACAGTTCAACCGCGCCGATTTCAACGATCCGGTCCCCCTGATCGGGTTCGAATCCTGTGGTTTCGGTATCAAGAACAATTTCACGCACGGGCGGTCCTTTCTTTGATATCTGTCAGGATACGGATCACCGCAGCCTTCGCTGCGTCAATCGTGTCTGTCGGGATGACGTAATCCGATCTAGCACATTTTTCGTCTATCGGCATTTGCTTTGACAGGATCATCGCGAAATGCGCGGCGGTCATCCCATCACGCGCCAACACCCGCGTGCGTTGGGTGTCGCGATCAACATAGACACAGGCGACTGCGTCAAATTCATCTTGCGCACCTGTTTCGAACAAAAGCGGGATATCGCACACGGCGATGTCCGCCTGTGTCGTTTCCAGAAAATCCGCCCGGTCTTGTTGCACAAGTGGATGCACGACGGATTCAATTTGGGGCAGCGCGGCGGGATCATCGGCGATCCAGGATCGAAGCACAGACCGATCAACCATTCCGTCCACGATGGCAGAGGGGCAAAGGGCTGAAATCAAGGGCACCGCCGCGCCGTCGGGGCCATAAAGCCGATGAACGGCCGCATCCGCGTCCCAAATTGCGCACCCATGGTCAGCAAAGATTTTGGCTGTGGTCGATTTGCCCATGCCAATTGAACCTGTCAGCCCCAATCGAAACGTCATGCAAGCACCGCATCGCGCAAGGCGTGGTCGACCGTTGGTCTGGTTCCAAACCAGCCTTCGAAACCGGGAACAGCCTGATGCAGCAACATGCCCAACCCATCAATGGTCGCGCATCCCATGTGCCGCGCCCCCAACAACAGATTTGTTTCCAATGGTTTGTAGACGATGTCTGTCACAATCGTGGTGTCGCGCAGTCCAGACAGATCAAATTCCAGCGACGGTTGACCGTCCATGCCAAGCGACGTGGTATTGACCAAAAAATCAATCTGGGTGTTGCGTGACGAACGCGCGTCCCACGGCAACACATGAACACGTTCCCCAAATTCCTGGGCCAGGGTTTCCGCCTTGGCACTTGTTCGGTTCGACAGGAAGACGCGCGCGGCACCATCTTCCAAAAGGGCAAAGATGATGGCCCGTGCCGCGCCCCCCGCGCCCAGAACCAAACATGTTTGCCCATCCGCCGACCAATCCGCCCGATGGGCACGGATGTTTTCCATGAAACCAAACGCATCGGTATTGTCGGCAACGATGCCATCGGGGCGAAAGAACAGCGTATTCGATGCGCCGATTGCCCTGGCCGCCGCTGATTGTTCTTTGGAACAGGCAAGGGCGGCTTCTTTGTGCGGAATGGTGACGTTGCAACCTGCAAACCCCGCGGCGCGCAAGATGCGTATGGTGCGTTCAAATTGGTCCTTTGGCACGTGAACCGGAACATACATTCCTTGCAATCCATGTTGCCACAACCACGTTCCATGCAGGATTGGGGATTTGGATTGTTTGATCGGGCAACCCAAAACCCCCGCCAGAACCGGGCGCTTGGCTGTTCCCGCAGCGCCATGCGCGCGAAGAATGTTGATCAAAGGCGTGATCGAAAGCCCCAGAACATCAAACCAATCGCCCTTGATATCATCAAACAGATGCGGCGTCGTTTCAGCGTGGTAGCCGCCAGCGGAATGTTGAATATCATCCCAGTGGGTTTCGATGTGATCATCAATTTCAGCGGCAGACAGAACCCGCATCGTCAGATCCACACGACCGATATGCCGCCAGATCGGTTCACCGTCTTTGTACAGAACTTGCGCCGTTAACAGTTTGTGGGGGCGTCCATTCATATGCCGCATCAAATCGCGCAGATCGCCGGGGGATGTTGGCTTTCCGAATATCGTCCCTTCGAACACAAGAACCTGATCACACCCCAAAACAAGACCGCCCTGTTTTGATGAAACCTTGCGGGCCTTGTATTCTGCCAAGGCATCAACCACATCACGGGGGGATGCCCCATCGGCCAAAAGTGATGCCTTTAGGCTGTCTTCATCCACCCGCGCGGCCATTGCATCGAACGGCACGCCAGCCGCCCGCAGAATGGCCATCCTGCTTTCTGATTGAGACGCAAGGCATAACATTGTGGATAACCCTTCGAAGTTATTCGGACATCACCGCGATCCATCCCATATGATTCACAAGGATACAGCCAAAGGTGCAAGTCTTTTCATTCGATGCACGTTTTCCAATGGGATCATCCCACTATGGAAAAGAACAAGTTATTCGGCATCACGATTGATCCATGATCGATCATTCAGAACATTATCCACAGGAACATAAAAACCAGCATTCTGATTTCATTGTATTTTTCGCGAAATAGTACAGCGTGGCTTGCCATTATCCACCCGTGCAAAAACCTGTGCATGGATCAATAATCCACAGAAATTGACGCCCCTAAATCAATCAACTTCCTTCTTTTAATATTCTATTTATATATGCATGCATGGACGTTCTTTTTGCGCTGTATCCTTGGATCAAGGCGCTGCATATCATTGCTGTGATTTCATGGATGGCAGGGATCTTTTATCTGCCACGTCTTTTTGTTCATCATACCGAACAAGTCACACCGGGATCTGAAACCGATCAGCTGTTTCAAATGATGGAACGAAAGCTTTTGAAGGTCATCATGACGCCTGCCATGATCGTGACTTGGGCATGCGGTCTTTTTCTGGCGGTTTTGCCGGGGGTCGTGGATTGGGGCGCTGTGTGGCCGTGGCTAAAGCTGGCGTCTATTTTAGGCATGACATGGTTTCACATGTGGTTGGCCGCCCGCAGAAAAGATTTCGTTGCTGGCACCAATGAACGATCCGGAAAACAGTTCCGCATCATGAACGAAGTTCCAACCGTTTTGTTGGTCGTCATTGTTGTATCGGTAATTGTGCGTCCGATTTGACTTTTGAACCTTAAATCGCGTAAGTCGCGATAAGTCGCCCGTTCGGGATCCACGACGCCCTTCTTTATATCTGAACCCTGGTCGCAGCCCACGCTGTGATGGAGATGTGTTATGTCGCAAGACCGTTTGACCCTGGCTGATCTGAAAGCCAAAAGCCCAAAATCGCTGTTGGCGATGGCCGAAGATTTGGAAATCGAAAACGCATCGACCATGCGCAAGGGCGACATGATGTTTTCGATCCTGAAAGAACGCGCAGAAGATGGCTGGGAAATTTCTGGCGACGGTGTTCTGGAAGTTTTGCAGGACGGTTTCGGTTTTCTGCGATCGCCCGAAGCGAACTATTTGCCGGGTCCCGATGACATTTATGTGTCACCAGATATGATCCGCCAGTTTTCGTTGCGGACAGGGGACACCATCGAAGGTGTCATCAAGGCGCCAGATGACAGCGAACGTTATTTCGCGATGACCAAAGTGGAAAAAATCAACTTTGGCGACCCCGAACAGGCCAAACACAAAGTGGCCTTTGACAACCTGACGCCGCTGTATCCTGATGAACGTCTGAAAATGGAACTGGATGATCCAACCACCAAGGATCGTTCTGCGCGGATTATTGATTTGGTATCGCCCATCGGCAAAGGGCAGCGGTCTTTGATCGTGGCGCCGCCACGGACAGGTAAAACAGTTCTGTTGCAAAACATCGCGACATCCATCGAAAAGAACCATCCAGAATGCTACCTGATCGTTCTTTTGATCGACGAACGCCCGGAAGAGGTGACGGATATGCAGCGTTCCGTCAAAGGGGAGGTCGTGTCGTCCACCTTTGATGAACCAGCCACCCGGCACGTTGCAGTGTCTGAAATGGTGATCGAAAAGGCGAAGCGTTTGGTTGAACACAAACGCGACGTTGTGATTTTGCTGGATTCCATCACCCGGCTTGGTCGGGCCTTTAACACCGTTGTACCATCATCGGGAAAGGTTCTGACGGGGGGTGTGGACGCCAACGCCCTGCAACGGCCGAAACGGTTCTTTGGTGCGGCACGAAACATTGAAGAAGGCGGTTCATTGACGATCATTGCGACCGCGCTGATTGATACCGGCAGCCGCATGGATGAAGTGATCTTTGAAGAATTCAAAGGGACCGGTAACTCTGAAATTGTTCTGGATCGGAAAGTGGCGGACAAGCGCGTGTTCCCGGCGATGGACATTCTGAAATCCGGCACCCGGAAAGAAGATCTGTTGGTGGACAAGGGCGATTTGCAGAAAACCTATGTCTTGCGTCGGATCCTGAACCCTATGGGAACGACGGATGCGATTGAATTCCTGATTTCCAAGCTGAAACAGACCAAGACGAATTCTGAATTCTTTGATTCCATGAACACCTGACCATGGCTGACACGATTTTCGCACTTGCGACGCCGGCAGGCCGTTCTGGTGTGGCGGTTGTGCGTGTGTCGGGGCCTGATGCAGTTTCAATATCCGATAAAATTTGTCGGATACCAGATGCTGGTTCATTTCGGCTGTCAAAATTGCGGGATCAGTCCGGCGCAGTTGTGGATCAAGCGTTGGTTCTTCGGTTTGCAAAGGGCCGCAGCTTTACCGGTGAAGATGTGGTTGAATTCCAGTGTCACGGCAGTCTGGCTGTTATTTCGAAGCTGACAGCGTTGCTGCGGGAACTTGGTTGCCGGGATGCTGATCCGGGGGAATTCACCCGGCGGGCCCTTGAAAACAGCGCGCTGTCGTTGGTAGAGGTTGAGGCGCTTGCCGATCTGATCGATGCAGAAACCGAACAACAGCATGCGCAGGCGATCCGGGCATTTTCTGGGTCTTTGCGATCAGAAATTGATGATCTTGCGCAATCCTTGCGTCATGCCATCGCCTTGCTGGAAGCTACGATTGATTTCGCTGACGAAGATGTTCCGGTCGATGTGAAGCCCGAAGTGCGCGAACGGTTGAACACGGTCAAAACGCGCCTGTCTGTGTTAGATAAGTCTGCTGCTTCGGCACATCGGGTTAGGGAGGGTTTCAAGGTCGCAATCCTTGGTGCGCCGAATGTTGGAAAGTCGACATTGATCAATTTTATCGCAGGCGAAGATATCGCAATAACGTCGGATATCGCCGGGACCACGCGTGATGTTGTGAAGGTGCGGGTTGATCTGGATGGGTTTCTTGTTGAATTCGCAGATACAGCTGGACTGCGCGAAACAACTGATGTGGTGGAATCCATTGGTATTGAACGCGCACAATCCTATGCGCGATCTGCGGATCTGCGGGTTTTCCTGCAAGATGGGTCTGGGGATGCTGTTCCTGAAATAATCGGGGCCTCTGACGTTGTTCTATCGGCTAAACGCGATGATGGTTCGGATGGTGGCATTTCAGGAAAAACCGGGGCGGGGGTCGAATCGCTTTTGGCTTTGGTGAAAGATCGGCTTGCGACTGATCAGGTTGGCGATACGGCTTTGATTCGTGAACGTCAGGCAGAAGGTGTGCGATCAGCACTGCGATCTGTAGATAGTGCGATTGATGGAATTGCGCGTGATGCGCTGGAAGAACTGATCGTCGCAGATCTGTACGCGGCGCGCCAATCCCTTGATTTTGTCTTGGGGCGTCTTGGTGTAGAAGATGTGTTAGACGATATTTTTTCTTCATTCTGCATTGGGAAGTAGGAGTGTTTCACGTGAAACATCGAAACTTTGACATCGTTGTTGTTGGTGGCGGCCATGCTGGGGCAGAGGCCGCTTTCGCCGCCGCGCGCATGGGTGCGAACACAGCGCTTGTGACGCTGGACCCTTCCAAGATTGGTGAAATGTCATGCAACCCCGCCATTGGTGGTTTGGGAAAAGGGCATTTGGTTCGCGAAATTGATGCCTGTGGGGGATTGATGGGCCGCGCCGCGGACCATGGCGGCATCCAGTTCCGCTTGCTGAACCGGCGTAAAGGTCCAGCTGTACAGGGCCCAAGGGCACAAGAAGACCGTGATCTATTCAGATCAGCCGTGCAAAAGATTTTGGCCGATACAGATAATCTGACCATTTTGATGGGTGAGGTTGTCGATGTTGAAATCACCGGGGGGCAGGTGTCTGCGGTCAAGTTGGCAGATGAAACCTGTCTTTCCACCGCCAGTGTGATTTTGACCACCGGCACATTTCTGAATGGCCTGGTCCATATTGGGGATGTTTCATTTCCGGCAGGTCGGATGAACGAAAATGCGGTCAGTCGACTGGCTGATCGACTTTCTGATCTTGATTTGCCGCTTGGGCGTTTGAAAACCGGAACACCGCCGCGTCTTGATACACGCACGATTGATTGGTCCATCTTGGACATGCAGGCAGGTGACGATGATCCTGTCCTGTTTTCCTACGGGTCCTGCGCGCCATTCGCGGCGCAAATTTCCTGCGGTATCACCCACACCAACGAACGCACCCACGACATCATTGCAAAGAATCTAGAACGTTCCGCAATGTATGGCGGCCATATCGACGGCGTTGGCCCACGTTATTGCCCGTCCATTGAAGATAAGGTCGTGCGGTTTGCCGATAAATCCAGCCACCAAGTGTTCTTGGAGCCTGAAGGCCTGAACAGTGATCTGGTCTACCCGAACGGAATTTCGACATCTTTGCCAGAATCTGTGCAAGAGGCGTATGTTCAAAGCATTCGTGGGTTGGAGCGGGCCAAAATTGTCCAGCCCGGTTATGCGATCGAATATGACTATGTCGATCCACGGTGCCTTACCCCAGATCTGGAGATCAAGTCAGTTCGCGGCTTTTTCCTTGCGGGGCAAATCAATGGCACAACGGGGTATGAAGAAGCTGCAGCTCAGGGCTTGGTCGCAGCCACAGCGGCAGCCAGTCGAATTTTGGGCCGGGGAAAGCTCTCTTTCGGACGCGAAAACAGCTATATCGGGGTTATGGTGGATGATTTGGTCAGCCGCGGTGTGACGGAGCCTTATCGGATGTTCACATCGCGCGCCGAACACAGGCTGTCTTTGCGGGCAGACAATGCCGATCAACGACTGACGCGATTGGCCCGCGAAATTGGGTGCATTTCTGATGATCAGTGGGCTGCCTTTACAACAAAAATGGATCAGGTGGATGGGCTGCATGCAGAACTGGCGCAGGTGTCGCTGACCCCGCAAATGTTGATCGCGCGTGGGATTTCTGTCGCGAAAGATGGTAGGATCCGGGATGGTCGCGATGTTCTTGCGCTCAACAATGCCGAATTTGCGGATATTTCGGACCTGTTGGAAACCAGCGATGTGCCGGGCCACATTATCGCACAGGTTAAGGCCGATTGCTTGTATGCAACGTACATTGCGCGCCAGTCTGACGATATCAAAAGGCTGGAACGGGATCGCAACACCTTGATACCTTCGAATTTCGATTATTCAGCGGTGTCAGGTCTTTCCGCAGAACTTCGGAACAAGCTGATCGCCCTTTGCCCGCCAACGATTGACGCCGCGAACCGCGTCGAAGGCATGACCCCGGCTGGGCTGACGGCGATCTTGTTGGCCGTCAAAAAGCTGGAAAAACAAGCGTCATGAAAATTGTTTCACGTGAAACACAGCAGCGTTTCGAAGAATTCGAAACAGCAGTGCTGAAGTGGAACACCACAATCAATCTGGTATCCGCGTCACAATCCCGGTTTCTGAAACACCGGCATATCCTTGATAGTGCGCAAATTGCAGAAGTGGTGGATTTCCCCAAAATCTGGCTGGATATGGGGAGCGGTGGCGGATTTCCTGGGATCGTTATGGCGATTATTGCAAAAGAACGTGCACCAGAAACCCGTTTCTGCCTTGTGGAAAGCGATCGTCGGAAATGTGCGTTTCTGATGTCAGTCGCATCTCAGATGGATCTTCGCGTGACGGTGCATCCAAACCGGATCGAGGCCTTCGAAGGGCCAAAGGCAGGGGTTATTTCCGCCCGCGCCCTTGCGCCTTTGTCACAGCTTATTTCATGGTCGCGCCCTTTTGCGACAGAAGAAACCGTTGGTATTTTCCCAAAGGGGCAAACCCACCTTGAAGAGCTGAAAGAAGCCCAAAACCAATGGACGTTTGACGCCGAATTGGTGCAAAGTCAGACCGATTCCTCTGCGGCAATAATCAAAATCAGGAACTTCGTGTGACCCAGAAAACCAAAGTTATTGCCATTACCAACCAAAAGGGTGGCGTTGGCAAAACCACGACCACGATTAATTTGGCTGCCGCCTTGGCCGAGAAACAGAAATCTGTGTTGATTGTTGATCTGGATCCGCAAGGCAACGCATCCACTGGCCTTGGCGTGAACGTGAATGACCGGGTGCGCACAACATACGATGTTTTGATTGATGAAATTCCACTGAAGGATGCCCTGTGCGATACCAGCGTTGATCGGGTTTCGATTGTGCCGACGACAACTGACCTAAGTTCCGCCGATATTGAACTTCAGGCCAATCAGGGCCGCAGCCACATTCTGAAGCGGGCGGTTGATCAGTTCGTGCAAGATCACGGGGCCGAATATGACTTTATCCTGTTTGATTGCCCGCCGTCGCTGAACCTTTTGACGGTGAATGCGCTGGTGTCTGCAGGATCTGTTCTTGTGCCCCTGCAAAGTGAATTTTTCGCACTCGAAGGGCTGTCGCAGCTGATGTTGACGATCAGAGAGGTGCGCGATGCCGCAAACCCAGACCTTCGGATCGAAGGGATCGTCTTGACGATGTTCGACGCGCGCAACAACCTGTCTATTCAGGTGGCGCAGGATGCCCGGGAAAACCTGGGATCTTTGGTGTTTGATACAGTCATTCCGCGCAATGTGCGGGTGTCCGAAGCGCCATCGTTCGCGATGCCAGTGTTAAGTTATGATCCGAAATCCAAAGGCAGCGCGGCCTATCGCAGCCTTGCGTCTGAAATTTTGATGGGCACCAGTTAGGAGGCTTCGATGGCACCACAACCCCCCAAAACCCGCGGTTTGGGGCGCGGTCTGTCTGCGCTGATGTCGGATGTTGAACCAGAACAACGGCCCATCGCGCCACAGTCTGGGGCTGTGGCGTCAGAACGGTACATTCCCATCGAACAGATTTATCCCAACCCGGATCAGCCACGCCGCACGTTTGATCCGGACGATCTGGAAGATCTGGCAAATTCGATCAAGACAAAGGGCGTGATTCAGCCACTGATCGTTCGGGCGCACCCAACCAAAGACGCATCTTTTGAAATTGTTGCTGGTGAACGCCGCTGGCGGGCCGCGCAAAAGGCGCAGCTGCATCAGGTTCCCGTTGTGGTGCGCAATCTGGACGACCAATCGGTCCTGGAAATTGCGATCATTGAAAACATTCAACGGGCAGACCTTAACCCGATTGAAGAGGCGATTGGGTATCGTCAGCTGATGGATCGCTTTGGACATACCCAGGAAAAACTGGGCGAAGCCCTGGGCAAAAGCCGCAGTCACATCGCCAATCTTCTGCGTTTGCTTAATCTTCCAGATGAGATTCAGCAAATGGTCACAGATGGGCAGCTTAGCGCGGGGCATGCCAGGGCGTTGATTACGTCAGACGATCCCGTTGGTTTGGCGAAAAAGGTTATTTCTGGTGGGCTATCTGTTCGTGCCACTGAAAAACTGGCCCAAACCGGCCAGACGAAAAACACGACGCCAAAACCAGCAGCACCAGAAAAAGACGCAGACACCCGCGCGCTAGAGGGCGATTTGTCAGCCACACTGAAAATGCAGGTTCGGATCAACCATAAACCCGGCACCGAAGGCGGCGAAGTTTCGATCAGATACAAATCCTTGGAAGAATTGGATGATCTGTGCCGGCTGTTGGGCGGTTAAACCAGCAGGCGTTCAATGATTTGATTTAGCAACGGCCGCCCTTTGGCGGTCGTTTTTATCTGATCGCCCGAAACCTCAAGAAATCCCATTTCCACCAAATCAGGGTCGATTGCCAGATCGAACCCCAATATATCGTTGGTGCGCTGTCTGGATATGCCGTCGATATGGCGCAGGCCCATCATCACATATTCATTCAAAACATCTTGTGCTGACAAAACGGTCTGCTTTTGCGTCCCGCATGACGCCTGCACCTGTTTCAGCCACGTTGCGGGGTTCAGAAAGCTTTCGGTCCCGATACGTTCGTCTTCAACCCACAGCCGCCCATGTGCCCCCGGCCCAATACCGGCCCAGGATCCCCCAGACCAATAAATCAGGTTGTGGCGTGATTGCATGCCCGATTTGGCGTGATTGGAAATTTCATACGCCGGCAACCCGGCGGCTGCTGTCATATCTTGGGTCAGATCAAACATATCTGCAGCCACATCTTCGTCTGGCAGACCTTTCAAATTGCCCCGATGAAACCGATCATGAAACGCGGTGCCCGGTTCAATCGTCAATTGATACAAAGATAAATGTCCCGGATCGAAGGACAGCGCTTGGGTCAGTTCTGCTGACCAATCTGCCAATGTTTGATCCTGTCGTGCATAAATCAAATCAAAGCTGACGCGATCAAACACGCGCCGCGCCACATCCAGTGCGGTCAACGCATCTTGTGTCGAATGAAGCCGCCCCAAACGCCGCAGATCATCTTCCTTCAGGGCTTGAACCCCCAGCGACAGCCGATTGACCCCGGCAGACCTGAAATCGGTCAACTTTCCGGTTTCGACAGATGACGGGTTGGCCTCTAACGTGATTTCGATGTCGTTCGAAAAAGACCAGACCCGTTGGGCCGTATCAATCACAGCTTGAACCGTTTCCGCTGCCATCAGGCTGGGCGTGCCACCCCCGAAATAGATTGACCGAAGCGTTTGCGGCCCCACCAAATCAGCGTGGCGTTCAATTTCTGCCACATAGGCGGCCGTCCAGACAGACGCGTCTTCGGGCGTTCGGGCAAAGGAATTGAAATCGCAGTACGGGCATTTCTGCGCACAATAGGGCCAGTGGACGTATAGTCCAAACCCGGGATCAGTTTTCACGCAAACACCCTGCAACCAATTTTCGGAAGGCATCCGCGCGATGGGTTAAGGGTTGTTTTTCCTCTGGCAGCATTTCCGCGAATGTCCGGTCATGCCCATCTGGCTGAAACACCGGATCAAAGCCGAACCCGTGATCCCCACGCATGGGCCAAACCACTTGTCCCGGCGCAATGCCCGCAAAGATTTCATCATGCCCGTCTGGCCATGCAATGCACAACGTACAGTTGAATTGTGCGGTCCGTGGTCGCGCCGCATTCTTGTCTTCCAACAGGGTCCATACCCGCGTCATGGCCATCACGAAATCACGGCCTTCGCCGGTTTCGGCCCAATCCGCTGTGTAAACGCCCGGTGCACCATCCAGCGCATCGACCGAAATCCCGCTGTCATCCGACAGCGCAGGCAATCCAGATGCCTTGGCGGCGTAATGCGCCTTGATCCGGGCGTTGCCTGCAAACGTGTCTTCGGTTTCTTCCGGTTCATCCAAACCCAGATCGCCCGCTGACACGCAGGTTTTGCCAAACGGATCCAGCAATGCCTGAATTTCGCGCAGCTTGCCCTTGTTGTGGCTGGCAAGAACGATCTTGGGTTCGGTCAAACGTCGTGTCATCCAACCGCCTTCAACTGTGCGGCCATCAGTTCAGCGCCACCCTTTTCAGCCAAATCCATCAGCTGATTCATTTGGTTGCGGTTGAACGTCGATCCTTCTGCCGACATCTGCACTTCGACCAGACGATCGCCGCCCAGCATGACAAAATTGCCGTCTACGCCTGCTTCGCTGTCTTCGGGATAGTCCAGATCCAGCACGGCTTGACCGGCATAAATGCCGCAGCTGATCGCGGCAACGGGATGGGTCAGGGGGTCTGATTTGATTTCGCCCGCAGCCATCAGTTTGTTCACCGCCAGCTTCAGGGCGACCCAGCCGCCGGTGATCGATGCACAGCGGGTGCCGCCATCGGCCTGAATCACATCGCAATCAACACTGATTTGCCGTTCGCCCAAGGCCACACGGTCAACGCCCGCCCGCAGGCTGCGCCCGATCAGGCGTTGAATTTCCTGTGTTCGACCCGATTGGCCGTTCTTGGCTTCGCGCCGCATGCGGGTGTGCGTGGCCCGTGGCAGCATACCGTATTCGGCCGTGACCCAGCCCAGCCCTGTGTTCCGCAGGAACGGCGGAACGCGGTCTTCGACCGACGCGGTGCACAACACATGCGTGTCGCCGCATCGGATCATGCAGCTTCCTTCGGCATGGCGGGTGACCCCGGTTTCGATTTCGATTGTCCGCATTTCGTCCAATGCGCGTCCAGATGGTCGCATGGCTTGTCCTCCGCCGTTTGATGGGGGAATATGCGACCCGCGCCCATAAGGGCAAGGGGGTGTCCCGATGGATGAAAAAAGCAAAGCACTGCTGGACGATATGCACCCCCGCATGCGGGAGGTTTTTCAACGCATTGTCGAAGGATATCTGGACACTGGCGAACCCACGGGCAGCCGTACCCTGACCCGGCAATTGTCAGAAAAGGTGAGCGCGGCCACCATCCGCAACGTGATGCAGGATCTGGAACACCTGGGCCTTTTGGACAGCCCGCACGTATCCGCAGGCCGAATCCCAACCCAAATGGGACTGCGCATGTTTGTTGATGGTGTGATGGAAGTGGGTGACCCGGATGAGGCGGATCAGCGTAAGATCGCGTCTACGTTGGGCGAAAACGACACGGTCACGGCAAAATTGGATCGTTTGACCAGTGCATTGTCCGGGCTGACGCAGGGCGCATCGTTGGTTTTGGCGCCCAAACAATCTGCGCCGATCAAACATATCGAATTTGTGCCACTGGCGCAGGATCGTGCGCTGGCGGTTTTGGTTTATGCCAACGGCAATGTGGAAAATCGGGTTTTTGAAACCCCCATGGGGCAAACACCGTCGCAACTGCGCGAAGCCGTCAATTTTCTGAATGCGGTCGGGCAAGGCAAAACGCTGGAAGAATTGCAGCGGTCCATTGCGGTCGAAATCACACGCCGCCGCAATGAAATTGATTCGCTGACAGCGGATCTTGTTCAGATGGGTGTATCGGTATTGCAGGATGATGATGGCAATCCGGATCGGTTGATTGTGCGGGGTCGGTCCAATTTGCTGGACAATGCCGATAACGCCGAAACCTTGGACCGGGTGCGGATGCTGTTCGACGATCTGGAACGCAAGCAAGATATCGCCCAATTCTTGAACTTGACCGAAGAAGGCGAAGGCGTTCGCATTTTTATTGGGTCAGAAAACAAACTCTTTTCACTTTCGGGTTCCAGTCTGGTCGTATCTCCTTATATGAACGCTGATCGTAAGGTGATCGGTGCTGTTGGCGTGATCGGCCCCACACGGCTGAACTATGGCAGAATCGTTCCAATTGTGAATTACACCGCCCATCTGATGGGGCGGGTTTTGTCTGATTAAGGATTGACAGTCATGGCTGCGGAAAAGCGCGAAGACGAAATGTTTCTGGATGACCTGGCAGAGGTCGAACAAGAAGAAATAGACGCGCAACTTGATGACGAAGGCGCGATTGCGATGGAAGAACTGATCGCAGAACGCGATGCGTTGAAAGATAAATGGATGCGGGCATTGGCCGATGCCGAAAATTCCCGCAAGCGGTCTGAACGGGACCGGCGCGAGGCGGAAAATTACGGCGGATCAAAATTGGCCCGCGATCTGTTGCCGGTGTACGACAACCTGAAGCGCGGTCTGGAATCAGCGACCGATGACCAGAAAGAGGTTTCGGCGGCCCTGATCGAAGGCGTTGAATTGACGATGCGCGAACTGATCAACGTGTTCAAAAAGCACGGCATTGAACCCATCACGCCTGAAGTGGGCGACCGGTTCAACCCGCAAGATCACGAAGCCATGTTCGAAGCCCCGGTGCCAAACACCAAAGCCGGCGACATCATTCAGGTGATGGCCGAAGGGTTCATGTTGCACGACCGCCTGTTGCGCCCGGCGCAAGTGGGTGTTTCGTCCAACCCGGGCTGACCGTGCGGTGGGTTCCACCCACCCTACGACAATGCTTTTAACGTATAGATCAGGTCCAATGCCTGTTTCGCGGTCAACTCATCCGGGTTGACCGTTTTCAGTTTGTCCTCAACCGCGCTGTCTTTCGATGGTGCGGGGGCGGGGGCCACAGCGGAAAACAGCGGCAAATCATCTATGATGGCCTTTTGCCCGCCACCTTCACGCTCCCCTTTTTCCAACGCATCCAGCACGACCTTTGCCCGGTCCAGCACGGCTTTGGGCAATCCGGCCAGCTTCGCGACCTGCACGCCATAGCTGCGGTCCGCCTTGCCGGGCCGCACTTCGTGCAAAAACACCACATCACCATCATGTTCCTTGACCATGACGGTGGCATTGCCCGCATGATCCAACTGATCGGACACTTGCGTCATTTCGTGATAATGCGTGGCAAACAGCGCCCTGCATTTGTTCACATCATGCAGATGTTCCAACGTGGCCCAAGCAATCGACAGCCCGTCATAGGTTGACGTACCGCGCCCGATTTCATCCAAAATCACCAATGCCCGGTCATCGGCATTGTTCAAAATGGCCGCCGTTTCAACCATTTCGACCATAAACGTCGATTGCCCGCTGGCCAGATCATCGGACGCACCCACCCGGCTAAAGATTTGCGACACCAAACCGATGGTTGCAGATGTTGCCGGAACAAACGACCCGGCCTGTGCCAAAATCGCGATCAATGCGTTTTGGCGCAGATATGTGGATTTCCCGGCCATGTTCGGCCCAGTAATCAGCCAGATGGATGTGGCATCGGGGTCCATCTGGCAGTCATTCGCCACAAACTGCGCCGCATCGGCGCGTAAAACCTGTTCAACGACAGGGTGACGACCACCAGTGATGTGAAATTCCCGGGTTTGTGTGATCACGGGCGCGACCCAATCGTGGGTGGCCGCCTGATGGGCCCATGCCGCCGCGACATCGATTTCGGCCAATGCCCGTGCACATGTCTGCAATGGGCCTGCGTGTTCCAACACCGTGGCACACAGATCGGCAAACACGTCCAGTTCGATCGCTTGGGCCTGCCCAGCAGCGTTCAGGATTTTGGTCTCCATGTCCGATAGGGCGACCGTTGTGAAACGGACCTGATTGGCCGTCGTTTGGCGGTGAATAAATGTATCAGACAGCGGCGGCGCCAGCATTTTTTCCGCATGCAGCGCCGTGGTTTCGATGAAATAGCCCAGGACGTTGTTGTGTTTGACCTTAAGGGACGCAATGCCCGACAGGCTGGCATAATCACTTTGCATCTTCGCAATCACGCTGCGGCCATCATCGCGCAGCTGTCGCTGTTCATCCAGATCAGCACGATGCCCCTGTGCCACAAACCCGCCATCGCGGGCCAACAGCGGCAAATCAGCGGCCAAAACAGTGTTCAGAACGGATTCCAGATCGCGAAACTGATCCAGCGTGCCGAATGCCTGTTGCAAACTTTTGGGCAGTTCCTGATCTTTGGCCAGTTCAAAAAGATCGCCAGCCTGTTGCAGGCCGGTTCGGATGGTGCCCAGATCACGCGGCCCGGACCGCCCCATCGCAAGCCTGTTCAAGGCCCGTTCGAAATCTGGAACTGACCGCAGCAATTTGCGCGCAGCGTCCCGAAAGCCTGCATTTTCGAAAAAATGCTGAACCCTGGATTGGCGGACCATGACAACAGATTTTTGCTGGGATGGTGTCGTCAGACGTTGCAAAATCAGCCGCGCCCCGGCGGCGGTCACGGTTTGATCGACCGTCGTCAACAGGCTGCCCTTGCGCGACCCGGAAAGGGTGTGGGTCAGTTCCAGACTTTTGCGTGTTGTTGCATCAATCGAAACAAAGGCATCGGTGTGATGTTGGGTGGGCAAACGCAGTATCGGCAACTGGCCCTTTTGGGTTTGCAACAGGTATTCAACCAAAGCGCCCAACGCGGAAACGCTTGGCCGGTCCAGACTTATGGATTCCCAACCTGGATACACTTTTTCGAGTCTATTGCTTGCCTTTTCGCTATCGAACAAATCATGGAAGACTTCAGTCTTTGCTGTTCCCGAAGCTGAAACAGTGGCGGCGATATGTGGTGGTGCGGTGTCAGACACCAAAACCTCTGCCGGGTTCAAGCGTGCCAGTTCTGGCCCCAGCCGGATTGGGGGGCATGCCATATGAAACGCATCCCCAGTGGAAATGTCGATCCACGCCAAACAGCCTTCATCCCGGATCAGGGTGTATGCCGCCAGAAAGTTGGATTGCGACGGTGTCAGCAACGCATCTTCGGTCAGGGTGCCGGGCGTGACCAATCGCACAACGCCACGCTTGACGACGGATTTTGATCCGCGCTTCTTCGCTTCTTTCGGGTCTTCCAGCTGTTCGCACACGGCAACGCGGAACCCTTTGCGGATCAGGGTCAACAGATACCCTTCGGCCGAATGCACGGGAACGCCGCACATGGGGATATCCGCGCCGTCATGTTTGCCCCGTTTGGTCAGGGCAATGTCCAACGCCTCTGCCGCGGCGACGGCATCATCAAAGAACAGTTCATAGAAATCACCCATGCGATAGAACAAGAGAGCGGTGGGATATTCCGCTTTGATTTCCAGAAACTGCGCCATCATTGGCGTAACAGTTTGCGACATAAGATGACCCCGGTTTTTGCGCAGACTATGCTGGCGCTACCATAAAATGAAGCGGTTGTGGCGTCTTTCCCCCCTGCTTAAAAGACAAGGACCGCAAAAGGAACGGACCCAATGGCCAAGCAGAAAATTACCGATGCCGATGCACTGAATTTCCACATGGAACCCACGCCCGGCAAATTTGAAATCGCCGCCACTGTGCCCATGACCACGCAACGGGATTTGTCGCTGGCCTATTCCCCCGGTGTTGCCGTTCCCTGCGAAGCCATCGCCGAAAACCCTGAAACAGCCTATGATTATACCAACAAGGGCAACCTGGTTGCCGTGATTTCCAACGGGACGGCGGTTCTGGGTCTGGGCAATTTGGGTGCGCTGGGCAGCAAGCCCGTGATGGAAGGCAAAGCGGTTCTGTTCAAACGGTTCGCAGACGTCAATTCCATCGACATTGAATTGGACACCGAAGACGTCGATGCGTTTTGCCAGGCGGTGAAGCTGATGGGGCCGACCTTTGGCGGCGTTAATCTGGAAGATATCAAAGCCCCTGAATGCTTTATCATCGAAGACCGTCTGAAAGAAGAAATGGATATCCCCGTCTTTCACGACGATCAGCATGGCACTGCGGTGATTTGCGCGGCGGGCCTGATCAATGCGCTGCATATTTCAGGCAAAAAGATCGAAGACGTGAAAATCGTTTTGAATGGGGCCGGGGCCGCCGGAATCGCCTGTATCGAACTTTTGAAACGCATGGGTGCACGGCACGAAAATTGTATCGTTTGTGACACCAAGGGCGTGATCTACCAAGGCCGCACCGAAGGCATGAACCAATGGAAATCGGCCCACGCCATTAAAACCGATGCCCGTTCATTAGAAGACGCGATGAAAGGCGCGGATGTGTTTTTGGGCGTTTCCGTCAAGGGCGCGCTGACGCCAGACATGGTTCTGTCGATGGCCGATGCGCCTGTGATTTTTGCCATGGCGAACCCGGATCCCGAAATCACACCCGAAGATGCGCATGAAGTCCGGCCCGATGCAATTGTTGCCACGGGTCGGTCCGATTACCCGAACCAGGTGAACAACGTTCTGGGGTTTCCGTACCTGTTTCGCGGCGCGCTCGACATTCATGCCCGGGCCATCAATGATGATATGAAAATCGCCTGCGCAAAGGCACTGGCGGAACTGGCCCGCGAAGATGTGCCCGACGAAGTGGCGATGGCCTATGGCAAAAAGCTGTCGTTCGGGCGCGATTACATCATTCCCACGCCATTTGACCCCCGCCTGATCCACCGTGTTCCGCCTGCCGTGGCAAAGGCCGGGATGGACACGGGCGTCGCCCGTCGTCCGATTGTGGATATGGACGGGTACGAGGTTTCGCTGAAATCGCGGATGGACCCAACCGCCAGCATTTTGCAGGGCATTCATGCCCGTGCCCGTGCATCACAGGCCACCATGCTGTTTGCCGAAGGCGATGACCCCCGTGTCGTGCGCGCCGCCGTGGCCTATCAGCGCCAAGGCTATGGCAAAGCGATTGTCGTGGGCCGCGAGAACGAGGTGAAAGCGCATCTGGAAGCCGCCGGCATGGCAGATGCGTTCCGTGAAATTGAAGTGACGAATGCCGCAAAAACCCAGAATTTGGCTCTGTATAAGACGTTTTTGTATGATCGTTTGCAACGCAAGGGATTTGACCGGGCTGATATTCACCGCCTTGCCACCCGCGACCGCCATGTCTTTTCTTCGCTGATGTTGGCGCACGGCCACGCAGATGGTTTGGTGACAGGCGCGACCCGCAAATCGGCGCATGTTCTGGACCTGATCAACCACGTCTATGACGTTGGCCCCCACGATGGGGCCGTGGGGGTCACGGCCGTTTTGAACCGGGGCAAGATCGTTTTGATTTCGGATACGTTGGTCCATGAATGGCCCGAAACCGAAGATTTGGCAGATATCGCAGAACGTGGGGCCAGCGTTGCCCGGGCGCTGGGCCTTGAACCGCGCGTGGCCTTTGTTTCGTTTTCCACCTTTGGATATCCAGTGTCTGAGCGGGCGGAAAAGATGCATTTGGCCCCCGCCGTGCTGGAAAAACGCGGCGCGGATTTCGAATACGAAGGGGAAATGGCCGTGGACGTGGCGCTGAACCCCGGCGTGGCGGAACAATATCCGTTCAGCCGTCTGTCCGGCCCGGCCAATGTGCTGGTTGTTCCGGCCCGCCATTCCGCATCGATCAGTGTGAAACTGATGCAGGAAATGGCCGGCGCCACGGTGATCGGCCCCATCCTGACCGGGATTGATCGACCGATTCAGATTTGTTCAACGGGGTCGTCTGTCAGTGACATCATGAATATGGCCGTCATTGCAGCGTGTAATATCAAATGATCTATAACCTTGGCTCCATCAACGCTGACTATTTCTATCGGGTGCCCCATATCCCGCAGCCGGGGGAAACGCTGGCCTCTACCGCACATTCTGCGGGGTTGGGGGGCAAAGGGGCAAACCAGTCTGTTGCCATCGCAAAGGCCGGCGGGGCCGTGCGCCACATCGGGGCCGTTGGGCCGGATGGCGGGGCATGGCTGAACCGTTTGTCGGGTCTTGGTGTGGCAATCGAAGATGTGGCGCGCGTTGATACCCCAACAGGCCACGCGATTGTCACAGTGGCCGACGATGGGGAAAACGCGATCACGCTGTTTTCGGGTGCAAATACCATGATCCCGGAAACCCACATCAGGGCCGTTTTGGCTGATATAGGGTCGCATGACTGGTTGGTTTTGCAGAACGAAACCAATGGTCAGGTGCTTGCGGCTGAATGTGCCAAAGCCAAGGGCGCAAAGATCGCCTATTCCGCAGCGCCATTTGACGCAATGGTCACAAAATCACTGCTGCCCCATCTGGATATGCTGTTTGTCAACGAAGGCGAAGCGACCGCCCTGGTCGACGCGCTTGATCTGTCGCGGACCGAAGATGTGCCCGTGCCCAAGATGGTGGTCACCTTGGGCGGGGATGGGTGCATGTTGGTGGCGGATGGCACCCGTGTGACAGTGCCCGCGCCAAAGATCACACCCGTGGATACAACGGCAGCGGGGGATACGTTTTTGGGATATTTCATGGCGGCCATCGACGCGGGCGAAGACACAGCCGATGCGATGGCATTCGCAAATCAGGCTGCGGCATTGAAATGCACACGGGCCGGAACCGCAGATGCGATCCCGACCCGGGCAGAGGTTGAAGCGTATTTCGCCTGATTATTTGGCAAACGGTGCGGCGCTGCCCCACAATTCTTTCACACGCGCGTCGCGCCCACATGCATTGCGATACCGGGTATAAGCGTTTGCTTTGGACAGCGGCCCGAACCGCGTCAGGATGATGTCGGACTGTTTGTAATAATCCTGATGATACGCATCTGCCGGATAAAACGGCCCTTCGTTCAGAACCGGTGTCACCACGCTGCGGCCCAGGTCTGATTGGGCCTGTGAAATCGCTGCGTTTGCGGCAGACCGTTCAGAACCATTGCCTGCAAAAATGGCGGTACGATAGCTTTCGCCCCGATCACAGAACTGGCCCCCAGCATCCGTCGGATCCACAGACCGCAAGAACAGGTGCAGCAACTGACCATAGCTGACCACGTCCGCGTCATAGGTGATTTGCACAACTTCATAATGCCCCGTGCCGCCGCCGGTGACCTGTTTGTATGTGGGGTTGGCCACGGTGCCGCCCATAAAGCCGGATACGGCTTCCTGTACGCCGCGCACCTTTTCGAAATCTGATTCCACGCACCAGAAACAGCCGCCCGCGACGGTCATCGTTTGGATGTCGCGCGCCTGTGCCTGCGTGGATGAAAGGCTGGCGGCGATAAATGTGGCCACAGCCAGAATAACGGGTTTGATCAAGCTGGTTTGAGTCATCGGACCCTCCTTCGTTGCAACATCCATTGCAGGGTCGGTTGTGACAGACAATAAACAGACCCGTGACGTCACAAGGGTTTGAGGTTTTGTAATGAAGATCGCCATGTGGTCAGGGCCGCGGAATCTGTCGACCGCCTTGATGTATGCGTTTGGAAATCGCGCTGATTGTGCGGCGGTCGATGAACCGTTCTACGCAGCCTATCTGGCGCGGTCAGGCGCAGATCATCCCATGCGCAACGCTGTTTTGGCATCGCAGCCTACCGATCCGACCGTTGTGATGGACCGGCTGACGGGGTCAAACCCCGATGGCGCGCCCCTTTGGTACCAGAAACATATGACCCACCATATGGATGGGATCGAACTGGATGGGTTGGCGCATCTGACCAACGTGTTCCTGATCCGCCATCCGGCCCGTGTGATCGCAAGTTACGCGCGGAAGCGCGAAAACCCATCGTTGGATGATTTGGGATTTGCCCGTCAGGCAGACATTTACGAACACTGCATCGCGCTGGGCCAAACGCCGTTGGTTGTGGACAGCGACGATATTCTGGCCGACCCGCCGGCGGTTATGTTGGCCCTATGTGGCGCACTTGGCATTTCGTTTGATCCGGCGATGCTGGCATGGTCCGCAGGGCCGCGATCTTATGATGGGGTGTGGGCGGCGCATTGGTACGACGCCGTTCATGCCTCAACCGGGTTGGATGCAAAACGCAGCGCAATCCCTGTGTTGGGGTCTGAATATCAAGAATTGCTGTCACAGGCGCTGCCCTTTTACGAACGAATGTCTGCGGTCAGCATCGGTGTTAATGGTTAATATCCAAACAAGGGACCGCGCAGGATATTAACCGACGCAGCATATGCACACCCTGTCTGTACGGGGGGTGTACAGGGGGTGTACGCAATGCACCCCCTTGTTTTGGCGGGTTAACCGACCCGCTTGTTTCGTGCGGCCAACAGTTTCAGGCGCAGCGCATTCAACTGGATAAAGCCCGCAGCATCGGCCTGATCGTATGCGCCAGCATCGTCTTCAAACGTCACGTGGGCTTCGGAATACAAGCTGTGATCTGACCAGCGGCCCACACAGGTTGCCGCCCCTTTGTACAGTTTCAGCCGCACGGTGCCGGTGACGTGTTCTTGGGATTTATCAATCGCCGCTTGCAGCATTTCGCGTTCGGGGCTGAACCAGAATCCATTGTAGATCAGTTCTGCGTAACGCGGCATCAGGCTGTCTTTCAAATGCCCGGCACCGCTGTCCAGCGTGATCTGTTCGATGCCCCGGTGCGCTTCTAACAACACCGTCCCGCCGGGGGTTTCATAGATCCCGCGGGACTTCATCCCGACAAAGCGGTTTTCCACAAAATCAAGCCGACCGATGCCATGCTTGCCACCCAATTCGTTCAGCTTGGTGAGGATGGTGGCCGGTGACATGGCTTCACCGTTGATGGAAACGGCGTCGCCTTTTTCAAACCCAACTTCGATGAATTCAGCCTCGTTCGGGGCGTCTTCTGGTGCCACGGTGCGTTGGTACACATAGTCGGGCGCTGCAACGGCAGGGTCTTCCAAAACCTTGCCTTCGGATGATGTGTGCAACAGGTTTGCATCGACGGAAAACGGGGCTTCGCCACGTTTGTCTTTGGCGACGGGAATCTGGTGCTGTTCTGCAAATTCGATCAGCCGTGTGCGGGATGACAGATCCCATTCCCGCCATGGGGCGATGACCTTGATGTCTGGGTTCAGCGCATAGGCGGCCAGTTCAAACCGCACCTGATCATTGCCTTTGCCCGTTGCGCCATGGGCCACGGCATCCGCGCCTTCGGCGGCTGCGATTTCAACCAGCCGCTTGGAAATCAGGGGCCGCGCAATGGATGTTCCCAGCAAATAAAGCCCTTCGTACAATGCGTTGGCGCGGAACATGGGGAACACGAAATCGCGCACGAATTCTTCGCGCAGGTCTTCGATATAGATCGAAGATGCGCCCATCATTTCCGCCTTGGCGCGGGCCGGTTCCAATTCTTCCCCTTGGCCCAGATCGGCGGTAAACGTGACAACTTCGCAGCCGTATTCCGTTTGCAGCCATTTCAGAATGATCGAAGTATCAAGGCCACCGGAATAGGCCAGAACAACTTTCTTTGGGGATGACATCAGCAGGTTCCTATCTGTGCACAGGGCCATTGTTGGGCGGCGCACTATCTGCTTTTATTGGGCGGGGCAAGGTTCGCACCGTTTCACATAGACCAAAGGGGACCCGCAAATGTCTATCAGAATGTTCATTCATGCACTGCGCATGGTGTTTTCGGATTTGGGGGCATCGCTGCGTGTGACCGGACCGCTGTATATTTTGGCGTATATTCTGATTTCTGCCCCGTTTGTGGTGTTCATGGGGTCGGCGGATTTTGCATCGGTGATTGGTGATCCGACCAACCCACCGGACGCGTCCGGCGGTTTTGCGTTGTCGCTGTTGATCGGGGTGGTGGGGTATATCATCCTGTCCACGTGGCTTGCGATTGCGTGGCACCGTTATGTTCTTTTGGGCGAAACCGGCGTGTCTTACCCAAAGGGCAAGGTATCCTCCTATTTCTGGCGCGGGCTTGGATATGCGATCGCGGCCTTTCTGCCGACCATAGTTATTTTCGGCATGCTGGTGACTGCCATTGGGCCCAGTTTTACCGTGGCCGCCATGATGGAAGCCTGCGTTACAATCGTGGGCCTGTACCTGCTGTTTCGGATTTCAATGGGCCTGCCCGGCCTGTGCGTTGATCGTTCGATAGATCTGCAACAAAGCTGGCGCGCAACTGCACCGGTATCGGGTGCCATCTTGGGGATGGTGGTTTTGATTGCTGTTGCGTCAACCGTTGTGACACTGGTTTTGACGGCGCTGTTGTCCAGTGGTGGTTTGGCCGTTGGTTTGGTGATCAACCTTGTTGTTGGTTGGGTGCAATTGGTGGTTGGATTGTCGATGCTGACCACGATTTATGGCGTCGCCATCGAGGGGCGCGATCTGACCTAAACCTTGCCAATACGCCCCCCTTGGGGCAAGGGACTGACATGACTGACTTTAGCACCGCCGCCAAAGCCGCGCATGATCGGATGCGCGCCCTGTTCCCTGCAACACCGTTGCAACAGAACGCCCATTTGTCTGCGGTTTATGATGCAAACATCTGGCTAAAGCGCGAAGATCTTTCCCCGGTGCGGTCCTACAAGCTGCGCGGTGCTTATAACGCGATGGGCAAACAGGCGGACAAAGATGTTTTCGTGTGTGCCAGTGCTGGCAATCACGCGCAGGGCGTCGCGTTTGTGTGCCAGCACATGCAGAAAAAGGGCGTGATCTTCATGCCTGTCACGACGCCAGAACAGAAAATCAACAAGACCCGCATGTTCGGGGGCGATTGGGTCGAAATTCAACTGGTTGGGGATTACTTCGATGACTGTTTGCGGGCCAGTCAGGCCTATTGCGAACAGGTCGGTGGTCATTTCCTGTCGCCGTTTGATGACCCTGATGTGATGGAAGGCCAGTCGACGGTCACCCATGAAATTCTGGACCAGCTTCCGGTTCAGCCGGACATCATGATTGTCGCCGTTGGTGGTGGCGGGTTGTCATCATCCATGCGAAAATTGTTGGCCGAACGATCCCCGGAAACGGAGCTGTATTTTGTTGAACCCGCTGGGGGTCAAAGTCTGGCTGCCGCAGTTCGTGCGGGCGAACCCGTGACATTGAACAGCATCGATACCTTTGTCGATGGTGCGGCAGTTGCACGGATTGGCACCAACACCTTTGCCGCCTTGAAGGGCATCGACAGCGATCATGTTCTGGCCATTCACGAAGATCGGATTTGTACCACGATCCTTGAAATGCTGAACGTCGAAGGCATCGTGCTGGAACCTGCCGGCGCGCTGACCATCGACGCGCTGAAAGATCTGCGCGATGTCGTAAGGGGCAAAACGGTGGTGTGCATTTCATCAGGTGGAAACTTTGATTTTGAACGCCTGCCAGAGGTGAAAGAACGCGCCCAGCGCTATAGCGGGGTGAAAAAATACTTCATCCTGCGCCTGCCACAACGCCCCGGCGCCTTGAAAGAATTTCTGGGTCTTTTGGGGCCAGATGATGATGTGTCGCGTTTTGAATATCTAAAGAAATCTGCGCGAAACTTCGGTACGGTGTTGTTGGGGCTGGAAACCACCGCGCCAGAAAATTTCGCGGCCCTTGCCGCACGGCTGGAATCTGCGGGGATGAATATCCGCGATATCACCGACGACGAAGCTATGGTGGATTTTATCATTTAGCATTTTACCCACCGCAAGACGCGCGCCCCGGCTTTGGTCTATGTTCAAGGCCGGGAGAGGTAATCTTGGTTGGTGTTTTGGAAAATGGACTTAGGGCGTTACGCCGTGTGGCTTATTACGGCGATGTGCCGGATGAATGGCGGAAAAGTTTGGCCTATGTGCTGACGGAATGCCACGACACACCCGATGCATGCATCGTGAACTTTGATGAACCGGCCGCACTGGCATCTTATCAAAAAGACCGGCTTCGCTGGATTTCGGCCATTGATCCGATTGTGATCGGGATTGGCCCGAAAAATCCGGCGCACGCCCTGCAAGAAGGGGCTGATGTTGTCTTTGATGGATCGGAAACGCAATCCCATTTGATTGCCCAGATCAAGGGCATGGATGGGCGCATGGCGGCTGCCCGGCATCGCCATTCCCGCCTGATGTCGCTGCGCCATCGGTTGAAAAAGGTGATGGCCGAATATCAGGCGATTGATGGCGATCTGGAACAGGCGAAACGGCTGCAACAGGGGTTGTTGCAAAACCGCGAAACCGAAGTGGCCGGTGGTCGTATATCACTGATGCTGGAAGAACGTTCCCATATCGGGGGCGATCTGGTTGGGCAGTTCCCGGTCACGGACGACATCGTTGGGTTCTTTGCCTTTGATGTGTCCGGGCACGGGATCACCTCTGCCCTGCTGATTGCCCGATTGGCGGGCATGGTTTTGGGAACATCGGCGCAAACGAATATTGCGATTGATCAAGTGGACGGTGTGTCGGTTCCCAAATCACCATCTTCGGTTTTGGGCGAATTGAACTGCATCATGTTCGATGAACTGGAAACAGAACATTTCTTCACAGCCATTCTTGGCTATTTCAACCACGCCACGGGCAAGGTTGTGTTGGCGCAAGCCGGTCACCCGAACCCTGTTCTTATTTCTGCAAGGGGCGACATGAAATCAGTCGGGGGTGGGGGTCTGCCGATTGGCTTGGTGCCCGGCGCAGATTTCGAAGATGTGGTCGTTCAAATGAAACCCAAAGACCGTCTGTTGGTCGTTTCTGATGGCATCATTGAAACCCCCAGTCGCGATGGCAAAAGCCAGGTGACAGAAACGGGATTGGCATGGCTGCTTGCCAAATATCACCGCGTTCCCGCGCTGGAACTGTTTGATCATTTGTTGGCAGATTTACGCAGATTTCAGGGATCCACCGATTTCGAAGATGATCTAAGTGCGCTGCTGATCGATTATGTCCCTGCGGATATGAAATCACGCACCGCAGACCGATCCCCTGAAACTGCCAAGGCCATCGCTGCGTCGGATAATGTCATCCAAATCGCTGAATGATCCGGCTCCAGCGGGGCGTGCAGGGGGCGTACAGGTGTGGCGATGTAGATGGTGCAGATTTTTTCAGCCCACAGATCGTATTCCGGCATAAAGACAAATCGCTTGAACCTGCGCCACACCCGGGGGCGCGCAATGCGCCAGCCGGTTTCTTCGCGCACTTCGCGGTGCAGCGCCCATAAGGGGGATTCGCCGGGATCAACGCCCCCACCGGGCAGCTGATATTCGTTGTGGCGGCCCGCCTGATATGTGACCAACGCATCAGGCCCCCGCGCCAAAATGGCATAGACGCCGGGCCTGCGCCGATATGTTGTGCCTTTTGCCGGTGGCTGTCCGAAACGACGCAAAACATTCCCCCCTTTTGTCTTTGCAGCGCTGCCCCTATATCACCAGCTTAGCGCGAAAAAGGGGAACTTATCCAATGGCGTCCAAGGCTCAGGTTGAATGGGATGACAGCGTCCTGCCGTTTCAGCTGGATGTGTCAAACATCCGTGGACGGCTTGCGCGGCTTGATAGCGTGCTGAATTCTGTTCTGGAACAACACGACTACCCCACCGTGATCGAAGCGTTGGTTGCCGAAATGACCCTGCTGACCGCGCTGATCGGCCAAACGATCAAGCTGCGTTGGAAACTGTCATTGCAGGTGCGTGGCAATGGCCCCGCGCGGTTGATTGCGACAGACTATTACGGCCCAACCGAAGATGGTCAGCCCGCCCGTATCCGCGCCTACGCCAGTTTTGACAAGGAACGGCTGGATTTGGACGGCAACCCGTTCGATCAAATCGGAAGCGGCTATTTCGCGATTCTGATTGATCAGGGGGAAGGCATGACGCCTTATCAAGGGATCACCCCCATCGCGGGCCAGTCGCTGGCACAGTGTGCGGAAACCTATTTTGCGCAATCAGAACAAATCCCCACGCGGTTTTCGCTGTCCTTCGGGCAGTCGCAAACCCCGGGTGCGGATCTGGCCTGGCGTGCGGGTGGTCTGATGATCCAGCACATGCCAGAAGCATCGCCGCTGATGGCCAAAGACGGCGCATCGGGCGAAAACGGCTTGTTGCAACCGGCTGATGTGTTGGAAGGCGATGATCAGGACCATTGGAACCGCGTCAATATCCTGTTGGATACCGTCGAAGATATGGAACTGATCGGCCCATCTGTCACGCCGTCAGATTTGCTGGTGCGCCTGTTTCACGAAGAACAACCACGCGCCTTTGATGCACAAACTGTTCGATTTGGCTGCACCTGTTCGGCACAGCGGGTCAAAGACAGCCTGTCCATCTATTCGGCCAAAGACATCGCACACATGACAACAGATGACGGAAAGGTTGAGGCAGACTGCCAATTTTGCGGCGCGCACTACGAACTGGACCCCGCAGATGTTGGCATGGATGCGCCTGCGTGATGCGGACCATCACCCGTGATGACATCGTTTTAGCACTGACCATGACCGGTGATGGATCGTCGGATTTTGATCTGAATCCCGGCGGCCCATCGGTTGTGTCAAAAAAGGAAGCGGCCGTATTGGTGCCAATCGTGGGTGGGGCGCAGGGCCCAGAACTGGTTCTGACCAAACGGTCCAAGACGCTGAAGGCGCACCCGGGTCAGATTTCGTTCCCCGGTGGCCGTGTCGATGAAACTGACGCCGATATTCCATCCGCCGCCCTGCGCGAAGCATGGGAAGAAACGGGCCTTGATCCGAAAACCGTGACGGTCATGGGCACATTGCCCAGCCACAAAACGGTCACTGCGTTCAAAATGACCCCGGTCGTCGGCTGGATCGACCACCCATGGGATGCCGTTCCCAATCCCGGCGAAGTCGAAGAGGTGTTTTCGGTCCCCCTGTCACACGTGTTGGACATCCACCGATACAGTGTTCAGTCCCGGTCATGGCTGGGGCAGGATCGCCACTATTTCACGGTTCCGTTTGGACCCTATTATATCTGGGGCGCAACCGCGCGGATTCTGTATGGATTTGCGGGGCGAATGGCACATGCAACTGCATCCTGATTGGTTGAATACCCCCGCATTAGGGTCGATCTTTGCAGCATTCCATGGGGCGGGGTTCGACATTTTCGCCGTCGGCGGATGTGTGCGGAACACGGTGCTGAACGTGCCAATCACGGACATTGATCTGTCAACCAACGCGACCCCTGATCAAATGCTTGCGCTGGGCCAGGCCGCACGGATCAAGACCGTGCCAACAGGTGTGGATCACGGAACGATCACGTTTGTTGTTGATGGCGCTGCCTTTGAAGTGACGACATTTCGCAAAGATGTGGAAACAGACGGGCGTCGCGCTGTTGTCGCGTTTGCGGACCGACTGGAAGAAGATTCCCTGCGGCGTGATTTCACGATCAACGCCTTGTACCTGTCCCCAGACGGTGCGGTGCACGATCCGCAAAATGGATTGAACGACATCGATCCCGTCCGCCTCCGATTTATCGGCAACGCAGAAGACCGCATTCGCGAAGATTACTTGCGAATATTGCGGTTCTTTCGGTTCTTCGCGGAATATGGTGACCCGGCGCAGGGGTTTGACGCAGATGGCTTGGCGGCATGTGCGTCAAACGCGGACGGTTTGGCGCAAATTTCGAAAGAACGCATCGGCGCGGAACTTTGGAAAATCATGGCGGCGCCGAACCCGTCCATGGCCGTGGCTGGGATGGAACAAGCGGGTGTGCTGTTGCGTGTTTTGCCGGGGGCATCCGGTCACACATTGGCGATTTTGGTTCATCTTGAAGATGAAGCCCCTGATCCCGCGACCCGGTTGGCGGCGCTGGGTGATTTTGATTGGAAAGATTTGCTGCGGCTGTCATCCGCACAGGCGGCCCGGGTTATGGCGGTCCGCGCCGCCGCCCTTTCAGATCATGGGCCAGCCGCCCTTGGGTATTTGGAAGGGGAAACAATGGCGTGGCAGGCGATGTTGTTGCGCGCTGCGCTTATGAAATCGCAAGTTCCAGACGGGGCACGTGCAGCGGTTCAGTTCGGATCTCAGCAGGAATTTCCCCTATCCGCACAGGATCTGATGCCGCGCCTTTCCGGCCCGGAACTGGGGCGCGCGCTTCAGGATGCGAAAGATCATTGGATTGCCAGCCGATTTGCCCCGGGCAAGCCTGAACTGGTGGCGTGGCTGAAAACGCGCTGACCGTCTTTTCACGGGTTCCGAAATCAGTCATTCTGACCGGCTATGTTTCGATTCTTTGAAAATCTGATTGACCCCTATCAATCCTATCCCGAAGATCCCCGCCCGCCGCGCCAATTGCGGGCGTTTCTGTGGTCATATCTGAAACCCTTCAAATCGATCTTTTGGATTGCGGGTCTGCTGTCGCTTGTGGTGGCGGCGATCGAAATCCTTTTGATTGCGTACATGGGGCGGCTTGTCACGCTGATGGAGGTGACGGACCGAAGCACGTTTTGGGCCGATCACGGTCTGGAATTGGGCGTCGTGGCCTTTGCCATCTTGTTCTTGCGCCCGATTTTGCAGGGTGTCGACACCATGATTATGAACAACACATTGATGCCAAACATTGGCACGCTTGTTCGTTACCGCGCGCACCGGCACGTTCAGGGGCAATCCATTGGCTGGTTCGAACGCGATTTCGCAGGAAGAATTGCAAACCGCATCATGCAAACGCCCCCCGCCGCGGGTGAGGTCGTGTTTCAGATTTTTGATGCGTTGACGTTTTCGGTCGCTTACCTGGTGGGGGCTGCCATCCTGTTGGCCGATGCAGACGGCCGTCTGGTCTTGCCCTTGATCGCGTGGTCTGGCCTGTTCTTGGCGCTGGTGTATTGGACCGTGACACGGGTGGGTCCGGCATCCGAAACATCGTCAGACGCACGCAGCGCGGTGACGGGGCGGGTGGTCGATACTTATACGAACATCCATTCGGTCAAGCTGTTCGCCCATCACACCAAAGAAATCGACTATGTGACCGAATCCATCGAACATGCACGCACGACGTTTCAGCGTGAAATGCGCCTGTACACCCTGATGGACTGGGGTTTGGTTGCGCTGAACGGTTTGTTGGTGGTCGGGGTTGTTGGCTGGGCCATATACCTGTGGTCCGTGGATCAGGCCACACTGGGCATTGTTGCCGCCGCATCCGCGCTTGTGTTGCGGTTGAATGCCATGACCGGCTGGATCATGTGGGCGGCCACGTCGTTTTTTCGGGAACTGGGTGTGGTTGCTGAAGGGATGCGCACCATTGCTGACCCGATCACACTTCTGGATGCCCCCAATGCAACGCCGCTGAACCTTTCGAACGGGCGCATCACCATTGATGGGCTGGTGCATCATTATGGGCGCGAAACTGGCGGCCTGAACAATCTGTCGCTTACGATCGAAGCGGGCCAAAAAGTGGGCATTGTGGGTCGCAGCGGCGCAGGGAAATCGACACTGATCAAGCTGCTTTTGCGGTTTTACGATCCCGAAGGGGGGCGGATCGAAATTGATGGGCAGGATATCACGACCGTCACACAGGAAAGCCTGCGCCGCCACATTGGCGTGGTCCAACAAGACAGTTCGCTTTTGCACCGATCTATTCGCGACAACATCCTGTTTGGCCGCCCGGACGCAACGACGCAACAAATGATCAGCGCCGCGCAAAAAGCCAAAGCCCACCCCTTTATTGCGGATCTTGCCGATGAAGAAGGCCGGTCGGGTTATGACGCGCAAGTTGGGGAACGTGGGGTCAAACTGTCGGGCGGTCAACGCCAGCGTATCAGTCTGGCGCGCGTGATCTTGAAGGATGCGCCCATTCTGGTGCTTGACGAAGCGACCGCCGCACTGGATAGCGAAGTCGAGGCTGAAATTCAAAACACGCTTTATGACGTGATGGCAGGAAAAACGGTCATCGCGATTGCGCATCGGTTGTCCACCATCGCGCATATGGATCGCATTATCGTGCTGGATGAAGGCGCAATCGTCGAAGACGGCACGCATTCAGAATTGCTTGCCCAAGGGGGTGTTTATGCCGGCTTTTGGGCCAGACAATCGGGCGGTTTTCTTGATACGGATGGCACGCCATGACCGTGACGATTGAACGGCTGGGCCATGCCGGCGACGGGATTGCAGACGGGCCCATTTTTGTGCCGCGCACGCTTCCGGGCGAAGTGGTTAATGGTGATGTGATCGGTGGCCGGATGGATGCACCCCGCATTGTCACCCCATCAGCCGACCGGATTCGCCCAAAATGCCCCGCATACCAACGCTGTGGCGGTTGCGCGCTGCATCATGCGGCCCCTGACTTTGTTCAGAACTGGAAGGGCGCAGTTGTCCGGCAGGCCTTATCGGCACATGGGGTCAAAGCCCCGATCAGGCAATTCCACAGTTCACCCCCCAACAGCAGGCGGCGGGCAAAGCTGACGGGGCGGCGCACAAAAAAAGGCGCAACTGTTGGTTTTTTCGCACCGCGGTCTGATGTGCTGCATGATATTTCCGGATGTCTGACGCTAAGCCCGGCCATCACCGAAAAAATTCCAGCGCTGCAGGCCTTTACGTCCGATTTTGGATCGCGCCGTGGGGTGTTGCAGTTCTGGGTGTTGGAAACTGCTGCGGGCCTGGATGTCGCGGTGGATGGGCTGGACGCTGATCCAGGCCAGTTCGAAGCCTTCGCACACTGGGCGCAAACCCACCAAATCGCACGCCTGACAATTCAAGATGAAACGGTCGTAACGCTGCAAATGCCATCGCTGCGATTTGGGAACGTAATCGTTGCGCCCCCGCCACGCGGCTTTACGCAGGCGACCGCACAAGCGGAACTTTTCTTGCAAAATGCTGTCCGTGATGCCGTGGGGCCAAGCACACAGATTTTGGATCTTTTTGCCGGTCTGGGAACGCTGGGGCTGCCATTGGCCACGCAGGCGGCGGTGCATGCAGTCGAAGGTGATGCCGGTCTTTTGTCGGCGATCGATACCGGAATGCGCCATGCAACGGGGGTAAAGCCCGTCCGCACGGAAAAGCGTGATTTGTTCAAGTCGCCGATCCCCGCCAATGAAATGGCGGATTACGATGCGGTGATCGTGGACCCCCCACGGGCGGGCGCATCTGCACAGGTCGCACAAATTGCACAATCACAGGTGCCTGTTGTCGCGATGGTGTCTTGCAACCCGATCACGTTTGCGGCTGACGCGGCGGTTTTGTGTTCGGCGGGATTTGAATTGGATTGGATAGATGTGGTTGACCAGTTCCGTTGGTCAACGCATATCGAAGTCGCCGCGAAGTTCAGTCGCTAGGACGCCCATGACACAGCTCAAAACCTTTCTGGAATCCCCGATTTGCCGAAATGCGATTGTTGGGGTGATCATCTTCAACGCCATTTTGCTGGGCCTTGAAACATCTGAAACGATCATGGATCGCGCGGGTGGGCTGATCCTGACGTTGGATCGATTGTGCCTTGCCATCTTTGTTGTCGAACTTTTGGCAAAACTGATCGCCTATCGTGCCGGGTTTTTCCGAAATGGCTGGAATGTCTTTGATTTCGTGATCGTGGGGATCGCGTTGGTTCCTGCGGGTCAGGGGCTGTCTGTGTTGCGGGCCCTGCGCATTCTTCGTGTTCTGCGCGTGATTTCCGTGTCCGCCAATCTGCGCCGCGTGGTCGAAGGCTTCGTGACAGCCTTGCCCGGGATGGGGTCCGTGTTTTTGTTGATGGGGATCATCTTTTATATCGGGGCCGTTATGGCGACCAAACTGTTCGGGGACGCGTTCCCAGAATGGTTCGGCACATTGGGCCTATCAGCCTACACACTGTTTCAGATCATGACGCTGGAAAGTTGGTCTATGGGGATTGTTAGACCGGTGATGGAAACGTTCCCCTATGCGTGGTTGTTCTTTGTGCCATTTATCATGGTCACCACATTTGCGGTGGTGAACCTGTTGGTGGGTTTGATTGTGAATTCCATGCAGGATGCCCATGCACAGGAAAGCAATGCAGCCACAGATGCCTATCGGGACGAGGTTCTGGAACGATTGCGGCAGATAGAAGCCCAACTCAATAAAAAGTGATCGTCACGGGCCCTGTTTTTCTGGCATAGCCAAAGAAAAAGCAGAGCACAGGCAAATGACATTTATCAGAACACTGGCCATCCTTGGCTTGATGGCGCTTTTGGCGGCGTGTTCGTCAAAGTTCAAATCCTATGACGGCCCACGGGTAACGGCGATTACCGTTCACAAGGAAGCACGTGTGATGACGTTGTTTCACAACAACGAACCGCTGCGCAGTTTCCGGTTTGAACTCGGGTTTGATCCAACGGGTCACAAAGCCGTCAGCGGTGATGGGCGCACGCCGGAAGGCACTTATTTCATCGACCGCAAAAACCCCAACAGCATGTTTCACTTATCGATTGGAATTTCATACCCCAACGCTGCAGATATCGCCCATGCACGGGCGCTGGGCAAAAGCCCGGGGGGCGACATTTTCATTCACGGCACGCCAAAACTAAACTTGGGTCAGTCCGATTGGACGTGGGGCTGCATCGCGGTCACGAACGACGAAATGGAAGATATTTATGCCATGGTAGACGTGGGAACGCCGATCTTCATCTATCCCTGAAGATCAGCTTCAAGTGTGGATCGTGATCCGGTGATCAGGGTCCACCAAATCTTTCCGTTTTGTTCCTGAAACCACGCAAATCCCAAATCCTGTGCCTGTGGGTTCAAGATCACACGTCGTGTGTTTGGATCTTCCATCCACGCGGCAAGTGTTTCCAATTCGGATTCATACGTTTCGGAAATGTTTTCGCCGATCAATACACCGGTGTAGCCAACCCGGCGGATCCGGTCGATTGGTGATGATCCATCAGACCCAAAATGCCAGGGCCGGTTTTGAATTGCCATGTCGCGCGAATGGGTCGCCGCAGCGGCGTTGAGTTGGGAATTGAGTTGCACAGGTGCCACACCTGACACGCGGCGCAGGCTGTTCATTCCATCCAGAAGGCTGAATTGAACCCGTGATGTATCACCCGCCCCAATCCGGTAAAGCCGCGCAAGGGGTTCGCCATTCGGCCCAACCGCAACCCCACCACCGGAACATGCCGTCAAAAAAGCCAGAAAACCAAGAACAAAAATAGAACGCTTCACGGCGACCTCCCAACTTGTACATTCCGCATAACTGTTTCGCTGTGTTGATTCAAACCCAGATGATCCCATATCGGCGGAATGACGACAGTTTGATTTGCACTTTTGGGTGAACACGCGATACCCAATTCAAAACAAAAGGTGAGGCCCAGTATGGCAAAACGCAATGAACTTCCCCGCAGAACTTTTCTGACTGGCGCGGCAACGTTGATGGGAACAGCAGCGGTCGCCCAATCCACTGATTTTCAGGAATCCGTGGAAATTGAATCTGACATCAGCCAGACCACACAGCGAAATGTTTCTGCGTTTCGAACCCTGAACTGGCGCCCATACTTTGACAATTTGAACAACGGTGCGATCCTTGTCGATCTGACGTCCCGTGCGCTTCATTACTGGAGCGAGGATGAATCGATTTACAAGCTGTATCCGACATCTGTGCCGCTGACCGAAGATTTGACACGCCGCGGCCGGACCCGCGTCACCCGCAAAGTCGAAGGACCCAGCTGGCGCCCGACACCCGCAATGCGCAAACGCAACCCGGAATGGCCAGAATTCGTTGGGCCAGGTCCAGACAACCCGCTGGGCACCCATGCGCTGTATCTTTCGTGGACATATTATCGCATCCACGGCACCCACGACACCCGCAAGATTGGCCGCCGTTCGTCCAATGGATGCATCGGTTTGTACAATGAACAAATCGCGGAACTTTTCGAATTGTCGAAAGTTGGTACACAAGTGTTGCTTATTTGACGCCCAAATGATGGCAAGATTTGGAAAAGATATCAGTTCTGTTTGATTTCTTTACCAAGAAACGCTTAATGGGCGCGCGAGGTAACACTTGGGGACCCATTCACGCACCCGCGTGCTGGGCCGATTATCGGAGGATACTATGAAAAAAATCGCAATCGCCGCCGCACTGACACTGGCCGCAACAACTGCATTCGCTGGCGGCATGTCCGAACCAGTTATGGCACCTGAAGTTGTCGCAGAAGTTGTTGAAACAGCAACAACTGGCTCTTCCAGCTCTACACTGACAATCGCAGCCCTGTTGGTTGCTCTGCTGGCGCTGGGCGGTTCCTAATCCCCCCGCAACGCAGTTTTTTAAAGGGCGACGCTTCTTGCGTCGCCTTTTTCATTTTCGGGATTTGATTATTGCCGCATCCGGGCGGCAGGCTAAATCCAACCCTTCAGGTTGCGATCAATCACACCGCACAGCGCCGCGATGTGATCTTCGTTATCGTTCAGACAAGGGATGTAGGTGAAGTGTTCACCCCCCGCATCTTCAAAACTTTCACAGATTTCTTCGTTGATTTCTTCAAGCGTTTCGATGCAATCGGCTGAAAAGGCCGGGGCACAAACCGCAATGGATTTTTTGCCCTGTTCTGCAAGCCGCGCGACCTCTTCCACCGTATATGGTTTTAACCATTCTTCGGGGCCAAACCGCGATTGAAATGTGGTTACGATGTCCGTGTCTTGCCAACCCAGCCGTTCTTTCAAAAGACGCGTCGTTTTTTGACATTGGCAATGATAGGGATCGCCTTCCATCAGGTACCGTTTTGGAACGCCGTGGTAAGAACACACCAGAATTTCCGGCTTGTGTTCAGCATCGGCGTAAGCGCGTTCGATGCTGGCAGCCAGACTGTCAATATAGGCCGGATCATCAAAATAAGGCTGAACCGTTCGCACGGTGGGCTGCCATTTTTCGTCCATCAGCGCGCGAAAGAACTGATCATTGGCGGTTGCGGATGTTGCGCCCGCATAGTGCGGGTACAAAGGAAAGAACAAGATCTTCTGGCAGCCCGCAGCGATCATTTCCTTGACCTTTGATTTGGTCGATGGGTTCCCGTACCGCATGCAGAAATCGACAACCACGCGGTCGCCGTGGGTCGCATGCATCGATTCCTTGATCTTTGCGGTCTGCGCTTTTGTGATCGTCATCAACGGGCTTTCATCCGCGTCGTGGTTCCAGATGGAACGATAGGCTTCCCCAGATGAAAACGGACGTTTGGTCAGAATGATCAGCTGCAACAGGGGCTGCCAAATCCAAGGGCTGTAGTCGATCACACGTTTGTCGGACAAAAATTCGTTCAGGTACCGGCGCATCGACCAGTAGTCATGCCCGTCTGGCGTTCCAAGGTTTGCCAGCAGAATGCCAATCTTACCTTGTGCGACAGGCGGATGATCCGCTTGCGCATGTTCCGGTATCTTTGACGTCTGCAATTCGGTCATATTCTTGGAATCCAACATCACGGGCTTTCTTTACTACCTATGGCGGCAGATAAAGGGAAAGCCATCAACGTCAATCATCTGCGTCATCTTTCGCCAATTTCAGTGCATCAGCGAGCGGCATTTTCGCCGATCCGGGCCTTAATGGTTTTGGCTGGCTGTCATCGGGGGCCCATCCGGCCAGAAAAATAAGCTCGAATTGTTCGATGATCCGTCCATCTGTCCGGGGGAAAAGCGCATCAAGGGCGGCCATCATCCCCCGCGGCACAGGTGTGCGGTCGCGCTGGGCAAGGGCGTTGCCTTCGCCCATGTGGCGCAGATCTTTCATCAGATGGGCAGGATCACGGAAGCTGATATCCTGACACAGCGTATCTGCAACGGGCAGGGCAAACCCGGCCCGCTGCATCAAATGGCCAGCATCCCGCACGTCGATCATCGGATGAACACGGGGCGCGACCCCCCCACGAACCTGAAGTTCTGCGGCTGTCAGGGACTGGCGCAAATTTGTCAGGGTTGTCCCCCCAAGAAAGGCCGCCAGAAACAGCCCATCCGCTTTCAGCCGTGCGCGGCACTGGATCATCTGGCCCAAGGGGTCGTTGGATTGGTGCAAAGCCATGCCGTGAACAATCAAATCATAGTCAGTGTCCGGAAAATCGATCGTGTTTGCGGCCGGAACGAAATCCGCGCCAAGCGTTTCCCAGACCGAAGGGAAATTCGACACAACGGCAATCTTCGTAAACGTCCGATTAACGTCTGCCTGTCTTAATGAAAGCTCATCTTGGGCAATGTCATGCAGAAACAGCCCATCACGCGTGGCCCGCCTGTGCCGCGCTGCAAGTGCGGCGTCATCGTAAAGGGGTTTTTGGTTTTGCATAGCGTGGCATCTAACAACCGCCCGTCAATCTTTCAAACGGTGATGGATGTTCTGTATCCACCGGCCTGTATCGCGTGCCAAGATCCGGCTGATCAATTGAATGGGCTGTGCCCGGCCTGTTGGGGAAATGCCCCTTTCATTCAGGATCCATCGTGCGAAGCATGCGGTTGCCAACTGGTTGGGGAGGCAGATGATCCGACGGATATTCTGTTTTGCGACGAATGCATGACAGACCATCCACCATGGGACAGGGGCCGCGCTGTGTTTCGGTATCATGGGGTCGCGCGCGATCTGGTCCTGGGGCTGAAACATGCGGATCGACACGATCTGGTCGCCCCTTTCGCAGGCTGGGCGAAATCCAAGATCGAACACCTTGTTACACCCCAAACGGTGTTCGTTCCGGTTCCGCTGCATTTTTGGCGGCTGATCAAGCGGCGCTATAACCAATCTGCTGTGATTGCCAACGAACTTGCAGACCAATTTGGCTGTCCCAGCATTCCAGACGCTTTGATACGTGTTCGGTCGACGCCATCGCTGGATGGCAGAACGCGCGACGAAAGATTTGAAACATTGCAGGGTGCAATTGCCCCAAACCCAAAGCGCAGCACGCAGATCAAACACAAGGACGTGATTTTGGTGGACGATGTGATGACATCAGGCGCGACATTCACCACCTGCACCCTTGCGCTTCGGGCGCAGGGCGCGGCTTCTGTCACGGTCCTTGCACTGGCGCGCGTCGGCAAACACGACTAGTTTGCCCCAAATCAGGAGCGTACCGATGCAAACCGTAGAAATTTATACCAGCCCCACCTGTGGATATTGCCACGCGGCCAAGCGCCTTTTGACGATGAAAGAGGTGTCGTTCATCGAATATGATCTGATGCAGCAGCCGGAAAAGCGTGACGAAATGCTGTCGCGTGCGAATGGGCGGCATACGGTTCCGCAAATCTTTGTCGGGGACACCCATGTGGGTGGCTATGATGATATGGCGGCACTGGAACGTAGCGGCAAACTGGATCCGTTGTTGGCTGGGTGATCTGTGCAGCTTGCCCTGTTCCAAATGAATGCAACGGACCAGCCCGATGAAAATCTGGCATCGGTTTTGCATGCAATGGAACAGGCGCGGGATGCGGACCTGTTCCTAACGCCGGAAGTCACGAACTGCGTGTCCCTGTCGCGCAGCCACCAAGACCATTTTCTGGAACCGGGGCCGAACAATACATTTGTGACTGCGGTTCAGGAAAAGGCCAGATCGCTGGGGCTTTGGGTCCTTTTGGGGTCCATCGCGCTTAAAACATCGGACCGCGATGGGCGGTTTGCGAACCGCAGTCTTTTGATCAGTGACACGGGCCGCGTTGTGCAATGGTACGACAAAATCCATATGTTTGATGTGACCTTGTCGGACGGCGAAGCCTATCGGGAATCAAGCGGATATCGCCCCGGCAACCGGGCTGTCTGCGTCGAAACACCCATGGGCGCGCTGGGCATGACCATTTGTTATGATCTTCGCTTTCCCCATTTGTTTCGAACGCTGGCGCAGGCCGGCGCGCAGATCATTTCTGTGCCGTCCGCCTTTGCCGTGCCCACGGGCCAAGCCCATTGGCACAGCCTTTTGAAGGCGCGCGCGATCGAAACCGGGTGTTTTGTGGTGGCGCCAGCGCAAACAGGCACACATTCAGGATCGGGGCGCAAAACATTTGGGCATTCGTTGGTGGTTTCGCCCTGGGGTGACATCATTTTGGACGCGGGGACCGCCCCCGGAATTTACACCGTTGATATCAATTTGGACGACGTGAATAGTGCCCGGGATCGTGTGCCGTCCTTGGCATGTGACATGCCATTCAAATTGACGACCGAACGACTTGACTGATTCCGTTGAAACAACTGCCGTAGCCCTTTTTTCCGAAGTCATGGCGTTGGAACATATTTTGCGCACCAACATCGCCCGTGCCCTGCCAAAGGGGATGGAGCTGTCCCATTTTGTTGTCTTGAACCATCTGGCGCATGTGGGCGGTGAACGATCACCCGCCCAGCTGGCGCAGGCATTCAATCTGTCGCGCGGGGCCATTACGAATACGCTGACAAAGCTGGAAGCGCAGGGGTATGTGCACATCCGGCCAGATTGGGATGATGCCCGCCGCAAGCAAATTGTGATCAGCCCGGCGGGCCGTCAGGCGCGGGATTCTGCCTTTGCGAAAGTGGCGCCCCTGTTGTCGTCTGCAGTCGGCGATACGGGCGAAACTGGATTGAAGACCGCAACTGCACACCTGCGGTCTTTGCGCCAAAACCTGATGCGGTCTTAGGGTTTCAGGCTTGCGGTGACATAGTTGACCGAAAGATCGCGGTCGCTGATCGACCATTTCCAAGTCAATTTGTTGAACACAAATCCCTTGCGGTCGATTGGGTTCAACCCGGCCTGAGACATCAAATCAAACAGTTCGTCAGGCGTGATGAATTTGTCCCATTCATGCGTTCCCTTGGGCAGCCAGCGCATCACGTATTCTGCCCCAATGATTGCAAAAAGAAACGATTTCGGGTTCCGGTTGAGTGTCGAACAGATATGAAGACCACCTGATTTCAGCAGCTGCTGACATGCTGTCAAATAGGCCAATGGATCGGCCACATGTTCGACCACCTCCATATTCAGGACGACGTCGAACTGTTCGCCGGCCGCTGCCATCGCTTCGGCAGTTGTGTGTCGATAATCAATCGCCAGCCCAGACTGTTCCGCATGGATTTGGGCGACCGGAATATTGCGTTCTGCTGCATCTGCGCCGACCACAGTTGCGCCCAGACGCGCCATGGGTTCGCACAAAAGCCCCCCACCGCATCCAATGTCCAGCAGGCGCAGGCCTTTGAATGGCTGTTCATCGGTCAGATCCCTGTCGAATTCATGGGCGATCTGCCGGGTGATGTAATCCAACCGACATGGGTTCAGCATATGAAGCGGTTTGAACTTCCCTTCCAAGTCCCACCATTCGGCAGCCATCGCTTCAAATTTGGCGATTTCGCTTGGGTCAACAGTTGTCTGCGTCGCTTGCATTTTTGGCCTCATCTCGGTTTAGCTGTCTTACGGGAAAATCCCTTCATCGCGCTATATAGGGTTCTTATGGACAAAGACGCAGGTCAAAAACGCGCGGTGCAGTATTTGTACCCCCCGATTCAGCCCTTCGAAAAGCGGATGCTGGACGTGGGGCAGGGCCATTCCGTCTATGTCGAACAATGTGGCAATCCCGATGGGCAACCTGTTGTCGTACTGCACGGCGGCCCTGGCGGCGGGTGCAGCCCTGCGATGCGCCGCTATTTCGACCCAGATCATTATCGCATCATTCTGTTTGACCAGCGCGGCTGCGGCCGATCCAAACCGCATGCCAGTGTCAAAGACAACACAACCTGGCATCTTGTTTCAGACATTGATCTGATCCGCAGAACGCTTCGCATTGATCAATGGATTGTGTTCGGGGGCAGCTGGGGCGCAACGCTTGCGCTGGTCTACGCGCAGGCCCACCCGGATCATGTGCAACACTTGGTTTTGCGGGGGGTATTTTTGGGAACCGAACCGGAATTCGACTGGTTTTATGGCGGTGGTGCTGGGCAATTCTGGCCAGAAACCTGGGCCCGGTTTCGGGACATCATTCCCGAAGACGAACAAGGCGATCTGATCGCGGCATACGGGCGCCGTCTGTTTTCCGGTGACATTACGCAAGAGATCCGCTTTGCGCGGGCTTGGACATCGTGGGAAAATGCGATGGCGTCGATTGATACTTCAGGTGTTGGCGGCGAAAGCCCGGCGGAATATGCACGTGCGTTCGCACGGCTTGAAAATCATTATTTCCAGAATCGCGTTTTCTTAAGTCCAGATCAGGCCATTCTAAACAACATGGATCGCTTGAAAGATGTTCCCGGGATCGTCGTGCAGGGTCGACTGGATATGATCTGCCCCCCGGTTTCGGCTCACAAATTGGTAAGTCTTTGGAATAAAGCAAGAATTAGAATGGTTGCCAAGGCGGGGCACGCCCTTTCGGAACCCGGAATCAGTTCTGAACTTGTGCGTGCAATGGACCGTTTAAGACATAACTGATACCCATTTGCGACATTCAATTCGCTTTACATATGCCAGAACCCCGTTACGGTTTTAACCTTAGGGACCAAATTGGGGGGCGTTCGTGGGAAGCATCGCCAAAATCATCGCCCAGCGGCTCGCGCTTGGCGTCCTGACACTTTTGATTGTGTCATTTGTAATTTTCGTATCCGTAAACGCCCTGCCTGGTGATTTTGCACAAGCGATCATGGGTCAAGGCGCGACCGAAGAAGCGGTCACCGCAATGCGAAAAGATCTGGGGTTGGATCAACCCTATTTCCAACGGTATTTTTCTTGGCTTGGAAATATCATAACGGGTGATCTTGGCATCAGTTTTGCGCAAATGAATTTTGCGTCGAATTTGGGTGGGGATCAGCTGATCAGTGTGGCCGACCAGATTTACCCACGATTTATCAACACAATGTGGCTTGCAGGCTTTGCTGCGCTGATTGCGGTGCCGCTGTCGCTGACGATCGGTGTTCTGGCCGCGCTTTATCGAAATTCCATGTTCGATCGCATTGCCAACATTGGGGCGCTGACCTCAATCTCAAGCCCTGAATTTTTTATCGCATATATCTTGGTGCTGTTCCTTGCTGTGTTGAACCCCGTGTTCTTGCCAGTGGCGGAAGTGACGCCCGGCATCACGCTGGGCGAACGCCTGTACTTTTTGGCGCTGCCTGCGCTGACACTGACACTGGTTGTGACCGCCCACATGATGCGGATGACGCGGGCATCAATCATCAACTTGCTGGCGTCGCCGTATATCGAAATGGCCCGGCTTAAAGGCGTCAGCCCGATGCGGGTGATCGTGAAACATGCGCTGCCGAATGCGTTGGCGCCGATCATCAATGTGATCGCGCTGAACCTTGCATATCTGATCACGGGCGTTGTCGTGGTTGAAGTGGTGTTCACTTATCCCGGTATCGGCCAGCTGTTCGTGGACAGCGTCATCAACCGTGACATCCCGGTCATTCAGGCCTGTGTGATGATTTTCGCCAGCGCCTACATCCTGCTGAACCTGACGGCGGATATTTTGACCATCCTGTCCAACCCAAAGCTGAGGCACCCGAAATGAGCAATCTGTTATTCGTGATCGCCGTTCTGGCAGCTGCGGTTGTTGGGGGCTATCTGTTCCGCCTGATCGGCCAAAAGACCACACAAAACCGACCCTATTTCAGGGATATGCCGTTTCTTGTCGCCTTTGGCTATGTGTTCGGTGCCATCCTGATTTTTCTGTGTGCGCGGCTGTATCTTCAACCCACGACGCTTGAATCTGGCGTGCCCAACGCCGTGACGATCTTTTTCCGGTGGACCGTGCATTTGATCGCCGGGCTGGCGTTGGCCGCATTCCTGTTCCGCCTTGCTGGGCGCAATATCGGTACAGATGGATCGAAGCGGCTGTTCCGGCAAATGCCGATAACCGCATCGTTCGGCATTTTGACAATCATCCTGTACTGTATCGTCGCCTTGATGCCCGAGGTTTTCGCGCCCTACGGCGAAGCCGAAGTCTTTGCGAAATCCTATGTGTACCCGTTCGGTGATCCGGCGGCCAACGGCGATCCGGCACATATATTGGGAACTGATGAAATTGGCCGGGATATTCTGTCGCGTCTGATATTCGCAACAAAGAACACCATGTTCATCGCGTTGGCGGCGACCATTCTTGCCTTTTTGATCGGCGGCATTGCCGGGCTGGCTGCGGCAATTTTTGGCGGCTGGGTGGATTCGGTGATTTCGCGGTCTGTTGACGTTCTGATGGCAATTCCCGCGCTGATCTTTCAGCTTTTGCTTTTGTCTATCGCCAGCTTCTGGGCGAATTCTTATGGCATTCCGATGGTTCTGTTTATGATTGTAATCATTGCGGTCATCGACAGTACGCGGGTGTTCCGACTGGCGCGATCCGTGGGACTGGGCATTGTTGCGATGGATTACATCGAAGCCGCCAAGTTGCGCGGTGAACGGCTTGGCTATCTGATCACGCGGGAAATCCTGCCCAACGCCATGCCGCCGTTTCTGGTCGAATTTGGGCTTCGGTTCTGTTTCGTTTTCCTGACGATTGCGTCCTTGTCGTTCCTTGGCATGGGCATTCAACCACCAAGCGCAGACTGGGGCACGATGGTGCGCAAACTGGCCGACTTTATCAAGTTTGCACAGTTCCTGCCCAATGCGGCGCTGCTGCCGCTGTTCCCAGCGCTGGCAATTGCGATTCTGGTGTTGGCGGTGAACTTTGTCGTGGATTGGATCCTTGATAAATCCTCTGGTCTGAAAGGGTAGAACGATGGCTGAACAACTGTTGAAAGTGCGCGGCCTGAAATTGGAAGGCCTGTCAGGGGAAACTTGGACCCCAATCGTGAACGGCGTCAGCTTTGACCTGAAAAAGGGGGAAGTGCTGGGCCTGATTGGTGAATCTGGTGCCGGTAAATCGACTGTTGGATTGGCCGCGATGGGGTTTACCCGTGATGGATGCCGGATCAGCGATGGCGAAGTCGAATTTGATGGGATCGATCTGGTTAACGCTTCTGCTGCGGTCAAACGATCCTTGCTGGGAAAGCGAATCGCATATGTGGCGCAATCAGCCGCGGCCAGTTTCAACCCTGCCCATAAGTTGATCGATCAACACTCCGAAGCGCCCGTGCAACACGGCGTATCGTCCAAATCTGAAAGCGAAGCGGATGGGATGGAGCTGTATCGCAGGTTGCGTTTGCCCGACCCAGACAACATCGGGTTCCGCTTCCCCCACCAAGTCTCTGGCGGTCAGTTGCAACGGGCCATGACCGCGATGGCGATGGCCTGCCGCCCGGACCTGATAATCTTTGACGAACCAACCACCGCCCTGGACGTGACAACCCAGATCGAAGTTTTGGCGTCCATCAGGGATATCGTGGAACAGTTTGATACGGCTGCGATCTACATCACCCATGATCTGGCGGTTGTGGCCCAAATGGCAGACAAAATTAAGGTGCTTTTGAAAGGGGACGAGGTTGAAGAATCCGACACCCGCACCATGCTGTCCAATCCACAAGAAGATTACACCAAATCATTGTGGGCGGTTCGGTCGTTTGAACGGCCAAAGAAACCAGCCGTGAATACGGGCGCGACGCCCATCGTTTCGATCAAAAACGTCACCGCGGCCTATGGCACAGTGCCGGTATTGGAAGAAGTCAGTTTTGATATTCACGAAGGGCGCACCGTTGCGGTTGTGGGCGAATCGGGATCCGGGAAATCAACGACGGCGCGCTGCATCACTGGCCTTTTGCCGCCAAAAATTGGGCATATCGAATTCGATGGTCAGGCCCTGCCGCTTGATTACCGCAGACGATCAAAAGACCAGCTGCGTCAGGCGCAGATGATTTACCAAATGGCCGACACCGCGCTGAACCCGCGCAAAAGCATTGGCGAAATCATCGGGCGTCCGGTTCAGTTTTACAGTGGAAAGACAGGGTCCGAAAAGCGCCGCCGGGTCGAAGAACTGTTGGAACAAATCGAACTTGATCCCGGTCAGTACATTAATCGTTTGCCCTCCGAATTGTCAGGCGGACAAAAGCAGCGCATTGGGATCGCACGTGCCTTGGCCGCTGATCCGAAGTTCATCATTTGTGACGAAGTGACATCGGCACTGGATCAGCTGGTGGCAGAAGGCATTCTGAAGCTTTTGGCGAATCTGCAAGATACGCTGGGGCTGTCGTACATGTTCATCACGCACGATCTGGCCACGGTAAAAGCGATCAGTGACGAAGTTGTGGTCATGAAAGACGGGCGGGTCGTGGAACAAGGGCCAAAAGACGAAATGTTCCAGCCGCCACACCATCCATACACAGATTTGTTATTGTCATCTGTGCCGGAAATGGACCCAGACTGGTTAACAACCCTTCTGGATCAACGAGGCGTTGACAATATTGGTGATGCTGCCGTCAATAAGATGGCATAAAAATTTGCAGGGGCACCTGCGAAGTAAAAAGTGTTCAACACGGGAGAAAACAATGACGAAACTAACACGTCGCGGTTTGATGAAGACGGGTGTTGCAGCCTCTGTGGTTGCTGCGACTGGTCTTCCAGCAAAAGCCCAGCAACGCGGTGGCACATTGCGTTTGGGTCTGGCAGGGGCCAACACCTCTGACAGCTGGGATGGTCGGACCCATTCTGACAGCTACATGATCATCACGGCACACGGCTGTGTGTTTGACTGTCTGACCGAAGTTGCCGCCAATGGCGAACTGGTTGGCGAATTGGCAGAAAGCTGGGAAGCATCAGCAGATGCGAAAACCTGGACATTCAATCTGCGCCAAGGCGTGACATTCCACAACGGCAAACCATTCGGCGCTGACGATGTGATTGAATCACTGCAGATGCACGTGGCCGAAGGTGCGAAATCCGCAGCCAAGCCAATCGTTGCATCCATCACTGAAATGAAAAAGATGGGCGACCATCAGGTTCAGTTCACGCTGGCTGCGGGCAACGCTGACTTCCCGTTCCTGCTGTCTGATTACCACATCCTGATGTATCCAGCAGGCATGATCGACGAAGCGATCGCAAGCGGTATTGGTACGGGTCTGTACAAAGTTGAATCCTTTGATCCAGGTGTGCGCACCGTCATGTCCCGCGTGGACAGCCACTACAAAGATGGCAAAGCAGGCTGGTTCGACAGCGTAGAAGTTGTCGCCATCAACGATGCATCCGCACGGATGAACGCGCTGATGACTGGTCAGATCGATGCGGCCAACCGGGTTGATTTCAAAACCGAAGCGCTGCTGAAGGCCAACCCGAACGTCGAAATTTTCGAAGTGACCGGCAACCAGCACTTCACCTTCCCAATGCTGACGAACCAAGCGCCTTATGACGACGTCAACGTTCGCAAGGCACTGAAATACGCGGTGAACCGTCAGGAAATGGTCGACAAGATCCTGCAAGGTCACGGTAAAGTCGGTAACGACCACCCAATCGGCCCAGCGAACCAGTATTTCGCAGCCGATCTGCCGCAGCTGGAATATGATGCCGACAAGGCGAAATTCTACATGCAGCAGGCTGGTCTGGATTCGCTGAACGTTCAGCTGTCCGCATCAGACGCCGCATTCTCTGGCGCAGTGGATGCAGCACAGCTGTATCAGGCGTCCGCGGGTTCTGCTGGCATCAACATCGAAGTGGTTCAGGAACCAGCAGATGGTTACTGGTCCAACGTCTGGCTGAAAAAGCCATGGTGTGCCTGCTACTGGTCCGGTCGTGCGACCGAAGACTGGATGTTCTCAACCGCATATGAATCTGGTGTGCCGTGGAACGACACGTCTTGGGAAAATGCACGGTTCCAAGAACTGCTGCTGATGGGCCGCGCCGAACTGGATTCCGGCAAGCGCCGCGACATCTACACCGAAATGCAGATGATCATGTCCGAAGAAGGCGGCACGATTGTTCCAATGTATGCCAACTATGTTGATGCGAATTCGACAAAACTGGCCCACGGTGAAGACATCGGTAACCTGTGGCAGATGGACTCTAGCCGGATCATCGAACGTTGGTGGTTCAAATAATCGAAACCATCCTGACATAGGAAAGGGGCCCACGCGGCCCCTTTTCTTTTGTGATTGATACGACTTGGGCCTAGGGTTTTATCAAACGGCGAAAGAGACTGCATTGGCAAATCCAGATCGAAATGCGGCCATCTGGTATTCAGCAGATGGATATGATCCGGCCAACAAAGGGATCAATGGACGCCGCGTCGCCGGTGAAAGTTTCCTGCGTGGCTTTTTGCAGCATGTCGACGCCGATGAATTGCAGGCCATCGTGGCGGGGCACAATACGGCAAACGAATTTGCTGAACTTGCACGGCCATATGCGGGATCGCGGTCCATCCGCCCCATGCACATCTACAAATCCCGGGACATCGATGCGGTTAGTGCCGTCCATTATCCGGCACCAAACATCGCTTCAGAAGCGTGGCGCAGATATCATTTCGGACAAACGTCGTTCAGCATCACCGGCATTACGCATACCACTGCAACGGCGAACATCATGCAGGCCATGTTTGATTTGCGGACCGCGCCAATTGAACCGTGGGATGGGATCATCTGCACGTCAAAATCTGTGCTGGATCAGGTGCATTATCAATTTGACCTGTTTGATTCCTATGCGGCCAAGCGGTTCGGAACCCGAAACCCGGCCCGACCCCAAACGAAACTGATCCCCCTTGGCATTCACACACAGGATTTCGAACCCGATGCGGCGATGGGCGCGGCCCTTCGCGCGGATCTTGGCATTGGGTCGGGGGATATCGTGTTTATGGTTCTATCCCGCCTCAGCGCCCACGAAAAATTTGATCCCATGCCCGTCTATCGCGCGCTTTCCATTGCGCAAAAACAAACGGGGCAGACCGTTCATTTGGTGTTGTGCGGTTTCTTTGCGGATGCAACTTCGGAAAAGGTGTTTCGCCAAGGCGCCGTTGCGGCCATGCCAAAAGTGTCACTGCATGTGGTGGATGGGAAGGACGCACACGTCCGGAAATCCACGTTCAGCGCGGCAGACATCTTTCTGTTTCCCATCGACAATATCCAAGAAACATTCGGCATCGCCCCGATAGAGGCGATGGCGGCAGGACTTCCTGTTATTGCATCCGATTGGGATGGGTTGCGCGATACAGTCACGCCCGATGTCGGAATACGAATCCCAACCACGCTGCCATCCGCGTCTGATCTTGCGCAGGAATCGTTCCAGCATCAGGTCAGTGCAAACAGCTATGTCCAATACACGATGCTGACGGCGTCGATGACCGTTCTGGATGTGCCAAAATTGGCCCGGGCCATGGAAACCCTGATTCGTGATCCAGATATGCGCCGCCGCATGGGGCAGGCGGGGCAACAGCGTGCGCGTGATGTTTATGATTGGGCCCATGTGATCCCGCAGATGCAGGATTTCTGGGAAGAACTCGCGCAGCTTAGGAAAGCGGCGATAAATCCCGCGCAGTACACTGGCATGGATGTGCCCGTCGCGCCAAATGTGGGCCACATGTTTGCAAGCTATCCAACGCATCAGGGCACGTTGAATGATCAGCCACTTACCGCAACGCCCGGGGCCACCGTCGCTGCGCTAAAATCAGCACTGAATGCCCGCCAATTCGAACGCATGCGGCGGATGGTCGAAGCCAACAACCGGATGGAGGCGGTGCTGCGCCACTTTCTGTCTTCGCCAACCCCAGTCACACCAAAAATGGCGGCGGGCGCGCTGGATATATCCCAACGTGCGGTCACACGGTGTTGTCATTTTCTTTTGAAATATGACTTGCTGCGGGTCGTCGATGAAAGCCATTGAACTTTCGACCGGGTCAACGTATATGCAGGTTCAACAGCGGCGTTTCAGCCTCCACCCCTGAAACCCACCGGAACATACCACGGGCCGCGCGCCCGTTTTTTTGTGCCTGAACGAAAGGTCACCATGTCAGAAATGATCGCAAAATCCGCGATGGATCGCCGGTTGTTTGAGATCGTGAACCCGTTGGTTGAATCCATGGGGTTTGAAATCGTGCGCCTGCGTCTGATGGGGGGCAATACGCCCACATTGCAGGTTATGGCACAAAAGCCAGACACGACGATCGAAGTTGACGATTGCGCAGAAATTTCGACGGCCATATCGGCTGTGCTGGATGTCGAAGACCCGATTATCGAAGCCTACACGCTTGAAGTTTCCAGCCCGGGCATCGACCGGCCTTTGACCCGGCTAAAAGATTTCGCCCATTGGGTTGGCTATGTCGCCAAACTGGAAACCAGTGAATTGATCGACGGTCGCAAACGGTTTCGCGGTGAATTGGCCGGCACCGAAGATGATGAAGTTTTGATCAATATCGAAGAAGGCACCATTGGCCTGAAATTCGATTGGTTGGCAGATGCCAAATTGGTGCTGACCGATGATCTGATCCGTGACGTTTTGAAAGGTCGCAAAGACAAAGGTCAAATTGACGATGCGCAATTTGATGAAGTGCAAACCATCGTAGATGGGCAGGAGGACACGTAAATGGCAATCACTTCCGCAAACCAGTTGGAATTGCTTCAGACAGCAGAGGCTGTCGCCCGCGAAAAGATGATCGACCCCGGTCTGGTCGTCGAAGCCATGGAAGAATCCTTGGCCCGGGCTGCAAAGTCCCGCTATGGCGCTGAAATGGACATTCGTGTGTCGATTGACCGCAAAACCGGCAAGGCCACATTTACCCGCGTGCGCACCGTCGTCGAAGAAGAAGAGCTGGAAAATTACCAGGCTGAATTCACCGTCGAACAAGCCAAACAGTACATGGAAAATCCATCTGTCGGCGATACGTTTGTCGAAGAAGTGCCCCCAGTGGAATTGGGCCGGATTGCTGCACAATCGGCCAAACAGGTGATCCTGCAAAAAGTACGCGAAGCCGAACGGGATCGTCAGTACGAAGAATTCAAAGACCGCGCTGGCACCATCATCAACGGTTTGGTCAAACGCGAAGAATACGGCAACGTCATCGTTGATATCGGCCGCGGCGAAGCCGTTCTGCGGCGCAACGAAAAGATCGGCCGCGAAAGCTATCGCCCCAATGACCGGATCCGGGTCTACATCAAGGATGTGCGCCGCGAACAACGTGGCCCACAGATCTTCCTGTCGCGGACAGCACCGGAATTCATGGCCGAACTGTTCAAGATGGAAGTGCCGGAAATCTATGACGGCATTATCGAAATCAAGGCTGTTGCCCGTGATCCGGGATCGCGCGCAAAGATCGCGGTGATTTCATATGATGGGTCCATCGATCCTGTTGGGGCCTGCGTTGGTATGCGGGGGTCGCGGGTTCAGGCTGTGGTCAACGAATTGCAGGGTGAAAAGATCGATATCATTCCATGGAATGAAGATCAGCCCACATTCCTGGTGAACGCATTGCAACCTGCCGAAGTGTCAAAGGTGGTTCTGGACGAAGAAGCGGGCCGGATCGAAGTTGTTGTACCCGATGAACAGCTGTCTTTGGCGATTGGGCGTCGTGGTCAGAACGTCCGGTTGGCGTCCCAGCTCACCAACCTTGATATCGACATCATGACGGAAGAAGAAGAATCCAAACGCCGTCAGGCCGAATTTGAACAGCGCACCAAGCTGTTCATGGATACACTTGATCTGGATGAATTCTTTGCCCAGCTGTTGGTCGCCGAAGGCTTCACCAATCTGGAAGAAGTCGCCTATGTCGATGTGGACGAACTGTTGGTCATTGATGGCGTCGACGACGATACCGCCAACGAACTTCAGACACGTGCGCGGGAATATCTGGAAGCCGAAGCCGAAAAAGCGCTGGCAAATGCCCGTGCACTGGGCGCGGAAGACAGCCTTATTGCATTCGAAGGCCTGACTGCCCAAATGGTAGAGGCGCTGGCAAAAGATGACGTCAAAACGCTGGAAGATTTCGCAACCTGTGCGGATTGGGAATTGGCAGGCGGTTGGACCACCGTGGATGGCGAACGGGTCAAAGACGACGGTGTTCTGGAACCCTTTGGCATCGATCTGGAAGAAGCGCAAAATATGGTCATGACAGCCCGCATCATTTTGGGCTGGGTTGATCCGGATGAATTGGTTGCCGATGAAGACGGTGAAGCCGATGACGCCGCAGAGCAAGAGGATGCGTGATCCCCGTGCCGCGTGGTGGAACCCAAAAGGATCGTTCTGAACCCGAACGCAAGTGCCTTGTGACGCAAGAATCAGGCCCGAAACAGGGCCTGATCCGTTTTGTGACGGGGCCGGACAGTCAGGTTGTGCCCGATGTGTTGGGCAAACTGCCGGGGCGCGGGTATTACGTGACCGCGGATCGGGCGATATTGGAACAAGCCGTCGCCAAGCGCGTTTTTGCACGTGGGGCGAAGATGCAGGTCACTGTTCCGGATGGTTTGATCGATGCGATTGACCGCCAATTGGCGGATCGTGTGGTGGATCTGATTTCTTTGGCGCGCAAAGCCGGGTTGGCCGTAACGGGATTTGAAAAGGTCAAATCCTGGTTGGCCGACGGTAAAGTGAAAGTGCTGCTGCAGGCGTCGGATGGGTCTGAACGCGGCAAAAGCAAATTGTGGACGCCCGAAGGGGCGCGATATTTCGGCTGTTTGACAGCTCAGGAAATGGGTTTGGCATTCGGGCGTGGGCATGCGATACACGGCGCACTCTCGACTGGTGGACTCAGCACACGTGTTATAGAGGAAGCGGCAAAGCTGCGCGGATTAAGAGAATCCGATGACAGCAGCCCGAAAGGACGAAAAGCTTTATGAGCGACGACGGTAAAAAAACCTTGGGCCTGCGCGGTGGTCCACGATCTGGCAGTGTAAAGCAAAGCTTTAGCCACGGCCGGACGAAAAGTGTGGTGGTTGAAACCAAACGGAAGCGGGTCGTTGTCCCGAAACCGGGCGGGGCAAAACCATCCGGGGCCGCACCGGCTGGCGATCCGTCGCGCCGTCCAGCGGGGATTTCCGACGCCGAAATGGATCGCCGGTTAAAGGCTGTTCAGGCCGCGAAAGCCCGCGAAGCGGAAGACGCGGCAAACCGCGCGGCCGAAGAAAAGGCCCGCGAAGAAGAACGCAAGCGCCGTCGCGAAGAAGCGGAAACCAAAGAACGTGAAGAACGCGAACGCGAAGCTGCACTGAAAGCCAAGGCTGACGAAGAAGCCCGCAAAAAACGCGAAGCAGAAGATGCAGCGCGCCGTGCGGCTGCACCGCAGCCAACGCCGGAAGACCGCGCCGCCAAGGGCCCTGTTCGTGCCAAGACGACAACGGAACAACCGCGTCGTCAGCAAGAAGACCGCCAGAACCGCAACCAAAAGGGTCGTGATGACGGGCGTCGGTCGGGCAAGTTGACCGTTAATCAGGCTTTGTCTGGCGGTGACGGGCGTCAACGTTCGATGGCCGCGATGAAGCGTAAACAGGAACGTGCGCGCCAAAAGGCAATGGGTGGCACGGAACAGCGCGAAAAGATTATCCGCGACGTGCAGGTGCCAGAGGCAATCGTTGTTTCTGAACTTGCCAACCGTATGGCCGAACGGGTGCCTGATGTGGTCAAGGCGCTGATGCAGATGGGTATGATGGTCAACCAGAACCAATCCATCGATCAGGACACCGCAGAACTGATTGTCGAAGAATTCGGCCACCGCATCACGCGCGTATCGGATGCGGACGTTGAAGATGTGATCGACAGCGTCGAAGACAAAGAAGAAGATCTGCGTCCACGCCCACCGGTCATCACTGTGATGGGGCACGTCGACCACGGTAAGACATCGCTTTTGGATGCGATCCGGAACGCCAAGGTTGTCGCCGGCGAAGCAGGTGGGATCACACAGCACATTGGTGCCTATCAGGTCACCCAAGACGATGCGCTGCTGACATTCCTTGATACGCCGGGCCACGCTGCATTTACATCCATGCGTGCTCGCGGTGCGCAGGTCACGGACATCGTTATTTTGGTTGTTGCTGCGGATGATGCCGTGATGCCACAAACGATCGAAGCGATTGCCCACGCCAAAGCAGCACAAGTGCCGATGATCGTTGCAATCAACAAGATCGACCGCGAAGGGGCGAACCCTGACAAAGTGCGGACAGATTTGCTGCAACACGAAGTGATCGTGGAAAAGATGTCTGGCGAAGTTCAGGACGTCGAAGTTTCGGCAATCAATGGAACTGGTTTGGACAGCCTGCTGGAATCCATCGCGCTGCAGGCTGAAATTCTGGAACTGAAAGCCAACCCAAAACGCGCCGCATCCGGTGCTGTGATCGAAGCGCAGCTGGATGTGGGCCGTGGTCCGGTGGCAACGGTTCTGGTGCAAAACGGTACACTGAAACAAGGCGACATTTTTGTTGTCGGTGAACAGTGGGGTAAAGTGCGTGCCTTGGTCGATGACAAAGGCAACCGTGTGAAAGAAGCCGGTCCATCCACCCCAGTCGAAGTTCTGGGCCTGAATGGCACACCGGAAGCAGGCGACGTTCTGAACGTAGTCGACACCGAAGCACAGGCCCGTGAAATCGCGGATTACCGCATCGAAGCTGCCAAAGAACGACGTGCCGCATTGGGTGCCGCCACGACGCTGGAACAGCTGATGGCCAAAGCGAAAGACGACGAAAACGTTTCCGAATTGCCCGTATTGGTGAAGGCCGATGTGCAAGGGTCTGCCGAAGCGATCGTTCAGGCGATGGAAAAAATCGGCAACGACGAAGTGCGCGTACGCGTCCTGCATTCGGGCGTCGGTGCGATCACTGAAACAGATGTCGGTCTGGCCGAAGCATCCGGCGCGCCTGTCATCGGGTTCAACGTTCGGGCAAATGCGCCAGCACGAAATTCGGCGAACCAGAAGGGCGTCGAAATTCGGTACTATTCCGTCATCTACGATTTGGTGGATGATGTGAAAGCTGCGGCATCGGGTCTGTTGTCCGCCGAAATCCGCGAAAACTTCATTGGTTATGCCAACATCAAAGAAGTGTTCAAGGTCACAGGTGTGGGCAAGGTCGCCGGTTGTTTGGTGACCGAAGGTGTGGCCCGCCGTTCTGCAGGGGTGCGCCTGCTGCGCGACAACGTCGTGATCCACGAAGGCACGCTGAAAACGCTGAAGCGGTTCAAGGACGAAGTCGCAGAAGTTCAGTCTGGCCAAGAATGCGGCATGGCATTTGAAAACTATGACGATATCCGCCCCGACGACGTGATCGAAATCTTTGAACGCGAAGAAGTCGAACGGAATCTGGACTGATCCGGTTCAATGCAAAAGAAAAAGGGGCGCCCCATCCGGCGCCCCTTTTTCATTCAGTCTTGTCTTTGCCGTTAAGCAGCGCGTGAAATCGGAAACCCTTCGAATACGCGTTCACCAACGCGTACAACAATCTTACCATCGGCGCCTTTACGAACAAATGTCCCTTGCACGGATACGCAAGAGCCCAACATAATTGTACGTAGCATGGTCCAATCCCCTTAGATGACCCAATTTAGCCATATTTGGCTAAGTTTGGCCACAATTTATTCACAACTGGTAAAGAAACCCTAAAAAAGAGTGTTCACAGCCAATCACGAAGTATGGGGATCAGCGGCACGTCCGCTTCGGGCATTGGGTATTTGGCAAGGTCTGCGGGCTTAACCCATTTCAACGCTTGATTTTCTTTGCCTTGAACGATGCCTTCCCATTTCCGGCAGGCGAATAGTGGCATCAGCAGATGAAAATCATCATAGCTGTGACTGGCAAACGTCAGCGGTGCCAAACAGGATTGCCAGGTGTTGATACCCAGTTCTTCCTGCAATTCACGGATCAGGGCCGTTTCAGGCGATTCGCCGGGTTCAACTTTTCCGCCGGGAAATTCCCACAGACCTTCCATGGATTTTCCTTTTGGTCGCTGCGCCAACAACACCCGCCCATCCACATCAATCAGGGCGACCGCTGATACCAAAACCATCTTCATGATCTGTAGTCCGCGTTGATGGTGATGTAGCCGTGCGTCAGATCGCAGGTCCAAACCGTTGATGAACCGGTTCCAATGCCCAAATCCGTTGTGATCACCAAGTTCTGCTGGGTCATGTATGTTGCACCCGCAGCTTCCGTGTAGGCTGGATCGACCCAACCATTTGATGCCACCTGAATGTCGCCAAACCGAATGGAAAGCCTGTCGCGATCCGCTGCTGCGCCGGATTTTCCAACGGCCATGACAATCCGGCCCCAGTTCGGATCTTCGCCTGCGATTGCAGTTTTGACCAAGGGCGAATTGGCGATGGACAGCGCAACCTTGCGGGCATCATTATCATCTTGCGCGCCTGTCACCGTGATTTCCACAAACTTCGTTGCGCCTTCACCGTCTTTGACGATTTGGTGGGCCAAATCCAGCATCACGGATTTTAGCGCCGCTTGAAACTCCTCAGATCCGGTCGCGTCGACCCCAGAGGCCCCCGTTGCACACAGCATTAGGGTGTCAGATGTCGACGTGTCACTGTCGACTGTAATCGCGTTGAATGACTGGTCGCACAGATCCATCAGCATGTTTTGCAAATCATTTTGTGCAATCTTTGCGTCCGTGAATACGTAAGACAGCATCGTTGCCATATCAGGGGCAATCATCCCCGATCCTTTGGCGATCCCGGCGATGGACACCTTGGTTCCATCGATATCCACAGATGCGTGCGCACCCTTGGGAAAAGTATCGGTTGTCATGATCGCGTTTGCCGCGTCTGCAAGCGTTGCGTCGGGATTTGCAGTCATGGCGTCCAGATGGGCGGCAATCTTGCCGTGTGGCAAAACCTCTCCGATGACGCCGGTTGATGCTGTGAAAACCCGGTTTGCATCCACCCCGGTTGCTTTGGCCACAGCATCACACAATGCGTCGACTGCCTTGGCCCCGGCGTTGCCTGTAAATGCATTTGCGTTCCCGGAATTCACCAAAATCGCTGCAGGCTGATCAGATGGGCTGCCCAGCTTGGCGCGGCAATCCAAAACCGCAGCAGAACAGGTTGCGGACTTTGTGAACACACCCGCCACTGTCGTACCTGGGTCAAGCAATGCCAGCATTACGTCTGTGCGACCCGCATATTTGACCCCAGCCTGCGCCGTCGCAAGGCGCAGCCCGGCAATCGCAGGCAGTTCAGGAAACTGATCCGGGGCCAAGGGCGATTTCGTCATTTTAGATCATCCAAAGTGACTGTGGACAGCACGGATGGTTCAACGCCGCTGGCATTGCGTTCAATCGTTCCGGCCGCCATCAGTTCCGCAATTTTCGCTTCGACAGCGGCGTCTTGCAAAGCGACCGTCAATTCTTCGCGCACGTCATCCAGCGATGGTGGGGGCACATCACGGGCATCGTTCAAACGGATCACGTGCCAGCCGAACTGTGTTTGAACCGGCGCGGACACGGCGCCCACTTCCAATCCAAGCACAGCAAGTTCGAATTCCGGCACCATGCGACCCGTGCCAAACCACCCCAATTGGCCGCCGTTTGGCCCGGATGGTCCGGTGGAATGTTCTGCGGCCAATTCGGCGAAATCAGCACCGCCATCCAGTTCGGCCACCAACTGCTTTGCCTTTTCTTCTGTTTCGACCAGAATGTGCGATGCGTTGTATTCACGTTCCACGGGCACATTCTGATAACTGGCGGCATAGGCTGCTTGCAACGCTTCGTCTGTGACCGCGCCATCACGCAGCGCATCAACCACGACAGATGACAGGATATTGCGCCGTTCGTTTTCCAGCGATGTGTCCAGCCATGATGGCGCTTGATCCAACGTCTGTTCCAGCAATGTCTGTTGAATCAACTGATCCAAAATCCCATCAAACAACACGTCGTCAGGCAATGTCTGGTACTGTTGCGGCAACTGATCTTTCACCGCCAAAAGATGACCGATGGTGATATCGGTGCCGTTTACGGTCGCAACAATCGTACCGGGTTCTGCGTCCTGCGCTGCTGCTGGCAGGGAAAGACTGATGCAGACCGCACATGTCGCAAGAATTTGTTTTCCAAAAGTCATGAAGTGTTCCTTTATCAAGGGCCTTCAGGGCGACTGGCGTTGACAGTCAAAGGGTGGCCCCATACATCGCTTACTGGTCCCGAAAGGGCTGCGATGGCCCTGCGGGTTTCTTGGTCTTGGTGTAGGGCTGGAATTCCACCGGGGCAAGCGCATCCCTTACACGAAACGGTTAGTCAGGCGGAAGAAATATGCTCGGTTTTGGAACACTTGCGAAAAAGGTCTTTGGGACGCCCAACGACCGCAAAGTGAAGGCGACAAAGCCGACGATCGAAAAGATCAACGCACTTGAATCTGAATTTGCCGCGTTGTCCGATCAGGGTTTGATCGACAAGACTGAAGATCTGCGCAAACGTGCACGTGATGGCGAAGATCTGGATGATCTGCTGCCCGAAGCGTTTGCAAACTGCCGCGAAGCCGCGCGCCGTGCGTTGGGGTTGTGGGCCTTTGATGTGCAGCTGATGGGTGGCATATTCCTGCATCAGGGCAACATTGCAGAAATGAAAACGGGCGAAGGCAAAACGCTGGTGGCCACGTTCCCCGCTTATCTGAACGCATTGACGGGCAAAGGTGTGCACGTTGTGACCGTGAACGATTATCTGGCCCGCCGGGATGCAGAGTGGATGGGCAAGGTGTTTGCGGCATTGGGCATGACCACAGGCGTTGTGTATCCCCAGCAGCCCGAAGATGAAAAAGCTGCCGCTTACGCCAGCGATGTGACGTATGCCACGAACAACGAACTGGGCTTTGACTATCTGCGCGACAACATGAAGTCAGAGTTGAAGCAAATCCACCAACGCTATCACAACATGGCCATCGTGGACGAAGTGGATTCGATCCTGATCGACGAGGCACGAACACCGCTGATCATTTCGGGTCCGGCGCAAGACCGTTCTGCGCTGTACCAGACCATCGATAAACTGATCCCGCGTGTGGAAGAAGATCACTTTACGCTGGATGAAAAATCGAAAAACGTGACCTTTACCGATGAAGGGAACGATTTTCTGGAACAGGTTCTTTCTGACGAAGGCATCCTGCCCGAAGGTCAATCACTGTACGATCCGGAATCCACAACCATCGTGCACCACGTGAACCAAGGTTTGCGGGCCCACAAATTATTCACAAAAGACAAAGATTATATCGTTCGCGATGGCGAAGTGGTTTTGATCGACGAATTTACAGGCCGTATGATGGCAGGGCGTCGTTTGTCTGACGGGTTGCATCAGGCGATCGAAGCCAAAGAAGGTGTGGACATCAAACCAGAAAACGTCACGCTCGCCTCTGTTACATTCCAAAACTATTTCCGGATGTATGATAAGCTGGCCGGGATGACCGGGACAGCTGCGACCGAAGCAGACGAATTTCAGGAAATTTATAACCTTGGGGTGGTCGAAGTGCCCACCAACCGCGGCGTCGCCCGTGTGGACGAAGACGACCAAGTTTATCGCAGCACACAGGAAAAGTTTCAGGCGATTGTTGAAGAAATTAAAGTGGCGCATGACCGGCGTCAGCCTGTTCTGGTCGGAACGACATCAATTGAAAAATCCGAATATCTGTCACAGTTGCTGACGCAGGCTGGCGTTCAGCACAACGTCCTGAATGCACGCCAGCACGAACAGGAAGCCCAGATCGTAGCCGATGCGGGCAAATTGGGTGCTGTGACAATCGCAACCAACATGGCGGGTCGCGGCACTGACATTAAGCTTGGTGGCAATGTCGAATTCAAAATCATGGAAGCCATCGCCGCAGACCCCGATGGTGATCCTGCAGCCATTCGCGAACGGATCGAAGCGGAACACACCAAAGACGAACAAGCCGTAAAAGACGCTGGCGGTCTGTATGTGTTGGCCACGGAACGCCACGAATCCCGCCGTATCGACAATCAGCTGCGCGGGCGGTCTGGCCGTCAGGGTGACCCGGGCAAATCTTCGTTCTTTTTGTCGCTCGACGATGATCTGATGCGGATCTTTGGGTCGGAACGGCTGGAAAAAGTGTTGTCGACGCTTGGGATGAAAGAAGGCGAAGCCATTATTCATCCGTGGGTCAACAAATCGTTGGAACGTGCGCAGGCGAAAGTCGAAGGGCGCAATTTTGACATTCGCAAGCAACTGCTGAAGTTCGATGATGTGATGAACGACCAACGCCGCGTGATTTTTGGTCAACGTCGCGAAATCATGGAAGCTGAAGATCTTTCTGAAATCACCACGGATATGCGCCATCAGGTGATTGATGATCTGGTCACACTTTACATGCCGCCAAAATCCTATGCCGATCAATGGGATGGCGAAGGTTTGCAAGCTGCCGTCGCCGAAAATCTGGGTCTTGATCTGCCTGTTGCCGACTGGACTGAAGAAGAAGGCGTTGATGACGATGACATCCGCGAACGTCTGGAAAAAGCATCCGATGAACATATGGCCAAAAAGGCTGTCGATTTTGGACCGGAAAATCTGCGCACTATTGAAAAGCAGGTCTTGTTGGAAACCATTGATGGCAAATGGCGCGAACATCTTCTGACGTTGGAACATTTGCGGTCTGTTGTCGGATTCCGTGGCTATGCGCAGCGTGACCCGCTGAACGAATACAAAGCCGAAGCGTTTCAATTGTTCGAAGGTCTGCTGGATGGGCTGCGCAACCAAGTGGCAAAAATCCTTGGGACAGTCCGCATGCGGACCGAAGAAGAACAGCGCGCCATTATGGAGGCGTTGATCCAACAGCAAGCCGCGCTGCAACAGGCGGCGCAGCAGCAGGCCGCACAGGCCGGGGCTGCATCAGAGGGATTCGATGAAAACGATCCTGCAACGTGGGGCAACCCGGGTCGCAATGATGCCTGCCCCTGTGGTTCCGGGAAAAAGTTCAAACACTGCCACGGAAAGGTCTAAAACGTTAGCGTTCTGTGGAAATCCTGTGGAACGCCACGATTTTGCCGCACCGAAACCGCCCCAAAGCCGTTGAGAGTCCGCTAAGAGTCCCTTTTTCAGCCCTTCTGCCGACACCGACTCAGTTCAGGTTATCCCCAAGTGGAAGTGAAAGGGGCCTGAAATGCTGGGCTATCGAAATACAGTTTTGCCACGTTTTGGGATGGTTGCGGGCGCCATGGTGATTGCCATTGGTATCGGTGCGGTCATGCAAAAAGGGGACAGTGCGCATCTGACTGCACTTTATGCGCAACCAGATACTGCGCAGACAAACACAACATTGGTGACCGCCACAGATGTGCCGCCTGCGTCGCCAACGTTCCAAATCCCGGAAGTGCCCGCACCCGTTCAAATGGCGCAGGCCCCGACCACCGTTGCACCCATGTTGCAGCAGCCTGTGATATCCGGAATTCAAATGACATCGTCTGATGCAAGCGTGTCAGCCCCGGCAGATGCGACATCGACGTTGCGCAGCCCATCAATCATGCAGGCAACGGAATCTGGTTGTCAGGCTTCCGTAACGGCCACACCGGGCCCGGCGGCATTGATTGACCTTGCTGTTTCTGCGCCCTGTTTGCCATCGGAACGGATCGTCATCCACCACGAAGGCATGATGTTCACGGGTCAAACCGATGCAGATGGGCAGGCCAAGGTGATTGTACCTGCGTTGAAAGTTGAATCCGTTGTCATGACGTCATTTGCGGATGGGACCACCATCATGACGCCAACATCGACGCCATCACTCAATTTCTACGACCGGGTTGTTCTGCAGTGGCAGGGCAATGCGGGGCTTCAAGTCCATGCTTTTGAATATGGTGCGACCTATAATCAGGACGGACATGTTTGGGCTGGCCGGCCGCAATCCATCGCGACGGCGGCGGCTGGGGACGGCGGCTTTATCATGCAAGTGGGTGTCGCAGATGCGCTGAACCCGATGCTGGCCGAAGTTTACACATTTCCCAGCGGGATTACGACGCGTTTGGGCGATGTCGGGTTGACGGTCGAAGCTGAAATTACACGCCACAACTGCGAACGGGATGTTGCCGCACAGACACTGCAATTCGTCCCTGAACAGGGTTTGGCGATCCAAGACCTATCTTTCACAATCCCAACATGCCAAGCGATTGGCGAGTATCTGGTTTTGAACAATCTTCTGGAACCGGTGAACCTGGCCCAGCGATAACAATCGCGGGCCTTCGCAAGGGGGTGCGATTGTGAAAATTTGGCGTTGCGCGGCATTTGTTGCCGCGTTTTGCGTTTGTGCTGTTCAGGCGGCCAGCCAGACCGTTACGTTATCGCTGAAAGATGGTTCGTTTTCCGTTTCTGGGAAAATGCGATCGTTTGACGGCGAATTTTACGATCTGGATACCCCGCTGGGCCCGATGACACTGTCTGCTGCGACAACAGACTGTCTTGGGTCTGCATGCCCGGATCCTGACGATTACGTTCCTTTCATTCGCGTTTCGGGGTCCGCAGCGCTGGGTGAAGTGCTTGTGCCGGCGTTGATTGAAACCTTTGCGACCCAACGGGGCTTGTCCCAAGTGGCGCGCGTGACTTCGGAAACGACGACCCAGATTGATCTTGTTCGATCTGATGCGCGTTTGGTTGCAACATTTGAAATTTCACTATCGTCAACAGATGGCGGGTACCGCGCTTTGTCCGAAGGCCAATCTGATATTGTGTTGGCCCGGCGTGGTCCGACAGCGGCAGAAGATGATGCCATACGCGCCGCCTATGAAGGTGGGTCGACAGATCCAATTCGTTTGGCTGTGATCGGATGGGAAGCGCTGCGGCTTTACACCAATGCGGATAATCCGATCACCGCCCTGACGGTGCGCGATTTGATCGGGATGATTGCGGCGCCTGGCTCCAATTGGCCCACCACAACAGATAGACCTGTCCATTACCGTGGTGATGCGGACAGCATTATCGCGCTGCAACAGCAATTGGGGCAAACAGAGCCGACCGTTCAATTGGGCGGTGGCGCGGACACAGATCCCGGTATTCTATATGTCACGCCAAACCTGTCCTTGCCACTGACGCCTGTCCGGCTGACTGGAACCTGTGGCACAGCGCAAGCATCCGTACCGTTTCAGGAAAACCAAAACCCGCTGGCGGCCCCGGTCTATCTGGTCACATCCGCCATCCGCCAGTCTGCGCTTATGCGTGAATTCCTTGATTTTACATTGGATCTGCCTGCACAGCGGGTGATTGACCGTGCGGGGTTCATCAGTCGCACCCCGTCAGAGGCGGCGCTTTCTTCGGAAAATGGCATTCTGGAAGACGCGATTTTGAACGCGACCGATGATACATCAATCGCTGATCTGCAGCGGACGGTTCAAGCGTTGAAGGGGTATGGGCGTCTGTCACTGACATTTCGGTTCACCGGCGGAACCATGGAACTGGATGATGTGTCACGGTCCAATCTTGATTTTGCGGCGTCCCTTTTGCGACAGGGCCGATATCGTGATCGGCAAATACTGTTCGCTGGTTTCAGCGATGGTGTTGGCGATCCCGACGCCAATCTTGCCTTGTCCCGCGACAGGGCCCGCGTAGTGCGGGACGCAATTCGGACCCGGATGGGGGAAAACGCCCCACCGCTTGCCCAGTTCAGAACCCAAGGGTTTGGTGAAACGCTTCCTTTGGCATGCAACGACACGCGCTGGGGGCAGAACCAAAACCGTCGTGTGGAACTTTGGATTCGCTAAAGATGCCCAAGGCTGCGCAAGCTGACCTCTGATGACAGGCCGATGATTAGATGATCGTGAAGCGTCAGGCCAAGCGCATCTGCCGCCAGTTTTACCTGACCAGTGGTGGCCACATCTTCCGCTGACGGGGACGGATCACCGGAAGGATGATTATGCACCAAAATCAGCGCGGACGCATTCAGCGTCAGCGCTGATTTCACGATTTCGCGGGGATAGACGGGCGCGTGGTCTACCGTGCCTTCACCCAGCACACGATCTTCGATCAAACGGTTTTTCTGGTCCAGATACAGCACCCGAAATTGTTCCGTTTCCCGGTGGGCCATGGTGGCACGACAATAATCAACCAACGCGGTCCAGCTGGTGATCACAGGCTGTTCCATCAGCCGTGCCTTTATCGTGCGCTGGGATGCAGCCTCCACAATTTTGAGTTCAGTGATCACAGCCGTGCCAACACCTTTCACCGCTTCCAGCCGGGGAATGGGCGCAGCTATGACACCGCCGAACGTGCCAAAAGTATCCATCAACCGCCGCGCCAGTGGTTTCACATCCTGACGGGGAATCGCACGAAACAAAATAAGTTCAAGAAGCTCATAGTCCGGCAATGCTGCACTGCCGCCCTGCAAAAACCGTTCGCGCAGGCGTTTGCGATGGTCTTTCAGATACGACGGTGGCGTCGATGCATTGATCGGCTTTGGATCATCGATGTGATGGAACAAGTCCGGGATATGGGGGGACGACCGCATAACGCACCGTCCCCCGTAAGGATTAACCGCAGGTTAAGTTAGCTGGAAATCCCATCCCAAAAGGATTTGACCTTGTTGAAAAAGCTGCTGCTTTCGGGGTTGTTGTCCACAGACAGATCTTCGAATTCCTGCAACAGTTCGCGTTGCCGGGCGGTTAGATTGACGGGCGTTTCGACTGATAATTCGATGAACATATCGCCAAATCCGGCCCCACGAATGGCTGGCATCCCCTTGCCGCGCAGTCGCATTTGGCGGCCTGTTTGGCTGCCAGCTGGAATCTTCACCCGGCTGCGCCCACCGTCCATCGTGGGCACTTCGATATCGCCACCCAATGCGGCGGACGCCATCGACACGGGCACCCGGCAGAACAGATTTAGGTTGTCGCGTTCGAATATCGGGTGCGGTTCAACTTCGATAAAGATGTACAAATCACCTGTCGGGCCGCCCCGAACCCCCGCTTCGCCTTCACCGGCCAAGCGAATGCGTGTTCCGGTTTCCACACCGGCGGGAATATTGACCGAAAGGGACCGATCTTTTTCCTGCCGTCCCGCGCCACCACATGTGCGACATGGGTTTTTGATAATCTGACCAGACCCAGAACAGGTGGGACAGGTGCGTTCAACGGTAAAGAATCCCTGTTGTGCGCGCACTTTCCCCATCCCGGAACACGTGGGGCAGCCGGTTGGTTCGCTGCCGCCTTCTGCGCCGGTCCCTTCGCAGGATCCACAGGCCACGGTGGTTGGAACGCTGATGGTTTTTTGAAGGCCCTGGAACGCCTCTTCCAGCGAAACACGAAGGTTGTAGCGCAGATCAGATCCGCGTGTGGATCGTTGACCACGGCCACCGCCACGGCCCCCCATGAAATCACCGAACAGGTCATCGAACACATCGGAAAAGGCAGATGCGAAATCGCCCTGACCGCCCATTCCGCCTGCACGACCACCGCCACCCATGCCACCTTCGAACGCGGCATGGCCATAGCGGTCGTAAGCTGCCTTTTTGTCAGCGTCTTTCAGAACTTCGTAGGCTTCGTTTGCTTCTTTGAATTGTGCTTCGGCGTCTGGATTATCTGCATTGCGGTCGGGGTGCAGTTCTTTGGCTTTGCGACGATACCCTTTTTTGATTTCTTCCGCGCTTGCGCCCCTAGAGACACCCAGAACTTCGTAATAGTCACGTTTTGACATTGGGTTCCCTTCCCCATTGAACGTAAAAGCCGGCCCGTGGCAGGGCCAAGGCCGGCTTTCAGAGGTTCCGGTTCAGTACCTTAGCGTTTGTCGTCGCTCAGATCTTCGAAATCAGCGTCGACGATATCATCGTCCATAACGGGGCCATCGTCGGCATCACCATTGTCTGCCGCTTCCTGGCTGGCTTTGTAGATCGCTTCGCCCAGTTTCATGGACGCTTCGGTTACGTTCTGGATGCCAGCCTTGATCTTGCCGGCATCTTCGCCTTCCAGATCGTCTTTCAACGATGCCATTGCCAATTCGATCGCTTCGATCGTTGTCGGATCGACCTTGTCTGCATGTTCTTCCATCGCTTTTTCGGTGGAATGCATCAGGCTTTCGGCTTGGTTCTTGGCTTCCACCAGTTCGCGGCGGTCTTTGTCTGCTTCTGCGTTGGCTTCAGCGTCTTTGACCATTGCTTCGATGTCTTCGTCTGACAGACCACCCGATGCTTGGATCGTGATTTTCTGTTCTTTGCCGGTGCCTTTGTCCGCAGCACCAACAGACACGATGCCGTTGGCGTCAATGTCGAACGTCACTTCGATCTGTGGCATCCCCCGTGGTGCAGGTGGGATATCTTCCAGATTGAATTGGCCCAGCATCTTGTTGTCTGCGGCCATTTCGCGTTCACCTTGGAACACGCGGATTGTCACGGCGTTCTGATTGTCTTCGGCGGTGGAAAATACTTGCGATTTCTTGGTCGGAATTGTTGTGTTCCGGTCGATCAGGCGTGTGAAGACGCCACCCAATGTTTCGATACCCAAAGACAGCGGCGTAACGTCCAACAAGACCACGTCTTTGACATCGCCCTGCAGAACACCAGCCTGAATGGCAGCGCCCATGGCCACAACTTCATCCGGGTTCACGCCTTTGTTCGGTTCTTTCCCAAAGAATTTCGAGACTTCTTCCACAACCTTTGGCATCCGGGTCATACCACCGACCAAGACGATCTCGTCGATGTCGGATGTGGTCAGACCAGCGTCTTTCAACGCGGCTTGGCACGGCTTCAAAGATGCCTTGATCAGATCACCCACCAGCGATTCCAATTTGGCGCGCGTCAGCTTGACCACCAAGTGCAATGGTGTGCCGGTTTTTGCATCCATCGAAATAAATGGCTGGTTGATTTCTGTCTGATTGGCAGAGGACAGTTCGATCTTGGCCTTTTCCGCCGCTTCTTTCAGGCGTTGCAGGGCCATTTTGTCTTTGGTCAGATCGACGCCGTTTTCTTTTTTGAACTCGTCCGCCAGATAATTGACGATGCGCATGTCAAAGTCTTCACCACCCAGGAACGTATCCCCGTTGGTGGATTTCACTTCAAACAGGCCTTCGTCGATTTCCAGAATGGTCACGTCGAACGTACCGCCGCCAAGGTCATAAACGGCGATTGTTTGCGTTTCTTTCTTGTCCAAACCATAGGCCAATGCAGCGGCTGTCGGTTCGTTGATGATCCGCAGCACTTCCAGACCGGCAATTTTGCCTGCGTCTTTTGTCGCTTGGCGCTGGGCGTCGTTAAAATAGGCGGGGACCGTGATAACGGCCTGATCCACGCTTTCACCCAGATAGGATTCAGCTGTTTCTTTCATCTTTTGCAGGATGAAAGCAGAAATTTGAGACGGCGAAAACTTGTCGCCCTGTGCTTCGACCCATGCATCGCCATTGCCCCCGTTGATCACGGAAAACGGCAGGTTTTTCAGGTCTTTCTTCAAGTGTTCATCGTCAAACCGACGACCGATCAGGCGCTTTACGCCGAACACGGTGTTGTCTGGGTTTGTTACGGCCTGACGTTTTGCAGGCTGACCCACCAGACGTTCATCATCTGTAAAGGCGACGATAGACGGTGTCGTCCGTGCGCCTTCGGCATTTTCAATGACCCGGGGTTGCGACCCATCCATGATAGCCACACAAGAGTTGGTGGTTCCAAGGTCAATTCCAATCACTTTACCCATCTTAGCATCCCTTTTCATTTGGCGATGTCCGGGGCACTGGCCCATAGTCGGCACCTAAGCCCCAATTCTGGAAAGGCGGCCCTTTTCGAAAAGACCGCCCCGTACAGCGCGCTATATAGGTGCGTGATAGCGGTGCTGCAACCATTCTAAGCAAGTGAAAGTGACGAAAATGGAATCAGAACAATGGGTTCCGACGGACATTGTCAGGGGTGTTGCATTTTATGATCAGGCATTGTCGCACGATGAACAGGTTGCGCTGGTTGACGACCTGCGCCTGATTGCGAAGCAGGCACCGTTTTTCCGGCCAATCACCCAACGCGGAACACCCATGTCTGTGCGCATGACGGCGGCTGGGCAGTTTGGGTGGTATTCTGATCGATCAGGGTATCGCTACATTGAAACCCATCCGTCTGGCCCTGCTTGGCCGCCCATTCCAATGTCTGTGCTAAGGGTCTGGCGGTCAGTTGTGCCTGCGACATCGCCTGACCCGGAGTGTTGTTTGATCAACTACTATGCAGACGGGGCAAAGATGGGACTGCATCAGGACCGGGACGAAGCAGATTTTGCATGGCCCGTGGTGTCAATTTCATTGGGTGATGATGCGTTGTTTCGGTTGGGCAATCTGACGCGCGGCGGCACCACGGAATCGCGGTGGCTGCGGTCTGGTGATGTTTGTGTCATTGGGGGTGATGCCCGGCTTATTTATCATGGGGTTGATCGTATTGCACAGGGAAGTTCGACGTTGTTGTCAAACGGGGGGCGGATCAACATCACCCTGCGTGTTGTGCGTTGATTGCGCTTATTCAGACAGGGTGCAGCAGCCGGAAACCATTTCGGTGCCTTTGCCGCGGCCTGTCATCATATGAACGCTCAATCCGTATGCGCGATCTGACATGCCATCACTGCAGCTTTCTTGCAGCAGGGTTGCGCTGAAATCGCCCGCGCCGAACCCGTAAATCCCCACGCGGTTGGCAGAAATCGTGCGCCAAATTCGGCGGGATTCGGTGTCGGCCCCACCCATTTCTGCAAAAGTCAGGCTGTCGCGGCCAACGGTAAGGGACCAAAATGGTTCAGTGCCAAAGCATGATCGTATCGGTGGAAATCCCCGATGAAGCTGACGGTCCAAAAATCGCAATGATACCCAACCAGATTGTTCACCGACATTGACCCGACCCCAACCCGTGTTTTGGTCATCCTGAAACATCACCTCAATATCGGTTTGATCTGGCTGAAAGGCACCGATGATCTGGCTGTCGGCGGACGGTTCGCTGCGAACATTCAGAACATCGGATGCGGCCACGCCGGTCACGTCATATAGGGCGGGAAAATCCGCCTGCTGTGCAGCCAAATTGGTGGCACACAGCAGCGCAATCATGGACAGGAACAGATGCCTCATCCCCGACGGCTCCAGGATTCTGATGCGTATTGGCGGGTATAGTGTTCACCGATCAACCCCAGCATGACCAAAGTCAGGCCCACCAAAAGGGGATAGCTGACCGATGAATGCAGCGGGGTGTAGTTGATGAACAAATAGCCGCGCGCCTGGTCGATGGCGTGAAACAGGGGGTTCCAATCGAACATCGCCAGCATAAAGCTGGGCAAGGTATTCGCCACGAACATCTTGCCGGACGCAAACATGTTCACACGCTGATAGATCGTAGATGCAATGCCAATTGCCCCGGGAAACCACGGTTTCAGCGCCAAAAATACCATGCCGACGGCGCACCCTGTAAACCAGCCGATCAAAACACAGCCAAAAGCCTGAAGCGGTTGGTGGAACACCAAGGGCACAAAAGCCACGTGATACACAAACAGCATGATCAGCATGGTCAGAATTTGAACGTACAAAGACCCCAACGCGCTGGACAGGATCGATAGCATTGTGGTCATTGGCGCGTGCTGCATCATGGGTGATGTCGGCCCTTCGGACCCGACGACCGCGCTCATCGCTTGTGTATGGGTCATGAAGACGAAAATGCCTGACATGATATACAACAGAAAATCGGCCCCATGGATGCCCGCACCGCGCATGCCGATGATTTCGAACATGAAAAAGAATGCCAACACGAATGTCAGGGTTTGGGTCATGTTGCCCAAAAGGCCCAAAATTGCGTTGTTGCCGCCTGTTTTTCGCACAGACCGAACGATGGAATTATAAAGCAGTTCTAAAAACGCGATCGTGCGCGTCAAACCCGACTGCGGTTTGCGTACTTGAAACATAAAACCCGTATCCTGCTTGTTCGTGCCGTTTTGACACGTAATTCTTGCTGTTCTTTTACCGTCGGATGATAAACCTAAGCACCTAACGAAGCAAGAATTGTGATTAGAGGCGGAATTCCATGGATTTTGAACACCTGACGGCGGTGATGCGGCGGCTTGCGATAGAGGCCGGCGATGTCATCATGAAAGTCTACGATCGCCCCGATTTCGAGGTGAAAACCAAATCTGACGAAAGCCCCGTCACCGAAGCTGATGAAGCTGCGGACAAAGTAATTTCTGCCGGGCTGCGCGCCGCTTTTCCCGACGTTCTGTTGGTCACCGAAGAACAGGCGGCCACCCACACCCAGCAGGCCGATACGTTTTTGATTGTGGATCCACTGGATGGGACCAAGGAATTCATTAACAGACGGGGCGATTTCACGGTCAATATCGCCTATGTCGTTGATGGTGTGCCGATCCGGGGGGTGGTTTATGCCCCGGCCAAGGGCCGCATGTTCTACACTCAGGCGGATGGAACCACAGTCGAAGAAACCGGCGACATGCAGATGGACATTGCCGGACCGATTTCCCCGATACGTGTCGCCACGCCAGACAATTCGGCCCTGCGTGTCGTTGCATCCAAATCACACCGCGACGCCGCGACCGATGACTATATCAACAAATATCAGACATCAGATTCGAAAAGCGCGGGATCTTCGTTGAAATTCTGCCTTGTCGCCACTGGAGAGGCTGACTTGTATCCCCGACTGGGCAGAACAATGGAATGGGATACCGCCGCGGGTCACGCCGTTCTTTCAGGCGCAGGTGGCAAGGTTGTCGCCTTCGATACGTTGGAACCATTGCGATATGGCAAGCCCGACTACGCAAACAGCTTTTTCATCGCTTACGCAGACGGCGTGGAATTGGTGCCAGCATGAAAACGTTGGTTGTCATTCCGGCGCGGTACGCCAGCACCCGTTATCCCGGCAAACCCCTTGTCGCGCTGACCGGGGCAACAGGCGAAAAAAAGACGCTGATCCGCAGATCGTGGGATGCAGCGATGGCAGCCCAACGGCCAGACCGGGTTGTTGTTGCAACTGACGATGATCGAATTGTCGCTGAAGCCGAAACATTTGGTGCGGAAGTTGTCCGCACGTCGTCCGCATGTCGCAATGGCACCGAACGCTGCGCAGAGGCATTGGCGAATCTGGGCGAAGATTTCGATATTGTTGTGAATCTGCAAGGCGACGCCCCGTTAACCCCAAGTTGGTTTGTGGATAACTTGGTGGATGGGTTGAAATCTGATCCGTCAAAAATGGTCGCAACGCCGGTTCTGCGATGCGATGGGCGCGCGCTAAACGGGTTTCTGGAAGATCGGCGTGCAGGGCGCGTAGGGGGAACAACGGCTGTTTTTGGAAACAATCAGCAAGCACTCTATTTTTCGAAAGAGGTTATTCCCTTTGTCAGCAAAACGTATGCGGATGCTGATGAAACCCCCGTTTTTCACCACGTAGGCGTTTATGCCTATCGGCCCGAAGCGTTGAACGACTACATGTCGTGGGCGCCGGGTCAGGCCGAAGAACTGGAAGGTCTGGAACAACTGCGGTTTCTGGAAAACGGCTGTCCTGTAAAATGCGTTGAAGTGGATGGCAAAGGCCGCGCGTTTTGGGAACTGAACAACCCAGAAGATGTTGATCGGATTGAAAAAATTCTGAAAGAACTGGGTACGGCGTGACCGCGCTTCGCGTCAGCGTTGTCATTGTCAGCCAAGGGCGGCCTGATGATTTGGGGCTTTGCCTGACATCCCTGCACCAACAGCTGGATGCGCCACCGTTCGAAATAATTGTGGTCGGGGATGATTCGGCCCTTCGCGTGGTCGAAAACCACGCTGTTGGTTCGGTTGCGAAAACCCAGTTGGATTTGACGACCAACATTTCGGTTCTGCGAAACAGGGGCATCGCAATTGCCGCTGGTGACATCATTGCGTTCATCGATGATGATGCGGTTGCCTTGCCCAATTGGCTGCGCAACCTGACCCGCCCGTTCCAAGACCCTGATGTTCAGGCGGCCGGTGGATATGTTCGAAACCCTGATGGCGTGACGTACCAATGGAAACGGCGCAAGGTTCTGCCAAACGGCCAATGTGCGGCGGTGCAAGATGCGGCAACAGGGCAAGTGATCAAGCTGGAAGGCACCAATATGGCGGTGCGTGCCAGTTGGTTCGCTGCAAACGGTGGGTTCGACCGCGCCTATGCGTTCTATTTGGATGAAACAGATTTATGCATGCGCCTGTCGGGTCGTGACGGAACGGTCAAGCTGGTCAACGATGCTGATGTGATCCATGGATTTTCCGCAGGTCCCCGACGCCGGGCGGATCGTGTTCCATCCAGTTTGGCTGAAATTGGCGCAAGTCTGGCAGTTTTCACAAGAAAATGGCACGCACAGGGTCAGCGGCAGGCGGCGTTCGATATTGAATACCACAATCAACGGCGACGGTTGCTGCGTTGGATGGTTGCGGGGCTGATTGAACCCCGCGGGGTCAGCGACCTTTTGGAAAGTTTGTCTTTGGGATGGGCGGCAGGCAATGCGCGGCCTGTGGACGACACCCAAATCACGGCCAGCCCGGTTCCTTTTCAGCCCATGGAAACGCGGTATTCAATCGATGATATTCAAACATTTCAGGGGCACCATGTGCGCCGCCGTCGCCTGATCAACGCTGCAAAGACTGTAGCACGCCAAAACACCACACGATTGGTTTTAACATCACTTCTTTTTCGCACTGAAACCCTTCGCCTACATCCATCCGGCGTGTGGATTTTCCGGCGGCGGCGGCATTTTTCTGATCAGGAATATGAATTTTAAGGGAAAATCGACACAATTCTGCCAAGAGTGTCACGCATAACGAATGCAAAATAAAAGATGGCGAAGGACAGGCATATGAAGCGCAAGGTGACAAAGGCAATTTTTCCGGTTGCTGGACAGGGAACACGGTTTTTGCCGGCGACAAAGGCTGTTCCCAAAGAAATCATGACGCTGGTGGATCGGCCGCTGATCCAATACGCCATCGATGAAGCGCGTGCCGCGGGCATCAAGGAATTTATCTTTGTGACGTCACGCGGAAAGTCTGCGCTGGAAGATTATTTTGATCACGCGCCCCAGCTGGAACAATCGCTGCGCAAAAAGGGTAAAACCGAACTTTTGGACACGCTGAAATCCACGAACATGGACAGCGGCGCAATCGCGTACATCCGCCAACATCAGGCGCTGGGCCTTGGTCATGCAGTTTGGTGCGCGCGCAGATTGATCGCAAACGAACCCTTTGCTGTTATCCTGCCGGATGATGTGATCGCTGCTGAAAAGCCGTGTTTGCAGCAGATGGTCGAAGCCTATGAAGAAACAGGCGGCAGTATGGTTGCCGCCATGGAAGTGCCGCAGGACAAAACATCATCTTACGGTGTGCTTGATGTCAAAGATGACATGGGCAGTCTTGTATCGGTGAATGGCATGGTCGAAAAACCAGCCGCCGCTGACGCACCATCCAATCTGGCCGTGATCGGACGGTATATTCTTACGCCAACGGTCCTGCAGAACCTGAACAAGATGAAATCTGGGGCGGGTGGCGAAATTCAGTTGACCGACGCAATCGCGCAAGAACTGACTGAAGGGCGTGATGTGTTTGGCATGCGGTTCCGTGGTCAGCGTTTTGACTGTGGATCAAAAGCGGGCTTTTTGCAGGCGACTGTGGCCTTTGGTTTGGCGCGTGATGACCTGCGCGATGAATTCATGGGTTTTCTTGACGAAATGTCAGCCTTGCGCGCAGCAGCGCAGTAATTCAAAGCTGGGACATGGTAGAACATGTCCCCCGTTGCCTTGATTTGACCCGCTTGTCACGGCGTGCTGGTCGCACACTGACTGGCGTTGACCGGGTTGAGCTGGCGTATCTGAAACGGCTTTTGAAGACATCTGATGCAATTTTCGGGTTGGTGCGTACCCGATTGGGCTTTTTGTTGCTGGATCGGTCCGGGATGGCGCTGTTCGATCAGTTGTTGACCACGGGCGCCTGGGCACGGGCAAGTTTTCTGGCACGTGTCATCTGGCATGATCCCGTCCGCCGTAACGTCGAAGCAAGCCTGCGAAAACTCGCGATTGCACGGTGCAGTCCCCGGGGGTTGCGCACAATGTTGCGGCAGAACCTTCCAACCGGGGTTCACTATCTGAACACGGCACATTCCAACCTGAACCATCAAGTGTTGGCGGCATTCGCCGGCCTGCCCAAAGCACGGATTGGGGTGTTTTTGCACGACACCATCCCGCTGGATTACCCCCAATACCAACGGGTCGAAACGCCACAAGCGTTCCGCAAACAGATCAAGGCCGTTTCTGGTCTGGCGGATCTGGTGATCGTGAATTCTGACCAAACGGCGCAGGATGTGGCACGTCATTTGTCAGCATTTGGGCATGTTCCACCGATCATTTCAGCCCATCTGGGCTACGACGCCGCCCCCGAAGATTCGACGATGTCATTGCCAGATCGGCCCTATTTCGTCGCGCTTGGCACGATTGAACCGCGCAAAAACCACGATCTATTGTTGCGAATTTGGAGCCAATTTTCAGACGATCCTGATGCGCCGACGCTTGTCATCTGTGGCAATCGCGGCTGGCGCAATGAAGATGTGTTCAAAAAACTGGATCGCGGCGTGCCCCATGTGGTCGAACACAATGGCCTGTCAGACGGGCAGATCATGACACTTATGAAAGGTGCGCGGGCCCTGCTGATGCCAAGCTTTGCGGAAGGATACGGCCTGCCGGTGGTAGAGGCAGCGGCGATCGGTTGCCCGATAGTGGCGACTGATCTTCCTGTCTATCGGGAAGTTGTGGGTGATATTCCCGTTTACGTGGACCCAAATGATGCCTATCAGTGGATAAGTGCGATCAAAACACTGATGCTAGCGCGTTCGGGGTTGCCAGCCACAGCATTTAGCCCCCCCACATGGGACGCGCATTTCAGCGAGGTGTTAAGACGAATTTGAGTATATTGGTCTACCAAAGGCCAAAGTAAGAAAGGTGTCGCGTGGGGGTATTGCGATCATATCAGCTTAGGTTGCGCCGAAAACGATGGCGTATCCGGGCCTATCGCAAATCGCGCGAACTTAGGTGCGTGGTAAATCGCGCCCAAGGGGTGCACCCAAACGCACTTTTGGTGTTCAGCACACAGCGCAACGAAATGGTGCGGCTGCCGTATTTTCTGGAATACTATCGCAAGATGGGTGTCGATCATTTCTTTTTGGTGGACAATGATAGCACCGATGGGTCGGCCCAATATCTGGCGGCGCAGCCTGATGTCACGCTTTATGCGACGCGCGGATCATACAAACGATCGCGCTTTGGTGTGGATTGGTTGAATTACCTTCAGATCAAATTCGGGCATGGACACTGGTGTTTGACCGTCGATCCAGATGAATTTTTTGTTTATCCGTTCTGCGACACACGCCCGTTGCGGGCCCTGACAGATTGGCTGGATGCATCTTCGATCAAGTCGTTTAGCGCGATGTTGTTGGATATGTATCCGAAAGGGCCGATCAATTCTGTCACCTATGAAGCGGGTGAAAACCCGATTTCCTTGGCCAACTGGTTTGACAGTGGAAATTACACAATCAAGAAAAACCCACTTTTCGGAAACCTGTGGATTCAGGGGGGGCCACGCGCGCGCGTCTTTTTCCCCGACAAGCCGGCTGCCGCGCCAGCATTGAACAAAATCCCGCTGGTGAAATGGGACAAGTCTTATGTTTACGCCAGTTCGACACACAATCTTTTGCCGCGCGGCTTGAACCTTGTTTATGATTCTTGGGGTGGCGAAAAAGCGTCAGGTATTTTGTTGCACACAAAGTTCCTGTCGACGTTTGAAGAAAAAGCACGCGAAGAACTGACCCGCAAGCAGCATTATGCAGGCAGTCTGGAATATCAGGCCTATGCCGATGGGTTGGATAAGAACCCTGATTTGTGGTGCAAATGGTCCGAAAAATACATCAACTGGCGACAGCTTGAAATTCTGGGTCTGATGTCAAAAGGGAACTGGGCATGACGGTCGGTATTGTCATGTTGGCCCACAGTGATTTGGATCGCGTCGAACAGATCGCGCGCCATTGGGTGGCTGGTGGGTGCCCAGTGGTCATTCATCTGGACAAAAAGGTTCCAAAAGACGCGGTCGCCGCGTTTCGTGATTCACTATCTGATGTTGCTGATATTCGCCTGTCCAAGCGGCACAAATGTGAATGGGGCATGTGGGGTTTGGTTGCGGCAACACAAGACGCATCAGAACTGATGCTGTCGGAATTCCCACAGGTGCGGCATGTCTTTCTAAGTTCGGGCGCTTGCGTGCCTTTGCGCCCGGTGCAGGAATTGGTTGATTATCTGGATGCAAATCCAGACACGGATTTTATCGAAAGTGCGACAACATCCGAAGTATCGTGGGCTGTGGATGGGCTGGAAAAAGAACGCTTTACCCTGCGGTTCCCGTTTTCGTGGCGCACCCAGCGCCGTTTGTTTGATCGTTATGTGGAATTTCAGCGGAAATTGGGCATTAAGCGAAAGGTCCCCGCTGGTCTAACGCCCCATATCGGGTCGCAATGGTGGTGTCTGACCCGGCAAACGCTGTCTGCCATTTTGCAAGATCCCCTGCGGGCAAGCTACGACCGGTATTTCCGCCGCGTCTGGATCCCAGACGAAAGCTATTTTCAGACCCTGGCACGGATCAGCAGCCGCAAGATCCAAAGCCGATCCCTGACCCTTTCGAAATTCGATTTTCAGGGAAAGCCGCATATTTTCTATGATGATCATCTGCAGCTTTTGCGGCGGTCTGATTGTTTTGTGGCGCGGAAAATCTGGCCACGTGCTGATCGCCTGTTTGATGCGTTTTTGCGGACACCGGAATCTGCGTTGAAACAGGCGGAACCCCAGCCCAGCAAAATCGATCGTCTGTTTTCCCGTGCCACGGATCGCAGAACGCGGGGCCGGCCCGGTTTGTCCATGCAAAGCCGTTTCCCCAATGAAAGTTGGGAAAACGGCCTGACCGCGCATGCCTATACGGTGCTTGAAGGGTTCGATGATCTGTTCGAAGATTTTCAACCATGGCTGCAGCGGCAAGTCACATCCACGGTTCACGGTCATTTGTTTGCCAAGGACCGCGCTGAATTTGCCGGGGGGGAAACCACCTATCGGGGCGGGTTGTCAGACAACGCGGTCTTGCGCGACTACAATCCCCACGCATTTTTGAAGAACCTGATGTGGAACACACGGGGGCAACATCAGTGTTTCTTTATGGGTCCCGGGGATGTGATGGACGACATCCATTGGGAATTGGTGAAAGATGCCAATGCAAACCTGTTCGTGATTTCAGGCGCTTGGCTGATTCAGCATTTTCGGTCGAACCAGAACTTTGCGGATATTCGTGCGGATGCAGCGCTGCGTCAAAAACTGGAACGTGAACATCTGACGGCTTTGAAATCCCCCTTTGTGAAAGCAACGCACAAGGTTTGGACAATGGCCGAATTTTTGGAGGCGCCCGTTGAAAACCTTCGCATTGTGTTGGACGCGCTTGAACCGGGCTTGGGTCAAGGGTTGACCGACACCCCCAAGCTGACGGATTTGACGGGGTTCGGAACATTTGTGCGTACGTTGAAAAATCAGGGGATGCACCCGTATTTGCTGGGGGACTTTGACGAAGGGTACGACCAGCCGCGCCAAAATGCAGAAACACGTAAACCATACCTGGTGCGATAGATTATGGCCCAGTTCGACTATTTTGTGATCTTTGCTGAAATGCGAACCGGATCAAATCTGCTGGAAGAAAATATCAACCAGTTTCCGGACATCACCTCGCACGGAGAGGTGTTTAACCCACATTTCATCGGATACCCCGTGAACGAAGATTTGTTTGGGGTCACACAGGCAGATCGCGAAGAAAATCCGCTTGCCGCGATTCAGGCGATACAGGCCAACACAGATGGGCTTGCCGGATTTCGCTTTTTTCATGACCATGACGCGCGTATTTTCGAACATTGCATTGATGATCCGCGCTGCGCGAAAATTATTCTGAATCGCAACCCGATCGACAGTTTCGTGTCTTGGAAAATCGCCTCTGCCACGGGTCAGTGGAAACTAACCAATGCGACACATCAAAAAGCGACGGCGATCGAATTCAACGCCGATGAATTCGAAGGGTTCATGCAAAATTGGCAGGATTTCCAAATCGCGATTTTGAACCGAATGCAAAAGTCAGGGCAAACAGCGTTCTACATCGCCTACGAAGATTTGCAGGACGTTGAAGTTCTGAACGGGATGGCAAAATTTCTGGGAAGTGGGCACAGGATCGAAGCGCTGTCCAAGCGTTTGAAAAAGCAAAACCCTGCGCCTTTGTCGGAAAAAGTGCAAAATTTCGAAGATATGGTTCAGTCCGTGGCACGGATGGATCGATTCAATCTGAACAGAACGCCAAATTTTGAACCGCGCCGCGGCGCAATGGTACCCCAATATGTGGCAGCAGCCCGCGCGCCGTTGCTGTATCTGCCCATCAAATGTGGGCCGACTGAATTAATTGAACAGTGGATGGCTGATCTGGATCATGTGACCCCGGATGATCTGCGGCGCAATCTTTCCCAAAAGGATTTGCGTCAGTGGAAACGTCAAAACAAGGGCAATCGCAGTTTCACAGTGGTGCGTCACCCCGTGATGCGGGTCTATGATGCATTTTGTAAGCACATACTGGACACCGGACCGTTGTGTTATACCGAAGTGCGCAAAACGTTGCGCCGTGTTCACAACGTGCCTATTCCGCAAGACCAGCCTGACGCCAGTTTCACGCCGAAAGATATGCGTGCTGCATTCGTCGCTTTTCTGACATTCCTGAAAGCCAATCTTTCGGGTCAGACTGCACTGCGCGTTGATCCGGCCTGGGCCAGCCAAAGCCACGTGATACAGGGCTTCGCAGATTTCGCGCCACCGGACGTGATCGTTCGGGAAGAAGTTCTGGAAGATGAACTGGCATTTCTGGCCGCGCAGACCGGAACGCCTTATGCTGCGGTCAGGGATATGGCACCGGTTCACCCAATCGAATTATCGGAAATCTATGACGGCCATGTCGAAGGTCTGGTGCGCGATGCATACCAGAAAGACTATTTGGCTTATGGGTTTGGTCCGCTGAACCGAATTTAAGCAGCGACTGATGTCGCAGCGCCGCCCAGAATGATTTCATACAGGATGCCAGTATCGGTATTGTTGCGCAGTTTTTCGCACACAGCCGGATCGCGCAACGTCCGCGACACAGTCGCCAACGCCTTCAAATGATCAACGCCACCGGCTGTTGGGCCGAACAGCGCAAAGACCAAATCCACGGGTTGGCGGTCGACGGCCGCAAATTCAATCGGCTTTTCCAATTTCGCGAAACAGCCAAAGATTGATTCTGTGCCTTCAAGGCGCGCATGGGGTAGGGCAACACCATGCCCTACACCCGTTGGTCCCAGCGTTTCGCGGTCCATCAGGGCCTGCGCAATCATATCCTGACGTTCCAAACTGGACGGGCAGGCCAGCGACGCAATCGCCTGAAACAAGCGTTTCTTGGACGTAACGCCGTGCAGCACCCGAACGTGTTCTGGGGATAAAATATTGCTCAGATCCATGATATGATTTGGAAATCAAACAGTTGGATCAATCCAACCTATGTTTCCGTCATCCCTTTTGTACACAACGTTTACGTTCGCACTGGTTTCATTCTTAAAGACAAGCACCGGTGCACCAGCCAGTTCCATCTGCATAACAGCTTCACCAACAGAAAGTGCGGGGATTGAATGCTCCATCTCTGCGACAATCATCGGTTGAAGGCTTTCTGGTTCATTGTCGCCTTCGCGCGAGTCGTTGGCTAGGATATATGATGCACCCGCAGAAAGTTCAACGGGATTTGCCCGGTCTTTGTGGTGGTCCTTGAGCCGGCGTTTATAGCGCCGCAGTTGCTTTTCCATCTTTTCCGCTGCTGCGTCGAATGCGGCGTAGATTTCATGTGCCTTTGCCCCGGCTTGTACGGTCAGGCCTGTCGACAAATGAACGGTCGCTTCACACAGGAATTCACTGGCTGATTTTGAAAACGTGACATTCGCGTTCGTCGGTCGTTCAGCATATTTTTGAACAGCTTCACCAAGATTGTCTTTTACGTGAACCTGCAATGCGTCGCCGATGTCAATTTGTTTGCCAGTGATTTGGTATTGCATGGAAACTCCTTTGTTTCGTTGTGTGGATCGAAAAGCCCGGATGTGCGGCTGAACATATCCAGCCGATCAATCGGGTAACGCAATTTCGGAATGTGCGGTTTCATAAAATCCACGCTTCAAGTGGACTGATCTAACGACAAAGAGTCAAGCGTTAGTTCATCTTGAAATTCTGGCCCAGGTAGACGCGCTTGACGTTTTCGTCGTTCACAATTTCAGAAGTTGTGCCGGATTTCAGCACACGACCGTCGTGCAAAATGTAGGCACGATCAACGATTTCCAGCGTTTCACGCACGTTGTGGTCTGTAATCAGCACACCCAATCCGCGCTTTTTCAACGTGGCGACCAGATTCCGAATGTCACCCACGGCGATAGGGTCAACCCCGGCAAAGGGTTCATCCAACAGCAGATATTTTGGATTGGCCGCAAGACTGCGTGCAATTTCCACACGGCGGCGTTCCCCGCCAGACAGGGCAAGTGCGGGGGCCTGCCGCAAATGGCCGATGGAAAATTCGTTCAACAATTCTTCCAGCCGTTCGCGTCTGCGCTGTCGTTTGGGTTCAGCGACTTCCAGAATGGCCATGATGTTGTCTTCGACATTCAACCCGCGAAAGATCGACATTTCCTGCGGCAGATACCCAACACCCAGTTGTGCCCGGCGATACATCGGCAGCCGTGTCACATCCCGGCCATCCACCTTCACAGCGCCACCTTCGGGGGTGACAAGGCCAGCAATCGAATAAAAGCATGTGGTCTTTCCGGATCCGTTTGGCCCCAACAAGGCGACGACTTCACCCTTAAACAGCTCCATCGAAACGTCGCGGATCACGACCTTTTTGCGATAACTTTTGCGCAGGGATTCGACGCGCAGCCCACCCTGACCATCCGTTGCCTGCAGCATCACTGCGCCGCCTGTTGCAGGATTGTGCGCACACGCCCGGTCAGCGTTGCATCCCCCGTGGCCAGATCAACAACCATGCGATCTGCCAACACGGCGCTTTGCCCCTGGGTGACCATCACGTTGCCCGCCAATGTCAGCTGTCGATTGTCCAGATCATAGATTGCGGTGTCAGCCTCTGCCGCTTCGTCGGCGGTGACGAATGTGACCTTGCCTTGAACATCAACGCGGCTGATCCCGCCGCCGTTTGAATATCGCACTACAACCTGATCTGCGCTAAGGCGGATGTTGCCTTGCCCAATGATCACATTGTCCTGAAACAGGGCGCTGCCATCAGATTGGTTCAAGGAAAGCCGATCCGCGGATACCTCCAAAGGCGCGGATTGATCGGCTTGAAGGCCCGAAAAATTAAGCCCGGTCTGTGCCGCCGCAGGGGTCATCAGTGCGCCGCAAAACCAAAGCAGGGTCAAAAGATGTTTCACGGTCGTCACTTTCATTCTGTCTTTGGCGGAGTGTAAACCAATCGCACCCCATCCGTGAAGGTCAGCACAAAATTGTCAGCGGACCTTTGCGCTGTCATTTGGCCAGCGTCGAACCTGCCAAAGGGGCCGGTCACAGCCACTGCACCGCCCGAAGTCACTTGTGCGGCCTGAATATCAAATCGCATGGCATCGCTGGTGGCAATGACATCATCCCCTGCTGAAAGGGTGACGGATTCCGCAAATTCGATGCGTTGTTGCTGTTGATCAACAGACCCCGCACCCGCCATGATGGTCAAGCTTTGGCCGCCGGGGTCAGACACAAGCGCGTCGATCTGTGTCAGCACGACCAAATCACTGCGTTCCGCATCGGGCCGTGCAGACGCCGCCGTGACCCTGATGCCCGTTCCATCGTCCAGCGTGGTTGAAATTTCGGGCTGCGACAGGCGTTGATTGCGGATGATGTCATCTACGTCCAGGTCCGAATAAATCACCGAATCCGTGACATCGACACGGCTGGAAAATAGAAAAAGCGTCGACAAAAGCATTAATGCGCCAACGTACAGCCCAACCTTGGCCCAAGACACAAACGTCGAATAACTGTCTTGGCTGCGAAAAATCATCCAAGACCTGCGCGCAGGCAATCATGAATGTGAATCAGGCCCAATGCGCGCCGATCTGCATTTGTGACAAACAGAGATGTGACCTTGCGATCATTCATCACAGCAATCGCACGTTCGGCCAGTGCATCCGGGCTGATCGTTAGCGGATTTGGGGTCATGACATCGCGGGTTTTGCGTTCCAACAACCCATCCAGATTACGGCGAATGTCGCCATCCGTCACGATACCGACCAAGGTTTCATCCCCCACCACGCCAGCAACGCCAAATCCTTTTTCGGTCATGGTCAACAATGTGTCTGCCATGGATTGATCGACACCGACCAACGGAAGGGCCTGTGGCCCATGCATCAGGTCGCGCACTTTGGACAGGCGCGCGCCCAGTTTCCCGCCCGGGTGAAAATCACGGAAATGATCTTTGGTAAAAGAACGGTGTTCCATCAAGGCAATGGCCAATGCATCGCCCAGCGCAAGCGTGATCGTGGTGGAGGTTGTGGGAACAACGCCCGTACCGCATGCCTCTTCCAATTTAGGCAGCAAAAGTTGCACGTCGGCCTGCCGCATCAAATTGCTGTTTTGGACGCTGGCGATACCAATCATGGGAATTTGAAAGCGACGCGTATGGGCGATCAGATCAGCAAGTTCTGGTGTTTCGCCAGAATTTGACAGGATCAACGCAACATCGCCCCGGGCCACCATGCCCAGATCGCCATGGCTTGCTTCGGCTGGATGCACAAAATGCGCAGGCGTTCCAGTTGATGCAAGGGTTGCGGCAATTTTCCGTGCGATATGGCCCGATTTGCCCATTCCAGACACAATCACCCGGCCCGTCGCAGACAGGATCAATGAGACCGCTTCGTCAAATTCCGGGCCAAGACCATCAGCCAGAACTGACAAAGCCGCGGCTTCGGTCCGGATCACGCGTTGCGCTGTGGAAAGGAACGTGGGTGCCATCGTGTTACGAATGCGCGAATATATCTGTTTCCGGCCATCCAGCCAGATCAAGTTTTGCACGCGTTGGCAGGAAATCAAAACACGCCTGTGCGATGTCCATCCGATCTTCCCGGATCAAACGTTCATTCAACACATCCCGCAGTTTGTGCAAATGCAAAACGTCGGATGCCGCATAGTCAAGTTGTGCATCTGTCAATGTCGTCGCGCCCCAATCGGATGATTGCTGCTGTTTGGATACATCAACCGACACCATTTCCTGCAACAGATTTTTCAGCCCATGACGGTCCGTATAGGTGCGCACCAATCGGCTTGCGATTTTTGTGCAGTACACCGGTGCCGTCAGGGCACCGAATGCGTGGTACATGGCCGCAATGTCGAACCGTCCGAAATGAAACAATTTCAAAACGTCAGGATTTTCCAGCATGCGGCACAGGTTCGGTGCGGCCGTTTGGCCCTTTGCGATTTGTACAAGATGGGCGTCACCGTCGCCCCCGGACATTTGCACAACACACAAACGATCCCGATGGGGGTTCAGCCCCATGGTTTCGCAATCAATTGCGACAACAGGACCTAAATCCAGATCATCTGGCAGGTCGCCCTGATACAGGTGGTTCGCCATAGACGCACGTTCCTTCCCAATGCTTGCAGGGACACATGCCCCTTTCCCAACGGGCATTCAAGCAATTGCCCCTTAACATTGAACCAACAAGCGGGAATTGCCTGATGAAAAGATTTGAACAGTTTGGCCTATTTCACCATCCCCCAAACAGGGGATGCCCCCCGATTTTCAGGCTTTGGGATAATCGCGGACAAATACAGGTGCGTTGCTGGTCGATTGATCTGGGTCATACGCATAGCCACCGGCGTTGAAGGCTTGCAGGCCCGATGGATCCTGAACCCTGTTTTCGATCACAAATCGGGCCATCGCCCCCCGTGCGCGTTTGGCAAAAAAGCTGACGGTTTTTGCTTTGCCATCTTTCAGTTCCAGAAACTGTGGTGTGACCACATCCAGCTTCAACGCGTTCAGATCGACGGCCCCAAAATATTCCTGACTGGCGCAATTTACCAACGCGGTCGCGCCGGTGTTTTCGGCCTGTGCATTCAGGGCGGTCGCAATGGTGTCACCCCAATATTGGTACAGGTTCGTACCGCGGCGGGTTTTCAATCGGCTGCCCATTTCCAGACGATAGGGTTGAATATCATCCAATGGTCGCAGCACACCGTAAAGCCCGGACAGAATGCGCAGGTGGTTCTGCGCATAGGCCATATCATCCGGATCAAGCGTTGCAGCCTCTAACCCCTGATAGGTGTCGCCGTTGAATGCCAACGCGGCGGGGCGGGTGGTTTCGGGGGCTGGTTCGGCCTGATAGGCCTTGAACCGGTCCCGGTTCAGCCGCGCCAGATCATCGCTGATCGACATCAGCTTTTTCAGATCGCCCAGCGTCAGGTTGCGGGCCGTTTTCGCAAGCGACAATGCCTCTTTCCCGAAGTCGGGGGTAGAGGTGTCAAACCCCGGGCGTTCTTGCCAATCCAGACTTTTCGCGGGTGAGATACAGACAAGCATGGCGTTCCCCTTTGGTTCCCTTGGGCATATAGCAGGCGCTATCCATCTGCCAAGATGCGAAGAAAGGCAGCACCGAACCGTTCTGCCTTTTGGTCACCCATGCCCTGTATGCGTGCCAGATCATCCAGTGTTTCGGGCTTGTATTCCACGATTTTTCGCAACGTGGATGTTGTGCACGTCAGCGGTTTTTCAGTACCAAATTCTCCGCGCTGCAGGTCAAGTTGGGCCTGGGCCAGACGGTCGAATATCGCGCCTTCTGGTCGTCCGGCCAGTTTGCGGCGGGTGGGATGAATATCTTGGGCTGCACCAGTTATCACGGCAAGAAATTCGCGCCCATAACTTTCCAGCTTTTTGGCGCCTACACCGCTGATCCCGGCCATCTGATCCAGCGTCACCGGGCGGCGTTCGGCCATTTCGATCAGGGTCTTGTCGTTGAAGATGATATAAGCTGGGACTTTTTGCTGTTCAGCCAAAGCACGACGTTTCGCCTTCAATGCAGACAACAGCGGGGCGTCTTCGTCACTGACCAACGCTTTGACGGCGGGTCTGCGGTCTGTGGTGATCGTGTCCTTGCGCAGGGTGATTGTGGTTTCACCCTTCAACAATGGGCGCGCATTTTCCGTGAAGCGTAGCGCACCGTGGCGATCCGGATCCGGGCGGATCAGATCATGCCCCATCATCTGTCGGAAAATGGCCGTCCACATCGCCTTGCTGTGGGCCTTGCCAACACCGAAGGTCGGCAGGTCATCGTGGCCGCGTTGGCGCACCTTTTCGGTTGATGTGCCGCGCAAAACGTCGATCAGATGACCTGCGCCGAACCATTCGCCTGTGCGCAAAATGGCAGACAGCGCCATACGAACCGGCTGTGTTGCATCGAATGTTTCCGGGGCCTTGTCGCATAAATCACATTTGCCGCAGGTGATGGTGGTTTCGCCAAAATAGCCCAACAGGTTGATGCGGCGGCATTCCAATGCTTCTGCCAATCCCAACAGGGCATTCAGCCGCGCATGATCGGCCATTTTGCGGTCGGGCGGGGCCAATCCTTCGTCGATTTGGGACCGCCGCAGTTTGATGTCGTCGGCCCCAAACAAGGTCAGCGTTTCAGCGGGCGCCCCATCCCGCCCGGCGCGTCCGATTTCCTGATAATAGCTTTCAATGGATTTCGGCAGGTCTGCGTGGGCGACCCAACGAATGTCAGGTTTATCCACCCCCATACCAAAGGCGACGGTGGCCACAACGACCAGATCATCTTCGCGCTGAAATCGGGTTTCGACGATGCGCCTGTCTTCTGCGTCCATTCCGCCGTGGTAGTGCGCGGCGTTGTGGTCTGCGTCGCGCAAGGCCCCGGCAATCGTTTCGGTTTTTGCACGGGTGCCGCAATATACGATGCCAGCCTGTCCTTTTCGCGCACTGGCATAGCCCAGGATTTGGCGGCGCGGATTGTCTTTTGCTGCAAAAGCCAGATGCAGATTGGGCCGGTCAAAACCATGCAGAAATGTGTTGGGCTGCACCCCGTCGAACAGGCGGTTCACGATTTCCTGCTGGGTTTCTTCATCTGCGGTCGCCGTGAACGCAGCCACCGGAACATTCAGCGCCCGTTTCAATTCACCAATGCGCAAATAATCGGGCCGAAAATCATGGCCCCATTGTGAAACACAGTGGGCTTCGTCCACCGCGATCAGCGTCACACCAATCCGCCGCAACATCCCCATGGCCGACCCAGCGGACAATCGTTCCGGGGCAAGGTACAACAATTTCAGTGCGCCCTGTTCCAGTGCATCCCAGACAGCATCCGTTTCTTCGGGTGTGTTGCCCGATGTCAGGCAGCCAGCCGATACGCCTGCCTGTTGCAGCGCCTGCACCTGATCGCGCATCAGGGCGATCAGTGGGGAAATCACAACGGTCACCCCATCGCGCATTAAAGCGGGCAATTGGAAACACAGGGATTTGCCGCCGCCGGTTGGCATGATCGCCAGCACGTTTTCCCCGGCCGTTACGGCACGAACAATGTCTTCCTGACCCGGGCGAAAGGCACCGAATCCGAAAGTGTCCCGTAACAGGGCGTGCGCTGCGTCTGACATATTGACCCCGAAGTTGCGGGCAGCGTGATTAGCATGCCCTTACGTTGGGGTTAAATCCCAAAGACGACCTGTTGCAAGATGCGTTCGATCGCAAAGATACCGAACAGGGCCACGATGGGCGACAGATCGATCCCCCCCAAATCCGGCAAGAAGCGGCGGATCGGCGCGTAGATCGGTTCCAACAAACGCGACAGCACATTCCAGATCTGACCGACAATCGGTTGATAAGGGTTCAATACCTGAAACGAAATCAGCCAAGACATGATGAAATGCGCAAAAATGAAGAATTTCACAATTCCCAGAAACGCGGTGATGATGTCGTAAAATGCGGCCATGATGGTTCCCCTTGCTTGCCGTATACGTAGGAAAGCCCACCGTGATCGGCAATCCCTTTTGGTGCTGTGCCTTCCCCTTGGTCACGATTGACGTTAACGTCAGCGAAACCATTTTGGGTGCAAGGAGCCACCCCATGTACCCTTTTATTCGTTTATCTTGGCAATTTTTTATTCATCGCAACGCCCCGAAGCTGGCGGTTGACGATATTCACATCAGCCATCACATCTGCCTGCCCACCGACATTGATTTATGGTGGGAATTGAACAATGGCCGCACATTGACCCTGTATGATCTGGGGCGTTTGCCCATGGCCAGACGGGCGGGGCTGATCCAGATGTTGAAAGACAACAACTGGGGCCTGACCATGGCTGGTGTGTCGGTCCGGTACCGCAAACGCATCCGCATGTGGCAACGGTTTGAAATGCGAAGCCGTGCGCTGGGCATGGATGACAAATTCATTTATTTGGAACAATCGCTATGGCGGAACAATGAATGTTGCGGGCATGCACTTTATCGATCTGCGGTGACGGACAAAGACGGTATCGTGAAGCCAGACCGGGTGATTGCCGCCCTTGGCATACCATTCACCAAACCGCTTCCCGATTGGGTGCAGGCCTGGATTGACGCAGATGCGACACGCCCCTGGCCACCGATGCAGGATTCCTAGCGTAACACTTGCTTTTGAACACGGTTCCCGCCCACAGTCCCCAAAACGATAATTTCCCGGGGAGGGGACAATGGAAGCCAACGCAACGGACCCAGCGCTGAAAAAGCGTGTTTGGGGTTGGATGATGTTCGATTGGGCCACACAGCCGTTTTACACGCTGGGCCTGACCTTTATCTTTGGTCCCTATTTCGCCGTTGTGGCGGCTGAACATTTCATGGCCACAGGGATTGATGAACAAACCGCCGAGGCGCAAGCGCAAACCATGTGGTCCTGGGGCCAAGGTATTGCTGGCGTGTTCATTGCTTTTGCCGGCGTTATCTTGGGCGCTTATGCGGACAGCACCGGACGGCGCATGCCATGGGTATGGTTCTTTTCTGTCATCTTTTTCGTCTTTTCGTGGATGCTTTGGTTCACCATGCCGGATGGGTCGAACATCTGGTTCGCGCTGATTGTCTTTTCCATCGGGTTTATTGCCGGTGAATTCATGCTGATCTTTGTGAATGCCCAGCTCCCCAGTTTGGGCGATGATGATGAAGTGGGCAAAATCTCTGGAAGTGGGGCGGCGATCGGGTACTGGGGCGGATTTGTTGCCTTTCTGATCATGATCTTTTTGATCGCAGAATCCGAACCCGGCGGCACCACAATGATCCTGGGTTTGGATCCCGCGTTTGGTCTATTGGATGCTGACACGCGGGAAGGCACCCGTGCAGTCGGCCCCTTCATCGCGATTTGGTTCCTGATCTTTATGGTGCCCTACTATGCGTGGGTCCGTGAAGTGCGCCCACCACAACGCCAAGGTGGGTTTAGTCAAGCAATGGCGGACCTTAAAACATCGTTGAAAAATGTTAAGGATCGCCCGAGCCTATTTTCGTTCCTGATCTCGTCCATGTTTTACCGCGATGCGTTAAATGGCTTGTATGCCTTTGGTGGGGTCTATGCCGCGCTGGTGCTGGATTGGACAACATTCCAGCTGGGTATATTTGGCATCATTTCTATCGTGACAGCCGCTGTTGCAACCCAGATTTCAGGTCGCTTTGACGCCAAACATGGACCACGCCCTGTGATCATCTTCCATATCTGGGTTCTGATCCTTGTTTGTATCACCATCGTTGGAATGACACGGGAATCCATCTTTGGCATTCCGCTCGCAGAAGGCTCCAACATTCCGGACATTGTTTTCATGATCTGTGGGTCCGCCATCGGCGGGTCTGGCGGGGGCATCTATGCGGCCAGCCGTTCCATGATGGTGCGCCACACGCACCCTGAACGCCCGACCGAAGCCTTTGGTCTGTTTGCATTGTCTGGCAAAGCGACCGCGTTTTTGGCGCCGATGTTGATCGGCTTGTTCACCTATCTGCTGAATGACGCTCGTTTAGGGTTTTCGCCGGTCATAGGTCTGTTCATCGTCGGGATGATCCTGCTACGCTGGGTCAACAAAGACGGAGATCGAGCAGAATGGTCAAAATCCTCTATCCCTGCGCCTTAGTTCTGGCGCTGCTGGGCTGCGGCCCTTCAAACGAACCTGCGCAAATGTCTTTTGCGCAGGGCACATCCGATGCACTGGCAAAACCCCTGTTTCGGGCACAAACCACGCCTGCCCCGGGGCCAGCACAGGTTTTTGGTCGTGTGGCTGGCGGGTGCATTCAAGGCGCAGTGGAAATCCCGGAAACAGGTCCAACATGGCAAGCCATGCGTCTGTCGCGGGATAAAAACTGGGGCCACCCTGTCGCGCTTGATTTCATCCGTGATCATTCCGCCAAAGTATCCCGTCTGCCCGGTTGGGAAGGGCTTTATGTTGGCGATCTGGGGCTGCCGCGCGGCGGGCCAAACAATGGCCACGCCAGCCACCAAGCGGGTCTGGACATCGATTTTTGGATGCTGCCCCCAACTCGCCTGAACCTGACCCCCAGCGAACGGGAAAACATTTCATCCATCACGATGCAGCGTACCAGTGGTGCCTTCGTCAACAATTCCTGGACCGAACAGCACCGCGAAATGCTGAAACTTGCGGCCAGCGATCCGCGGGTGGATCGTATTTTCATCTTTGCGGGTGCCAAGGTGGATCTGTGCCGCTGGGCCGATGCAACGGGTGGCAACCGCGATTGGCTGCGCAAGGTGCGCCCGTGGTGGGGGCATCACTTCCATTATCATGTTCGGCTAAAATGCCCTGCAGACAGCCCGTTTTGCCGCGATTCCGGGCCGCTGCCTGCGGGCGATGGCTGTGCATGGGCCGATGAATGGGTGGACACCCGTATTTTGAACCCACCACCCCCGGATCCGAACGCGCCGCCGCGGCCGCCACGCAAACCGCCGACCTTGGCCAATCTGCCTGCGCAATGTTCCGCCTTGGTTGGGCGCTAGCGCTTCTGTGGGCAGCGCCGGTCGCTGCCCAGATCACCCATCTTTCGACATTCCATTGGAACGATGACCACCCAGCTGTGAAGGGGGTGTCTGGCATCGAAGTGTCCGATGATGGCACGCAGTTTGTGGCTGTCACTGATTTCGGCCAAATGATCTTTGGGCGCATGCTGCGGGATCAGGGTCAGTTGCGCGCAGTCACCATCCAGCGAACAGGATTGATGAAAGCACAGTCTGGCCGGGATTTGGTCAGGTCTGAACGCGATGCCGAAGGCATTGCAATTGGGCCAGATGGTATACCGGTGGTGGCATTTGAACGTATCCACCGCGTCGCGCGGTTTGCGGACCCTTATGGACCAGCCGTTTATTTAGGGACCCTGTTTCATGATCCGGGCCTGTCTGGAAATTCGGGGTTGGAGGCGTTGGCCGTACACCCCGGTGGCACATTGTTTGCAGTCGCCGAACGCGCAGTCGGTGGCCGGATGCCCGTCTATGCGTTTCGAAGGGGAAACTGGACGGTTGAATTCCACCTTGACCACGAAGAAGGGTTCTTTCCCGTAGGTGCCGATTTTGGACCCGATGGCAAACTTTACCTGCTTGAACGGCGATTTGCGTATCTTGCCTTTACATCCCGCATCCGCGTGATCGACGTCACCCGCCGCACCGACACCGTGATCTGGACCAGCCGGCCCGGCGCATTCGACAATCTGGAAGCGCTGGCCACATGGACCGACGCCGATGGGCGCATCCGCCTGACATTGGTGTCGGACGACAACGACAATTGGTTTCAATCAACCCAGATCGTCGAATTGGTCTTGTCAGACTAGGGCCAAGTGTCTTATGCGGCCCCGTTCCCTTCGGGGGTACAAGTCGCCGCAACCTTGGATAAAAAACGGGCATCTAAAATGAAATCGATCCATCTTCCTGGCATTCTTGCCATGGCCGCTATCGTCGTGGCCTCCAATATTCTTGTTCAATTCCTGCTTCTGGATGGTCTTTTGACCTGGGGGGCCTTTACCTATCCGCTCGCCTTTTTGGTGACCGATGTGATGAACCGCATCTACGGGGCCGCAGCTGCACGCAAGGTCGTGTTGGTGGGCTTTGTCGTGGGGGTGATCTGTTCATTGATTGGCACCCAAATCACCCTGCAAGGGGACGGCTACACGTACCAAGCGGTCGCATTGCGGGTTGCTGTGGGGTCAGGCACCGCGTTCCTGATCGCCCAACTGTTGGACGTTTCAATCTTTCAACGGGTGGGGTCGGCCGTGTGGTGGAAAGCCCCGCTGGTTTCGACCATCATCGGGTCTGCCGTAGACACAGCGCTGTTCTTTACCATTGCGTTCGCAGGGTTCATCAGCTTTGGCGCGGCTGCCGATGGCGAAGTGTCTTGGGCATTGGACTCCGTTCCGTTCCTGCTGACAGGACCATTGGCCCCGCTGTGGGTCACATTGGCGGTCGCTGATTGGGGTGTGAAACTGGCGATTGCGCTGGTCGCGTTGATCCCATTCCGGGTTCTGACCGCGCGGGCCCAGCCTGCATAAAATCGTTGACTTCTGATTCGGCTGTGGCAAGCTGAAGGTGTTATCAACAACTGAAAGGAGGTGATCCAGTGTCAAGAAAGGTATTGGAGAAGAAGGTCGTAACAGGTTTGGAGACCGCCCTGTAAGGCAACCCTTTCCGGGTGAAAACCAAGCTTGGATGTAGTGTCCTAATCGACCTGCCTCCCACACTTTCGAAGGGTCATCGCGCTGCGGTGGCCCTTTTCAGTTTGATTGTTGTGATTATGTCTTACCCAATGATCTAACTTCCGTAGGGTGGGCGCGTCCCACCGCTTCGCCAACAAGGCCCACCTAAAATGCTTCGCATCAATGATGATATCACGATTCAGGATTGGGAACTGTCCGAACAGTTCACCCGGTCCCAAGGGCCGGGCGGGCAACATGTGAACAAAACGTCATCAGCGGTGGAACTGCGTTTCGAAGCCGCCCGCAGCCCCAACCTGCCGCCCTATGTCAAAGCACGGCTGAAACGCCTTGCCGGTCAGAAATGGACATTGGACGGCGCCGTTTTGCTACGGGTGGAGGAAACGCGTTCGCAAGCCCGCAACCGGGACATCGCCCGGGATCGGTTGAAGGCCCTGATCTTGAAAGCCTGCGAACGGCCAAAGCGGCGCGTGCCAACCAAACCGACCTTGGGGTCGCAACGGCGCAGACTGGATGCGAAAAAACAAAGGGGCGAGGTCAAGCGGTTGCGGGGCCGGATCGATTGATGGGTTAAATGTCGCGCCCCGGTCGTCCCCGATAGGGCGGCAACGTCCAACCAAAGATAATTGTGCCAGCCCGAACCGCAAAGGCACAGACTGCCCCGATCGCGGCGCTTTCAAAGCGTGGCAACCCGACCCAGACCAGCCCAACATAAACGGCGGCCCCCACCAGCGCGGCGGTGATATAGATTTCCTTGCGTGTGACCGCATTGGGTTGGTCGGTCAGAACGTCGCGCAGGATGCCACCGACTGTTCCTGTGACCACACCCATGAAGATTGCAATAAACGGCGCGTCGGTGATGTTCAGGCTTTTGAACGCACCAAATACCCCATAAACGGCCAAGGCCACGGCATCGAGCCACAGAAGAATGCGATATCGGGATTCGATCAGATGCGCGGTGAAATAAACCAACAGCGCCGTGGCAAGACACACGACAAAATACGTCTGATTGGCGATCCAAAACACAGGCACATCAAGGATCAGATCACGGATCGTCCCGCCGCCAATGCCGGTCAGGGTCGCCAAAAAGAAGAACCCCATCAGATCAAGCTGTTGGCGCGACGCGCTTAATGCGCCTGTGGCGGCGAACAAAGCCACGCCAATATAGTCGAAATAGATGATGTAGGGCAGCATGCCCTACACCAGCACATCTTGCTTGGCCTGATCCCCAACCCCGAACACCCGTTTGTACCGGGCGACCTCAGCCGCCGGGCCCATGGCCTTGTTCGGGTTGTCAGACAATTTGACCGTCGCGCGGCCGTCCGCTTCTACCGCTTTGCAGACCAAGCTGAATGGTGCCAAGGCATCGCCGTCGACCAATCCGCGGAAGTCATTGGTCATCAATGTGCCCCAGCCAAACGATGGCCTGACGCGGCCGGCGAACTGACCATGCAGGGCGATGATCTTATCAACATCCAGACCGTCTGAAAAAATGACCAGTTTTTGGGTTGGGTCTTCGCCGCGGGATGTCCACCAATCGATTGCGGTTTCCGCACCTGTTGCTGGGTCGCCGCTGTCGATCCTGATCCCTGTCCAACCGGCCAGCCAATCCGGCGCATCCGCCAGAAAACCCTTGGTGCCATAGGTATCGGGCAAAATAATGCGCAGGTTACCGTCGTGTTCTTCGTGCCAGTCGGACAGCACATCATACGGGGCCTGTTTCAGTGCCGCATCTGTATCGGCCAGTGCGGAATACACCATGGGCAATTCATGGGCGTTTGTGCCAATCGCCTCAAGATCGCGGTTCTTGGCGATCAGGCAGTTGGACGTGCCGACAAAACAATCGCCCAAGCCTTCGTTCATGGCCTGCACACACCAATCTTGCCACAGAAAGCTGTGCCGGCGTCGGGTGCCGAAATCGGCCAACCGCAATCCATCCACGTCTTTCAGGGCTTCGATTTTTTCCCACAGTTTGGTCATCGCGCGGGCGTACAGGACCTGAAGTTCGAACCGTCCCATCTGTTTCAGCACCGCCCGGGACCGCAGTTCCATCAGCACGGACAATGCCGGAATTTCCCACAACATCACTTCGGGCCAGGACCCGGCAAAGGTCAGTTCGTATTGCCCATTCCGCTTTTCCAGATGGTAGTCGGGCAGGCGCAGACCTTCGAACCAATCCATGAATTCAGGGCTGAACATCTGACGCTTGCCATAGAAGGTGTTGCCCCGCATCCACGTGCTTTCCCCGCGTGACAGGGACAAGCTGCGGATGTGATCCAATTGTTCGCGCAGCTCACCTTCGTCGATCAGATCGGCCAGTGGCACATCCTTGGATCGATTGATCAGGGAAAACGTCACCTGTGTGTTCGGTTTGTTGCGAAATACAGACTGGCACATCAACAGTTTGTAAAAGTCCGTATCAATCAACGACCGAACAATGGGGTCTATCTTCCATTTGTGGTTCCAGACGCGGGTGGCGATGTCGACCATTTTGTTCCCTTTCAGATGCCGCTGTTAGCCGCGGCTGACGCGTTTGCGTTCGGCTTCCAATTCTTTGGGTTTGTGGCGGGCCGCGTCAAGCGTTTCGGCCATGGGCCTGCCCGCAACCGCACCGGCGGCAACGGCTTTCAAGCTGTATGTGGGTACATTGCTGGGCCCAAGGGCCGCCCGGGCAAAGGCGTGCGCTGTCAGGTAATCAGTATACGCGGGAACGACGCCGGGGCCGGGGACCGCGTTGCCCTTGCTGATCTCTTCGCAGGCGTCGGCATCGGGGCTGATATAGCTGCGGCATATCATCGGGCGGGCGTCATAGGCGCGGCACATGCGTGTATCTGGGTCCAGGGATGGGCAGGCATCTGGGTGCCATGCGCTGCCATCGGGTTCACCGGCCAAGGGGGCAAGGGCGGTGTGCAATCCGCGCGCTTCGATATCAGTGATCAAACCGCCATCTTCGCCAGACAGGATGCAGCAAAACGCGCAGCCTTCCTTGCAGGCAAGGCCACCGGGCAGGCCGCGCGTCGCCATGGCAATATGCCCAACCTGCCGCGCGGCATCGCCATTTGCCAGATCCTTGGCCGCGACATCTGGTTGGGCATCAACCCATGCATCCAGCAGCGTCTTGCCCCGGACCACATCCGTATTCTTCGGTGTCACCTTGGCACGGGCCAGACGGTCTTTGATAGATTTCGCCATGGGTCAAAGATCCTCGCACTGGTTATACAGGCTGCAAGATTGGGCTGAAACACCGATGGTTGGGAAGGCATCTGTGTTCAATGTTTTGCCCGGCCCCGTTGTGTACAGAACCAGCCTTTCATTGGGGCGCACATAGGTCCAATCTTCCTGATCGATGGAAAAACAATCGGACTGATCGCCGTGTTGTGGCGTCACACCCAACAGCGTGTCGATCTGATCGCAGGCCGTGCCATCCGCCATTCCATAAATCGCCCCGTCGACGCTGATTTTCAGATCCGAAACCTTGGCCGGGCCCAGTCCCGCATTGATCAGCACCACATCAAACCGGGGGCCAGCCGCATCGGCGTAGACCACGCGCCAATCCAATTTGGGCAAGACAGACACCCGGTTGTGTTCATACATGAACCAAGCCTGTGCCGTTGCGGCAAGGAACGACAAAATCGATACGACAAACGCGATGGCCGAAACCCAAAGCGCAGCGCGGCTTTGGGTATTTGCAGCGTCAGGCAAGTTCAACACCCGCGTCTTTCATGCCCTGCAGCGCAGCATCCATCGAACCGTTCAGGTCAATGCCGCGGCACAGTGTCAGGTTCACGGTCACGTTGAACCCCAGCTTGGCCGCATCGACCGCAGAATAGTTGACGCAAAAATCCGTGGCCAACCCAACCAACGTCAGATCCTTTATGCCCCGTGTGCGCAGATATCCTTCCAATCCGGTGGGGGTTGTCTTGTCGTTTTCGAAAAACGCGGAATAGCTGTCGATCGCAGGGCGGAACCCTTTGCGGATGATCAGATCAGCGTCTGTCCGCAGGTCTGCGTGAAACGCCGCGCCATGGCTGCCAATGACACAGTGATCCGGCCACAAAACCTGTGGACCATAGGGCATATCAGTGACGGACATGACATCCGCGCCATGGGTCGACGCAAATGAAGAATGCCCGGCGGGGTGCCAGTCTTGCGTCAAGACAACGGCGTCATGATCCGCCATGGCGGCGTTGATTCCGGGCACAATCGCATCACCGTTTTCGACGGCCAGCGCACCACCCGGACAGAAATCATTTTGAACATCGATAACAAGCAAGGCGTTCATGGTGTCCTCCGGTTTCGTACATGCAAGTGTTAGAACTGACCCGGACAAAGGAAAAGGCCCCGCGCGATGCACGGGGCCCCTTTTTTGGAAGATGATTGTCTTATTGGACGATCACACCGTCAATGATGTGGATCACACCGTTTGACGTCGGAATGTCGGCCACGATCACTTCGGCCAGACCGGACGCGTTGGTTTCGATGTAATAGTCACCGGCGGACGATGAAATTGTGATCGGCAGGCTGCCCAATGTCTGCAGTTCGACGACACGGTCATCGTTTGCGCCCATGTTCAGTTCGTAAAGGTCGGCTGGGATTTCTGTTTCAGCCAGATCACCATCAATACGGAACAGCGTGTCCAGATCGGACGACATGATTTCACCTGGAACAACGTGCATCTGCAGCACATTCACCAGCTGTTCGCGGTTTTCGGGCAACAGCAGCGCATTCACTTCGTCTTCGCCCAGATCACCAAAGGCAGAGTTGATCGGCGCAAACACGGTAAACGGACCTTCGCCCATCAGCGCAGGGGCCAAACCAGCTGTTTCAATGGCGGAAACCAATGTGGTCAGGTTACGCACCAGCATTGCATTTTCAACGATGGTTTCGTTGGAATCCAAGACAAATGCGTTTTTCACGGTTGCGTCTGTCACGGCAGCAGAGGCTGTTGCCAGTGTCATTGCAGTTGTTGTTGCAAGGGCGAGTTTTGTCAGATTTGTCATAACATCTTCCTTTTCTTGACCGGCAGGATGACCCTGCCCGTTTCACATCGACACAACGGGGACGGGCGGCTTGCGTTCCCCAAAAAACCGCAATTTTTGGGAAATCCACATCACAACATTTTGTTAAGCATTTGGCGGAACTTCCCGTTGGTTTTCGTGTTTGCGCGGGCGCAGGGGATTGTTGCGTCCAGCTTGCAGGGGTGCGGCCATTTCCGCTAAAGGCAGCGCATGATTACCGTTTCCGCCCTGTATCACTTTACGCCTTTTGATGATCCCGCAGCCCTGCAGGGGCCGCTGCTGTCATTGTGCGAACACGAAGGGATCAAGGGCACGATCCTTTTGGCGCACGAAGGGATCAACGGCACGGTCGCGGGTCCACGGGCCGGGATCGAACGTTTGTGGTCCCACATTGATGCACTGCCGGGGTGCGCGGGATTTGAACACAAGGAAAGCACAGCCGACGCCATGCCGTTCAAACGGATGAAGGTTCGGCTGAAGAAAGAAATTGTGACGATGGGGCAGCCCAACGTCGATCCGCGCGCGGGCACCGGGCACTATGTTGACCCCGCCGATTGGAATGCGCTGATCCAATCGCCAGATGTGGCAGTGATCGACACCCGCAATGATTACGAAGTGGGCATTGGCACATTTGAAGGCGCCATTGATCCGCAAACCAAAACATTCCGCGATTTTCCGCAATGGTGGGAAGACAACAAAGATCGCTTTCACAACAAAAAGATCGCGATGTTTTGCACGGGCGGGATTCGGTGTGAAAAATCGACCAATTTTCTGATCGGGCAGGGCGTCGAAGATGTTTACCATCTGAAAGGTGGGATCCTGAAATATCTGGAAGACGTGCCCCAAGAAGACAGTACCTGGGAAGGTGAATGTTTCGTGTTCGACAATCGTGTGTCGGTTGGGCACGGCCTTGTAGAAGGATCCTATGATCAATGTTTTGCCTGCCGCCGGCCGATCACGGAAGCGGACAAAAATCGCCCGGAATACCGCAAGGGTGTTCAGTGTCACCAGTGTGCAGACGAATATTCAGATGATGACCGCAGTAGATTTGCTGAACGCCAGCGCCAGATCGACGCCGGTGAAATCACGCCGTCCTAAAACGCATTCTGAAACCCGATAAAGATATCTTGGCTGTCAAATTCACGGATGTTCTGGTTCGATGTTCTTTCCAGCGCCGAAAAACGCACACTGGGTGTAAAACCGAAATAGCTGATGTTGGGATTTTCAAATCCGACCGAAAGACCCAAATCCCGTTCCCAGCGTTTTTCCGCAAATCCGAATTCAAGCCCGTCCCACCGCGCATAGCGCAGGCTTGCTGAAATATCTGTCACCCATCCGGATGTTCCAATTGCGCGCCGGGTTCCGACAGTCAGCCCGACTTGTTCATTGGCAATCGACGCACTGATCGCTTGACGATCCTGAACCGTCAGATCAACAGACCAACGCGTGCGGGGCGATGTTTGCCGCGCATAGCCCAGCCCATACGTGTTCTGATCGAAATGCAGCCCGGCGACATCATAACGATATCCCAACCGTTTGTATGAAAACGCCAACGTCTGCTGCGCGGTGCGCAGCGTAGATGCGCCCAAGGGAATTCGGTGATCAATTGAAATTCCCAAAAACCTGTAATCGTCAGAGGTTTCGTGCATAAACCGCCCCGATTGCAGGCCAATCTGCGTCTGTGCTGTTTGCCGCGCATTGGGCAACGTCCACGTCAACGCAGTGGTTAGCTGCCGGTTGTCGAATTCTGATCCTTGATAATCTGACTGGCCAAGCCGTGCGACAACATTCAATCCGCCCGCAGGCCCGGAATAAAGACGGTAATTTGCCCCAAACCAGAATTGCGCACCAACACCGCTTTCGGCAGAAATGCCGGGATTAAAAGCGCCGTTCAGGTTTCCACCCGCCAATGACGTTGGATCAAATTCCGTTTCGGATGTGACCTTTGCCACATTCGACGACGGTGCCAGCCCAACGCCGCCAAAAAATTGCAGCCGCAATTGCGCTTGAGTGTTGCGTAATATCTGGCGGATTCGTGTCCGTTCAAGATCGATACGGCTTAGATCCAGCCCGCGGCGCAAATGAAACAGCGCACGCCGGGGCTGGCCTTTGCGCAATCGGATCAACCCTTTCATGACGCGGGGGTCCGCCAGCGCAGGGGCAAGCCGTATGGCTTCGTTTGCGGCGCGTTCAGCATCATCCAGCAGCCCCAGTTCCAGGGATGCCTTGGCATAAATCAGGGCCGCATCCACCGGGTGTTGGTTCTGAATGGCAAGGGCATTTGCACGGGCCTGATCATACTGGCCCTGCGCCAATGCGGTCTGTGCCGCCCGCAAATCCACGGGTGTTTCTGCGTGCAACGGCGCGCCCAGCACCAACAAAACACCCAGAATCGAAACGATAAAAGCACGCATCAATGAATTCCCTAACAATTGCGGCGACAATACATGTCTTTGGCCCCATTGCGATAGTCAAATGGGACTATGCGACCGTTGGTAGAATATGAAAATACGACAAAGGATTGAGATCGGAATTTTTGATGACCCACACAAATGAACACGGGCACCCGATTGGCCATCTGGTCACAAACACGCAAGTGCGCGCTGCGCCCAGCGTTCAGATCCTGACAGGTCAGCACGTCCAACTGCGCAAAACAAAACGTTCCGACGCGCCACATCTGCACGATGCATTCGCCGAAGATCCGACGGGGACGCTGTGGACATATTTGCCCATAGACCGCCCCGACAGCCCGGCCAAATTCGAAACCTTTATCGATACGTTCTGCATGGCCGACGATCCTTGGTTTTTCACCGTCTGGGATCACCGCGAACGCGCGCTGGGCTTTGCATCTTATCTGCGGATCAGCCCGAAAGATGCATCCATCGAAGTTGGATGGATCGGGATGTCACCGCGCATGCGGCGCAGTGTGGCTTCGACCGAAACGATGTATTTGATGATGAACCATGCCTTCAGTGATCTGGGCTACAGACGCTATGAATGGAAATGTGATGCGCTGAATGCCCCATCGCGGGCCGCGGCTGAACGGCTGGGTTTCACCTATGAAGGGACATTCCGGCAGGCCACACATTACAAAGGCCGAAACCGCGACACCGCTTGGTTTTCGATCCTTGACCATGAATGGCCAGAAATAGACGCGCGGTTCAAAGCGTATCTGGACCCCGCCAATTTCACAGACGGGGTCCAGAAAATGCGGTTGCGGGACTAAAGCAACCCGATCCGTTCGACGAACCAATACAGCCCAATCAGCGCGATGATGATGCTGCCCACATTGCTGACGGCCCGGTGGGTGACAACCAATGACCCTGCCGGGGTTTCTTCGTTTGGCAGGTTGGTGCGATCAGCAACAAACGCCGCGATGACCATCAGCACAAACGCAGCAAGGATGACAGCCAATTGGCCCACTTCGACCCCAATGTTAAAGGCAACAAGCGATATCAGGAAGAATGCCGGGCTTAGATCCAGATCGCCAAACACGCTGGCAAACCCCAACCCGTGCAGCAATCCAAAGACGAACACCACCAGTATACGCCACCATCCCAGTTTGGGTCGCAGCAGGTTTTCAACAGCAACAAAACAGATGGACAGCGCAATCAGGGATTCCACCAGCCACATCGAATCTTCGGGAATTTTGACGACCTGTGATGCGGCAAGCCCAAAGGTTACGGTGTGGGCCAGCGTAAACACGGTGACCTGTGCCAGAATTGGGCGCCACCGCAGGGCAAAAAAGAACAGGCCCAAAACAAACAGAATATGGTCCAGACCTTTTGGAATGATGTGTTCATATCCTTCGATCACGAACCGCACGAACATCTGGCCCGTGGTTTCTTCGACACCGGTTGCCAGTTCAATCGGCGCGGAAATTTCGCCGCCCTCTAACAATGCGGCATAGGTTTCATCGCCGATGGTTGTGCGCAGGATAAGTGGGCCATATTGCGGAACCCAGCCAAAGCTGATCGCGCTGCCATCGCCATTTAGCGGGGCGGATGCATACACGCGCGCATCCCGTGGCAGGGTTAGGTCCGGTTCGGGGTCAACTTCGATCCGGTCCAGTTCCAGCGGACCCGCACCGGTCAGGCGGAAACCGGCGGCAATTCGATCCCAGTTGGATTGAATTTCAGCGGCCAGCGCGGCGTCAGGTTTTGCGCGCAAATCATCATATTCCGCCACAAGCGGACTGTCGTTGGTGTCCAGCAAACCATCCAGATCCATCCCGACCACGTATGGTTCCCAAGTGGCATAGATTTCGACCATCAACCGGTCGCCGTCCACAGTCAGGTCGGCAATCGCTTCCCGTGTGCTGTGGGCGGACAACGGACCTGCCAACAGAATGGTGAACAGCGCAAGGGTTGACAATGTGGCCCATCGGGCGACCCTTGCTAAAGACTGCTGAACGAAAGTGAAACCCATGGTGCGGCCCTTTTTCTTTTCCTTGTTGTGCGCGATTCCAACGGTATCGCTGTCCCATGAATTCTGGATCGCACCGTTAACTTATCAAGTCGACCCCAACAGTAAAATTGAGGCACATTTTCGCATCGGGCAGGATTTCAAGGGCGTCACCTATTCCTGGACGTCCCACCGAACAACCCAAACCCTGACAGTTCAGTCCGGGGCGGTGGCCGATTACGATGGAACGCTGGGGGATCGGCCTGCGATGTCCCTGACGCCTGCGCAGGACGGATTGGTGGTTCTGGCCCATGAAACCCGTGATGATCGGCTGACTTACCGGGATTGGGCAAAGTTTGTGAATTTCGTTGAACACAAGAATTTCGAAGGCGCATTGGACCGTCACGCTGCGCGGGGTTTGCCGGAAACCGGCTTTGTCGAAACGTATCGGCGGTATGCCAAATCGTTGGTGGCCGTGGGCACAGGCGCAGGCCAGGACCAACGGCTGGGGTTCGATGTGGAAATTGTCGCACTGGCTAACCCATACACCCAAACAACCGGATCGATGCCGGTTCAGGTTTGGTATCAGGATGCGCCCGTCGTGGGTGGACAGGTCGAAGTCTATGCCCGCGACGCAGATGCAGCGGTTCAGGTGATGTTGTACGCGACAGATGAAAACGGGATGGCGCAGATCCCCATACAGCCAGGCCACGATTACATGGTGGACCACGTTGTTTTGGAAGAACGCGACGGCAGCGATGCATCCGGCGCAGTCTGGCACAGCATGTGGGCCAACCTTACGTTTTCTGTTCCTGCGTCAGGCGGGTAATGGCCCAACGGGCGGCATCTGCCACAGACGGATCAGGGTCATCGACCAAGGTCTGCGCCTTTGGCAAAAGTGCGGGGGCGCCGCTGTTGCCGATTGCATACAAGACATTGCGGACAAACCGATCACGCCCGATGCGTTTGATCGGGGACCCTGAAAATTTGGCACGAAACGCCGCATCATCCAGTGTGACCAGATCACCCAACGCGGGCGCTGACAGATCATCCCGCGCGGCATAACGCAGTTCCGTTGCCTGTTTCGCGAATTTGTTCCACGGGCATACTGCCAAACAGTCATCGCATCCGTAAATGTGGTTGCCCATCGCAGGGCGCAGGGCAGGGTCCACGGGCCCTTTGTGTTCGATTGTCAGATAGGAAATGCAGCGCCGCGCATCCAACTGATAAGGGGCCGGAAACGCATCTGTGGGGCAAATATCCAGACACTTGCGGCAAGACCCGCAATGGTCCGTTTCACCATCATCTTTGGGCAAATCGATGTTCAGGAAAATCGCCCCCAGAAAGAACCAGTTTCCCAGATCCCGGCTGACCAGATTTGTATGTTTGCCTTGCCACCCCAAACCAGCGGCCTGTGCCAGCGGTTTTTCGGCAACTGGGGCCGTATCTACAAAAACCTTCAGCGCGCATCCTGTTTCCGCCACGGTCCAGCGTGCCAACCGTTTCAGCCGCTTTTTGACCAGATCGTGATAATCCTTGGCCCTTGCATAGACACTGATGTTGCCGGTTTCCGGGTGTTTCAGATTTTCCAGTGGATCATGGTCAGGGGTGTACAGTTCTGCCACCATCAGGATCGACCGCACATCGGGCCACAGCACACGTGGGTCGGCGCGCCATGACAGGCGGTCTTCCATCCATGCCATCTGGCCGTGATGACCCTGCGCAATGAACCGTTCCAGATGGTGCGGCACATGCGGGATCTGATCAGGGTGTGTGATCCGCGCGTCCGAAAACCCTTCGGCCAAAGCCTGCGATTTCAGGGACTGTGCAAAATCAGAAATCAAGGTTTGCGTAGTGCCGGGGTGGCGGGAAGCCGGGCACATGATCTGCCAGAATGGACCTGAATGCCGGGCGGGATTTGATCTTGGCGTACCAATCTTTCACGGCCGGGGCGCGGTTCCAGTCCACATCACGGATGTAATCCAGCGACGACAAATGTGCGGCGGCGGCAAAATCGGCAAGTGTCATGCTGTCCCCAGCCAGCCAACGACGGTTGTCCAAAAGCCACGACATATAATCCAGGTGATACTTGATCGCCTTGGCCCCCGATTTCACGTTGGCGGCGACAGGATATCCTGATCCTTCGATCTTGCGATTGACCCGTTCATACAGCAGGTTCTTGGTGACTTCGTGGTGGAATTTGTCATCGAACCAAGCGACCAGTCGACGCACTTCGAACCTTTGGCCGGGGCCTTTGGGCATCAGCGATGGGGTCGGGTAACGATCTTCCAGATATTCGCAAATCGCCGAACTTTCCGACAGGGTTTTGTTATCGATCTTCAACACCGGCACTTTGCCCGCCGGATTTCGGCGCAGGAAGTCCGGATCTTTTTCCCAATAGCGTTCATCGACCAGCTGAACTTCGATCTTTTTTTCCGCAAGGCTCAGCCGGACTTTGCGACAAAAGGGGGACAAAGGGACGTGATACAGGGTGGCCATGGGGGATACTGCGTTGTTTTAGCTGTAATGCCCCATGCGGCGCGGGCGATCAATCTTCAAAACACGCGGACCGCCCATCCCGGCGGATCATATCCGCGCCAGCGACAATCCCGGATGCCCGGCGTTTCAGGAAATTCGATGGATTGACGGCGCTGTAGTCTTTCGGATCGGGCAAAACGGCGGCCAGACGGGCGGCCTGCACACGGTTCAATTGGGCCGCGTCGACGCCGAAATGATGTTGCGCAGCGGCCTGTATCCCGAAAACACCCGTGTCGAATTCAATGACATTCAGATAGATTTCGATCATCCGCTGTTTGCCCCAGACCCAATCGGCAAACGGCGTGACGATGGCTTCAAGACCCTTGCGGATCCAATTGCGGCCCTGCCACAGAAACGCGTTTTTGACGGTTTGCTGACTGATGGTTGAACCACCGCGCACGGCACCTTCGGACAGGGCGGTTTGAATGGCGGCTGAATCAAGACCCCAATGCAGGCAATAATCGGCATCTTCGGCCGCAACCACGGATCGAACCATAACGGGGGCAATCTGATCCAGATCAACCCATTCATATTTGATGCCGTCCTGCCGCGCTGATTCCTGCTGCATGTAAATCGTGGTTGGTGGGTTGATCCATTTGTAGGCCAATACCCAAAGTGCCGTGACCACGATGAAAAGCAGAATAATACGCAAAACCCAGCGGCGGATCCACCGCCACACACGCCGGATCACCCCGGGCTGCCCTTGTGGCCGGAAGTTCGTTTTGCGGGCCATGCGCGCAGTTTGAACACATGGCTGACGTGCGCGTCAAACGATTTTCAGGCCATTTTCAAAGAAACAGGGGGCCGAAACCCCCTGTATTAGACCCTATTCGGCCGGAATTGCGGTGTCTTCGATTCCCAGCGGCGCAGGCAGCTTGTCCAACATTTCTTTTGGGCAAACTTGAACGAAGTTATCGCGTTCGGTGTCCCAGTGTTGCAACAGATCAGCCCCATGGATGGATCCGGTTTCGGCAACGTGGCGTTCAATCAGACCGCGCAGTTCGCGTTCCCAATGGTCTGTGACCACAGGGCCGGTCACCAGCGTTTCCATGTTCATCATATCCGCCGTCAATCCATCTGGATCGTACAGATACGCCATACCACCGGTCATACCTGCGCCAAAGTTGGCACCGATTGATCCAAGGATCACAGCCACCCCGCCGGTCATGTATTCACACCCATTCGACCCGCAGCCTTCGATGACGACTTTGGCCCCGGAATTGCGAACCGCGAACCGTTCCCCGGCGCGACCTGCGGCAAACAGATATCCATCGGTTGCCCCGTACAGGACCGTGTTTCCGATGATCGTGTTGTCTTTGGCCACCAGTGGGCTGACCTGCGCTGGGCGCACCACAACGGTGCCGCCAGACAGACCCTTGCCCACGTAATCGTTCGCATCGCCAGACACTTCCAGTTTCAGGCCAGGTGCCGCAAACGCGCCAAGGGCCTGACCCGCGGACCCTTGCAATTTCACCGTCAGGTGGTCGTTTTGCAGACTGTTGCGCATGCCAAATTTGGTTACGATGTGCGAAGATGTGCGCGTTCCGATGGACCGGGATGTGTTTTGCACTGCATATTGCAGCTGCATTTTTTCCCCGTCTTCCAAGAACCGGGCGGCATCCCGCACGATTTGGGCATCCAGTGTATCAGGCACCGGATTGCGTGGTTTGTGACGATCATACACAATCTGATCCGCGCCATCGACCGTGATCAACAGCGGGTTCAAATCCAGATCATCCAGATGGGCGGACCCACGGCTGACCTGAGACAACAAATCTGCGCGGCCAATCACCTCTTCCACCGAACGTGCACCGAGCGAGGCGAGGATTTCGCGCACTTCCTGCGCATAGAATGTGATCAGGTTCACAACCTTGTCCGCGTTGCCAGTAAACTTGCCGCGCAACGCTTCGTCTTGGGTGCAGACCCCCACGGGGCAGGTGTTTGATTGGCACTGTCGCACCATGATACAGCCCATCGCGATCAACGCAGCGGTGCCGATGCCGTATTCTTCGGCCCCCAGCATCGCTGCCATCACGATATCACGGCCCGTGCGCAAACCACCATCGGTCCGCAGGGTGACCCGTTCACGCAGGTTGTTCATGGCCAGCACTTGGTGTGCTTCGGTCAGGCCCATTTCCCATGGCAGACCCGCGAATTTGATGGATGTCGCCGGTGATGCGCCCGTTCCGCCATTGTGACCAGAAATCAGGATCACGTCCGCTTCGGCCTTTGCCACCCCTGCCGCAATCGTGCCAACGCCGGATGCGGCGACCAGTTTCACCGTCACCTTGCAGCGCGGATTGATCTGTTTCAGATCATAGATCAGCTGGGCCAAATCTTCGATGGAATAGATGTCGTGGTGCGGTGGGGGGGAAATCAGTGTCACACCTTTGGTCGAATGGCGCAGCCGCGCGATCAGGTCCGTCACCTTCATGCCGGGCAACTGGCCGCCTTCGCCGGGCTTGGCACCTTGGGCAACCTTGATTTCCAATTCTTCGCAATGGTTCAGGTATTCGGCTGTAACGCCAAAGCGGCCCGATGCCACTTGCTTGATCTTGGCAGATGGGTTGTCGCCATTGGGTTCTGGCACGAAATGCGCTGGGTCTTCGCCGCCTTCACCGGAATCAGATTTGGCGCCGATGCGGTTCATCGCAACATTCAGCGTTTTGTGCGCTTCGGGGGACAGCGCGCCCAGTGACATGCCCGGTGTTACGAACCGTTTGCGGATCGACGTGATGCTTTCGACTTCGTCCACGGAAATCGGCGCACCCAAAGGTTTGAAATCCATCAGATCGCGCAAATGGATTGGTGGGTTCGCCTGCAGCTTTGCAGAATACTGTTTCCACATTTCAAAACTGCCGCGGTTACAGGCCGCCTGCAGCATGTGCATGGTCTGGGCTTCCCATGCGTGTTTTTCGCCCTGACGGCGCGATTTGTAGAACCCGCCAATGGGCAGCACATCCGTGCCCGATGCATAGGCCTGCGCGTGAATTTTTTCGGCCTTGCGCTGAATGCCGGACGTGCCGATCCCTGAAATGCGGGATGTCATGCCGGGGAAGTATTCCGCACACATGGCGCGCGACAGACCAACGGCTTCGAAATTCAGACCACCGCGATAGGACGAAATGACCGAAATTCCCATCTTTGCCATGATTTTCAGCAGGCCCTGATCAATCGCGTTGCGATAGCGGGTCACAGCTTCGGTCAAGGTGCCATCCAGAAGACCACGGTTGATCCGATCGTTCAGGGAATCTTCGGCAAGGTATGCGTTGACCACGGTCGCACCGCAGCCGATCAGCACGGCGAAATAGTGGGGGTCAATACATTCGGCAGACCGCACGTTCAACGAACAGAATGTCCGCAGACCGTGGCGGGTCAGCCATGAATGGACCGCAGACGTGGCAAGGATCATCGGCATCGCGACCTTGTCCGGCGTGCTGTGCTGATCGGTCAGAACGATGTGCCCCGCACCTGATCGCACGGCATCTTCGGCTTCGGACCGGATGCGGGCCAAAGCGTCGTTCAGGCCACCCTGACCTGCGTCTGTTGCGAAGGTACAATCGATTTCGACCATCGGCGCGTTGAAGTTCTTTGTCAGTTCTTCGAACTGTGCATTGCCCACGAACGGGGAATCCAGCACCAGAATTTCGGTCTGCGCCGACGATTCATCCAACACGTTTTTCAGGTTTCCGAACCGCGTTTTCAACGACATCACCCGATATTCCCGCAGGCTGTCGATTGGCGGGTTTGTGACCTGCGAAAAGTTCTGGCGGAAAAAATGCGACAGCGGGCGATACTGGTTCGACAGCACTGCCGACGGCGTGTCATCCCCCATGGAGGCAAGCGTTTCTTTTCCATCTTCGGCCATGGGGGCCAAAATATGTTCCAGTTCTTCCATGGAATAACCGGCGGCGATTTGGCGTTTGCGCAGATCTTCGCCTTCGAACATGGGGTGTTCGGTCACAGCTGACAGCGCGCTGTCCAATTCGTTGATCTTGCCCACCCAGTCGCCAAACGGTTGCGATGCGGCCAATTTATCTTTGATTTCTGTGTCGTGGTACAAACGCCCTTCGGCCATATCCACGGCCAACAATTGCCCGGGGCCAAGCGCGCCTTTTTCGCGGACGGTTGCTTCGTCGACGGGGACCATGCCCGCTTCGGATCCGGCGATCAGCAGGTTGTCCCCGGTGACGACATACCGCATGGGGCGCAGGCCGTTGCGGTCCAAACCCGCGCAGACCCAGCGGCCGTCGGTCATGGCAAGGGCGGCAGGACCATCCCAAGGTTCCATGACAGAATTGCAATACGAATACATATCCCGCCACGACTGCGGCAGTTCGATCGCCTGTTTTGACCAGCTTTCAGGCACCAGCAAGGTTTTTGCCATAGGCGCGTTGCGGCCAGACCGCACCATCACTTCGAATACCGCGTCCAATGCCGCGGAATCCGATGATCCGCCCGGAATAATTGGCTTGATGTCTTCGGCCATATCCCCAAACGCCGAAGATGCCATGCGGATTTCATGGCTTTTCATCCAGTTGGTGTTGCCTTTCAGCGTGTTGATTTCGCCGTTGTGCGCCAACATGCGGAACGGTTGCGCCAGCCACCACTGTGGGAACGTGTTGGTCGAATACCGTTGGTGATACAGCGCAAAAGCCGATTCAAACCGATCATCCTGCAAATCAGGATAGAATTCCGCGATGTCCTGGGCCAGGAACATGCCTTTGTAGATGATTGACCGGCAGGACAATGACGCAAGATAAAGATCGCGAATGCCGTTGGCCGCCGCCTGTTTTTCGATCCGACGACGGATGACATAAAGTTCGCGTTCAAATGTTTCTTCATCAACGCCCTTGGTGTTGGAAATCAGAATCTGTTCGATTTCCGGGCGGGTTGCGTTCGCCTTGTCGCCCAAACACGATACATTCACCGGCACATGGCGCCAGCCATAGATATAATAACCCATGCGCAGCACTTCGGATTCCACGATGGTCCGGCAGGTTTCTTGCGCACCGAAATCTGTGCGTGGCAAAAACACCTGACCCACGGCCATCAGTTCGTCCATCTTGGGCGCATGACCCGTGCGTTCAATCTGATCGTAGAAGAATTTGACAGGGATCTGGATGTGAATGCCTGCACCATCCCCGGTTTTGCCGTCTGCATCCACAGCGCCCCGGTGCCACACGGCGGACAGGGCCGCGATACCGGATTCAACCACTTTGCGGCTTTTCTTGCCATCGACGGAAACGACCAGACCAACCCCGCAGGACGCATGTTCTTCGTCGTGCGCATACATCCCGTTTTCAGCCATAAAGTCGCGTTTGGCCTGTTCAGCCTGTACCCATGCGGCGTCAAATTTGGTCATTGGGAAACCTCCTGCAGGTTGGGGGCGGGCAGTGTCAGGGCATCAAAAGATGCGTCTGACGCGTCGCAGTCATATTTTGGTGTGTCGGATGAAAAGCCGGTCTGGCCGGGGTAGAAAAATTCTACCGGACCATGTTCGGTCACAAAGGTATCACCATCCACGGTGTTGGTGTGTGTGCCGCCATAATAACGCCGCAGCACTTCGCTGGCGTATTGGTTGCCGGTCACATGGCGCAATTCGGTGCCATCTTCATTGAACATGCGCATGTCGAATTCTGTGATCAACAAGGTCTGACCATCAATATCAACACTGTCACCTGTCAGGGCGTCATATCCGATATAGCGGGTCTTGGTGCCGCTGTTGTCACGGGTGACAAAGTCATAGTCATCGCGACCCGTCGCCAAAAGCGCATCGAAATCAGATGGATCCCGGCTGCTGTCGTCCAGTCTGCGCTCAAACCCGCCTGCACCCAAAGTGCGCACCCAGTTTGTATCGCCATCAATCAATGACGCCTGCCAGCTTCCGCTGCCGAACAAGGTGAAATGCCACTGGTGGCCGGGGGGAAGCTGTTCACAGATCACGACGTGATCTACGGCACAGCCACGTTCCTGTGCGGTCAGCGTCACTTCGCACCCATCTGGCGGTGTAAATTCCGCCATGGCCATCCCGGGCACAAAGATCAGGGCACAGGCAAAGCGTTTCATGGGCGGTCTCCGCTGTAGGATGACATGACAACCTCGCAGTCATAGCTGGGGTCTTCGGACAAAAAGCCGGGTTCGCCGGGAAAGATGAAATCCACGGGCGAATGATCGATAAAGGTTTCGGTGCCATCCGCGCTGACATATGTATCCGTGCCAAACAGGAACATGCGCCATCCTGCGTGAACGTATTGGGATCCTTTGGCGGACCACAAAACCTCACCTTCGGATGTTTCGGCGGTGATTTCCGCTTCGGTCGTCAAAAGATCAACGCCATCAATCGTTGCGGTGCCGGTTTTCAGGTCATAGCCATAAAACCGTGTGGTCGTGCCATCGGCCTGAATTGTTTGGAAATCCCACGTATCGACTTCGCCGGCCAACAGATCGTCCATGGATGCCGGGTCAACGGGGTTTTCGGTCAGCCGTTCTTCGGTTCCGGAAAAGAAATCCAGTGAATACACCCACTGCGCTTCGCGGTCGATCTGGGCCACATAGGTCACGCCCTGATCCGTTAAATCAACGCGCCATTGGTGGCCGGCGGGATCGGCATCACAGGTGTAATGATGCGTGACCAGACATTGGCGTTGCTGAACTGTGACAAATGCAGTGCACCCTGCGGGCAAAGACACCTGACCGGCCTGTACAAACGTTGGCGCAAAGCCGGGCAAGGCCACGACCAGCGCGGCGATGCTTGGTTTGAAAAGGTCATAGATCATGACGTATCTCCGTTGGCCCAAAGGTGACGGTGCACGGACTGTGCAGACAGGGGGTGTACACAGGGTGTACAGGGGGTGACATCTATTCGGCGGCGACTTGGGATGCCGCGTTCAGGTGTTCAAGAATGGCTGTTGCGCTGTCGCGTCCATCGCGAATGGCCCAGACCACCAGCGATGCACCCCGGACAATGTCGCCCACTGCAAACACACCCGGCAACGATGTTTGGCCCGTTTCGAATTCCGCGCGGATGGTGCCCCAGCGGGTCACTTCCAACCCGTCGGTATCCCACAGTTTGGGCAGATCTTCGGCTTCGAACCCCAGTGCCTTGATCACCAGATCCGCGTCTTCCACGTAATCTGCGCCTTCGATCACTTCGGGTGACTGCCGGCCCGTTGCATCAGGCAGGCCAAGACGCATTTGTTGGACCATCACACCTGACACGGCATCCCCCGTGAACCCTTTGGGCGCCGAAAGCCAAACGAATTCGACGCCTTCTTCTTCGGCATTGGCTGTTTCGCGTTGGGAACCGGGCATATTGGCACGGTCGCGGCGATACAGGCATTTCACGGATGTCGCACCCTGACGCACAGCCGTGCGCACACAGTCCATCGCCGTATCGCCACCGCCAATGACGACCACGCGCTTGTCCTTGGCATTCAGTGTTCCGTCGTCATATTCCGCAACAGTATCGCCAAATCCGACCTTGTTGGACGCGGTCAAATAATCAATGGCGCGCACGATCCCGGCAGCGCCGGACCCGGGCGCGGCCAGATCACGCGATTTGTAGACGCCTGTGGCAATCAGCACAGCATCATGTTTCGCGCGCAGGTCTTCGAATGAGATATCTTCGCCGACATTGCAGTTTTGAACAAATTCAACACCACCATCGGCCAATTGATCGATCCGTTTCATCACGGTGTCTTTTTCCAGCTTGAACCCAGGGATGCCATAGGTCAGCAGGCCGCCCGCACGGTCATGGCGGTCATAGACCGTGACCTGCACACCGGCGCGGCGCAGATGATCCGCGGCGGCCAGACCGCCCGGGCCCGCACCGATGATGCCAACGCTTTCGGGGCGTTCCACGGATGGGCTGATCGGTTTCACCCAACCCTGATCCCATGCTGTGTCTGTGATGTATTTTTCGACCGATCCGATGGTGACGGTGCCGTGGCCGGATTGTTCGATCACGCAATTGCCTTCGCACAGGCGATCTTGTGGGCAGATGCGGCCACAGATTTCTGGGAAGGTGTTGGTGGCTTGGCTGATTTCATAGGCTTCCTGCAACCGGCCTTCGGCGGTCAGGCGCAACCAGTCGGGGATGTTGTTGTGAAGGGGGCAGTGGGATTGGCAGTATGGCACCCCGCATTGGGAACAGCGCGATGCCTGTTCTTCGGCCTTTGCCGTGATGAAATCCCCGTAGATTTCACCAAAATCCTGCGTCCGATTCCCCGCATCCCGTTTTTCAGGCATGTCGCGTGGAATTTTCACAAATTTCAGCATTGGATTGTCAGCCATCACCATCTCCTCCGACCGGAATGCCCCTTTAGCCGGGATGTGGGGCAATTAAAAGTCATAATTGCTGACCTATAATTCATTTCAGCAGCTTTTTTTGATCATTGGGCTCGCTGAAGATGGAATTTTAGGTCCGATTCGAACCTATAAGGCCGCTTGATGACTTTGACTGGCACAGTATGTTGCGCCAAAAGATCAAAGGCACCGCAAATGGCCCTCTATCATCTTGTTCTGATCGCTTTGATTCAGGGAATCACTGAATTTTTGCCGATTTCATCTTCAGGCCATCTTATCTTGCTGCCTGGACTGACCGGGATGCCGGACCAGGGCAATGTGATTGATGTCGCGGCGCATGTCGGCACACTGGGTGCGGTGGTTGCCTATTTCTGGTCTGACGTGAAGCTGGTTTTGGCGGGCTTGCCACGATTGGCCCGCCGCAAGGTTGATACCCAAGGTGCGTGGCTGGCCCTTTGCATGATTATCGCGACGGTGCCTGTGATCATGCTGGGTTTGGCGTTCAAGGTTTCCGGACTGGATGACGCGCTGCGGTCCATCACGGTGATCGGATGGACAATGCTGATATTCGGGGTGCTGCTGTATTGGGCCGATCAGCGTGCGCCACAGGTGCGTGGTATGGAAAAGCTGGGTTTGAAAGATTCGATTGTGCTGGGGCTTTGGCAGGCAATCGCGCTGATTCCGGGCACGTCACGGTCTGGCATCGTGATTACCGGTGCACTGAACATGGGGTTCACCCGGACAGAGGCGGCACGGATCGCCATGCTGATGTCGATCCCAACCATTCTGGCATCCGGAACCCTGTCCAGCCTTGATCTGATCGGCGGTCAGGTCCCTTTGCGGGACGCAAGCATCGTGGCTGGTCTAAGCTTTTTGGCGGCTTTTGCGGCCTTGGCATTAATGATGAAGCTGCTGAAATCCATCAGCTTCACCCCCTATGTCATCTACCGCGTTGTGTTTGGGATCATCTTGTTGGTGATCGGCTACACCGGGGCCCTAGGATTTTAGGTTCTTCGCCGACGCCTTGATGTCTGCATACTGCCCCGACGGGCGGAACCGCCACAGATAATCCGGCAGGACGGCTTCCAATGACGTTGGCTTGATTCCGAGATCAGCCAGACCGGGATGATCGCCGCTGACGATATTATCCACGGCAAGGTTTTTCACCTGATCGCGTGTGATCGCGGCAGGGATCAGGCCCAATGACAGTTTGTTGGCCATATCGAACCCAAAGCCCATGATCCGGCCCACGAACATCGGAAGACCGACAATCATTCGACGGCGTTGAATCACATCCAGCATTTGCTGCATCAATTCGCGGAACGTATCCACATCTGGCCCACCCAGTTCATATACACCCGGTGCCGCATCGCCTTTGATTGCTTTTTCCGCCGCTGCTGCGACGTCATCCACATAGACCGGCTGAAACTTCGTGTCTGCGCCAACCACGGGTATCGCGGGGGATGTGCGGGCCATGGTCGCGAAGCGGTTAAAGAATTCATCTTCGTCACCGAAAATGATGGATGGTCGCAAAATCACAGCGTTCGGCATGTGTTGCAACACGCCTTCTTCGCCCAGTGCCTTGGTGCGGGAATAGTCTGATGCGGCATCCATGTCGGCGCCGATGGCAGAAATATGGACCATCCGGTCCACGCCTTGTTCCGCCGCAATCCGGGCAATCCGTTCTGCGCCTTCGTGTTGCACGGCATCAAATGTGTTTTTCGCCGTTGGGGCCAAAATCCCCACACAGTTCACAACAACATCTGCACCCTGCATGACCTGCCGAACCGAAGCATCATCGCGGATGTTACACAAAACCGGTTCAACTTGCCCGACCACACCATAGGGTTTCACAAACATCGCTTCGTTGGGGCGACGAACAGCGACGCGCACGCGCCAGCCTGCCTTTGCCATGCGCCGTGCGATGTAGCGCCCGACAAAGCCGGACCCGCCATAGATTGTGACCAATTGAGACATGCGGATTATCCCTGTTGCGGTTTGTTATGGGCTACCCTTCCCACACAAAAACAGCAAGACCTACAGCGGGGTTCCCGGTCTGTCGTTTTCCGTGAAAATTATCAAGAATCATGTTGACCCCGTCACCGACCACGCATAATCACCGCGCTACGTTGTCGGCCCAGATGGCGGAATTGGTAGACGCGCCAGCTTCAGGTGCTGGTGTCCGTATGGACGTGGAGGTTCGAGTCCTCTTCTGGGCACCAACGCAATCCCGATATTGCGATTATGTCATTGGCCCGTTTGGGGTTCGCTGCAGTGAAGATCGACCTGCCGCTGAACCATTGGGGCAAAATGCCAGAAATCGGGCGTTTCCATACCAGCGATTTTTGCAGCTTCGTCCAAGTACCGTACCGCAATGATTTTCTGCAGGTTCGGGTTCTTTTCAAATTCAGCAACTTCAGTCGCTGCCATTGGCCCCCCTTGCAGGTTCAGCGAATGGATCGATGCGTCTGACAATCGTCCGAAATAGTCAGGCCGGGTCGCGCAAAGATAGCGTTTTGCGGCCACGTGGTATCGGCAGCTGTCAGTGACAACTGGTGGAAAAAACCGTTCCAGCACGTCTGCACCCGCATCTTCGTGGTGGCGATCGGCGGTGTCATCCATCGTGAAGGTGCCAAATTCACTGGTGAAATGGCCGATGTCATGCAGAAGGGCGGCAACTATGATGTCTTCGGGCTGTCCGTTGCGTTCGGCAATTGTGGCACCTTGCAACATGTGTTCGCCCATCGTTACGGGTTCGCCCAAATATTCTTCGCCGCCGCGTCGATCAAAAATGGATCCGATGAACGCAACGATCGTGTCTTTGGTCAGGCTGTCGATGTCAGGTTTCATTGTGCACCCTTTGTCCCGCTGGTTCTCTGCATTGCGTCGTGGGTGGATCGCAGGGCATCCATATCCGCGTAACAGCCTTGCAACCACCGTGTGCCTTCGCCGGAATACCCTTTGCGGGCATGCAGAACGCGGGTGTTGTCGACCACAAATGCATCGCCGGGGTTCAGACGAAACGTCACCTCCATCTTGGTGTCATCGATGATTTCGCCCAGACGGCGATACGCTGCATAATAGTCTGCCATTTGGTCAAAGGGCACATCCACGATTGGCGCACAGGAACGATTGTTGAACCGGACGCCAATCAATGCGCCATCTGGGGCCAGTTCAATCATTGGGCGGCGCGATGTCAGGCAAACGCCTGCTTCGCCCGCATATTCAAACCGGGCGCAGTGATCGGCCAGAAGATCAAACCACCGATGGTTTTCTTTGCGCAGCTTCAAGGCTGCGGCAAATCCATCCACCACCATATTTTCGCCCCCAGCCGCAGAGCTTTCAAGGCAATACAAAACCTGAACCGTTGGCACCGGGTCGCGGTAGGGGTTGTCGGTATGGGCTTGAAGACCGGCGCCGGTGAAGGCCAGATTGGTTGGGTTCACTTCGGTTCGAACCTCGAAATGGCGCCCGTAGTTTGTTTCACGAACATAGCCGAAAAGATCAACCAGCTTGAACAAGCCACCCGGTTCCACGGGGGCATTTTCCACCTTTGCAAAACCATAGCGCATGATGTGGCCCAGCCAGTTGCGCAAGGCATCCCCCCGGGTTTCCAGGGTCGCAAAGTCCGCCACAGGCAAGTTGTGCATCAATGACGCGTCCCATGCTGTCGCAGGCTTTTGCAGCCATCCGCGTTCGGTGCGGGCTGGCTGGTCATAGGCGTGGGCGACCAACCAATCAGGGTCAAATTCAACAGTCTTGTCTTCTGGGGAAAACGTCACTGCGACTTGACCTGCATCATCAATCCGGGCGTTGCGGATTGTTGTGTCGGCTGGAATATCGGCAAGCGTGATCAGCCGCTGTCCGTTTCCCGGTGACCGGGTTGCCGCGTCTTGCGCGTTGTCGCGCAACCAAATCGCATGGAACCTGAGCGTCGCATCAGGGGTGGTTAAAGAAAGGATATTCCCAGCGGGATCAAAAGAAACGGAATGCATGCATGCCCATCCAGTCAGATCAAACTGGCAAAATGTTTGCAGGCCTTGCGCGATTTTTCAATCCACAAAGACGCCGTGCTTATCTTGGCATCGGGGTGGCGCGTTTGTTGTACGGGGACCAATCCGTGATTTCCGGATAATACATCGCGCGCCACTTCTGAACACGCGGGTTCATCATGCGGCGAAACAGCGTTGGTGATACGGCTGCCAGCGTCATCACCGGATAACCGTATGGCAGTTGGGGCGCATCTGTGTCGCCATAGTTCTGAAGCAGCGGAAACGGGCGATCGGGCTTGTAGTGGTGATCAGAATGGCGCTGAAGATTGATCAGCAGCCAATTCGAAGCCCGGTGGGCGGCATTCCACGAATGGCGCGGCCGCACCGGTTCGTATTTGCCATTTCCCAGATGTTTGCGGGTCAATCCGTAGTGTTCGACGTAATTCACGATTTCCAGCTGCCAAATTGCAACGAATGCCTGCCACAAGAACAGCGCGACCCCTTGCCAGCCCCCAATCAGTGCGGCCAGAACAACGAACCCAAGTTGCAGCGCACCATAGCGCCAGAATGGATTTGACAGATCCCACCATGGCAAATCCTTGCGGGCCAACATGCCAGCCTCTGCCTTTATGGCAGACGCAAAGGATTGGCGCAGGACCCGACCGAAAAAGCGGTAAAACCCTTCTCCAAAGCGGGCGGTGACCGGATCTTTTGGCGTGCCGACGTACCGATGATGCACCAACAGGTGTTCGGATCGGAAATGTGAATACAATACCATGGCCAGCAAAATATCAGCCCACCATCGTTCCAGCTTGGATTTCTGATGCATCAATTCATGGCTATAATTGATGCCGACTGTGCCCGTCACAACACCGACGCCAATAAACAGGCCGACTTGTTCCCAGAACCCAAGATGTGTCGCATTGACCGTATAGGCGATCATCCCAAACAGGGTCAGAAATTGTACCGGTGGCCAGATCAAAGTGATGGCGCGGTACCAGCGCAACTGCGAACGATCCGTTTCCGGGTCTGCGTTGGCTTCGTTCAGCCCGACAAAGTGATCGATGATCGAAAACAGATACCACGTCGAAAATGGCAGCAACAAAACCCAAATCCCCCCTGCACTAGCACTGATCCACGCCAGTGGGATCAGCGCGAGTGACAGCCAAAAGGGCAGGGCAGCCTGCCAAGACAGTGAAGTGGTCCGTTCCATGGGGTTCCCCGATTTTTGCACGCACATTAGCGCACAAAACAGGTTCAAGAAAGGTTGCGCTGCACCTGATCCGCTGCGGCATTCCAGACCTTTTGCATCACTGTTGGCAAATCTGCGGGCCGAAAGTCGGATTTGGGGGTGAAGTGTTCCGTGTTCACTTTGTCTACCGTTGTGGTCATGACAGACAAGATCAAATGAAAATGCGTGAACGTGTGCCGCACGTCCACCGGTGATCTGATCCAATCGGATGGGAAAGGCGGCACCACTGACGGTGGTTCAACGGTCCAGTGCGTGCCCGGAAACCCCATCATGCCACCCAAAAGACCCTTTTCTGGGCGGCGTTCCAGCAAGACCGAACCGTCCTGTGTCACCGCCACAAAGGCGGTTCCGTGTCGTGTTGGTTTGGCGGATTTTGGCAGTTTCTGCGGCAGGGTCGCAGCTGTACCTTGCGCACGGGCCCGGCACGGGGCGCGCCATGGGCAAATCCCGCAGGCCGGATTGCGTGGCGTGCAGATCGTGGCACCCAGATCCATGACTGCCTGCGCGTAATCACCTGGGCGTTGTGCTGGTGTCAGATCAGTGGCGCGTTGCGTCAGTTCCGGTTTGGATGTGGGAAGGGGGGTGTGAATGTCAAACAACCGCGCCATCACACGTTCAACATTTCCATCGACCACGACACGCGGCTGATCAAATGCAATCGCGCTGATCGCACCCGCGGTGTACGGTCCAATGCCCGGCAGTTTCAAAAGCTGTGCATGATCGTTTGGAAATGCCCCGCCGTGGTTTGCCACGATCGTTCGTGCACATTTCAACAAATTCCGCGCACGGGCGTAATACCCCAGCCCCGCCCAAGCCGCCATTACGCTGTCGTCATCAGCGGCGGCAAGGTGGTCCACGGTTGGCCAACGGGATGTAAACGCAATGAAATAGTCTTTCACGGCAGCAACGGTGGTTTGTTGCAGCATGATTTCAGACAACCAAACACGATATGGATCAGGCGAAACCCCCGCCTTGCGATCTGACGGAGAGACCCGCCAAGGCATCACACGTGCGTGACGATCATACCAATCCAACAGGACATCGGGCAGGTTCTGTTCACGCAATGGTTAAGCCTTTCGATGAAATCGGTGTGGCGCACGGGATGCAACGCGTTAGTATAGTGCGACAGTTAGCTGGGGTGTCCATGGCTGAACCGCAAAAAAAGATGACGCGTCGATCCAAGGGATTTCGCAAGACTTCGGGTCTTGTGGAACAGCGCATTCGTGCGGCCGGTGAAAGCCGGGGATTTGCCGTCACCCGATTGATCACGGGTTGGTCGTCGGTTGTCGGGTCTGACATCGCAGCGGTCTGCGAACCCGTGAAGGTCAGCTATGCCAAAGGTGGGTTGGGGGGAACGTTGACGGTTCTGACAACGGGCGCTCAGGCACCGATGCTGGAAATGCAAACCGAACTGATCCGCCAAAAGGTCAATGCCTGTTATGGTTACAATGCTATCGCAAGGGTCCGCCTGACCCAGACTGCCCCATCCGGTTTCGGATCATCGCGGGAAAAACAATCAAACGCACCTGTGGTAAGCGACGCGTCCGTCGAAAAAGCCCGTGTTGCAACCGCGGACATCAAAGATCAAACACTGCGCGAAGTGCTGGAATCATTTGGCGCCAACGTCATTTCACAAGGAAAGTGAGATTCACTATGAACATGAAACTTCTGGCAGTCTCAGCGGTGGTCGCCATTCTGGGTGTTGGCGGCTATTTCCTGACAGCGCCATCCACACAGCAAACAACCGTTGATTTGCTGCCGGGCGCGGCCCATGCACAAACAGCGAACGTTGATACATCATCGGTTGTTGAAATGGCATTGGGTGCCGAAGACGCCCCGGTCACTGTTATCGAATACGCCAGCTACACATGCCCCCATTGCCGTCGGTTTCACGAAGGCCCATTCAATGACATCAAAGCCAACTACATAGATACCGGCAAGGTGCGGTTCGTTTACCGCGAAGTCTATTTTGACCGGTTTGGGCTTTGGGGATCCATCATTGCCCGTTGTGGTGGGGAAGAACGTTTCTTTGGCATCACGGATATGCTGTACAAACAACAACAGGCATGGACACAAGGATCGCCGGCTGAAATCGCAGGAAACCTGCGCCGTCTTGGGTTGTCTGCCGGTTTGACCTCTGATCAGGTCGAAGCGTGTTTTACTGATGCCGAAAAGGCCCAGACGCTGGTGGCATGGTACGAAGAAAATGCGACAGCAGATGATGTTCGATCAACACCAACATTCCTGATCAATGGGACCAAGTATTCGAACATGTCCTACGAAGATTTCCAGAAGGTCCTCGACGATCTTCTGTGATCTAAAGTCCAAGCTGATCGAAGGCTGCGTCGATTTCTGACCAGTCTTCGATGGCCAACCGCACCGGGAATGGCATGACAAGGGCGCGCAAATCAGGCGGAAGCTTGATCGCGTCCTTTTCTGTTGTGACCAGCTGGGCGCCTTTGGCCTGTGCCTCTCTGTAAAGGCGATCAAACAGGGCACGGCTGATGGGTTCATGATCGCCCAAGCTGTGTTCCCCTTCTAGTACCACACCGGCGGACCTGAGGGTGCGAAAGAATTTTTCCGGCAGACCAATGCCTGCAAAGGCGATGGCCCGTATGCCGGACCACGGCATACCGGTCGGCAATGGGACCAGCTGACCTTGAACCCGGGGCACATGCGTATCGTCGGGCATTTTGAACTGGTTTTGATGTTCTGCTGATCCGACCGACAGCAGCAGATCCGCACGCCGCAACCCGGCAGCGACCGGTTCCCGCAATGGACCGGCTGGGATGCATTTTCCATTGCCGAACCCTTGCAGGGCGTCGACCACAACCAAGGCAAGATCTTTTCGCACTGCTGGCGACTGAAACCCGTCATCCATCAGAATGACATGCGCACCGTCGGATTCGGCCAGCTGGATTCCCGCCAATCGATCGGGTGAAACGACTGTGGTGGCAAAAGCCGACATCATCAGGGGTTCGTCACCTACGTCATGCGCGGTGTCGGCTTGTGGATTCACAAACCATGCGCCTTCGCGTTGGGCACCGTATCCTTTGGACACAATAACCACAGATTTTTGCCGAAACCGCAAACGTTCGGCCAAGGCGATTACGGTGGGGGTTTTCCCAGTGCCGCCTGCGTTCAGATTGCCAACACAGATCACTGGGCAGGCGGCGTGATATCCCTGCGCCGATCTGCGCACACGGATTGCCGTCGCAGCCGCATACAGCCAGCCCAATGGGGCCAGAAGTGTAGAAAGGGTACCGGGTGATCGATACCAGAATTGCGGCGTGCGCATTCTAATCCTCCAAATCCAGGCCGAGTTGCTCTGCAACATATTCGACCAACAGATTGCTCATTTCTGCGCCTTCAGAAACCACGTGCCAGCCCCTGTGCGCCAGGTGCGCACACAGATCAGGGGCCAGATGTTCTGCCACCGTATCGCCAAGGTGATGACCGTGGGCGATCCGTTTTGTCGCCCCAGCATCGAACAGGCGTTCGAATGCGGAACGATGCCGCAGAATGCGCGGCCCGTGTATCATTGCGCTGCCCACGCTTGCCCCGATCATCGGATTGGCCGATGGTTTGCCGGACAGGGTACCGCCCAAATAGGTTAAGGCGGCAAGGTGATACCAAATCCCCGCCTCTTCCGGTCCGTCTGTTATATAGACTTGCGTTTGTTCGTTGGGGTCTTCGTTCTGGTCCCGCTGGTGAACAACAAGCCCCGCAGACTCAAGTGCATCGTTTACAACCTTTGATTGTAAGTCAATACCCGGTTCGATTGCAGTGACAAGTCTTGGCCAACTGCGCTGTGCCGTTTGAATGGCGCGGGTGACCCATGTCAGTTCTTCTTTTGGCAATCGATGCACAAACCAAAGGGGGCGCGTTGCCATCAGGCGCGATAGATCGGCGCGTTCCGCTTCGTTGATAATTGGGGCGGCATATCCTTCGCGAAGGGCAGGGCCTGCATCTGTTCGCGTGGGCCGCCCGCCAAAGGATTGCCAAAGACTGGCTTCGGCTTCGGTGCGGGCCCAAATTCGGTCCACATGCCGCAACGCAGGGGCAAGGATCGTTTTGCGCCACAGCCATGGGCGTTTTTGGATTTGCGCGATGGGTGGTTCGACAAGGGCAACTGGAATCTTCTTGCGGTGGCACATGTTCAACACCGCCGGGTCCGGCAAAACGCCTGCGCAAATCAAGACATTCGGCAACCGTGATACCAGCGCCGCAACCAACGTTCCTGACGCGCCATGGCTTAACGCTTCTGCGTCGTAACCTTCGGTCGCGGTGCCTTCGGCCACGCTGAAAGCAACACCAAGTTCCGGTTCAAAATAAGACAGCCGCGTCGTGATTTCGGACAAGGCCCCCAAATGGGCGGCTGATCCACAATGGGCCCAAATCAGCGGTGAACGGCCTGACAATGCGGTGGTCAGCTTCCCAGCTCTTCTGTTGAAGATGCAGCGGCCTTTTCGTCACGCAAACGGTGGAGATGGGCGATGAAATAGCGCATGTGTGCGTTATCGACCGTACGCTGGGCCTCTGCTTTCCATGCATTGAATGCGCTGTCGTAATCAGGAAAAATGCCGACAACATGAATGTCGTCCACATCTTTAAAGACGTTCTGCGTCGGGTCGACCAATTCGCCACCGAACACAAGATGCAGCCGTTGTGTCATGATTTTTCCTTTCGATTGCGGATCAAACCTAGCGATACCGCACTGAAAGCAAAGGTCAAGCTGGGCAAAGCCCCTGCATCAATTGACGGTGAAGCGTTGGATTGGATGCGACCATGCCGTCCAGCAACGCCGTTTCGCTGTTGAACTGTGGGATTTGCGCTGTGCGTGTTGTGGCGTGCCCGCCAGCCTCTGCAACGATCAAGGCTCCGGCTGCAACATCCCATTCCCAAGTCGGGCGCAGTGTCAGCATTCCGTCAAACGACCCTTCCGCCACCAGACACAATCGATAGGCCAGCGATGATCTGAAGCTGCGTTTGATCCCCGGAAAGCCACCGGGCCAAAAGCGGTCTTCGAAATTGGCTTTGGCGGCCAAGACACATGCGCCTTTGGCTTCTGCACGATCTGACACGCTGATCGCGCTATCGCCCAGAAATGCGCCACCGCCAAGGGTTGCGGAAAACAACAGATCACACACCGGAAGGTAAACGGCCGCCGCGACAACGGCCCCCTTATGCGCAATCGCAAGGGAATGGCCCCAATGCGCATTGCCTTCGATAAAGGCGCGGGTTCCGTCGATCGGATCGACAATAAACACGGTGTCACTGGTCAAACGGTCCGCATCGTCTTCGGTTTCTTCGGACAGCCAACCATAATCTGGTCGTGCACCACACAGCGTTTCTCGCAACATCGTGTCGATTTCGATGTCTGCTGCCGTGACTGGACCCGCATCCATTGGTTTATGCCAGACCGTCACATCTGTCTTGAAATGCCGGCACGCAATTTCCCCCGCTTGCAGGGCAGACTGCGTCAACAGGTGCAGGTCTGCCGACCAATCATGCACCGGCAACGGTCAATCCTTCGACCAGCAAAGATGGCACAACACGCGACAGATGGGCACGCGCATCATTTGCGGGCACAAGTGTTTTCAGCATATCCAGCAAATTGCCTGCAATTGTGCATTCCTGAACCGGGTATTTGATTTCGCCGTTTTCCACCCAAAATCCTGATGCCCCACGGGAATAATCCCCTGTTGTCGGATTGATAGATGATCCGATCATGGATGTGATCAAAAGGCCCGTTCCCATATCGCGCAACAGCGCTGCTTGATCCAGTTCGCCTTGCGTGACGTCAATATTGCCATTGCTGGGGGATGGTGGGCTTGCGGGTCCGCGGCTTGCATTTGCGGTGCTTGTCATGCCCAGTTGCGCAGCGGTGGCAAGATCAAGGGTCCATCCCGTCAACACGCCATTTTCGACGATTGCCCGATCTGAAGTTGCCAAACCTTCGGCATCGAACAGTTTGCTTCCGGTTGCGCGCGGGCGATGTGGGGTTTCCCAGACTGACATCGTGGACGGCAAAACCATTTCACCCAGTTTGTCGCGCAACCATGTTGATCCACGCGCCACGTTTGATCCGTTTGCAGCTGCCAACACATGCCCAATCAGGGATGACGACACTCGTTCATCGAACACAACCGGGAAATTCCCAGTGGGTGGTTTGACTGCCCCCTGCATGGAGACCGCGCGTGATCCGGCAGTTGTGCCAATGTCGTGTGGTGCGCGCATATCGCTTTGGTAAACCCGAAAATCACCATCATAGTCCCGTTGCATGTCCAGACCGGACCCGGATATCGCGACACAGGACAATCCGTTGTCGGTGCGGCTGTAACCGCCCGTAAACCCATTCGATGTGGCAAGATGAATGCGGCGGGACCCATAGCCTGCGGATGACGCCGAAACCTGCGACACGCCATCCACCTTAAATGCGGCTGCTTCGGCTTCCAGTGCCAAAGTTTTCAGGTGTTCCGCTGACGGTTCTTCAGACGGATCGAACATATCGATCGGTGCACAGTCCGTGTTGGTTGCAAATTCATCTGCCGTCGCTTGCCGGATATAGGGATCTTCCGGGGCAAGGCCCGCCATAAGCACAGCGCGTTCCGCCATATCCCGGATTGTTTCAGTTGATGTATCAGACGAAGAAACGCAGGCCTGTCTTTGGCCCACAAACACGCGCAGACCGATGTCTGTGCCTTCGGAACGTTCGGCCTGTTCCAATTTGCCTTCACGTACATCTATGGAAAGTGATGTGCCATCTACGGCCAGCGCATCTGCGCCATCGGCACCCGCTTTGCGTGCCGCGTCCAGCAGTTGCTGGGTCAGTGTGGTCAGGTCTGGTTGCATCGACATCCCCTTTACGGGTCCGACGTAGGGCGAACCCCCGCCCGGCGCAAGCGGCAGGGCAGGGATTTGGGTTATCTGATCCGTTGGCCGTTCACCAAAACATGGCCCTGTTCATTGATTTCAAGGCTTGATGTCAGGCTGTCGGGCCCGGTGCCGGGTTGGCTGAACATCGCAATCATCATGCGTCCGCCCATTGCATCTTCTGGTGACAAAAGTCCCATGGCGATCAGGTTATCGATCAGGCCATTCAATCCTTCTGCCAGCAGATTTGCATTCCCTTGGGGGCGGGGGGATCCTGGGAACGTTTCCATATCCGTCCAGTCCAATGTGAACGCACCATTTCCGGTCGCGTCCAACCCCACGGCACTGATGGCCAGTGTATCAATATTCACCGAACTGATTTCGCCGGGCGCGCCAGCCTGTTCCATCTGCATGGTTTCTGCCGGGTCCATGATGTTGAAATACCATTTGCCAAGACCCGAAAGTTTCAGATCAATTGTTGCAGGATCGCGTGGCAGAATTTGCGCTGGATCAAACAAATTCCAGATCACATCGGAAACGGTCACGTTGGACAGTGTCGTTTGCAAACCATATTGTGCTTCAACATTTTTAAGGATCGGCATCGCAATCCGCGATGACAGTTCATCTGCCGTCGCTTCTACCGGGAAGGGCAGCATCATTGGCGCGTAAAACGACAGATCGACCCCGTTCACACCTGCGCCGTAGTTCATCGCGCCGTCATTCAATTTGAAATCCAAAGACGATCCCGTGTCAGTGTAATCTACCCTGACAGACCCGTCCGATGGGGACGTCATATCTAATGTCACTTCAGTGGGCCCCAAAGAATAGCCCATGTCGATCTTGCTATCCGGACCAAGGGCAGATGGATCGCCCGAAGCGAAGGCTGCTGCATTGGGCAGCGCAATATTGCCCGCAAAGACAAGATCCCGCGATGTTGCGGACACCACTGCGTTTTCGCTTGTTGCTGCGTCTTCAATACCGAAGTCGACTGTCATCGAACCAACATTCAGCCGACCATCATAATCTTCATAAAGGTTGGCAGGCCCTCCGATGACAGATGTGCCAGACAGGGTGTCGAATGCCATGGAAAACGAAATGGATGCATCCACGGACGCACTTTCAATGTCTTTCAGACGCACCGTGATCTGATCACCGGACATCGCAAAGTTCATACGGTCAGGGTCACCACTGACGATATAGCGAACATTTGTCTGCAGGGCCTCTAAATGGGCCACTTCGCCGGGTTCAAACGCAATCGAAATGGGCATCACATCAGCATAAATGACTTCGGACGTGCCATCACCGCGGTCCTTGATCTGAATCGACGGAATGCTTGCGCGGACTTCCAGTGGGCTGGTGCCAGTCGCGTCTTTGGATACGATTGCGATGTTCTTGACGGCAACCAATGAAGGCGTCTGTGTGACGGTACCGATGGTCACGGTTGATGCGTCGCTTAACTTCAGTGCACCTTCCAGGGTTTCCCAAACATCTGCCGGTGTGACATCGGCCAGAACAGGTGCGGACGCCAAAACAAATGCAGCGCTTGAAAGAAAAGTTCTAAATGGTCGCAAGACATGCCCTTTCAAATTGGTTGACCTTACAGTCGCATGAATGCACCGAGTGTCAATCAACGCAAACCGATGCGCAAGGGGGCGCCGATGGAACATCCCAACGTGGACTCAACGACGATCGACACCCTGACGACGATCACGATAAACCGCCCGGACCGCGCGAATGCGTTGACGTCGTCAATGTTGGTGGCCCTGACCGATGCGGTTCAGGCCGCGCACCAGTCCAGCGTGTTGATTTTGACGGGGGCGGGCCGCGTGTTCAGCGCGGGTGCGGATCTGGATCATCTTAACGATGGGTTGGCCACGGACCCGGCTTGGGAACATTTGTCGCGCGCCGTCGCCGATCATGCCGGTTTGACCGTGGCATATTTGAACGGAACGGTGGCTGGCGGCGCAATGGGCATGGTTCTGGCGTGTGATCTGCGGGTTGCGGTGCCGAATGCCAAATTCTTTTATCCGGTGCTTGCCAACAAGGTGGACCCCCAACCCTCTGATCCGATGCGCATGGCGCAGATCATCGGATCATCCCGCGCGATTGGGTTCTTTTGTCTGGGCGAAAAGATATCCGCCCAGACTGCATTGGCGTGGGGACTGCTGAACCATGTCGCAGAAAAGCCAGAACTTGACCAATGGGTTGCAGATCAGTTGCAGGTTCCGCAAGCGGCGGGGCAGCCTGCGGTCCAGCGCATCAAATCCATGATCTATGATCAGTCCGCCACAAAAACCCCTGACACGTGACCAGTGTCGCCCGTGGCAAGAATAACGCCCCCTGCTTCATCAGGAATTGTGCCGTCCAATCCGTAAAACGATCCACTGACCGCATTCGTGGCGTTCGCGCCGGTCACATTCACGGTTGCGCCGTTGGCGGAAAAGACAAGTGTGCCGCTGGACATATTCGCGCCATTGATCGTGATGTCGTTGGATACGACGGTGTCGAATGTGCCCGTGATCACGGTGCCGGTTGGGTCGGTGACCTGAAACCCATCCAACGTCAAAACCGCCGTGCCCTGACCATAATCAACAGTCAATGTGGTGGTGCCATTTGAATAGGTTTGCGTCAGCCCATTCTGTGTCTGTGCCACCAATGCCGCAGTCCCAACATATATGGCTGTTTGACCCGTTGGCATATCAGAAGCTTGTGTTGGAATTCCGATCACGCCAAGCGTGTCATAGGGGCTGCCCCCCGCTTGGTATTCGCCATTGTAGACCAGAACGTAGTCGTAGCCGTTCGCAAATCCCGGCACCACTTGGGCTGTCGCCCCTTGGCCGTCTGACATCACCCCGGTCGCGGTGAACCCGCCAGACGGCGTGACAAAACTGTACCCGGTATGTGCGACGGATAACACGCCTGTGTCATGGGCCAGCGTGCCCGATTGTACGGCCACCGTGTCCTGACCAGTGTCTTCATTGGTGGCAATAATATGCCCGGTGATCGGACTTGGCGTTGTGGCTGATACGTCAGCAAAGCCAGCATAGGTTTGCTGTGTTCCAGTCGATGTTGCGCCACCGCCGCACGCCACCAAACCTGCCAAAGACAAGACGGCGATTGAAGATTTACAATATGTCGAAGTCAGCATCTGTTAAGCCTGTCACCTGATAAATTGTTATTGTTGTGCCTTCGGCGCTGAACACAGTGTTTCCGTTTACCTCTGTCACATGCGCCATGGGGTCAGCGGCAACCGCAGGGCTGAACCCTGTCAGTTGGATCGTATCCAGACCGACGACGAAATCCGGGCCTGTGGCAATAACAGGCAAGGCCTGCCCCATTGAAACAGATCCGGTTGTAAATGTTGCGATGGTGTCTGACCCATCATTGGGTGTGAACACGAAAACGTCTGCGCCAAGCCCGCCCGACAGCATGTCATCCCCCGTGCCACCGTTCAGGGTATCGCCACTGCCGACGATGCTGCCCAAAAGATCGCCGCGCAGGGCATCGTTCCCCGCGCCACCAAACAGGGTGTCGCTTTTTGTGCCGCCCAGAAGAAGATCGTCGCCGTCCTGACCATAAAGTTCGGAAACCCCTGTGCCGTTGACCAGAACATCATTGCCGGCCCCGCCATCCAGCAAATCATTGCCCAAGGCATCGACAAGCATATCGTCACCTGCGTTTCCGGACAGGATGTTGTTGGTTCCGCTGCCGATAATTGTGTCGTCGCCACTTCCGCCGGTTGCATTTTCAATCACGCTGCCTGCGGCGACCGTGAATCCCCCAAAAACACCGTCCACAGACGATACCCAACCACCGCCGCCTTCTTCCACTTGCAGGGAAGCTGGTCGCAGGTCGATGACACTGCCAATCGCGCTTGTGTTGATGATCGTATCAATACCGCCCGTGTCCCAAATCGCGGCGTATCCTGTTCCTGATACATTGGCTGTATCCAGCATGTAGACGGTATTGTCGTTGTTGTGGGTTGTGTTCGCGCCGTAAATGTCTTGGAGCACCGCAATATCAAGGGCCATCGGCGTGTAGCTGTATCCGTAGTCATAAATCCCGGACGGCAATGGTCCGTCTGGCGAAGTGACCCAACCATCGTTGTACGTCATCACCGTGAACACACCTTGGTTCAGGCCAAATGATCCAATGCTGCCGGAAAACGACACACCAGGAAAACCGGGCCATTCGTGCGGATGTTCCAATCCCAGCCCATGGCCGAATTCGTGAAGAAGAAGCGTATAACTGAACCCACCGGGCAGCAGTGAATCATCAGACCATGATGGCAACGTTGGATCGAAAACGCCAAAGTTCGCGTTGGGTGCACCGCTTGGCAAATAGAAATAGCCGTAAACGCCACCACCAATTTCAGTCGTGCCCAAATAGAAAGTCGCATCGGTGGGGTCGGTGGTTTGCGTAAACGTCAGGTTTGCGACATCCGAAAATGTCTGCAGGGCGGCCATTGCCGCATCAATTTCTTCTTGTGACCAACCATGACTGGTGTAGGTGACGCCAAATTCTGTCCACGTCGTCCCGGCAGGCGCAAAATATACTGTTACATTGTTGGGCGTGCTGACTGACAAGCCACTGTTCAGAACATCACCCAATTGAGCTGCGATTTGCACCACGGACGCCACTCCTTCGTCTCAAGAATTTTCGACACCAACTATTTGTCGGCTCTACAATAAATTTAATCCCGGCCGTTAGTATTGGCCCGATCATTGTTCTGTCAAAACTTTTGCCAATCGTGGCAAAATTGTGATCTTAAACCCGTGGTTGAATGCAAATGTTTTTCTTTTGTTCTTTTCTTGTGCTGAAAAACAGACAGACCGTCGCATCAATTTCAGTCAAGTCGCAAGAGAATTGCCCCGAATTGACAGAATCATCGGATTATCGCCTGCAATCGGGTGGCGTGCAGGTTGCGCCCATACGTCATCAATTTAGAGTGGTGAAAATACTGGGGACACTGGCATGAATCCATCGAACTTGACCGACCAATTCGGTGAATTTGCAACGCCTTATCTTGATCAGGCGGTCTTATGGCTTGCCTCGCCGCAGGCCTGGGGCCAAGCCATTGCGATCATTGGGTGTTTCCTGCTGGCATTGTTGCTGGCTCGGCTGATCGTGCCGCGCATTCGCAGACTTTTGACGTTCAAACCCGGCACCCATGACGCCATTTTGGCTGTTGCTGCATTCGTTTTGACGTTGCTTCCGCTGGTCGCGCCTTTGCTGGCGTTTGCAATCCTGTCAGCCGTCGAACCCATTCTGAATGCCATTTTGGGCACGGGGACGATTGTCGGCTTTGGCAAGCGCGTCTTTCTGTTTCTGGCGGTCTATCGATTTGTCACCCAAATCCTGGGCACGGGTATCCTTCGGCTTTTGGGGCGTCTGTATCTGATCCCAATCGCGTTTTTGTATGCCGTGGGCCTGTTGGGGCCAGTCACAGAATTTATGGCGCAGACAGAAGTGCCGCTGGGCAATCTGAGTTTCAGCATCGGATGGCTTTATCAATTCTTTGGGGTTGCCGTGTTCCTGTTCTGGCTGGGCGCATGGTCAAATTCACGTTCCAGCGCATACCTGAACGATCAGCAGGAAATGCCACAAGCCACGCGGCAGCTTGCCGTGAAAGCCGCAGAAATCGCGATCTTTGGCGTCGCCTTCCTTCTTGTGATGAACATCATGGGCATCAATCTGTCCGCCCTTGCCGTTCTGGGGGGCGCCATTGGTGTGGGCCTTGGGTTTGGCCTGCAAAAGATTGCGTCCAACTTCATCTCTGGCGTTATCCTGTTGCTGGAAGGGCAAGCAACCGTCGGGGACTACGTGGAACTTGACGGGGGCGAAGCCGGGACAATTGTAAAGATGCTTGCGCGGGCGGCGATTCTTGAAACCTATGATGGTCGCTGGATCGTTGTGCCCAACGAAGATTTCATCACAACGCGCGTTGTGAATTATTCTGACAGCGGGTCTGCCAACCGATACGAAGCGCCGTTCGCCGTTAGTTATGACACAGACATCAACAAGGTTCCTGCCTTGGTCGAAAAGGCTGTCGCCCAACATCCGGAGGTTTTGGACAAACCCTTCCCCCCCGATTGCGAACTGCGTGGCTTTGGTGAAAGTGGCATCGAATTTGCGTTGGAATTCTGGGTCAACGGGATTGATGATGGAAAGAACAAGTTCACGTCCGACGTCTTGTTCATCATCTGGAACGTGCTGAAGGAAAATGACATCGAAATCCCATTCCCGCAGCGCGTTGTGCATCACAAGGGATTGCCTCCAACCTCATGACGCATGCTTTGGTTGTGGGGGCCGGGCCTGCTGGTTTGATCGCGGCAGAGGTTTTGGCGAAGGCAGGATTTTCCGTTGATCTGGCAGATGCAAAACCATCGCCAGCCCGGAAATTTCTGATGGCAGGCAAATCGGGGCTGAACCTGACGATGGATCAGCCGCTGGATGATTTCATAGCGACCTATCGCTGCCCGCAGCTGGATCCGATGGTGCGGGACTTTGGGCCAGATGACGTGGTTGCCTTTGCGACGGGGTTGGACCAGCCGGTTTTCACAGGATCGTCCCGCAGGGTATTTCCTACCGCGATGAAAGCGTCGCCGCTGTTGCGGGCTTGGTTGGGCCGGTTGGATGGCTTGGGGGTCAGGCTCCATCGCAACTGGCGGTGGATCGGCCTGCCAGATGGGCAGGTGCACCGGTTCGATACCCCCGGTGGCGAACGCACCGTTCGTGCGGATGTGACGGTTCTTGCGCTGGGTGGCGCAAGCTGGGCGCGTTTGGGATCAGATGGTGCATGGGCGGAAGATTTTCGGATGCGCGGCATCCACCTTGCGCCGTTCCAACCATCGAACATGGGGGTGGGGTGCCCTTGGTCTGATCACATGGCGCGCTTCTTTGGCCAGCCATTGAAACCTGTCGGCCTGACCGCTGGATCCAAAACCGTTGTTGGTGAATGCATTGTGTCGTCGCGTGGACTGGAAGGCAGCGCAATCTATGCAGTTTCTGCCGAACTGCGGAACGGCAACACGATGTTCGTCGATTTGACCCCGGATCTTTCGGTGGCACAGGTCAAGCAGCGGCTGGCGCGTCCGCGCGGTAAGAACAGCCTGTCCAATCACCTGCGCAAAACGCTGAAATTGCCGGATTTGAAACGGGCACTTCTGCGGGAATGGGGGGGGCCATTGCCCACTGACCCGGGTGCCCTTGCAGCATTGGTCAAGGCATTGCCGGCCCCGCCGCTTGCACCCTTTCCCCTGGACGAAGCCATTTCCACAGCGGGGGGTGTGGCCTTTGACGCAGTGGACGACGGTCTGATGCTGAAATCACGCCCCGGCGTATTTTGTGCTGGTGAAATGCTGGATTGGGATGCACCGACCGGCGGGTATCTGATCACGGCCTGCCTCGCGACAGGGAAATGGGCGGCCGATCACGCCGTTCGCTACGCCCGTGACAATGCCGCCCGATAGGCGGGCCGATGTCGCAATCGTTTTGAATAGGCTTTCAACCCATCGGATGCAGGCGGAAATTTCGCCACGAATGCCCAGTTCAAGCAATGAACGGCCACAATGTCCGCGATTGTCATCGTGTCACCCATCAGAAACGGCTGGTCCCCCAATCGATCTTCCAGCCGGGCAAGGCTGCGCGTGAATTCCCATTTCAAACTGTCCTTGGCCGCCGGAACGCGAAGCGGTTCTGGATACACAAAACTGTGTTTCGAAGCTGACCAAAGCACAGCATCAAATTCTTCCAGCAAGAATCCCATGTGGCCATCCTGCACCATCCGGTCTTTGGTTCCAGCCGGGTGCGTCAGGGCACCATGCTTGTCCGCCAGATAGGTCATGATTGCGATGCTGTCGGTAAAGGTCGCGCCATTTTCGACCAACGCCGGAACCTTGCCCGTGCCTGTGTGGGTTTTCGCCAAATCCGAACCCGGCGCAGCTGATATCAGATCGTAGGGTTGCCCCAGTTCTTCCAAAGTCCACAAAACGCGCAGTGTGCGCACTTTGGGTTGTCCGATGACCGTATACATCAGCGCCGCCCCATCATTGAAAGTCGGATCAAGGCGCGTTCCATGACGGCCATTTGGGGTGCGGTCTGGCCCGCTGATCGCAATTGCCTGTCTGTTTCCAAGATAGTGCCAAGCGCCTGTTCAAGGCGCGCGCGCCCCCATCCTTGTGCCTGTCTTTGCAGACGGTCACGGCGGGGTCCGTAAACGGGTGGGCGCAGCGCAGCGATGCCCTGTGACGATCCCCCGGGATGGGATGCCGCCCTGTGCAACAGTTTGAAATGCCGCATCAGCCCAATGCACAGGGATGTCGGCGTTGCGCCTTGCGCCGCCAAGCGTGACAGGACGGGCGCCAAATCAGCGGTTCGCGCTTCGGCAACGATGTGCAACACTTCGTCCAGTTCCGCTTCCACCGACAGGGGGGCGACGGCGTCAATATCGGCAGTGCTGACGGGTTGGTCCCCACCCAGCGTGTAAAGCGCCAGCTTTTCGATCAATTGGGCAAAGTCGCCCGGGTCCATGTCTTTGGACAGATCAAACAGTGCGACTTCTGCATCCGGATCAAGCGTTTGCAGCCCGGCTTTGGTCAAGGTTGCTTGGACTTCCGACCGGGACGGCGGGTCGTTGTAGATCGCCCATGCAAAGGCATTCGCGTGTGCTTCAAACGCTTTTCGCAACTTTGACGTCGGACGCAGCTGTCCTGCGGTGACAATCATCTGCGCGTCCCCCGGCACCCAATCTTCAAGTGCGATCAGAATTCCGTCAAAGGCTTGATCATTGGCATCTTCCACGATGACGGCCCGTGGCCCCGGGAAAAACCCAACCGCTTTGATCGCATCGACAAGTGCGGTCTTGTCTTTGCGCAGATCAGACGCCGGCATTCTGGTCAGGCGCATTTCTTCTTCACCTGCTGGGCCAACCAGCGATTTCACAACGGCCTGACGTTTCAACGATACGCGCATCGCGTCGATGCCATAGATCAGCACACCCGTTCTTGATGGGTCTGGCGCGTCCGCATAGGTGGCGGCCTGTGCCCCCGAAAGTTTCACCGGGGCAAATCCAACAACAATTGCGCAATCATTTGATCCGCAAGAATGACCATCAGCCGATCTTCGGCATCACGCTTTGCGCTGTCTGTCGCCAGCGTCGAACCGGTCGCAGAATAGTTGGTGAAATTGCGCACCGATCCAGTCAGCACCGCGTCCGATACATCTTTAGAAACAGAATATGTCACTGTGCCAACAAGCGACAATCGGTTGATTTCTTGCGCCGCCGAAACCACGGTGCCTTCTTCTTGGACGGCAATGTCATAGGTCAGGCGCAGCGCACCATTTTCGCCCCGACCCAGCTGCCGGTCGACCGCTTTCACAAATTCGAAATCCAGCCGATCCGTTGGCGGATCAAGGGTCAAGTTCCCACGCAGCGCTGACCCCGCACCATTGGGGCCATAAACAGGCGTCAACCCACAGCCAGCAAGGGCCAATGCCCCGGCAAGGATCAGTCTTCTATCAAACAACCACATTCACAATTCGACCCGGCACGACGATCAGTTTTTTGGGCTGGCCGCCGTTCAGTGCCTTCACAACAGCCTCGCGCTGCAACACCATTGCTTCGATTTTGTCTTTTGGCAAATCCGCAGGCACGCTGATTTCATCGCGGCGCTTGCCGTTGATCTGAATCGGCAAGGTCACGCTGGATTCAACCAACATCGCTTCGTCTGCGATGGGCCACGGGGCATCGATCACCAAACCTTTGCCGCCCTGATGGGCCCAGATATCTTCGGCCAGATGGGGCGTCATGGGCGCCATCAATTGTGCAAGCGTCATGATCGCCTGTTTCTGCGCTGCATGCGATGCCTTGGATTTTGAAAGTGTCGCGGTAAATCCGTACAGTTTTGCAATCGCGGCGTTAAAGCCAAAGGATTCCACCCCATTCGTCACGTCGCGGATCGCTTTGTGCATTTCGCGCAGCAGATCATCATCACCGTCGCCTTTGGCTGCGGGATCCATTTGGTTGATCTTGTCACACAGGTTCCATACGCGGGTCAGGTGTTTATACGCAGCCTCGGCCCCCGATGCGGTCCATTCCACATCCCGTTCAGGTGGGGAATCGGACAACACAAACCAGCGGGCCGTGTCTGCCCCAAAGGCACTGATGATGTTGACCGGGTCCACCACGTTGTTCTTGGATTTTGACATCTTGGCAGATGGTACAATCTGAACCTCTGCCCCTGTGTCTTTCAGGAACGCTTTGCCATCTTTCAACTCCACCTCTTCGGGATAGTGGTACGTGGGTCGTCCGCCTGCGTTTGGCGTCTGGTAAATCGCATGCGTCACCATCCCTTGGGTGAACAGAGCATCGAACGGTTCACGCGATTTGACGGGCAGGTGGCCCGTATCGTTCATGGCCCGGGCAAAAAAACGGGAATACAAAAGATGCAAAATCGCGTGTTCGATGCCGCCGATGTATTGATCGACGTTCATCCAATACGATGCTTCTTCCATATCTATCGGGGTGTCTGCGCGGGGCGATGTAAAGCGGGCGAAATACCATGAGGAATCAACGAATGTGTCCATCGTGTCTGTTTCGCGCTGTGCCGGTTTGCCACACGACGGGCAGGGCGTATCGCGCCAGGTTGGATGACGGTCCAGTGGGTTGCCGGGAATGTCGAATGACACGTCGTCAGGCAAGCGCACGGGCAGATTTTCTTTCTTTTCCGGCACCACCCCGCAGTCGTCGCAATGAACAACAGGAATTGGGCAACCCCAATAACGTTGCCGCGACAATCCCCAATCACGCAGGCGAAATTGCACTTTGCCTGTGCCCAGACCCTTGGCTTCGGCCCAGTCGATTGTTGCTTCGATGGCCTCTTCGCCCGTTGCTTCTGTCAGGCCTGCGGGTTGGTTCACCCAGCGCACTTTTTCTGTTTTGGGCGGCACGAACGCAAAGTCTGTGACAGCGGCATCGTTTTCCAACGAAAAGAACGTGTCGATGACGGGCAGATCGTATTTGCGTGCAAAATCCAGATCGCGCTGATCATGCGCGGGGCACGCAAAGATCGCCCCGGTGCCGTAATCCATCAGCACGAAATTCGCGACCCAGATCGGCAAGGGATCACCGCCCAAGGGATTTTCCACAGTCAGCCCGGTATCAAACCCCTTCTTTTCCGCCTTTTCCATGGCGGCTTCGGTGGTGTCCATTTTCTTGCAGTCGTCAACGAATGCAGCCAGATCGGGATTATCGGCGGCCAATGCCACCGTCAGCGGATGGTTTGCGGCCAAGCCAATGAAGGATGCGCCGACCAACGTGTCGGGTCTTGTCGTATAGACCGTAATTCCGTCGATATCGCCAACGGGCGCTGTCATTGGAAACGTCATTTCCAATCCGCGGGACCGGCCAATCCAGTTTTCCTGCATCAACCGGACTTTTGCCGGCCAATTGTCCAATTCATCCAATGCGTCCAGCAGTTCTTCGCCCATGGAAGAAATATTGAAGAACCACTGGGTCAGCTCACGCTTTTCAACATCAGCACCAGACCGCCAGCCCTTGCCATCGATCACCTGTTCGTTGGCAAGAACGGTCATATCGACCGGATCCCAGTTCACGGTCGCGTTTTTGCGCGATACCAGACCCTGATCCAGCATATCCAAAAACAGGGCCTGTTGCTGGCCATAATATTCCGGATCACAGGTCGCAAATTCCCGCGACCAATCGATTGAAAGCCCCAGCGGTTTCATCTGGTCGCGCATCGTCGCGATATTGGTGTAGGTCCAGTCTTTCGGATGTCCGCCAGAGGCCATCGCCGCATTTTCTGCGGGCATGCCGAACGCATCCCACCCCATCGGGTGCAACACATTATGTCCGGTCGACATTTTATACCGGGCGATCACATCGCCCATTGTGTAGTTGCGCACGTGTCCCATGTGGATGCGCCCAGATGGGTAAGGGAACATTTCCAGCACATAGTATTTCGGCTTGTCTGCCGTTGCTTTGGCTTTGAACGTGTCCGCGGCATTCCACGCGGCCTGCCATTTGGCTTCGATTTCGGACGGTGTGTATTGTGCCATGGGTGGCCTCTTGAAACTGAAAACGCCGGGGATCGGCCCGGCGTTTGTGTTAGGATGTTTTGTCGTGCGGGGCCAGACGTAATCCCGGGGCTATTGATCCGCAACACGCAGTTGGCGTGCGCGGGACAAGATCGCGTCTTCAACGGCGCGGACCGTGGCCTGACTGGCGGGGCCTGATCGTGTGTTCAGCGCAAGTGAAAGCGACCGCGCGGTCAACGCGGCGCTGCGCACATGGACCGTCGCCCGATAGGCTGTCCCACCGCCGGGCGGTGTACCGAAGCCAGTAACGATGACGCCAGTAAACGGATCTACAGATTGCACGGGCAAAAAGGACAGAACGTCCAGACTGGCGGCCCAGATGTATTTGTTAACGGCAACAGTTTCTGCACCGCCGACGCGTGTGGCCTGAACGGTTGCAGGTTCTGAGGATCCGGTACGCCCGGAAAACGGGTTCAAGCTGGACAGGGAACCACAACCGGCCAGCATGGCGCAACACAGCGTTGCAGTGATAATCGTGCGGTTCATGTCGTCCCCCCAAAATCTTAACGAGGGTGTACCCCAACCAACGCTTGTCTGCCAAGCCCGAGACGCAGCAACCGTCCAAAAAGAAAAGGCAGCCCCGAAGGACTGCCTTTCCGTTCTAAATGACCGGGGTCAAATTAGAATGCGAAGGATACTTCTACAGTCATGCCTTCACGCAGGTCTTCACCTGGGCCGAATTCGCCGGCTGCAGTTGCTGTACCTGCGGAACCGCGGGATACGTCAACATAGGAGAACAGTGCAGTTGCACCGCCACCCAGGTCGTAGGATGCGGAAACGTAAGCGATGTCAGCTTGGTTGGAGCCTTCAGCGCGGTAACCACCAGCCAGTGTCAGGCCGTTACCCATGTCGTATTTGACGTTCAGCTGCATGTCTTCGTCCTGACCGTCGTGGAACAGGGCATCAACAGACAGTGGGCCAGAAGCATAAGCAACGGACAGACCGTAGTTGTCATCGCCAGCAGATTCCATGGAGTAGAACGCACCAACTGTTACGTCGCCCACTGGGTAGGATACGGAAACAGCTGTGGAGTCACGTGTGCCGTTGTCTGCATAACCCAGAGCAACATCAGCACCGCCCAAGGACATGCCAACGCGCAGGCCCAGGATGTCGTTGCCTGTCCATTCGTCGTCTTGGTAAGCTACGCCATAGGATACGGAACCAGCGGAACCAGTTACGCCCAGTTGCATGCCTTTCATGTCGCCATCAACAACAGCTGTGGAGATGCCGACTTTGGTGCCGCCGAATTCCATCATGCCGACCAGCTGACCGTCTTCGTTGGCCAGATCGTCTTCGTCGTTGAAGCCGTCGGCTTCCATGTTGCCAACACCGGACCACATTGCGTCAGCAGCTGGTGCTGTGTCGCCGAATGTCAGCGATGCTGTGTCGGAGGACAAGGATACTTTCAGGTCGTCAACTGCAACGTTGTTGGAGTCGAATGTGTCTGCGCCACCGATTGTGACGTCGCCAGACATTGCGGCTGTCAGGCCGTTGTCCAGTTCCATAGAACCTGCAACGCCCAGACCAAAGGAGTAGTAGAACCCTTTGTCGTCAGCTGCGGAATCTGGGTTGTCTGTGTCGTTATAACCGAACTCAGCGTCGCCGGAGAAAGTTACGTCAGCAGCAGCGGCGCCAGCAAAGGCGACGATGGAGGCTGAGGCAAGAAGGATGCGTTTCATGATTTTCCCTCGTGTTGCATTCCAAAATT